>NZ_JACSQX010000019.1:10134-27453 GCF_014836395.1 Xanthomonas bonasiae
AGGGGCTTCAGCCCCGACGGATTGCCTGACGACGGTTCGGTTCCTGTCGCGGCTGAAGCCGCTCCTACAAAAAAGCGGGTGGCGTGCTGGCCCGGTGCACCTGTAGGAGGGGCTTCAGCCCCGACAGATTGCCGGCGACGGTTCGGTTTCTGTCGCGGCTGAAGCCGCTCCTACAAAAGGCGGGTGGCTTGCTGGCCGGGTGCTTCTGTAGGGGACTTCGGCCGTGGCAGATTGCCCGGCAGCGATAGTGCGATGCGGGCGGATTCAGCGCGGGCGCGATGCGGGCGCGGCCGTCTCGCCGGCGATGCCGTGGCCGGTGGCGGCCCAGTAGATGCCGCCGTACAGGTGTTCGAGGTAGCGCGGATCGTTGTAGGCCTCGGCCTGGTGGCCGAGCGCGGTGACGAACACGCGCGCGCCTTCGAAGCGGTGGTACCAGGCCACCGGGTGCGGCTTGCCCATGCCCTTGGCGACCTGGCCGGGCCAGATCAGCGTGGGGTCGTAGCTGGATTCGTCCACCGTCAGCAGCGTGACCAGATCGTCGCTGTACGGCGGATCGTATTCGTACCACTCGTCCGACCACAGCCAGCGCTGCGGCAGGCCGGCGGTGGCGGGAAAGTTGCGATCGACCACATCGACCATCGCGGTCTGCAGATACGGATGGGTGCGGAACGAGCGGCCGATCAGGCGGTCGTACCAGTCCCACTGCCCGCGCGCGATCGCGAACGCCTTGTGCACCGCCACCACGCCGCCACCGCCGCGCACGTACTTCTGGAAGTTGGCGCGCTGCGCAGGATTCAGATCGGTGGCCGGCGTATTGAGCAGCACGATGGCCGCGTACTGCGACAGGTCGCCATCGAAGGCCTCGGTGTTCCAGGCCCACACCAGCTCGAAGTAGTGCTGCCGCGCCAGCGCCTCGAACTGCGGCTTGGCCACCGGGATGTAGTCGTGGTGGTACTTGTTGGGAATCGCCGCGACCAGCACCTTGAACTGCCCATCGGCGGCAAGCGCAGCGCCGGCCGGCAGCGACCAGGCCAGCAACAGCGCTACTGCCAACAGCATTGCGCGCATCCACTTCATCCACGTTCTCCTGTCCGTCGATCCGGGCGCATCCATCGGGATTCGAGATGGCGGCAATGGGCGGAATCGCACCGCCGTCCGCAGACGCTCCATCCCGGGCACTGCCTGCCTGCCGCGTCGCTGGATCCGATTGCGGACAGCATAGTCACTGGCGGCAGCGCGACCACGCGGGCACGCACAATTTCATAGGCGCCTGCGCTTCCGGCATACCGATGGCCGACGGCGCGGCGGAGCAGCGGGCTTGCGCCGCAGCGCCAGCATGACGTATCGGCCGGCGGACACCGCGCCACGCATCGCGGCCGAGCATCGTCCCGCCGGAAGCGCACAGGACGGCGCGCGATATGGCAGCGCCGACATGGCCGCGCCGACCCGACACCGTTACACTTGCCACCGTGGGCGCGCCCCGATCGCCAGGTCACCACGCCCGTTTCCCCGAAACACCCGTCATGCGCCGGCCGTCCTTCCGAGGCAGCCGGCCGCATCGACAGCGCCAGCCAGGTGCCGATGTCCCGCGCACAGGCCTCGCCTGCGCACGGCGCATGTCCCGCTCCAAGCCAGCATCCAAATCCGACCATCCTGCGGCGCTTCGTGCAGCGCCGTCGATGGCCATGCCTGCTTGCCACGGAGCCCCGCAATGACCCGTTTCCTCCCTCCCCGCCGTTTCCCGCGCCGCTCGGCCCTGGCCATGGCCTGCCTGCTCGCCAGCGTGCCGGCCTTCGCCGCCGAAACGGCCGCCGACAGCGCCGCCGATAGCGACGTCACCACCCTGGACAAGGTCAGCGTCAAGGGCGAGCGCGCCGAAGGCTACAGCGTGCGCAAGACCACCGCCGGCACCCGCTTCGAACTGGCGCCGCGCGAGATCCCGCAGTCGGTGAGCATCATCAGCCACCAGCGCATCGAGGATCAGGGCCTGGACGACATCATCGACGTGCTGGAGAACATCACCGGCGTGTCCAACACCCGTTCGGACAGCGAGCGCTTCGAGTTCTACGCGCGCGGCTTCTACATCGACAACTACCAGTTCGACGGCATCCCGACCACGATGGTGCAGAACTGGAGCTACGGCGATTCGGCGCTGGACCTGGCCCTGTACGACCGCGTGGAAGTGGTGCGCGGCGCCACCGGCCTGATGACCGGCGCGGGCAACCCTTCGGCCTCGGTCAACCTGATCCGCAAGCACGCCGACAGCGCCGAGCTGACCGGCAGCGTGCAGGTCACCGCCGGCAGCTGGGGCAGGACCCGCTCGACGGTGGACGTCACCACCCCGCTCAACGCCAGCGGCACGGTGCGCGCGCGGGTGATCGGCAGCTACCTGGATACCGATTCGTACGTGGACCGCTACCGCCAGAACAAGACCCTGGGCTATGCGGTGATCGATGCCGACCTGACCCCGGACACCCAGCTGAGCGTGGGCTACGACTACCAGAAGAAGCAGTCCGACGACGTCACCTGGGGCGGCTTCCCGCTGTGGTATTCCGACGGCAGCCGCACCAACTATGCGCGCTCGTTCAACCCAGCCGCAGACTGGACGTTCTGGGACACCACCACCAAGCGCGCCTTCGCCACGCTACAGCACGATTTCGCCAGCGGCTGGAAACTCAAGGCCAACGCCACCCACGACCAGACCAACGTCACCGACAAGCTGTTCTACCCGTATTACACGATCTACGGCTTCGACAAGAACACCGGCGCGGGCGTGGTGCCCTACTCCGGCTACTACGTCACCGAGCGCAAGGTCGATGGCCTGGACGGCTACGCGGAAGGCCCGTTCCAGCTGTTCGGGCGCGAGCACGAACTGATGGCCGGCGTCAGCTACAACCGCCGCCGCTACGTCAACGACGGCGCGTTCGATTTCCCCGCGCCGATGGCCAGCTATCTGAACTGGACCGGCAACTATCCGGAGCCGGCCTGGTCGGCGCTGACCGAGTTCAGCCGCGGCACCGTCACCCAGAAGGCCGGCTATGCGGCCGCGCGGTTCTCGCTGGCCGATCCGCTGAAGCTGATCGTCGGCGCGCGCTACACCGACTGGAAGGTGGATGGCGCCGAAAGCGGCGTGGCGTACACCAGCCGGCAGAAGGAAACCACGCCGTATGCCGGCCTGGTCTACACCATCAGTGATGTGTGGTCGACCTACGTCAGCTACACCGACATCTTCCAGCCGCAGACATCGCGCAACCGCAACGGTGCCTACCTGGATCCGGTGATCGGCAAGAGCTACGAGGCCGGGGTCAAGGCGGCGTGGTTCGACGATCGCCTCAATGCCTCGCTGTCGGTGTTCCGCATCGAACAGGACAACGTCGCCCAGGCCACCACCGAGTTCGTGCTGGGCACCACCGAGACGGCGTACGTCGCGGCGCAGGGCACGGTCAGCCGCGGCTTCGAGTTCGAGGTGAACGGCGAACTGGCGCCCGGCTGGAACGGCACCTTCGGCGCGTCGCGCTACGTCGCCAAGGATGCCGGCGGTGCGGACATCAATTCGCAGCTGCCGCAGACCACGCTCAAGCTCTACACCAGCTACACCCCGCGCAGCCTCAGCGAGCTGACGTTCGGCGGCGGGGTCAACTGGCAGAACCGCATCTACTACGTCGATGCGACCTACGGCCGCTTCGAACAGGACGCCTACGCGCTGGTCAGCGCGTTCGCGCGCTACCGCCTGTCCGACGCATTCACCGTGCAGGCCAACCTCAACAACCTGCTGAACAAGAAGTACTACGCGCAGATCTATGGCTACGGCGCCTGGGGCGAACCGCGCAGCGGCTCGCTGAGCTTCACCTGGTCGTTCTGATCCGTCGCCCCGTCCGGCGCGCTGCGCTGGACGGGCCTGGATGCACCCGAATGCCGGTGGCCCACGTCCACCGGCATTCGCGTTCTCGGCAGCGCTACAGCCAGCCCTTCTGCCGCGCCAGCCGCGCCGCTTCGATGCGGTTGCCGACGCCGAGCTTGCCGATCGCTTCGGACAGATAGTTGCGCACCGTGCCGTGCGAAAGTCCGAGTTGCGCGGCGATGTCGCCGGCCGAGGCGCCCTCGCCGGCCAGGCGCAGCACCTGGCGTTCGCGGTCGTTGAGCGGGTCGGCTTCGGACCAGGCCTCCAACGCCAGTTCCGGATCGATCGCGCGGCCGCCGCGGTGCACCTGGCGGATCGCATCGACCAGGCGCTCGGGCGGCGCGTCCTTCAACAGATAGCCGCCGACGCCGGCGTCCAGCGCGCGGCGCAGGAAGCCGGGACGGGCGAAGGTGGTGACGATGACCACGCGGATCGGCAACTGCTGGCGCTGCACCCGCTGCGCCAGTTCCAGGCCGCCGAGGCCGGGCATCTCGATGTCGGTGACCAGCAGGTCCGGCGTGTGCGCCTGCAGCGCGCGCCACGCGGCCTCGCCGTCGGCGGCGCTGGCGACCACTTCGATATCCGCTTCCAGGCCCAGCAGCGCGCCGAGCGCGCCGCGCACCATCGCCTGGTCTTCCGCCAGCACTAGTCGAATCACGTGTCCCCCGGGTCCTGTGGACGCATTGTAGAACCGCGCCCGCAGCGGCGTTCAGCGCAGTGCGGCGTCCTGGCAGCCGCGCGGCTGCGGCGCCGGCTCCGCAGCCGGCGCCGGGGTCCGCGGCAACGGCGCCGACGCCAGCAGGCGGGTACCCTGGCCGCGTTCGGAGTCGATCCGCAACGCACCGCCCACCGCCTCCAGCCGCTCGCGCATGCTGGCCAGGCCGGTACCCGGCTGCATGGCGCTGCCGCGGCCGTCGTCGCGGATCTCCAGCCAGGCCTGATCGCGTTCGCACCACAGCCGCAGCTGCGCATGGCTGGCGGCGGCATGGCGCTGGATATTGGTGGCGGCCTCGCGCAGCACCATGGCGAACACCGTCTCCAGCTGCGCGCACTGCGGCAACGCATCGACCTGGTAGCGGAAGGTGACCCCGGACGATTCCAGCAGCAGCTTGGCCGAGGCCATCTCCGCGGCCAGCTGCGCGGCGCGGATGCCGCTGACCGCGCGCCGCACCTGGCCCAGCGCCTCGCGCGCGACCTGGCTGACGTCCTCCATCTCCTGCCGCGCCGCGTCAGGGTCGCGCGCCAGCAGGCGCGCGGCCAGGTCCGCCTTCAGCGCCACCAGCGACAGCGTGTGGCCGAGCAGGTCGTGCAGGTCGCGGCCGATGCGCTCGCGCTCGGCGACCGCGGCCAGACGCCGCACTTCCTCATGGCTCAGGCGCAGCTGCGCGTCGGCGCGCGCGCGGCGTTCGAAGCTGATGTTCATCAACCCCACCGCCAGGCCCACCAGCACCGCGCTGGCCATGTACAGGGGCGACCAGCCGCGCATCCACCAGGCCGCCGCGAACAGGCCGAGCAGCAGCAGCATCCCCAGCAGCGCACGCACCGGCTGGAAGCAGAACGCCAGGAACGCGCAGGCATAGATGATGTAGCACTGCGCGCCGGGGTTGTAGGGCAACAGCGCGAACGCCAGCGCGGCCATGGCGGCCACGCACCAGCGCAGGTAGCGGCGGTGGCGGTAATAGGCGCAGTAGTACAGCGCCAGGAACACGGCGTAGCTGGCCATGGTCGGCCAGAACCAGCGGGTGAAGTAGTGCGGCTCGTACAGCGGCGTCACGAACAGCCAGATCGACCAGATCAGCGACAGCCACACGAACCAGTGCGCGCCGGGCCGGGCGGTGTTCCAGCCCAGGCGCCGTGAGATCAGCGAATCGGGCGAGGCGTGCAGCAAGGCGATCACGGAAGACTCCTGTGGCGGTCGCACGGCCGCGGTGCATAGCATAGCGAGCGCATGCGGACGCCGCGCGGCGACGCGGCGGGAACCAACGCTGCCTGGGCGCGATGCAGGCTGGCCATCAGCCGCGGCGCAGGCGGCGGTGCGCCAGCGCATAGAACGCCACGGTCACCGCCAGCAGCGCGGCGACGTGACCGACGCTGCTGCCGCCGCCATCCTGGCCGACCACGCGCAACGCGAGCTGGCCCAGGTGATAGGACGGCCACAGCGGCGCCAGCGTGGTCAGCAGCGACGGCAGCAGTTGCAACGGGATCCACAGGCCGGACAGGAACGCCATCGGCAGGTAGATCAGGTTGACCACCGCCGGCGCGCCGCTGCCGCCGACGCGGGCGCCGATGTACAGGCCGATCGCACAGAACGGCAGCGTGCCCAGCACATCGACCAGCAGCAACAAGCCGCGTTGCGGCAGCGCCAACCGTACCCCGCCGAGCGTGCTGCCCAGCAGTTGCAGCAGCAGCCCGATCGCCAGCGCGAACAGCATCGCCAGCACGGTGCGCGCCAGCAGCATCGCCCCCGGCGGCACCGGCAGCGCACGCTTGAGCGTGAGCAGGCCGCGCTCGCGGTCCAGCGCCAGGCCGACGCCGAAGCCGAACAGCGCCGGCGCCATCACCCCGAACACTCCATAGCTGGCCATCAGGTACACCGCAGCGGCAGGGTTGCCGCGGTTGAGCACCACGCCGAACAACAGGTAGAACATCGGCGGGAACAGCAAGGTCGGCAGCGCGAACGACGGCGTGCGCACCCAGCGCAACAGCTCGTAGCGGATCTCGCGCAACAGCAGCGCCGCGGACTCGCGCAACGGCAACGCAGACGCGTCGTACGGCAGGGCGGCGGTTGCGCCATGCGCTGGCGCCGCGACGGGCTCGATGCGGTGTGGATCGTGAGCGTTCATGCGGCCTCCGCACGGGTGATTGCGAGGAACGCGTCGGCCAGGCCGGCGCGCCTGACTTCCAGTTCGTCCAGCCCCGGATCGGCGGCGAGCAATTGCGCCACCACCGGCTCGGCCGGATCGGCGACGATTTCCAACAGGCCGCCGCGGCTCTCCACGCGCCGCACCTGTGGCCAGCGCGCCACCTGCGCCGCGGCCAGCGCGCTGCGGCAGCGGATCGTGCGTTGCTCGAAGCGCGCCCGCAGCTGTTCCACGCTGCCTTCGGCGATCAGCGTGCCGCGTTGCAGCACCGCGACCCGGTCGGCCAGCGCTTCGGCCTCTTCCAGGTAATGCGTGGTCAGCAGCACCGCGCAGCCGTCCGCGACCAGCTCCTGGATCGCCCGCCACAGGCCCTGCCGCGCCTCGATGTCCAGACCGGTGCTGGGTTCGTCCAGGAACAGCACCTGCGGCCGGCCGCAGATCGCCATCGCGAACTGCACGCGCCGCTGCTGGCCGCCGGACAAGCCGCCGTAGCCGCGCAGCATCAGCCCATCCAGCCCGGCCAGCGCCACGCAATCGGCGACGCTGCGCGGGCGCCGGTAGTAGCCGCGCGCCTGGTCCAGCAGTTCGCCCACGCGCAGCGTGTCCGGCAAGCCGGCGGACTGCAGCATCACCCCGGCCTGGCGGCGCGCGCCGAGCGCACGCGGGTCCTGCCCGCACAGCTGCGCGCTGCCGGCGTCGGCCACCTGCAGCCCGAGCAGCAGCGCCACCGCCGTGCTCTTGCCCGCGCCATTGGCGCCGAGCAGCGCCAGCAACTGGCCGCGCTGCAGCTGCAGGTCCACGCCATCCAGCGCGACCACGGTGCCGTAGCGTTTGTGCACGCCGCGCAGTTGCGCCAGCGGGAGAGTGTCGGGAGCGCGCATCGGCATGGACCGGTCGTGGCAGGAGCGGCCATGCTGCGCCGCGCCGTCGGCGCATCCCAGTGCGGCCCGTCAGCCGCAGCGGGTGACAGCTGTCACTGGCGACGGCCGCGCGATTGCCGCATGCTGCGCTCCACGCCATGGGGAATGGCGCCGCACCTGCCGCAGCGCAACGCAGAAAGTGACTTCCGGCAACTTGGAAGCGCGCGCCTCGCCGATCCACACTGCGCCTACCGATTCATCCAGGGACAAGATGAGTACCTCCGCCGATCTGCTCAAAGAACTCCGTATCGACCGCAAGGCACCGCCGAGCGAACCGCCGTCGCGGCGCGGGCTGTGGATCGCCTTGGTCCTGGCGCTGCTGATCGCGCTCGGCGTCGGCGGCTGGTTGCTGTTCGGCCGCGGCAAGGCCATCGACGTGACCACCGCGCCGGTGGTGGCGATCGCCGCCGGCAGCAGCAGCGCCTCGGTGCTGGACGCCAGCGGCTACGTGGTGGCGCGGCGCATGGCCACGGTATCGGCGAAGATCACCGGCAAGGTGCGCGAAGTGCTGATCGAGGAAGGCATGCGCGTGGAGCAGGGCCAGGTGATGGCGACGCTGGACCCGATCGATGCCGGCGCGCAGCGGCAGCTGTCGGCGTCGCAGCTGGACGCGGCGCGCAGCCAGGTGACCAACATGCAGGCGCAACTGCGCCAGGCCGAGGCCGATGCGCAGCGGCTGCAGACCCTGTCCACGCAGCAGCTGGTGTCGCGCTCGCAATACGAGCAGGCGCTGTCGCAGCGCGACGCCCTGCGCGCGCAACTGCAGAGCGCGCAGCGCAACGTGGTGGTGGCCGGCAACCAGCTGTCGATCTCCGACCTCAACGTGGACAACACCATCGTGCGCGCGCCGTTCGCCGGCGTGGTCACCGCCAAGGCGGCGCAACCGGGCGAGATCGTCTCGCCGCTGTCGGCCGGCGGCGGTTTCACCCGCACCGGCATCGGCACGGTGGTGGACATGGATTCGCTGGAGATCGAGGTCGAGGTGGGCGAGGCCTTCATCGGCCGGGTCAAGCCGGGCATGCCGGTGGAAGCCGTGCTCAACGCCTACCCGGAGTGGAAGATCCCGGCCGAAGTGATCGCGATCATCCCCTCGGCCGACCGCGGCAAGGCCACGGTGAAGGTGCGCGTGGCGCTGAAGCAGAAGGACCCGCGGATCGTGCCGGAAATGGGCGTGCGCGTGAGCTTCCTGGAAGCGCCGCAAGCGCAGGCGCAGGACAAGCCGCAGGGCGTGCGCGCACCGGGCGCGGCCATCGTCAAGCGCGGCGGGCAGGACGTGGCGTTCGCACTGAAGGAGGACAACACGGTCGAGCAGCGCGCGCTGAAGACCGGCATCGCGCTGGGCGACGACCGCCAGGTGCTGTCGGGCCTGGCGGCGGGCGACACGGTGGTGCTGGATCCGCCGGAGACGTTGCGCGACGGGGTCAAGGTGAAGATGGCGGAGGCGGCCGAGCAATAGCGGCGACCGCATGTGAGGTAGTGCGCGTTGCCGCGAACCATTGCATGCGGTCCATGTCGCCGCTGCCTTGGGCTATCGCCATGAGGGCGGCGCTACCGGCATCGCTTTTCGTCCAACTCGTGCAGTAGCGGGTGCCGTTACAACCGTTCTATCGCGTTACCAGGTTTTTGCTCGCATCCGATCAAGCAACCAACTGGCTTCACTCGCTCCAATCGCTGCATCGCTCTAGTTGTTGCTCCTCGTTGTTGCTCCTCGTTGTTGCTCCTCGTTGTTGTTGCTGTTGCTGTTGCTGTTGCTCTGGCCGTTGCTCTGGCTCTGGCTGTTGCTCTGCTGTTGCTGTGCCGTGGCTTTTGACTTTCCGGGTTCCCTTCCGCAGCGGCGGATGGACCGGGGAAAAACCCGAAGGGCGGCGCACAAGGATGTGCGCCGTTCGCGGCAGGGGCAGGATGCCCCTTCCGCGAATCCCCGGTGCATCCGCGGACCCGGAGCGCGCAGCGCGGAGGGCGCAAGGCAGGGCGCGCTTGACCAGCCTTCGGCTGTGGTAAAGCGCTTCTTTTGGTTACTTTTCTTTGCGCGAGCAAAGAAAAGTGACCCGCCAAGGGCGGAAGCTTTTGCTTTGCTGTTTGTTTTTGCTTGCGCGTTCGCTTTTGTAGGAGCGGCTTCAGCCGCGACGCTTTCCTGACAGAACCAGTCGCGGCTGAAGCCGCTCCTACATGGGAGTTGCCACTGCAAGAGCAAGAGCTTTCGCCTTGCGGCGAGTTACTTTTCTTT
The DNA here is from genome assembly GCF_014836395.1 of Xanthomonas bonasiae. Classification (NCBI taxonomy): domain Bacteria; kingdom Pseudomonadati; phylum Pseudomonadota; class Gammaproteobacteria; order Lysobacterales; family Lysobacteraceae; genus Xanthomonas; species Xanthomonas bonasiae. Next base: position 20,044 of record NZ_JACSQX010000019.1, read on the forward strand.
GCTTGTGCAAAGAAAAGTAACCAAAAGAAAGCACACCCTACTTCGCGCCCTCCGCGCTGCGCGCTCCGGGTCCGCGAATAGGACGGGATTCGCGGAAGGGGCATCCTGCCCCTGCCGCGAACGGCGCACATCCCTGTGCGCCGCCCCTTCGGGGTTTTTCCCGCCCTATTCGCCGCTGCGTAAGGGACCCGGTAAAGCAAAAGCTAAAGAGCAGAAACACAGCAACAGCATGCAACTGCAACTGCAACTGCAACTGCAAACGAAGCAAACATCCGCGAACCGCATCACCGCAATCGGCACATCTACTTCCGTCCACTGCCAGGAACACCACCATGTCCACCCTCGTCAAACTGCGCAACGTCACCAAGACCTACCAGCGCGGACCCGAGAAAGTACAAGTCCTGCACGGCATCGACCTGGACATCGCACGCGGCGACTTCGTCGCCCTGATGGGTCCCTCCGGCTCCGGCAAGACCACCCTGCTGAACCTGATCGGCGGCCTGGACACCCCCAGCGGCGGCGAGATCGAGATCGAAGGCGAACGCATCGACCGCATGAGCGGCGGCCAGCTCTCCACCTGGCGCAGCCAGCACGTCGGCTTCGTGTTCCAGTTCTACAACCTCATGCCCATGCTCACCGCGCAGAAGAACGTGGAACTGCCGCTGCTGCTGACCAACCTCAACGCCGCCCAGCGCAAGCGCAACGCCGAGATCGCCCTGACCCTGGTCAATCTCGCCGACCGACGCAGCCACCGCCCCAACGAACTGTCCGGCGGCCAGCAGCAGCGCGTGGCGATCGCCCGCGCCATCGTCTCCGACCCCACCTTCCTGATCTGCGACGAACCCACCGGCGACCTGGACCGCACCGCCGCCGAGGAGATCCTGCACCTGCTGCAGCAGCTCAACCGCGAACACGGCAAGACCATCATCATGGTCACCCACGACCCCAAGGCCGCCGAGTACGCCAGCCACACCGTGCACCTGGACAAGGGCGAGCTGGCCGACGCGCCGCTCGTGGCGCATTGAACCGGCCGCTGCCGCCGCGCGCATTCCGCGCCCCGGCATCCCGTCCCTTGGAGGATCGAACATGAAATATTTTTCGTTGGTCTGGGCGCAACTGTTCCGCAGCAAGACCCGCACCCTGCTGACCCTGTTGTCGGTGGTCGCCGCGTTCCTGCTGTTCGGCATGCTCGATTCGGTACGCGTGGCGTTCAATTCCGGCGGCAGCGTCGAAGGCGCCAACCGGCTGATCGTGTCCTCGCGGCTGTCGATCACCCAGTCGTTGCCGGTCAGCCTGCAGTCGCAGATCGAATCGGTGCCGGGGGTGAAGAAGGTCACCTACGCGATGTGGTTCGGCGGCATCTACCAGGATCCGAAGAACTTCTTCCCCAACTTCTCGGTGGCGCCGAACTTCTTCGACGTCTACAGCGAGTACGACGTGCCGCCGGCGCAGCTCAAGGCGTTCCGCGAGACACGCACCGCGGCGGCGGTGGGCGCCTCGCTGGCCAAGAAGAACGGCTGGAAGATCGGCGACACCATTCCGCTGCAGGCCACCATCTTCCCGCGCGGCGGCAGCAACGACTGGCCGCTGACCCTGACCACCATCTTCAAGGTCAAGGACGCCAAGAACGCGCAGGCCGAGAACCAGTTGATGATGAACTGGAAGTACTTCGACGAGTCCAACGACTACATCAAGAACAAGGTCAGCTGGTACACCGTGCAGTTGGGCAACGCCGACCAGGCCTCGCGGGTGGCGCAGGCGATCGACGCGCTGTCGCTCAACTCCGACCACGAGACCAAGAGCCAGACCGAGGCCGCGTTCTCGCAGGCCTTCGCCAAGCAGTTCGCCGACGTCGGCCTGATCGTCACCGCGATCATGGCCGCCGTGTTCTTCACCCTGCTGCTGCTCACCGGCAACACCATGGCGCAGGCGGTACGCGAGCGCATCCCGGAACTGGCGGTGCTGAAGACGCTCGGCTTCCGCGACGGCACCGTGCTGACCCTGGTGATGGTGGAGTCGGTGCTGCTGATCGTGCTCGGCGGCTTGATCGGCATGGGCCTGGCGGCGCTGATCATCCCCGGCGTGGCCGCGGCCAGCGGCGGCATGATGCCGATGCGCGGCGTACCGGCGCAGACCTGGGGGGTGGCGTTGGGACTGATGGTCGCCATCGGCATCGTGGTCGGGTTGCTGCCGGCATTGCGCGCGCAGCGCCTGAAGATCGTGGACGCGCTGGCCGGGCGCTGAGCCCGCCGCCGCATCGCTCCCTGTCGCATTTTCGGAAGACGCACTGATGAAACTCAAACTCTGGTTGGGAAACCTGCTCACGTTGCTGCTGCTGGCGGTGGGGCTGGCGCTGTGGATCGCCCTGCCCTGGTACGGCGTGCTGGCCTTGGCCGCCGGCGTGGCGCTGTGGCTGCTGCTGACCCGCGGCGGCCGCCTGGCGCTGGCCGCCACCCGCATCGGCGTGGCCAGCCTGCCGCAGCGCTGGGGCGCCTCGTCGGTGATCGTGGTCGGCATCGCCGGCGTGGTCGGCGTGCTGGTGGCGATGCTGGCGATGGGCGAAGGCTTCCAGGCCACGCTCAACAGCACCGGCGACGACAGCACCGCGATCGTGCTGCGCGGCGGTTCCGGCGCCGAGACCAATTCGGTGATCACCCGCGACCAGGTGCCGCTGATCGCCAGCCTGGCCGGCGTGGCCAAAGGCGCCGACGGCAAGCCGCTGGTCTCCCCGGAGCTGTCGCAGGTGATCAACCTGCCGAGCAAGGCCGACGGCACCGACACCAACGTGCAGTTCCGCGGCGTCGGCGACGCCGGCTGGGCGGTGCACGACAAGCTCAGGATCGTCGAGGGCCGCCGCTTCGGCGCCGGCCTGCGCGAGATCGTGGTCGGCCAGGGCGCCAAGGCGCAGTTCCGCGGCCTGGACGTGGGCAAGACCCTGAGCCTGGGCCGCGAGCAGTGGACCGTGGTCGGTGTGTTCGCCTCCGGCGATGCACACGACTCGGAACTGTGGGCCGACGCGCAGACCCTGGCCTCCACCTACAACCGCAGCGCCTACCAGTCGATCAGCGTACGTACCGCCGGCAAGGACGGCTACGCCCAGTTCAAGGCGGCGATGGCCGCCGACCCGCGGCTCAAGCTCGACGTGGAGACCACCCGCGCCTACTACGCCAAGCAGGGCGGCAACCTCAGCAAGCTGATCAGCATCCTCGGCACGGTGATCGGCGCGATCATGGCGGTCGGCGCGGTGTTCGGCGCGCTCAACACCATGTACGCGGCGGTGGCCACACGCGCCCGCGAGATCGCCACGATGCGCGCGATCGGCTTCCGCGGCACGCCGGTGGTGACCGCGGTGATGCTGGAGACGATGCTGCTGGCGCTGCTCGGCGGACTGCTCGGCGGGCTGATCGCCTGGACCGTGTTCAACGGCTACAGCGTGTCCACGCTGGGCAGCAACTTCAGCCAGGTGGTGTTCCAGTTCAAGGTCTCGCCGGCGCTGCTGTGGAGCGGGCTGAAGTGGGCGCTGGGCATCGGCCTGGTCGGCGGGCTGTTCCCGGCGCTGCGCGCGGCGCGGCTGCCGATCACCACCGCCTTGCGCGCGCTGTAGGGGCTGCGCTCCGTCCCCGGGAGGACGCCATGCTTGTCCGGCTTGGCGAAAGCGAGGTCGGCGCAGGCCGGTCGGCTTGCGCAAGCGCGGCCCTGCGGGTCCGGCCCGGGGCGCCGCAGGCCGACGCCACAGCGCCGACCTGAATGCCAGGCGGCGCCACGCGCCGCCGACCGAGCCCCACACGGGTCCGGCGCGGCCAACGCGGAGGCCGCAAAGCGCCGCAGCGCAAGGCGCGGCGCGGAATACCGGGCAAGCGGCGGCGCCTCGGCGCCGCGTCCCCGCACCGCGTCATCGTTTCGTCATCCAATTGCGGTAGAGCCGCGCCGGCGAAGGCGCTAGCCTGCGCGGCCATTCATCCACCGCCTACCGCCATGTCGTCGCGCCTGCGCCTGTTGCTCGTCCTCTGCGCCAGCCTGTGCCTGACCAGCCTGGGCCTGGCCGCCCGCTCCTCCACCTCGCTCAGCGACCGCCTGGTCGCGCCGGGCGGCGTGTCGCCGCTGATGGACGAGGAACGCATCCAGGGCCTGCTGGCGACGCTGCCCAACCGCAGCGGGCACGTGCTCACCCCGGCCGGCATCCCGATCTTCTGGCGTGCGATCGATCCGGGCGACTACCGCATGCGCTACCGCTACGAGCACGCCGGCCGCGACGCCAACGGCCACGAGCGCGCCGATTTCGCGATGGACGTGGCCGCCCCGCAGCCCGGCCCCCACGCCGCCCCGCGCGGCACCGTGGTGCTGCTGCATGGCTGGATGATGGACGGCGACTCGCTGCTGCCGTGGTCGCTGGACCTGGCCCAGGCCGGCTACCGCAGCATCAGCATCGACCTGCGCAACCACGGCCGCTCCGGCGGCGGCCCGGCCGGCTACGGCACGCGCGAGTCCGACGACGTGGTCGCGGTGATCCGCGCGCTGCGCGCCCGCGGCGAGATCCAAGGCCCGCTGTACCTGTTCGGCGTGTCCTACGGCGCCGCCACCGCGCTGTTCACCGCGCAGAAGCTGGGCGGCGACGTCGAAGGCGTGGTCGCGATGGAATCCTTCGCCAACGCCGGCCGCGGCATCCGCGACATGATCCCGCACATGCTCGCCAGCCGCCCGCAGGGCTGGATGGCCAGCGCGGCGATGGACCTGGCGCGCTGGCGCTACGGCGGGCAGAACCTGGACGCGGTCATCGCCAACGCCAACCAGCGCCTGGCGCTGAACCTGGACCAGGTCGACGTAACCGCCGCCGCGCGCACCGCGCCGGCCTGCCTGCTGCTGCTGCACGGCAGCGCCGACCAGCACATCCCGGTCGCGCACGGCCGCCTGCTGGCGCTGGACGCGCCGCGCGCGCACTACCTGGAGATGCCCGGCGAGAACCACATCAGCCTGCCGATGCGGCTGGACCTGCTGGCGCCGACCGTGGAGGACTGGTTCGCCGAACTGCCGGCGCAGCGCCACGACGGCCACTGCCCGTCGCCGCTGGCACCGCGCGTGGACGCAGAGCAGCAGCTGACTGGCGGCGCCCCGGCCGCGAGTGGCAGCCGGGGTTGAGCCGGGATTGGGGATTCGGAATTGGGGATTCGCAAGGGCCGAAGCCGCTCACAGCGGTAGCGTAGCGGCCCGCGCAGGTCGCCGTTACGAATCCCCAATCCCGGCCTCTCAGGCCCCCCGCCGCCCCCAGCCCGAGCGCCACAAACTCTCGCCGGCGAACAGCAGGAGCCCGACCCAGATCGCGGCGAAGCCGATCGCCTTGCCGCTGTCGAACGGCTCGCGGAAGAACCACACCCCCAGCAGCAACTGCAGGCTCGGCGCGATGTACTGCAGCAGGCCGACCAGCGACAGCGGAATGCGCCGCACGCCGTAGGCGAACCCGATCAGCGGCACCGCGGTGACCACGCCGCCGAACACCAGCAGCAGATCGTTGCGCCAGCCCCACCCGGCGGCGAAACCGCCGCCGTGCCCGGTTTCGCTCCACAGCACGAAACCCAGTGCCGGCAGGAACAGGTACAGGCTCTCCACGCCCAGTCCGGCCACCGCATCCACCTGCACCAGCTTGCGCAGCAGGCCGTACAGCCCGAACGAGGCCGCCAGGCTCAGCGCGATCCACGGCAGCGCACCTGCATCGACGGTGAGCCACGCCACACCGAACGCGGCGCACGCCACCGCCAGCCACTGCAGCGCGCGCAGCCGCTCCTTCAGCACCAGCACGCCGAGCAGCACGTTGACCAGCGGATTGATGAAATAGCCCAGGCTGGCCTCGATCACGTGGCCGGCGTTGATCGCCCAGATGTACAGGCCCCAGTTGAACGCGATCGCCAGGCTGCTCAGCGCCAGGATCGCCAGCGCGCGCGGCTGCGCGGCGATGCTGCGCCACCACTGCAGGCGCGTGCGGTACAGCAGCCAGCCCACCACCAGCACCGCGCTCCAGACGATGCGGTGGGCGATGATGTAGGCCGACGGCACCGCCTTGAGCAGATGCCAGTACACCGGCACCACGCCCCACAGCGCGAAGGTCAGCGCGGTGATCAACAGGCCGCGGCGCGTGTCCTGCTCGGTGATGCTCATCGCCGCGTCCGCGCCACGGTGATGACCACCACGCCGGCCAGGATCACCGCCATCGCGCCCAGGTCGCTGGCGCTGAAGCGCTCGCCGCCGAGCCAGCTGCCCAGCGCCACCGCGATCACCGGATTGACGTAGGCATAGCTGCCGGCCAGCACCGGACGCACGTTCTGCAGCAACCACACGTAGGCGGTGAACGCCACGATCGAGCCGAACACGCACAGGTAGGCGACCGCCATCAACGCGTGCGGCGTCGGCCACGCGTGCGGGCGTTCGCCGCTCAGCAGGCCGGTGGCGACCAGCAGCACGCCGCCGCACAACATCTGCCCGGCCGCGGCCATGAACGGCATCGGCAGATCGCGACCGCGCGACCACACCGAGCCGAACGCCCAGCCGATCGGCGCGATCAACAGCAGCACCAGGCCCTTGGGGCTGGCGCTGAGGCTGCTGCCGGCGTTGAGCCACAGCACGCCGGCGAACCCGACCACGATGCCCAGCCATTCGCCGCGGCTGGCGTGCTGCCCGCGCAGCGCGCCGAACAGCGCCATCCACAGCGGCACCGAGGCCACCGCGACCGCAGCCAGGCCGGAGGACACCTGGCGCTCGGCCAGCACCACCATGCCGTTGCCGCACAACAGCAGCAGCGCGCCCAGCACCGTCAGCGCCCCCCATTGCGCGCGCGTCGGCGCGGCCACGCCGCGCCAGCGCAGCACCGCGTACAGCAGCGAACCGGCGACCACGAAGCGCAGTCCCGAGACCATGCTCAACGGCGGCGTGCCACCCTCCAGCGCGAAGCGGATCGCCAGATAGGTCGAACCCCAGACCACGTAGACCAGCAGCAGCGCGAGGACGACGAAACCGCCACGCGCGGGGACGGCGGCGACGGGAGAAGGCGGGGACGACATGCGCAGAGGGACCGGGCGGTGTGGAGATGGATTCTAGGCCAGTGGCGGCGACCAGCGACAGCAGCGCGGCGCGACGCGCGTGGCACGCTGTTTTGCGCGTGGCGCACGTGCCGCGTTCGCGATGTATCGACGATGCATGCTCGATCTCGATCGTGGCAGCGCACGCGCTTTCCGTGCAGGAGCCGTCGTGGCGAAGTCGGTCCATCGATGCCGCACGCCGCGCCGGCAAGCTCGTCCGCGTCGGGACTGAAGTCCCTCCCACAGTGCCCCCATCCGGCTGGCCGCAATTCCCTTGTAGGAGCGGCTTCAGCCGCGACGAACGAAGTCGGGAGCTGCACCGGTTTCGGACACTGTCTGTCGG
>NZ_JACSQX010000019.1:27553-64356 GCF_014836395.1 Xanthomonas bonasiae
GGCTGAAGCCCCTCCTACAATGCACCCAGCACACTAGCCGCAAGTCCCTGTAGGAGCGGCTTCAGCCGCGACGAGCGAAGCCGGAAACTGCGCCGGCTCCGGACACTGTCTGTCGGGGCTGAAGCCCCTCCTACAATGCACCCAGCACACTAGCCGCAAGTCCCTGTAGGAGCGGCTTCAGCCGCGACGAGCGGAGACGGGAACTGCATCGGCTCCGGACACTGTCTGTCGGGGCTGAAGCCCCTCCTACAGTGCACCAGCACACTAGTCGCAAGTCCCTGTAGGAGCGGCTTCAGCCGCGACGAGCGAAGCCGGAAACTGCGCCGGCTCCGGACACGGTCTGCACCGGTCGATCACCTTCCGCATGACGGCGGTTCGCAACCCAGCGGGTGCCCGATAGCGCCAGGAACACCGCCAGTGCGCCTACTTCGGTGTGAGCCGGAACAGGCCACCGGGCTTGGCGTCTTCCAGCAACCACAGCGAGCCATCCGGCGCCTCCTCGATATCGCGGATGCGCTTGCCGATGCTCCAGCGATTGACCGCGGTGGCGCCGCCCTTGCTATCGACCGTGACGCGGATGATGCCCTGGCTGACTAGGCCGCTGATCAACGCGCTGCCCTTCCACTGCGGGAACAGGCTGCCCTTGTAGAACATCAGGTTGCCGGGCGCCATCACCGGTACCCAATAGATCGCCGGCTTGGCAAGATCGGGCCGCGTCTCGGGTTTGGGAATTGGCACGCCGTTGTAATTGTCGCCATACGAAACCAGCGGCCACCCGTAGTTCTTGCCGCGCTGGATCAGGTTCAGTTCGTCGCCGCCGAGGGGACCGTGCTCAAGTTCCCACAGCCGACCGTCAGGAGCGAAGGCAAGACCGTAGGGGGTGCGGTGGCCGATGGACCAGGTTTCGGCCGGCGTGAGGTTGGCGTTGGGGAACGTATAGGTGCTGACCACCGGCGCCGTCTTGGCCGCCTCGGTATCGGCCGCCGGATCGATCAGCGGGATGGTGCGCGCACCGCCCCTGCCTGCCCACGGGTTTCCCGGCGCGGGCTTGCCGTCCAGCGTCAACCGCAGGATCTTGCCCACTGGTTGATTGAGATCCTGTGCCGGCGTGAAGCGCTGGCGATCGCCCACCGTGAGGAACAGATACTGGCCATCCGGCGAAAAGGCGATCTGCGCGCCGGCCTGGCCGCCCTTGCCCGTGGGCATCTGGCGCCATAGCACCTTGAAGTTGTCCAGCCGCGCCTCGTTGCCCTCCACCACCAGTCTGCCTCGGCCCATGGCCAGGCCGCCGCCGTAGTCGCCGGGTGCCACATACGTCAGGTACACACTCTTGTCGATGGCGTAGTGGGGCGACACGAACACGCCCAGCATGCCGTTCTGGCCTTCAACGTAACTGGCCGGCACGCCCTTGAGCTCGGTCTTGGCGCCTTGCGGAGTCACCAACTGCACGCGACCGACCTTCTCGGTGATCAGCATGCGGCCATCGGGCAGGAACGCGATGCGCCAGGGCAGATCGAAGCTGGCCACCTTGGTGACGTTGAAAGGGAGGTCAGGGTCGGGCTTCTGATTGCCTGCGTTGGTCTGCGCGTGCGCGACACTCGTCAGTAGGACTCCGAGCAGAACCGCATTTGCCAGCGTCTTCATCTGCATGATTCCTCGCGTCCAGGTGGCGCGAGGAATCGTAGTGGTTTCGGCGCCGCCTGGGTGTGACAACGGCCCATCCTGGGATGTCGGTCAGAACAGCCCGTCGACCAGCAACGCTCCACCGGAGACTTCTAGGACGATTCCGGGGACATAGGGATGGGTCGTCAGGAAGACCGCCGCGTGCCCGACGCCGGCGATCGTGACGGGCACCAGGTCCAGAGCGAGGGAATGCGACAGCGCGTCTACCGCGGCGAACGTCGAGGTGCCGGCCGCCATGCCAAGCTTCGCCCTCGCTCCAATGCCGCCGCCAAGGAAGGTCGTCGAGCCGTTGCGCGCCAGGTGCGGAGCGGCATGGCGGGCGCCCCCCTCAGCGCCGCGCCGCCTCGCTCGCATCGCGCGCCGGCTTGAACTCAGAACCGTCGTCCCAGCGCGGCCATTCGCGGCTGTCGGCCAGGCGCTGACCCAGGTCGTACAGCAGCAGCGTGTCGGCGGCATGCCCGGCCGGATCCCAGGACGCGCTCCAGCGATCGCAGGGCTGGTGGTAGCAGTCGGCGAAATAGCGGTCGCGGATCGCCTTGCCGGCGGCCACGCCGCCGTCCAGCTTGTCCAAGCCAGGCCCCACGGTGATCGCCGGCACGCCGGCGCGGGCGAAGGCGAAATGGTCGGCGCGATAGAAGAAGCCCGCCTCCAGGTTCGGATCCGGCGAATAGGCGCGGCCGCGCGCCTGCGCCGCGGCGGCCAGGTCGCGCTCCAGCGACACCCGCCCGCGGCCCCACGAGGCGATGTCGCGGGTGGCGCCGTCGGGGCTGAACATCTCGCTGTTGATCACCGCCACGGTGGTCGCCAGCGGCGCCAGCGGATGCGCGGCGTAGTAGGTCGCGCCGAGCAGGCCCTTCTCCTCGGCGGTGAGCGCGATGAAATACAGCGTGCGCTGCGGCCGCGGCCCGGCGGCGAAGACCCGCGCCAGCTCCAGCACGCTGGCCACGCCGGTGGCGTTGTCGATCGCGCCGCGGCGGATGCGATCGCCGCTGGCGTCGGCCGCACCGATGCCGAACGCGTCCCAGTGCGCCGAGTAGATGATGGTCTCCTCGGGATGCGTGGCGCCTTCCAGCTTGGCCACCACGTTGTGGGTGACCACGCGCTCGCGCTTGAGCGCGAAGCGCACCGACAGCGCCGCATCGCCCAGCGCCTGCGGGCGGAAGTCGGCGCGCTGCGCGCGCTGCTTCTCCGCCTCGAAATCCAGCCCGGCGCGCTGGAACAGCGACACCGCCAGTGCGCGCTGCATCCAGCCGCGTACCGGCACGTGCTGCGCGCGCGCCTGCGCGTCGCTGCGCTCGATGTCGAACAGCGGCGACAGCCCGGAACTCTTCACCGTGGCCCAGCCGTACGCCGCCGGCGCGGTCTCGTGCACGATCAACACGCCGGCCGCGCCCTGCCGCGCGGCTTCCTCGTACTTGTAGGTCCAGCGCCCGTAGTAGGTGACCGCACGGCCGTCGAAGGCGCCGGGCTGCGGCGTCTCGAAGTCGGCGTCGTTGATCAGCATCACCGCGATCTTGCCCTTCAGGTCCACGCCCTTGTAGTCGTCCCAGCCGCGCTCCGGCGCGTGGATGCCGTAACCGACGAACACCAGCGGCGCGTCCTTCAGCGCTACCTTGCTGCCGGGACGCAGGCTCTGCAGCACCACGTCCTCGCCGTTGACCAGCGCCTGCGAGGCGCCGGCCACACGCAGCGTCGCCGTCACCGGTCCGTCCACCTGCGCGCGCACCAGCGGCACTGCCTGGGTCCAGCCGCCGTCGTCGCCCGCCGGTTGCACGCCGGCCAGGCGGAACTGTTCGCTGAGATAGGCGATGGTCTTGTCCTCGCCCGGCGTGGCCGGCGCACGGCCCTCGAACGCATCGGACGCCAGCGTGCGCACATGCCGCTCCAGCGCTTCGGCATCGATGCCGCCGCCGGGCAGCGCCTCGTTGGCCGCCTGCGCGGCGCCCCCCATGAACAGGCAGGCGGACAGCAGCAACATACGCATCGGATTCACGGCAACGACCTGGAAAACAGCGGGCCGCACAGTGTAGAGCGTGACACCGTCACGAAACAGCAATGAGGTGGATCGAGATGCGAGATGCGCAGACACACCGCTTTTCCCATTCCCGATTCCCCAATCCCGAATTCCGGCCCCTCACCGATCCAGCCAGCAGCCCAGGCCCTGCGCATTGAGCTCGATATCCATCTGCAACACCCGCTCCACGCCGGCATCGTCGAGCGGGCAGCCATGCAGCCGCGCGCGCTCCAGGTACAGCGCGCTCAGCGCAGCGACCAGGCAGCGATGGCGATCGGAACGCCCGTCGCAACCGCGCGCGATCGCCACCATCGCGTCGAGTTGCTCGAACAGTTCCGCCGCCAGCGTGTCCGCCGCGCCGACCGGGCCGTAGTGGGTCAGATACAGCGTCTCCGGCGCATGGCCGAGCATGCGCTGGATCGAGCCGCGCATCGCTTCCGGATCGAACTGCACCGGCGAGGAGGTCGGGATCACGAACGCGCCCTGCGCGCTGTCCAGTTCGCGGTACGACAGGCCGAAGGTGTCGCCAGTGAACCAGCTGCGGCTGCGCGCGTCCCATACGCACAGATGATGGCGCGCGTGGCCGGGCGTATCGATGCACAGCAGTTCGCGCTCGCCCAGCCACAGCCGATGGCCGTCCTCGGCGACGACGACGCGCTCGGCCGGCACCGGCACGATCGTGCCGTAGCTGCGCGCGATCTCGGCCGCGCCGTACACCGCGGTGGCGCCGGCGATCAGCCGCGCCGGATCGATCATGTGCGGCGCGCCGCGCGGATGCACCAGCAGGCGCGCGTTCGGCAGCTGCTGCAGCAACGCGCCGGCGCCGCCGGCATGGTCCAGGTGGACGTGGGTCAGGATCAGCCAGTCCACGTCGCCCGGCGCCAGGCCGGCGCCGTCGAGCGCGGCCAGCATGGCCGGCAGCGAGTGGCTGGTGCCGCAATCGACGAACGCGCCACGCCCGTTCTCCACGATCAGGTAGGCCGCATCGAACTGCGCGCGCTGGAAGCCGGTGTCGATGAGATGGATGCTGGGGTCGCGTGGCATTGCGCAAGGCGGTGGCTGGGCGAACCTCCATTCTAGGCCGTATGGAGGCGGTTGCCAGCCCTGCGCGGAGCGGTGGTCAGGCCGACGACCCGGTTCGCACGCGGCCCGCGCTGCCGCCCGCTTCTCTGCAGGAGGGGCTTCAGCCCCGACCGGGCGTTACCGGTAATGCCCGGTCGGGGCTGAAGCCCCTCCTACAGGAGTGCTTCGCCGTGCACTGCGTTCAGCCCGCGTCGCGCAGCCGCTGCAGCGCGGCCAGCACGGCCTCGGCGGGCACCGCCAGACTGAATTCTGCGGTCTGCAGCGCATCGGCGCGATCGGCCTGCTTGAGCGCGCCGATCACGCGCCCGGCGTCGCGCGGCGACGCGAAACCGCCGCTCTGCAGCAGCAGCGCGCCTTCGCCGTCGAACAGCTTGAAGTAGAAGCGGCCGTCGCCTTCGCGGTACTGCTTGAAGCTCGGCAACGCCTGCCTGGCCGCGGCGGCATCGGCGTGCCCGGCCTCGCGCAGCGACAGGTCGCGCAGGCCCACCGCATGCCGCAATTCGGCCAGGAACGGCGTGGCATAGCGCGCGCGCAGGCGCTGCGCGTTGTCGCGCAGGATCGCCTCGATGTCGCCCGGCCGCGCCATCAGCGCCTCGTAGCGCTCGCGCATCGGCGCGATCTCCGCATCGATGCGCGCGAACAGCTGCTGCTTGGCCTCGCCCCAGCCGATGCCGCCGGCGAAGGCCTGCGCGAACGCGGCGGTCTCCTCGTCGCTGGCGAAGGCCTGGTACAGTTGGAACAGCGCCGAGCCCTCGGTGTCCTTCGGCTCGCCCGGCGCGCGCGAATCGGTGACGATGGAGAACACCCGCTTCTTCAGTTCCTCGCGCGGGGCGAACAACGGAATCGTGTTGTCGTAGCTCTTGCTCATCTTGCGCCCGTCCAAGCCGGGCAAGGTGGCCACGTTCTCGTCGATCAGCGCTTCGGGCAGGGTGAAATAGTCGCGGCCGTAGACGTGGTTGAAACGCTGGCCGAAATCGCGCGCCATCTCGATGTGCTGGATCTGGTCGCGGCCCACCGGCACCTGCTGCGCGTTGAACAGCAGGATGTCGGCGGCCATCAGCACCGGGTACATGAACAGCCCGGCGCTGACCCCGGCATCGTCGTCCTCGCCGTCGGCGCGGTTCTTGTCCACCGCCGCCTTGTAGGCGTGGGCGCGGTTGAGGATGCCCTTGCCGGCGACGCAGGTCAGGAACCAGGTCAGCTCGTTGGTTTCCGGCACGTCCGACTGGCGGTAGAACCACACCTTCGACGGGTCCAGCCCTGCCGCCAGCCACGAGGCGGCGATCTCCAGGGTCGAGCGCTGGGTGCGCGCCGGGTCCTGCGCCTTGATCAGGCTGTGCAGGTCGGCCAGGAAATAGAAGCTCTCGATGCCGGGGCGCAGGCTGGCCTGCAGCGCCGGGCGGATCGCGCCGACGTAGTTGCCCAGGTGCGGGGTGCCGGAGGTGGTGATGCCGGTAAGGACGCGGGTGGTCATGCGGGGAATCGACGGCCAGAAGAAAACCCGGCGAGTTTAACCGCTGCGCGGCAACCCCGTTCCGGCGCATGGCGCGTTCAACAGCAGGTCCCTTCCGTGGAGTCGCCGTGATGCGCAAGCCCGCCCGCCTGTTTTTTTCGACCCGCCCGATCGGCCCGATCTCGATCGCCTTGCTGTGCATCGGCCTGTTGTGCGGTTTCCGCCCCTACCCCGCGCCGCCCGCGTCCGCTCCGCTGGTGGAGCTGAGCGTGATCGACCGCGACGCCGACGGCGCCGATCTGCCGCAGTACGTGCAGCGCGGCCAGCGCTGGATCGCCGCCGCGCCCGGCCACCGCTATGCGCTGCGCCTGACCAACCGCAGCGGCCGCCGCGTGCTGGCGGTGCTGTCGGTGGATGGGGTCAACGCGGTCAGCGGCCAGACCGCGGCCAGCGACCAGCGCGGCTACGTGCTGGCGCCGTGGCAGAGCACCGAGATCGCCGGCTGGCGCAAGTCGCAGCGCGAGATCGCGCAGTTCGTGTTCACCGACCTCGCCGACAGCTACGCCGCGCGCACCGGCCGCCCCGACAACGTCGGCGTGATCGGCATGGCGGTGTTCGAGGAAGCGCCGACGATCGTGCCGCAGGCGAGCGTCGAGCAGGACAGCGAACAGCGGTACGGCGAGCGCGCTGCGGCGCCGGTCGCGCCCGCGCCCGCCGCCGCCGCACGCGCGCAGGAAAGCGACGCGGCGCAGGGCAAGATGCAGCGCCTGGGCACCGGCCATGGCGAACGCGAATGGTCGCCGTCCAGCGTCACCGAGTTCGAACGCGCCAGCGATGTGCCGCGGCAGCGCCTGCAGCTGCGCTACGACAGTCATGCGCGGCTGGTCGCGCGCGGGGTGATCCCGCGGCCGCGCCCCTACCCGCGCGTGGCCGACGTCCCGCAGGCCTTCCCCGGCGACTTCGTGCCGGATCCGCCGGCGCGCTGAGCCTGCACGACCGCGCAAAAACAAACGGGCCGCATCGCGGCCCGTTTCTGCGTAGAGCGCATCGAGCGCCTCAGTCGCGGTATTCCTTGCCCAGGCCGTCCTGGAAGGTGCGCACTTCCTTCTCGGCCCGGTCGCGATCCCAGCCGTAGCGTTCCTGCAGCTTGCCCGACAGGTACTGCGCATTGCCGGTGGCCACGTCGAAGTCGTCGTCGGTCAGGTCGCCCCACTGCGCCTTGATCTTGCCCTTGAGCTGGGTCCACTTGCCGGAAATGATGTCTTTGTTCATAGCATCGCTCTCGTTGGAGGTGGGCGGCGATTGCACCGCGCGCACAGCATTGCGCCTGCGCCGTTGCCGATCGATCAATGCGCCGTCAACGGCGCATGAGTGCGATGAATCGTTTAGCGCCAACCTATCGATGCGCGCCGAAAAACGCGCAAAAAAACGGGCCGGCAAGCCGACCCGTCTTTCGTCACCGAGCGCTGGGCTCAGTTCTTGGCAGCGTCTTCGACCTTCTCGCCGGCGCTCTTCACGTCCTTGCCGGCACCGGCAACCGTGTTGCAGCCCGACAGCAGGCCCACCGAAAACATCGCCAGCAGCATCCACGCAAAAGTACGCTTCATAGGTCTCACTCCTTCTTGGTCATGGGAACGCGGCGTAGGTGGCCGCGCGGGGTTACGCATTGGGTAATCGGTCAACGCCAAACCACTGCGGACGATCGATCAGCACTTGCCGTCTTTGCAATCGTCGGCCTTGGTTTCCACCTTATCGCCGGCCTTCTGCATGTCCTTGCCGGCACCGGCCATGGTGTTGCAGCCAGTCAGCATGCCCCCGCAGAACAGGGTCAGCATCATCAAGGTGAGCAGTCGCTTCATCGTGGAGTCCTCGCAGTGGATCGGGTCTGGGTGGTCGCGGCGATAGCCGTTGCCGAACTACCGTCTGGCGGTGAATCTGACTTCACGACTGTGGATTTCACGTGAATGAAGCGTGGCAATATTCAGTTTCGCGCCGAAAATCGGGTCAATCGCGCATCAGCGTGGACTTGCCGAACAGGCTCTCGACCAGGTCCACCGCCAGCTCGGCGGTCAGATTGCGATGGTCCAGCACCGGATTGAGCTCCACGATGTCCAGCGACCCCATGCGTCCGCTGTCGGCGATCATCTCCATCACCAATTGCGCTTCGCGGTAATTCGGCCCGCCGGGCACGGTGGTGCCGACGCCGGGAGCGATGCTCGGGTCGAGGAAATCCACGTCGAAGCTGACGTGCAGGTGGGTGTCCGCGTCCAGCCCGTCCAGCGCCGCCTCCATGGTCCGCTTCATGCCCATCTCGTCGATGTAGCGCATGTCGTACACGTCGATGCGGTGCTGCTTGATCAGCCGCTTCTCGTCCGGATCGACCGAGCGGATGCCGATCTGGCGGACCTGCTCCGGGCGCAGCGCCGGCGCGGCGCCGCCCAGTTCGGTCAGCGCCTGCGGCCCCAGCCCGCACAGGCAGGCCACCGGCATGCCGTGCACGTTGCCCGACGGGGTCACCTCGCTGGTATTGAAGTCCGAATGCGCGTCCAGCCACAGCACCCGCAGCTTGCGCCCCTGCTCGCGGCAATGCCGCGCCACCGCGGTGATCGAGCCGATGCCCAGGCAATGATCGCCGCCGAGCATGATCGGCATGCGCCCGGCGCGCAGTTCGGCGTAGCTGGCTTCCATCAGCGCGCGGTTCCAGGCCACCACTTCGTCCAGGTGGCGATAACCGGCGACCGGGGATTGCCACGGGTTGCGCGGACCGTCGAGGTTGCCCAGGTCGCGCACCTCGATGCCGCGATTGGCCAGCGCCTCGTGCAGGCCGGCGATGCGCAGCGCCTCCGGCCCCATGCGCGCACCGCGATGCCCGGCACCGATGTCGGTGGGAACGCCGATCAGGGACACCGGCAGAAAAGAGGAATTCATGCGGACGCGCTCCAGCGAAAAATGTGCGCCAGTCTAGCGAGCCGCCCGCGGCGCGACCCGCCGCGGCGCAGCAGGCCAAGCGCCGGCCGTGTTCGCCGGTTGCCGGAAACACACGCAAATGCAGCGCTGCAGCGTGCTTGCGCGCGAGATCGACACGAGGAGGGCGCAGCGTGACGCGGGCCTGCGCGATGCGCTGCATGAAGACGTGAAGAGTGGTGCCGCTTGTCCGAATCGAACGGACGACCTACTGATTACAAATCAGTTGCTCTACCGACTGAGCTAAAGCGGCACGAGGACTGCAGCGCCCGCGCTGCGGGCCGTCGCAGTCTACCTGCTGGCAGGCCGTTGCGGCACATCGCGGCGGTGCTGCGGGACTGCGATCTGCCGGCCGCACGAGGCCGAAACAACCGCAGCGCGGCATTCTAGCGCAGCGTGGCGCAGTCCAGCGCGCGTTGCCGCTGCGCGCCGAGTTGCCGGCGCAGCGCCGCGGCCTGCGCCGCGGAGTCGGTCCGCAGGTCCAGCCACCAGCGCGACTGGCCGCTGCCGCCGCTGGGAATCAGATCGACGTTGAAGCCGGCCTTGGCCAGTTCGGCCTTGCGGCGTTCGGCGCCTTCGCGGCTGCGGTACTGGCCCAGGGCGATGGCATTGCCGGCATCGCCCTGGCGGATCGGGTAGTAGTCGCGGATGCCGGCGGCGACGATGCGATCGACCGCGGCCTTGACCCCGTCCTCGCCGCCGATGGTCGGCAGCAGTACGCGGAAGCTGGTGGCGTCGCCGTCGCCGACCTCGCGCAGGCGCGGGCGCGGTGCGGCACCGAGTGCGGCGGCCGCCGTCTCGGCCGCGGCGCGGTCCGGATATGGGCCCAGGCTCAGGCACACGGGGGCGGCGGCAGGCTCGGCGGCGGGAGCCGCTGCGACGCTGGGCGCTTTGGGCTGCTGCGGCGGCGGCGCTGCGGCGGCGGCCGGCGCGGCGGCGGCGGGCACTGCGGTGGTCGCAGGCGCGTCCGCAGCCGGCGCAGCGACGACCGGAGCGGCAGCGTCCGGCACCGGGGCCGTGTGGACCGCTGGTGTCGGCGCCGCTGCGGAGGCAGCCGGCGCCGGAGACGCGGCCTGCGGCACCGCCGCGGACGCTGGCACCAATTGCAGCGTCGCCACGCCGGCCGGCAGCGCCGGCATCGGTGCCGGCGCCGGAGTCTGCGGCTGCGTCGCCCACCACAGCGCGACGCCGAGGTTGAGGATGGTCAGGACGACGAGCAGGGCGCGGACGAGCATGCGCGGATTCTACCCGGCGGACCCGGCCGCGGCGTGCGCCTGCGCCCATAGCGCCAGCCCATCCAGCACCAGCGATGGCCGCTGCTCGGCCGCGGGCAATGCGTGCAGCAATGGCGGTGCGCCGCCGCCGTGCAGCAGCAGCCGCGGCCGCCGCGCCAGCAGCGCCTCGCCCTGCTGCAGGCTGCGTTCGATCAGCGCCAGCGCCGCGCCGTCGCAGCCGGAGGCCAGCGCATCGGCGGTATCGGCGGCGAACTCGCGATAGTCGCCGCCCTCGGCCGGCAGTTGCGCCGCGCGCTGCTGCAGGGCCTGGCGCATCGTGGTCGGCGACGGCGCGATGCGCCCGCCGTGGTGCAGGCCGTCGCGATCGAGCAGGTCCAGGGTCAGCGCGGTGCCGACCCCGACCACCAGCACGTCGCCGTCGCCGTGCGCGGCGAGCAGCGCCAGGAAGCGGTCCACGCCGAACTTGTGCGGCTGCGCATAGGCGATGCGCACGCCGGCGCAGACCGCCTCGGTGCGCGCCACCCGCACCTGCGCGAAGCGGGCGCGCAAGGCATCCAGCACGGTCGCGGTCAGTGCCGGCGCGGCGACGCTGGCGACATAGGCGGTGTCGCCGCGCGGCAGCGCCGCCACCGCGGCCGCGTCCATCGCTTCGGCGCCGTGCGGCCAGGCCTGCACCGCGGCGGCGCGGCCGCGTTCCAGCGCGGCGAACTTGAAGCGCGAATTGCCCAGGTCGAACAACCAGTCGCTCATGCCGGCCTCACGCTGACTTCGCCGGCGTGCAGCGGCCGCTCGCCGTCGGCGAAGGCGACCCGCAGCGCGCCGTCCTCGGCCAGGCCCAGCGCCACGCCCTCGCGCGCGACGCCGCCCTCGTCGATGCGGATCGCGCGCCCGGCGAGCAGGTCCAGCGCGGCGTAGCGCGGCAGGAACGGCGCCAGCCCCTGCGCGTCGAACAGCGCCAACGCCGGCAGCAGATGCGACAGCACCCTCGCGGCGATCGCGTTGCGCGAGACCTCGGCGTCGGCGCCGGCCAGCGTGGCCAGGTCGGTCCACGGCTGGCCGATGCTCGCGGCGCTGGCCGCGGGCATGCGCACGTTGAGTCCCAGGCCGATCACCGCGCGCGCCGGCCCGGCGAATTCGCCGCCGCCTTCGACCAGCAAGCCGCCGAGCTTGTGTCCGTCGGCGAGCAGGTCGTTCGGCCATTTCAGCCCGACCGTGGCGAAGCCGGCCGCGCGCAGCGCCTCGGCCACGGCGACGCCGGCGGCCAGGCTCAGTCCGCCCAGCCGCCCCAGCCCGCCGTCGAAGCCGCGCGCCACCGACAGGTACAGGTGCGCCGCCAGCGGCGAAGCCCAGACCCGGCCGCGGCGGCCGCGGCCGCCGGTCTGGCGCTCGGCCAGCAGCACGGCGCTGCCGCGCGCCGGCGCCGGCCGCGCCAGCAGGGTGCTGTTGCTCGAGGCCAGGCTCCAGGCGATCTCCAGCCCGGCCAGCTCGTCGCGGGCGGCCGGCGCCAGCGCCGCGTGGATACGCTCGGCCTCGAGCAGTTCCAGCGGCCGTGCCAGCCCGTAGCCCTCGCCGGCGCGGCCGTCGATCTCCACCCCGGCCGCGCGCAGGCCCTGGATGCGCTTCCACACCGCGGCCCGGGTCAGCCCGAACGACCGCGCCAGAGCGTCGCCGGAAAGGCGGCCCTGGCTGAGCCGGGTCAGTAGTTCGCGCTCGTCCACGCCGATTCCATCGCCTCGAATCGGAAAATTATGCGGGAAGCGCCGTCCCCGCGCCCAGCGCCGGCCCTGCACCGGGTGAAAACCGCGTTAGAATCGGGATTCACCGCCGTTCGCCCTGGATGCCGACGATGCGCCGCTCCCTGCCGTGCCTGATCCTGCTGTTGCTCCCGCTGGCCGCCGTCCACGCGTCCGAAGCGCTGGTGAGCAAGCAGCGCAACGACTGCGTCTACGCCGACAACACCGACGCGGACGCCGCCCAGGCACGCCCGGCCTCGACGGCGCGTCCGCCCGCCGCGGCGGCCAAGCCGGCGGCACCGAGCGGCGGCGGCAGCGACAGCGACCTGGTGCCGCGCCTGCGCATGCCCAAGTGGCACAGCTTCCTGCCGGGGATGTTCCGCTGATCCCACGCTGGTTGCGCTGGCTGCTGCCGGCGCCTGTTGCGATCGACGATGCGACCTGGCAGCTGGTGCGACAGCGCTGCGCGTGGGTGGCGGCACTGGATGCGGAACGCGAGCAGCGGCTGCGTACGCTGGCGGCGCAATTCCTTCAGCAGAAGACCATCTCGCCGCTGGACGGGCTGACCCTGGATGCGGCGCAGCGCACCGTGCTGGCGGCGTTGTGCTGCCTGCCGTTGCTGGAGTTCGGTGCCGAAGGCCTGCGCGGCTGGTCGCAGCTGTTGGTGTACCCGGACGCGTTCCGCGTGCAGCGCAGCCATGTCGATGCGGCCGGCGTGCTGCACGAGTGGGAAGACGAGCTGATCGGCGAATCCTGGGATAGCGGCCCGTTGATCCTGTCCTGGGCCGATGTGCAGGCCGACCTGGACGACCCGCATGCCGGCTACTGCGTGGCGGTGCACGAGATGGCGCACAAGCTCGACGTGCTCGACGGCGCACTGGACGGCACGCCGCCGCTGCCGCGCGACTGGCAGCGGCGCTGGGCCGCGGATTTCCAGCGCAGCTACGACGCGTTCTGCAAGCGCGTGGACCGCGGCCGCGGCAGCGAGATCGACGCCTACGCCGCCGAGGCGCCGGAAGAATTCTTCGCGGTGGTCAGCGAATGCCATTTCTCCGCGCCGCAGCGGCTGCAGCGCGAGATGCCGGACGTGGCCGCGCATCTGACGCGGTTCTACGGCCGCTCCCCGTTCGCTGGCGCGTAAGCGCGCGGCGTGAGAGGTGCGCAGGCGGCGATCGCGGCACGACGAATGTCCTGCTGCAGGAGCGACTTCAACCGCGACGAGCGCAGTGGCGAACCTTCCGGCTTCGGATGCTGTCGGGACTGAAGTCCCTCCCACAGTGCACCTAGCCGGCTGGCTGCAAGTCCCTTGTAGGAGCGGCTTCAGCCGCGACGAACGAAGCCGGGGCCTACACCGGCTCCGGACACTGCCTGTCGGGGCTGAAGCCCCTCCTACAGGGCACCCAGCTGGCTGGCCGCTAGTCCATGTAGGAGCGGCTTCAGCCGCAACGAACGAAGTGGGGACCTGTACCGGCTTCGGACGCTGTCTGTCGGGGCTGAAGCCCCTCCTACAGTGCACCCAGCTGGCTGGCCGCTAGTCCCTTGTAGGAGCGGCTTCAGCCGCGACGAACGAAGTCGGGAACTGCACCGGCTCCGGACACTGTCTGTCGGGGCTGAAGCCCCTCCTACAGGGCACCCAGCTGGCTGGCCGATAGTCCCTTGTAGGAGCGGCTTCAGCCGCGACGAACGAAGTCGGGACCTGTACCGGCTTCGGACACTGTCTGTCGGGGCTGAAGCCCCTCCTGCAGGGCACCCAGCCATCGCGCCGCCGCTCGTGCGGCGATGCCACAGCACAGCTCACACCAGCTGCAGATCCCGCGCATGCGCCTGCGGGAACACGTTCTGCAACTGCGCCGGCGACAGGCCCCACATGCGGCTCAGCAGGCCGGCGAACAGGTCGCGGTAGTTGGTCAGTACCGGGTAGTCGCGATCCTGGAACAGCTTGTCCTTGCTCACCGCGACCTGCTCGCCGGCGATGCGGCCGCCGTTGACCGCGCCGCCCATCACCCAGTACGTGGTGCCGTGGCCGTGGTCGGTGCCCTTGTCGCCGTTCTCGCGGAAGGTGCGGCCGAACTCGGACAGCACCACCACCACGGTGTTGCGCCATTCCGGCCCCAGCGCCTCGGCATACGCGGCCAGGCCTTCGGACAGGTTGCCGAGATTGGTCGCCAGCGTGCCGTCGGTGCTGCCCTGGTTGACGTGCGTGTCCCAGCCGCCGACATCGACGAAGCCAAGACGATAGCGCTCGCGCATCAGCGTGGCGATGCGCCGGGTCTCGTCGGCGAAGGTGCGCGCGCTGGCGGCGCCGCGGTTGGCCTGCTGCATCTCGTCCTGCAACGCCTGCGAGACCTGCTGGCGCAGCGCCAGGCCCTCTTGCGCGGCGCTGGCCAGCGGCGTGCCCTGGTACATCTGCGCCAGGATCCCCGCCTGGCGCTGATCGAAGGCCGGGGTGGGATTGCGCTTGAGCGACAGGTTGGGAATGTCGCCGCCGCCCTGGAAGCTCAGCGGCAGCGAATCGGTGAAGGCGATCGCCGGTGTGCCGGTGGTCACCTGCGACAGCCGTGCCAGGAACCCGGAGCGGTAGTCGCTGCGTTGCCCGGCCGGCTGCCCGGCTTCGATGCTGTCCTGGGTCTCGAAATGGCTGCGCGACAGGTCGTCGGTGCCGGCGAACGGCACGAACGCCAGTTGCTTGTCGTTCCACAGCGGCAGCAAGGTGTCGCGCAGCCGCGGGTTCAACCCCCACTGCGCATCCAGCGCGATGGCGCTGTTGGGATTGGCCGGATCCGGCCGTGCGATCGCCAGGGTCGGCCGCGACGCGTAGTAGAAATCGCTGGCGTAGGGGATCAACAGGTTGTTGCTGTCGTAGCCGCCGCGCAGGAATACCACCAGCAGGCGCGGCGAGGGCGCCGGCGCGGCGAACAGGCGCCCGGCGAACGGCAGGCTGGCGGCCGCGGCGGCGGAGGCGAACAGGAACTGGCGACGGTGCATGGAAGACCTCCGTGATCGCTGGATGCGGCGGCGATCGCCGCACCCAGCGCTATGG
This sequence comes from Xanthomonas bonasiae, assembly GCF_014836395.1. Taxonomy (NCBI): domain Bacteria; kingdom Pseudomonadati; phylum Pseudomonadota; class Gammaproteobacteria; order Lysobacterales; family Lysobacteraceae; genus Xanthomonas; species Xanthomonas bonasiae. The sequence continues at coordinate 42,759 of NZ_JACSQX010000019.1, forward strand.
ACCGGATCAGCGATAGTTGAAGTCGGGCGATGCCAGCAGGAACGCATTCCATTCCTGCTGCGAACGCGCCTGCGCCAGCGCCTGGCGGGTGGCCTCGCCGAGCTGCGGCTCGATCGCCTGGTAGTACAGCGGCGTGGTCAGCTGCGGAAAACCGCCACGCTGCTGTCCGTCGCGGGTGAACAACTGGGTGTTGCCGCCGCCGATCGCGCGCGCGATCTCGAAACGCTGCGCCATCTGCCCGGAACTGTTCCAGGCGCTGGACTGCAGCGGCCAGCCGTCGGGGGTGATGCGCCCATAGGTCGGTTCGCCCATCTGGCTCAGCCAGCCCAGCAGCGGCTGCGGATTGACGAGGGTCTGCCCGTCGTAGGCCAGGCGCAGCGACGACACCAGGAAGCGGTACGGATCCTTGAACTTGTGCGGCGCGCCGGCGGCCATTTCCGGCGCGGTGAACATCACCTGCAGCACGTCGGCGATATCGCCATCGCTGCGCTGGAAGGCGCGCGCCATCTTCTCCACCAGCGCCGGCGGCGGATCGTCGGCGACGAAATATTCGGCCAGGCGCCGCGACACGAAATGCGCGCATGCCGGCTGGCGCACGATCAATTGCACCGCGCGCTCGACCTCGTCGAAACCGCCGCCGGCGATGCGCTGGCCGAGCAGGGTCTTGTCGCCGGGCTGGTGCCGCGCCGGATTGAATTCGAACGCGCCGCGACGCAGGTAGTGCGCCTGCTGCGGCGGCGGCAGTTTCGGCGGCGCGTCGCGGTTGGGCGGAGCGATGCCGACACCGGTCAGGATCAGCGCCAGTTGCTGCACGTCGTGCTGGCTGTAGCCGCCGTCCACGCCCAGCGTGTGCAACTCCATCAGTTCGCGCGCGTAGTTCTCGTTGACCTTGCCCTTGGCGTTCTGCGCGTTGTCCAGATATTCGAGCATGGCCGGGCTCTGCAGCGTCGCCATCACCAGGTCGGAGAACTTGCCCAGCGCATGCGGGCGGATCGCGTTGTCGGTGTAGTCGGCGACGGTCCAGTGCAGGCGGCCCTTGTCGGCGAACACGCTGAAATGGTTGAGCCAGAACCACACCATCTGCTCGCGCAGCTGGTCGCGCGAATACACCGCGCGCAGCAGTTGCGCCTGCCGCGCCTGCGCCAGCAACGCATCGGCGCGCTGCTGCAAGGCCTTCTTCGCGGCGACCTTGGCCTCGCCGTCGGGCATCGCCTTGATGTACTGCTGGCGCGCGTCCAGTTGCTTGAGCAGCTCCTGCACCGGCGTATGCAAGGCCTCGTAGCCGTCCAGTTGCGTGCGCACCGCGGCAGGCAGGGCGGCGTCGCCGCTGGAGGCCTGCAACTGATCGCGCAGGAAGCGCTTGCGACCGTCGCGCTGCAGCTGCGATACGCTGGCGCTGTCCAGGCCGGTGGTCATCGATTGCAGCCAGCGCGCATCGTCGCGCTCCAGCACCTTCTGGCTGCCGGCGATGGCGCCGACGGTGAACAGCACCAGCAACAGCGAGAGCAACAGCCGCTGCGTGTTGCGCAACGCGCGGCGCCCATGCACGCGCAGACGCGATACGGGACGATGCCGGGGCTCGGGCATGCGGCGCTCCTTGAACGGAAAAACCGGGTGTGACGACTCGCGCAGTATCCGCGCCTGCCTGGCGCGGGCGTTAAGCCGATGTCGGAAACCGCCGCGGCGTTTGCGCGGGATTCACCTGCAGCGCACGCACCGGCTGCTACAGGCCCGGCGGCATGGTCACCAGGAAGCGCGCGCCGCCCAGTTCCTCGGAACGGCTTACCTGCAGTTCGCCGCGATAGCCCTTGACCAGGTCCTGCACGATGGCCAGGCCGATGCCGTGGCCATGCACGCGTTCGTCGCCGCGCACGCCACGCTGCAGGATGTGCGCGACTTCCTCCGGTGCGATGCCGGGGCCATCGTCCTCCACCGACATCACCAGGCCGGCGCGGCGGCTGCCGGCCGCCGGCGCCGGACGCACGCTCAGCAGCACCCGCCGCCGCGCCCACTTGAAGGCGTTCTCGAGCAGGTTGCCGAGCAGTTCCTGCAGGTCGCCGGGTTCGCCGTGGAAGCGCGCGCTCGGCTCGATGTCGAACTCGCACAGCACGCCCTTGGCAGCGTACACCTTCTCCAGGCCGCGCACGATCTCTTCGGCATTGGGCTCGATCGGCAACGGCGCGGAGAACAGCTTGTGGCCGCTGGAAGCGGCGCGGCTGAGCTGGTAGGTCACCAGGTTGTTCATGCGCCGCAACTGCGCGTCCAGTTCCTCGCGCAGCTCCGGGCCGTCGTTGCCGCTGTCGAGCTGGGTGCGCAGTACGGCCAACGGCGTCTTCAGGCTATGCGCCAGGTCGGCCAGGGTGTTGCGCTGGCGGTCCAGATTCTCGCGCTCGCTCTCGATGAAGGCGTTGATGCTGTCGGTCAGCGGTTCCAGCTCGCGCGGATGGCGATCGCCCATGCGCACCGCTTCGCCGCGCTGCACCTTGGTCAGTTCGTTGATCACGCGTCGCAGCGGGCGCAGACTCCATTGCAGAATAAAGGCCTGCAGCAGCAGCAGGATCAGCCCGGCGCCGCCGAGGTTGAACCACACCCGGCCGCGGAACACGCGCAGTTGCGCACCCAGCGCGCGGGTGTCCTCCATGATGTAGATGGTGACCGGGGTTTCCTTGTCGCGGCGCACGTAGGCCAGGCCGATGCCGTAGCGGTAGACCTCGCCTTCGCTGCCGTCGATCTGGGTCATCGGCCAGGGGCCGTCGAAGGTTTCCTGGCGCGGTTCGAGCATGCCGCCCCTGGGCGGCAGCGGGCCCTCGCTGGACATGGAGATCCAGCGCTCGTTGGGCATCACGATCTGCGCGTACAGGCCGCTGCCCGGCCGGTCGAAATGCGGGTCCGGCGGCGGCTTGTCGTTGTTGATGTACAGCGAGCCGTCGCGCGCCACGTCGACGTTGTTGGCGTAGGCGGTGGCGTAGCTCTTCAGGCGCTCGCGCAGGTTGCTCAGCGCGGTGTCGGCGAAGGCCTGGTCCAGCGCATAGCCGGCCGCGGCCAGGAACGCCACCAGGCTCAGGCTGGCGGCCAGCAACTGGCGCGCCTGCAACGAACGCGGGCGCCAGCGCTTGTACCACTTGGGCCGTGCCGCCACGCTGTCGCGTCCTTCGGTTGCTCGTCGCAGGCGCGTGGGATCAGCCTTCGGTGCGCGGGATCGCGAACCGGTAACCGCGACCGCGCACGGTCTCGATCGGCTTCAGTTCGCCGTCCGGATCCAGCTTCTTGCGCAAACGGCCGATGAACACTTCCAGCACGTTGGAGTCGCGATCGAAGTCCTGCTGGTAGATGTGCTCGGTGAGGTCGGCCTTGGAGACCAGTTCGCCGGCATGCATCATCAGGTACTCGAGCACCTTATATTCGTAGCTGGTCAAATCGACGTTGCTGCCGCTGACGCTGACCGTCTGCGCCGCCAGATCCAGCGCCACCGGCCCGCATTCCAGGGTCGGCTTGCTCCAGCCCGCGGCGCGGCGCAGCAGCGCGTTGACCCGCGCCAGCAACTCCTCGACGTGGAACGGCTTGACCAGATAGTCGTCGGCGCCCTGCTTCAGGCCCTCGACCTTGTCCTGCCAGCTGGAACGCGCGGTGAGGATCAGCACCGGGAACTTCTTGCCTTCGTCGCGCAGCGCCTTGATCAGCTCCATGCCCGACATCTTCGGCAAGCCGAGATCGATGATGCCCACGTCGAACGGCACTTCGCGGCCCATGTACAGGCCTTCCTCGCCGTCCTGCGCCGCATCCACCGCAAAGCCTTCGCGCTTCAGGCGAGCAGCCAGGGTCTCTCGCAGCGGAGCTTCGTCTTCGACCAGAAGGATACGCATGAACTCTCCCTAGTTACTTACAGATGGCCGGCGGCCGGGGCAGTGTGTATGACAAGCTGAACCAGACTATCCGGGCTCAGGGGTTATCGCCGCGTGGTGGTTCCTGCGCATCGCTCGGGCGCGGCACGCGCGGCGGCGTGGCGCGGCCAGGCTGCGGATCGTCCATGTAGCGCACGCGGCCGCGGCCATCCATGTACTTGACGCGATTGATGTCGCGCCCGTCGAACGGCACGCGCTCGGCACCGAGGATCTGTCCACCGGTAGACCGCTGCACCCGGCGCACCGCATCGGACAGCGAACTGCCGTTGTAGTCGCGCGCCCGGGGCGCCTCGCGGGCTGGCGCCATCGGCGGCCCCCCTGGCGGACCCGGCGGACCCGGCTGCTGCGCCCAGCCATGGCCGGCCGCCATGAGCGCGAGTGCGATCACGGCAGTGGTACGGCAGCGGCGGAGAGTGGGCGAGGTCACGAGGTGGCATCCTAACGGACTGATCGGAAACGTTCAAAAGTTGTGAAACGCGACACCTGGCAGCGGCGCAGCGACTTCGCAAAATCGAGCCAAATTCTTGATTTTTCGGGGTGAATCCGATCTGAACTTTTCCTGCCACGGCCGCCTTCGTTCAGTGAAATGAACTCGCGCTGCCGCGCCGGCGGGCGCTTGTCGACGCCCCTCAGCCCCGCCTCGGCAAGGGTCTGCCGCTCCCGCTGGTAGGGGGACCGGCTGCCGCAGGAAGCTGAACAAAGTAACTGAACGCGCATCCAAAAGGGAGGTGTAGCGTCTGTCAGGACAGCTTGCGTTGGGGACCCGGGAGCGGAGCGCGGACGAATGGCGACCCCTCCGGACATCACTACGCTGCGACCTGCGGTGTCCCCGTGGTCATGAGCAACGCCTGTTCCACTAGCGCCCAATCCGCGCCCGGCCGGTGCGCGCCCTCGCTGAGCACCTGGCGGAACGCGCGGCCACCGGGCTGGCCGTGGAACAGGCCAAGCAGATGGCGGGCGATGTGCTTGAGCGCAACGCCGTCGGCCAGGCGCGCCTGGACATACGGCTGCAGCGCGCGCAGCAACTCGGCACGCGGCCGCGGCGCGGCGCCGGTCAGGGCCGCATCCAGCCGGTGCAGCACGTAGGGATCGTGGTAGGCCGCGCGCCCCAGCATCACCCCATCGACCGACTGCAGCTGCGCCCGCGCCGTGTCCACGTCGGCCAGCCCGCCGTTGAGCACGATCTGCAGCTGCGGCCGCTCGCGCTTGAGCCGGTAGGCCCAGTCGTAGCGCAGCGGCGGTACCTCGCGGTTCTCCTTCGGCGACAGGCCCTGCAGCCATGCGTTGCGCGCATGCACCACGAACAGCCGGCAGCCGGCGGCGGCGACCTGGTCGACGAAAGCGAGGAAGACCCCGTAGTCGTCGTCCTGGTCCACGCCCAGCCGGCACTTCACCGTGACCGGGATGTCCACCGCCTGCACCATCGCCGCCACGCACTCGGCGACCAGCGCCGGCTCGCGCATCAGGCAGGCGCCGAAGCGCCCGGCCTGGACCCGGTCGGACGGGCAACCGCAGTTGAGATTGATCTCGTCGTAGCCCCACTCCTGGCCGATCCGCGCCGCCTGCGCCAGCAGCGCCGGATCGCTGCCGCCGAGTTGCAGCGCCAACGGATGCTCGACCGCATCGAAGCCCAGCAAACGCGCGCGATCGCCCAGCACCACCGCGTTGGCGTGCACCATCTCGGTATACAGCCGCGCCGACGGTGCCAGCAGCCGGTGGAACACGCGGCAGTGGCGGTCGGTCCAGTCCATCATCGGCGCGACGGACAGGCGCAGGGAGGCGGCGTAGGCCGCGGACAGGGCGGGAGCAGGAAGCGAAAGCGTCATCGGGCGCGGCGGTGCTGCGCTCCCGCCTGCGGCGGAAGCGTGAGAGCATTGGCTTTGGGATCAATAGCTTACACGTTCGCCATGAACGCTGCCGATGCACGCCCGCAAATTCACTTGGCGCTTGACCAACCGCCGCATCCGGCCTATCGTGCGCTCGCCGAAGGTATCCATCGCTTCATTCGGATGAAGGGATGGATTTAAACGGGAATCCGGTGAAGGCCGGCGCCGCAAGCGCCTGCCCATTCCGGAGCTGCCCCGCAGCGGTGAATGGAAACGACCTCCGTCAATGGCACTGGGCCGGCGCATGCCGGCCTGGGAAGCGACGGACAGTAGGTGCGCAGCCGGCACGGTGCGCTCGTCCATCAGCCCGAATACCGGCCCCGGCCGGAGGACCTGTGCGTCCTCCGATTCGACCTGGCGCCTCCGCGGGGAGGCGGCCGGAAGCCGTGCCGTGGCCCTGCGCCGCGCCGCGCTCTTCCGCCTGCCCGCGTGGCGCCGGTTCGCCCGCGGGGGCGAAGGTCGCTGGCGTGGCGGGCGTCCCGTGCGAACGGGCGGACGGCGCGCGGTTCCTTCGTTCCTCAATGCCCATGAACGCAATGAGGAAACGCAAATGACGATCGTGACCAACCTGGGCTTCCCGCGCATCGGTGCGCGGCGCGAGCTCAAGCGTGCGCTGGAAAGCTACTGGCGCCGCGAAACGGATGAGGCAAGCCTGCAAGACACGGCGCGGCAGCTGCGCCAGCGGCATTGGCGGCTGCAGGTCGAAGCCGGGGTGGATCTGCCGCCCAGCAACGACTTCAGCCTGTACGACGCGATGCTCGACACCGCGTTCCTGTTCGATGCGATCCCGCAGCGCTACCGCGCGCTGGCCGATGCCGATCCGCTGGCCGGCTACTTCGCGATGGCGCGCGGCTCGCAGGAGGACGGCCTGGACCTGCACGCGCTGGAAATGACCAAGTGGTTCGACACCAACTACCACTACCTGGTGCCGGAACTGGCACGACGCCAGCACTTCCGCCTGCGCGGCGACAAGCCGCTGGCCGAGTTCCTGGAAGCCAAGGCGCTGGGCATCACCACGCGCCCGGTGCTGATCGGGCCGGTGACCTTCCTGCTGCTGTCCAAGACCGTGGACGGCAGCGACCGCTGGGCGCTGCTGGACAGCCTGCTGCCGGTCTACGCCGAGCTGCTGCAGCAGCTCGACGCGGCCGGCGCCAACTGGGTGCAGATCGACGAGCCGGCATTGGTGCTGGACCTGGACGAGGCCGCGCGCGACGCCTATCGCCGCGCCTATGCGTTCCTGGCCCAGGCGCCGCGGCCGAAACTGCTGCTGACAACGTACTTCGGCGAACTGGGCGACAACCTGGAACTGGCCGCGGCGCTGCCGGTGGACGGCCTGCACGTGGACCTGGTGCGCGGCGTGGCGCAGCTGGACGCGGTGCTGCAGGCGTTGCCGGCCGACCGGGTGCTGTCGGCCGGACTGGTCAACGGCCGCAACGTGTGGCGCACGCCGCTGGACAATGCATTGACCCTGGCGCGCTACGCGGCCGGGCATGTCGGCCTCGAACGCCTGTGGCTGGCGCCGTCGTGCTCGCTGCTGCACGTGCCGGTGGATCTGGAACAGGAAAAGGCGCTGGACCGCGAGCTGTACGCCTGGCTGGCCTTCGCCAGGCAGAAGCTGCAGGAACTGCGCACGCTGGCCGACGCGCTGCACGAGCTGCCGCACGCGCAGGCCGAACTGGTCGCGGCGCGCGAAGCGCTGGAGGCGCGGCGCGCATCCGCGCGCGTGCATCGTCCGGAAGTCACGCGCCGGGTGGCGGCGCTGGGCGAGGACGCCGGACGCCGGCAATCGCCATATCCGCAGCGGCGCGACGCGCAACAGGCGGCGCTGCGGTTGCCGGCCTACCCGACCACCACCATCGGCTCGTTCCCGCAGACCGCACAGGTGCGGCAGGCGCGCGCGCAGCACAAGGCCGGCAAGCTCGGCGATGCCGAGTACGACGCGTTCCTGGCCGCCGAGACCGAGCGCTGCGTGCGCACGCAGGAGCAGATCGGGCTGGACGTGCTGGTGCACGGCGAGTTCGAGCGCAACGACATGGTCGAATACTTCGGCGAGCAGCTCGACGGTTTCGCCTTCACCAAGCATGGCTGGGTGCAGAGCTACGGCTCGCGCTGCGTGAAGCCGCCGATCATCTACGGCGACGTGCAGCGGCCGGCGCCGATGACGCTGCGCTGGGCCCAGTACGCGCAGTCGCTGACCGACAGGCCGATGAAGGGCATGCTGACCGGGCCGGTGACGGTGCTGCAGTGGTCGTTCGTGCGCGACGACCAGGAACGCGCGCAGACCTGCCGGCAGATCGCACTGGCGCTGCGCGACGAGGTGCGCGACCTGGAGGCGGCCGGCATCGGCGTGATCCAGATCGACGAGCCGGCGATCCGCGAAGGCCTGCCGCTGCGCCGCGCCGACTGGCAGGCGTACCTGGACTGGGCGGTGCAGTGCTTCCGCATCGCCGCGGCCGGGGTGCGCGACGCCACCCAGATCCATACCCACATGTGCTACTCGGAGTTCAACGACATCATCGAAGCGGTGGCGGCGATGGATGCGGACGTGATCTCGATCGAGACCTCGCGCTCGCGGATGGAGCTGCTCGACGCGTTCGTGCGCTTCCGCTATCCGAACGCGATCGGCCCGGGCGTGTACGACATCCACTCGCCACGCGTGCCCAACACGCAGGAGATGGTGCAACTGCTGGACAAGGCGCGGGCGGTGCTGGATCCGCAGCAGCTGTGGGTCAATCCGGATTGCGGATTGAAGACCCGCGGCTGGCCGGAGACGCGCAGCGCGCTGGAAGCGATGGTGGCGGCGGCGCGGCAGCTGCGCGCGCAGCAGGCGCAGGCGGCGTAAGCAAGCGATTGGAGCCGACGATGCCCGGCGTGCTGCACGCCGGGCATCGCAGCGGCAGGAGTGCCCGACATGCCCGTTCGCGGGCATCGCCGCGCAGCGCCTGGTTGATGCGCCGGTCCCGGGGAGCAGGCCTGCCCTGCCGCACCGCGCTGCGCGTCGCGGGCTGATGCGACGAACACGCCGCAGACGGCAAAGCACTCCTGCAGCGCTACAGGCGAGCGCGACTCACTCCGTCGTTGCCGCAGCGGCTGCGGGCACTTGCGCGGGCACCGCAGCGGCAGTGCCGTCTGCAAACAGCAGGCTCAGTTGCTGCATGCGGCGATCGCGCCATATCTGCGCCGGCACCGGAATACCTGCGCGTAGCCCAGCCACCAGGGGCGGTACGTCCCGAGGGGCGCCGACAGGCCGGCCGTCGATCTCCAGCAACACGTCCATCGGTTTGATCCCGGCGTGCATGGCGACGCTGCCATCGAGCACCTTCACGATCCATGCGCCGCGCGCGGCAGGCAGTCCGGTGGCCTGCGCCACTTCCGCGGTGACCGGCGCGATACCCACTCCCAGCGCTCTGGGTGCTGCCGCCGCAGCGGCCACGATCTGCGTTGCGGACGGCGAGGTCGGCGGAGCAGCAACCGCGGCGGGCGTCCGCCCGCTCGGCATCCACGCCACTTCGGTGAACTTGGTGTTGAACCCGCCGAACAGCCTGCGGTAGTCGCGACTGGCCTTGGCCGCTTCGGCCTGGGTGTCGTACGCGGTGCAGGTCGTGCCCTCGTCCGGCTGGCCGTGCGCGCGCACGGTCTGCTTGAATTCTTCGGCGTACGCCGCGCTCTGCTCATAGACCGCCATCGGATCGGCGCCGGTGGGCATGGCGAAGATCTGGCTGGCGACGGTGTGCGCCAAATCGCTGCGATCGGGAATGTCGACCTGGGTCGCGTAGCAATAGAAATAGCGCGTGGTCTGCGCCGGCGGCTTGGCGGCGGCATCCCACGGCGGCGGCGTCCAGTCCACGTCGCGCCAGCTGCCCACCTTCATCAGGAACAGGCGTTTGCTCCATATGGCGCGCTGCTGCTCGCGCTGCGCCAGCGCTTCCTCGCGCCCGGGACCGAGCGCGCATTCCTTGGTTCCGGCCCCGCCCAGGCTGCCCACATGCTGCAGGAAATCGCTGGCCAGCTCGTTGCTGCGTCGCAGCCAGCCGGTGGCGTCGTCTTGATAGGACACTTCGACGACCGGCGAGGCCCAGACCTTGGCCGGCACCCCGCCGGTGTCGGTCACGCTGCAGAAGGCGAACGCGCTGCGGGTCGGCGCAGGCGCTTGCGCCAGGCCCGCGACGGGCGCCAGCGCGGCGCAAAAAATAGACAAATGCAGTGCATTGCGCAGCATCCGGACATCCCCCTGGCTGTTCCAGCATCCCCGCCGGCACCGTGGTGCCGCCCCAGCGCAGACACTAGACCATCCGCCGCGTCTGCACCACAACGCAACGCGCGCGGCGGTGCTGCAGCGCATCGTGGAACTGTCATCGTGGCGGGGTATAACGCAGTCACGTCGCGGCGAGGGGGCGCTGCATCCGCTGCGCAGGCGTGCGATCGCAATCGCGATCGCCGCACTGTCCGGCTTCGCACTGTTCAAGGAGAGAGCCGCCATGTCGACGCTACCGACGTTGTCCCTGCTGTCCACGCTGCTGCTGTCGCCCATGCTCGCGCATGCGGCCGAGCTGGTTCCCAAACAATTGGCCGGTCCTCCCGAGGAATTCGCGCAGATGCGCGCGCCGGCGCCGGCCGAGGCCGCGATCCTGTCCAAGAGCGCGTTGCTGCCGGTGGAATTCGCTTCCGCACGCAGCGGCGAGGCGGCGCAATGGCAGGCGACGCTGCCGGTGGAAAACGGCAAGCTGCGCTTCGTGCTGCTGTCCGGCACGCACGACTGGCAACCGCAGCTGCATGCGCCCGGCGCGGCGAACGCGCGCGCCAGCGCCGCCGCCATCGTGCCGAACGCGGTCGCCACCCGCCTGGGCAGTGGCGACACCGCGCTGCCGGGGCGCGAGTACCGCGTGGACAGCGCCGCCAACGGCAGCTGGACGCTGACCCTGCGCGCCGACGGCAGCGCGGCGCAACGCGGCTACCTGTTGATGGAAGGCGATGCGCGCACCCAGCTGGCGTCCTATCCCAGCGACCGCCGGCAGCTGCACAGCGGGCAACGCATCGGCCTGACCGCGATGCTCGGCGGCAGCGACAGCCACGGCGCCACCACGCTCGGCGCCACTGCCGGACACATCCGCGATGCGCAGCTGCGCGTGACCGCGCCCGACGGCACGGTGACACAGTGGCCGATGGCCGACGACGGCCGCCATGGCGACGGCGCCGCCGGCGACGGCGTCTATGCCGGCGATTTCCCGGCAAAGGCGCCAGGCAGCTATCTAGCACAGGTGGTGGTGCACGGCGAGGACGCGGCCGGCCAGGCCTTCGTGCGCACCTCCGAACACGTGCTGCCGGTGCTCGACACCAGCTTGCGCATCGCCGCCGACGCGGTGAGCGCCAGCGCACAGGACGGCACCCGCCTGGCGCTGCCGATCCCGGTCAGCGCCAGCGGCCAGGCGCCGGCGCATTACCGCGTGCTCGGCGAACTGTGGGGCACCGGCCGCGACGGCAGCGCGGTGCCGGTGGCCTGGCTCGGCGGCATGCTCGCGCCGCAGAACGGACGCCTGCCGCTGAGCGTGGACGAACGCTGGATCGTGCGTGCCGGCGCGCGCGCGCCGTTCACGCTGCGCAACCTGCGTATCGAGGACCCGGACCATTTCGTGCCGCTGGCCACCCGCGACACGCTGGCGCTGACCCTGCCGGCGCTGCGCCGCAGCAGCGTGGCGCGCGGCGGCGCGATCGACGCCAGCATGCGCATGGGCGAGCGCCCGGCGACGCTGCAGCGCGCGGCGACCGATGCGCAAGCGCAGGCGACCGGCAAGCGCCTGGTGCTGGTGCATGGCTATTGCTCCGGCGGGGTGTGGCCGGCGGCGCAGTTCAGCAACGCCTCGACCTTCCTGGACGCCAACCAGAACCGCAGCAACGACCAGTTCGCGCAATTGCTGGGGCAGTTCGGCAGCCAGTGGAATTCGTTCGGCACGGTGGCGCACAGCCAGGGCGGCATGGCCGCGCTGCACCTGTACAGCTACTACTGGAGCGGGCTGGACAATGCCAGCGGCGGGCGCGTCATGCAGTCGGTGGGCACGCCGTACCAGGGCACCAACCTGTCCGGCATCCTGGCCACGGTGGGGTCGTGGTTCGGCGTGGGCTGCGGCAGCAACAGCGACCTGACCTACGACGGCGCCAAGGCCTGGCTGGCCGGCATCCCGACCTCGGCGCGGGCGCTGGTCAACTACTACACCACCTCCTTCGCCAAGACCAACTGGTACACCAACGACTACTGCAACGCGGCGTCGGACCTGGTGCTGGACGACCCGGAGGACGGCGTGGTCGAGCAGGTCAACGCGCAGCTGCCGGGCGGGGTCAACCGTGGCCACACCACCGGCCAGTGCCACACCACCGGCATGCGCGATCCGGCGCAATACCTGGACGCCAGCCGCAACGCGACGATGAACGCCAACGCGGCGCGGTGAGGGGCCGGGATTGGGGATTCGGGATTGGGGATTGGCAAAAGCGGCTGCACCGGGCCTGCAGGCTCGGTGCAGTTTCGATCCGAATGCCGCTTTTTGTAGGAGCGGCTTCAGCCGCGACAGGCACTACCGGTAGCGCCTGTCGCGGCTGAAGCCGCTCCTACAGGCATCGGGGAGGCGCTAACGCCCTGCCTCCGCCACAGGCATGCCGCTCTGCGCGTCGGCACCGCCGCCGAGCACCTTGTACAGGGTGACGCGATTGCTGGCTTCGGTCAGGCGCAGGGTGATCAGGTCCTGCTGCGCGGAATACAGCGAGCGCTGCGAGTCCAGGGCGTCCAGGTAGCTGTCCACGCCGTTGCGATAGCGCGCGTCAGCCAGGGTGTAGCTGCGCTGGGTGACATCCACCAGGGCGCGCTGCGCGTCCATGCGTTCGTCCAGTTGCGCACGCGTGGCCAGCGCATCGGCCACTTCGCTGAAGGCGGTCTGGATGGCCTGCTCGTACTCGGCGACATTGACGTCGCGGCTGATCTTGGCTTGGTCCAGTTCGGCCTTGAGCGCGCCGGCACGGAAGATCGGTACGCTGATGCTGGGCACGAACGACCAGGTGCGGTTGCCGGCGTCGAACAGGCTGGACAGCGCGGTGCTGCTGCGCCCGGTGGAGGCGGTCAGCGAGATGGTCGGGAAGAACGCCGCACGCGCCGCGCCGATGTCGGCATTGGCCGACTTCAGCGTGTGCTCGGCGTACAGCACGTCCGGGCGCTGCAGCAGCACGCGCGACGGCAGCGGCGACGGCAGCGGCGCCAGCGCCACGCCGCGTTCCAGTGCGGTCGCCTGCGGCAACGTGTCCGCCGTCACCGGCGCGCCGACCACCAGGTCCAGCGCGTTGCGCGAGGTGGCCAGCTGCGTGGTGTAGGTGGCCACGTCGGCACGCGCGCTCTCCACGCTGGTCTGCACCTGCGCCAGGTCCAGCCCGGAGGCGATGCCTTCCTGATGCCGCGCCTCGGTGAGCTTCAGAGTCTGCCGCTGGCTGTCCAGGGTCTGCTGCGCCAGCGCCAGCCGCTGCTGGTCGGCGGCCACGGTCAGCCAGTCGGCGGCGACTTCGGCGACCAGGCTCATGCGCGTGCTGCGCTGGGTCTGCGCAGTGGCCAGATAGGTTTCCAGCGCCTCGTTCTTCAAGCTGCGGATGCGCCCGAACAGGTCCAGTTCCCAGCTGCTGATGCCGACGTCGGCCGAGTACGTACGCCCCACTTCGGAGCGTCCGCTGCTGCTGGTGGATGCGCTGCTGCGCGAGGCGCTCTGGCTGCCGCTGAGGTCCACCGACGGGTACAGGTCGGCGCGCTGGATGCGGTACTGCGCGCGCGCCTTGTCGATGTTGAGCACGGCCACGCGCAGGTCGCGGTTGTTGTCCAGCGCCTGTGCGATCACCTGCTGCAGGCGCGGGTCCAGGAACACCTGGCGCCAGTCCAGCGTGGCCACGTCGGCGGCATCGCCGCTACCGGTGCCGCTGTCGGCGAAGGTGGCCGGCACCGGCGCGTCGGGACGGGCGTAGCTCGGCGCCATGCTGGCGCAGCCGGCGAGGACACCGGCGCAGGCCAGGGCCAGCGCGGTACGGATCAGGGACACTCGGATCACGGCGTTGCCTCCTCGCTGCGCAGCGGTTCCGGTTCGGCCCGCTTGCCGGGGAACAGACTGCGCACGATCACGTAGAACAGCGGTACGAAGAAGATGCCGAGCATGGTCGAGATCAGGGTGCCGCCGAGCACGCCGGTGCCCAGCGAATGGCGCCCGCCCGAACCGGCGCCGCTGCTGATCACCATCGGCAGGACGCCGAGCATGAACGCCAGCGAGGTCATCAGGATCGGCCGCAGACGCATGCGCGCGGCATGCAGCGTGGCTTCGATCAGCGGCTGGCCCTTCTCTTCCAGTTCCTTGGCGAACTCGACGATCAGGATGCCGTTCTTGGCCGCCAGGCCCATCGTCGCCAGCAGGCCGACCTGGAAGTAGATGTCGTTGGACAACCCGCGCAGCCACGTCGCCAGCAGCGCGCCGACGATGCCCACCGGCACCGCCAGCATCACCGAGATCGGGATCGACCAGCTCTCGTACAGCGCCGCCAGGCACAGGAACACGAACACCAGCGACACCGCGTACAGCATCCAGGTCTGCGCGCCGGAAGCCTGCTCCTGGTAGGACATGCCCGACCAGGCGTAGCCGACATCCTTGCCCACCTTGCCGACCAGCCCGGCGATGCCGTTCATCGCGTCGCCGGAGCTGATGCCGCTGGCGGCGCTGCCGGTGATCTCCATCGACTCGACCCCGTTGAAGCGATTCAGTACCTGCGGCGCATACGCCCATGCGCTGCTGGAGAAGGCCGAGAACGGCACCATCGCCTCGCTGCTGTTGCGCACGTACCAACGGCCGATGTCGCTGGGCAGCATGCGCGCGCTCGCCTCGCCCTGCACGTAGACGCGCTTGACCCGGTTGTTGTTGAGGAAATCGTTGACGTAGCTGCCGCCCATCACCGTGGCCAGCGTGGTGTTGATGTCCGACGCGTCCAGGCCGAGCGCGCCGGCCTTGGCGTCGTCGATCTGCACGCGGTAGGTCGGCGCGTCTTCCAGGCCGTTGAAGCGCACCGCGGTCATGCCCTTGTCGGCGTTGGCCAGCTGCAGCAATTGCTGGCGTGCGGCGACCAGCGCGTCGTGGCCCTTGCCGGCCACGTCCTGCAGTTCCAGGGTGAAGCCGGAACTGGTGCCCAGGCCGTTGATCGCCGGCGGCGACAACGCGAACACCTGCGCGTCGGGCAGCGCGCCCATCATCGCACCGGTGATGCGGTTAGCGATCTCCTGCGCGGAGGCATCGCGCTCGGCCCAATCCTTGAGCTTGATGAAGCCCATGCCCGAGTTCTGGCTGCTGCCGGCGAAGCTGAAGCCGGAGATGGTCATCACCCCCGCCACTTCCGGCTGCTTGAGGATGAAGCCGGTGGCCTGGTCGATCGACTGCTGGGTGCGCTGCTGGGTGGCGCCGGCCGGCGTGGTGAACATCACCATCAGCATGCCCTGGTCTTCTTCGGGCAGGAACGAGCTGGGCAGGCGCCAGAACAGCAGCGCCATCACCGCGAGCAGCCCCAGATAGACCAGCCCGCCGAGCTTGCGGTGGCCGATCAGCTTGCCCACGCCGCGACCGTAGCCATCGGCACCGCGGTCGAAGCGGTCGTTGAACCAGTTGAAGAAGCGCCCGAGCAGGCCCTTGCGCGACACGTGGCCGCCCTGCGCGATCGGCTTGAGCAGGCTGGCGCACAGCGCCGGACTCAGGGTCAGCGCCACCAGCAGCGACAGCAGCATCGCCGCGGCGATGGTCACCGAGAACTGGCGGTAGATCTCGCCGGTGGCGCCGCCGAAGAACGCCATCGGCAGGAACACCGCGGTCAGCACCAGGGCGATGCCGACCAGCGCGCCGGTGATCTGCCCCATCGAGGTATAGGTCGCCTGCCGCGGCGACATGCCCTCCTCGCTCATCAAGCGCTCGACGTTCTCCACCACCACGATCGCATCGTCCACCAGCAAGCCGATCGCCAGCACCATCGCGAACATGGTCAGCGTGTTGATCGAATAGCCGAGCAAGGCCAGCACGCCGAACGTGCCCAGCAGCACCACCGGCACCGCGATCACCGGCACCAGCGTGGCGCGCCAGTTCTGCAGGAACAGGTACATCACCAGCACCACCAGCACGATCGCCTCGAGCAGGGTCTTGACCACTTCCTCGATGGAGATGCGCACGAACGGCGTGGTGTCGTAGGCGACCTCGTACTTGAGCCCGGCGGGGAAATACGGCTTGAGCTGCTCCAGCTTGGCCTCCACCGCCTTGGCCGCGTCCAGCGCGTTGGCGCCGGTGGCCAGCTGCAGGCCCATGCCGGAGGCGGCCTTGCCGTTGTACTTGGAACTGGACGAATACGACTTGGAGCCCAGTTCGACCCGCGCCACGTCGCGCAGGTACACGGTGGCGCCACCGGCCTGCGACTTCAGCACGATCGCCTCGAACTGCGCCGGGGTCTTGAGCTTGCTGCGCGAGGTGACCGTGGCGTTGAGCTGCTGGCCCTGCGCCGCCGGCAGCGCGCCGAGCGCGCCGGAGGAGACGTCGGCGTTCTGCGCCGAGATCGCGTTGCTCACGTCCGAGGGCATCAGCGCATAGGTGCGCAGCTTTTCCGGATCCAGCCACACCCGCATCGAATACTCGGAGCCGAACACGTTGACCCCGCCGATGCCATTGAGCCGGCTGATCGGGTCCTGCAGCGTGGACACCATGTAGTCGCCGATGTCGGTGCTGTCCATGCTGCCGTCTTCGGAGGTGAAGGCCAGCACCATGAACATGCTGCTGCCGGCGGACTTGGTGACGGTCACGCCATTGCTCTGCACCGCCTCGGGCAGCATCGACTCGCCTTGCGAGACCTTGTTCTGCACCTGCACCTGCGCGGTGTCCGGATCGGTGCCGGAATCGAAGGTCAGGGTGATCGAGGCGCTGCCGGCGGAACTGCTGCTGGAGGACATGTACAGCAGGTTGTCCAGGCCGGTCATCTGCTGTTCGAGGATCTGCGTCACCGAGTTCTGCACGGTCTCGGCGGAGGCGCCGGTGTAGGTGGCGCTGACGGTGATCGAAGGCGGAGCGATGTCCGGATACTGTTCCAGCGGCAGCGACAGGATCGAGATCGCGCCGGCCAGGGTGATGACGATTGCGATGACCCAGGCGAAGATGGGACGGTCGATGAAGAAACGGGCCATGGCGGTTCCTCAGTCGGCCTTCGGCGCCGCCGCGGCGCCTTGGGTGGCCGCGGGGGGCGTGGCGGTCGCGGCGGCCGAGGTCACTTCCACCGCCTTGACCTGGTCGCCGACCGCGACCTTCTGCAGGCCCTGCACGATGACCTTGTCGCCGGCCTTCAGCCCGTCGCGCACCACCCATTTGTCGCCGATCGCATCGCCGGTGGTCAGCACGCGCTGCGCGACCTTGTTGTCGCTGCCGACCACCAGCGCCACCGCCTCGCCCTTGCTGTTGCGGCTGATCGCCTGCTGCGCCACCAGGATGGCCTGCTCGTCCACCGCCATCGACAGCACCGCCTTGACGTACATGCCCGGCAGCAACAGACGATCGGGATTGGGCACCACCGCACGCAGCTTGACCGTGCCGGTGGCGGTATCGACCGCGGCATCCACCACTTCCAGCGTGCCGCTGCGCGCGTAGGTGCTGCCATCCTCCAGCTGCAGCTTCACTTCGGCCTTGCCGTCCACCGCCTTGAGCTGGCCGGCGTCGAGCTGACGGCGCAGCTGCAGCAGTTGCGCGCTGGACTGGGTCACGTCCACGTACATCGGATCGAGCTGGTTGATGGTGGCCAGCACGTCGCTCTGGCCGGCGCTGACCAGCGCGCCCGGCGTGTAGCTGGAGGTGCCGATGCGGCCGTCGATCGGCGCGGTGATGCGGGTGTAGTCGAGATTGATCCGCGCGGTCTGCAGCGAGGCCTTGGCCGCGACCACCGCCGCCTCGTTCGAGCGCAGCGTGGCCACCGCGTCGTCGCCGTCCTGCTTGCTGACCGCGTCCAGCGCGACCAGGGTCTGGTAGCGCTGCGCCTTCGGCCTGGCCGACAGCACCGCCGCCTCGGCCTGGGCCAGGTCGCCCTTGGCGGTGTCGTACGCCGCCTGGTAGCTGGCCGGATCGATCTCGTACAGCACCTGCCCGGCCTTGACGTCCTGGCCCTCGGTGAACAGGCGCTTGCGCAGGATGCCGCCGACCTGCGGGCGCACGTCCGAGGTCATGTAGGCCACGGTGCGGCCGGACAGGGTCTGGTCCAGCGCCAGCCGCTGCGCCTTCACCGTCTGCACGCCGACCTGCGCCTGCGGCATCTGCGGCGGCTGCTTGGAGGAACACGCGGCCACTGTCGCGGCGATGGCCGCGGCCAGCAACCAGCGCGAGGACGAGACGGGGAAGCGACGGGCGACGACGGGCAGCATGCGGCGAACTCACGGTTTATCCGAATGTGGCCACGCTACGGCGCGAATGTGCAGCAAATTTGGAGATTGCCGGCAGCGGCGCGGATTCGCTTGATTTCCCCTGCGGCGACGCGGCTAATACGCAACACCCCCGTCGCCGCGTCCCGCATTGCCTCTCCGATGAAACTGGGCATCACCGCCAAGCTGTTCCTCGCCATCCTCGCCGCGTGCGTGGCGGTGCTGCTGGTCAATGGCATGGCCGTGCAGGTCTTCCTCAAGCGCCAGTTCCTGGATTACCTCAACGAACAGGGCGTGGAGCGCATGCTGGAGACCTTGCCGCGGGTCAGGGCCGAGTACGCGCGGCATGGCAACTGGGACTTCGTGCGCGACAACCCCGATGCCTGGTTCGTGCTGATGCGCCCGGAGCACGGCCCCGGCCTGCCGCGCCTGCCGCCGCCGGTGTCCGACCAGACCGGCGCGGTCTTCCGCTTCGCCGTGCTCGACCAGAACTACCGCTCGGTGATCGGCAATCCCGATGTCGGCCGCGACGACATCCTGCGTCCGATCGTGGTCGACGGCCGCACCGTCGGCTGGATGGCGATGCTGCCGTTCCAGAAGGTGCTGGCGGCCGAGGACGCGCGCTTCTACCAGGCGCAGCAACGCGCGTGGTGGACGATCGGCAGCGCCTCGCTGCTGGTCGCCGCGCTGCTCGGCTGGCTGCTGTCGCGCGCCTTGCTGCGGCGCATGCGCGGCCTCACCGGCGCCACCCATCGCCTGGCTGCCGGCGATTACGCCACCCGCATCGACACCGGCGCGCGCGACGAATTCGGCCAGCTGGCGCGCGACTTCAACCTGCTGGCGCAGGCGCTGGAACACAACGAACGCGCACGCCGCGAGTTCATGGCCGACATCTCGCACGAACTGCGCACGCCGCTGGCGGTGCTGCGCGCCGAACTGGAAGCGCTGCAGGACGGCATCCGGCCGATGACCCCGGCCTCGCTGGGCTCGCTGCACCAGCAGGTCGGCCAGCTCGGCAAGCTGATCGAAGACCTGTACGACGTCTCGCTGACCGACGTCGGCGCGCTCGCCTACCGGCGCGCGCCGGTCGATCTGGCGCTGATCCTGGCCACGGTGCTGGCCGGCGTGCAGGCGCGCTTCGCCGCCGCGCCGTTGCAGCTGCAGGTGCAGATCGATGCCGGCCCGCTGCAGGTGGACGGCGACGAGCGCCGGCTGCAGCAACTGCTCGGCAACCTGCTGGAGAACACGCTGCGCTACACCGATGCCGGCGGCACGGTGCAGGTCAGCTGCGTGCGTCGCGACACGGTGCTGGAACTGGTGGTCGAGGACAGCGCACCGGGCGTGGACGCGGACAAGCGCGAGCGCCTGTTCGAACGCTTCTACCGCACCGAGGCCTCGCGCAACCGCGCCAGCGGCGGCAGCGGCCTGGGCCTGGCGATCTGCCGCAACATCGCCGAGGCGCATGGCGGCTCGATCAACGCCGAGGCCTCCGCGCTCGGCGGCCTGCGCGTGGTGCTGCGCCTGCCGGCGCTGCCGGCATGAACGGCCTGGATCCGATCGGCCACATCCTGATCGTCGAAGACGAACCGCGCCTGGCCGCGGTGATGCGCGAATACCTGCATGCGGCCGGCTATTCGCACGACTGGATCGCCGATGGCGCGCAGGCGCTGGGCGCGTTCCGCGCGCAGAAGCCGGACCTGGTGCTGCTGGATCTGATGCTGCCCAACCGCGACGGCCTGGAAATCTGCCGCGACCTGCGCAAGGAAAGCGCGGTGCCGGTGATCATGGTCACCGCGCGCGTGGAGGAGATCGACCGCCTGCTCGGCCTGGAGATCGGCGCCGACGACTACATCTGCAAGCCGTTCAGTCCGCGCGAGGTGGTGGCGCGGGTGCAGGCGGTGCTGCGCCGCCATCGCCACGATCCCAACGACGCCACAGCGCCGGGCCTGCGCATCGACGAAGACGCCTGCCGCGCCAGCGTGCATGGCCGCGACCTGGACCTGACCCAGGTGGAGTTCCGCCTGCTGCGCACCCTGGCCACCGCCCCGGGCCGGGTGTATTCGCGCGAACAGCTGATGGACCGGCTGTATGCCGACCACCGCATCGTCACCGACCGCACCGTGGACAGCCACGTCAAGAACCTGCGCCGCAAGCTCGCCGACGTCGGCGGCGAAGAGTGGGTGCGCTCGGTGTATGGGGCGGGGTATCGGTTTGAGCCGTGATTCGGGATTGGGGATTGGGGATTCGCAAGAGCCGGCAGCGCCACGGCTGAAACGGTAGTCCGTCAAGCCGCTTTTCCCAATCCCGAATCACCAATCCCCAATCCCGGCCTCACCGAAACACCACCGTCCGATGCCCGTTGAGCAGAATGCGATGCTCGACATGGCGGCGCACCGCGCGGGCCAGCACCTGCGACTCGGTGTCGCTGCCCAGGCGCACCAGGTCGCGCGGGGTCATCGCGTGGTCCACGCGGGCCACGTCCTGTTCGATGATCGGGCCTTCGTCGAGATCGCCGGTGACGTAGTGCGCAGTGGCGCCGATGATCTTGACCCCGCGCGCGTGCGCCTGGTGGTACGGCTGCGCGCCCTTGAAGCTGGGCAGGAAGCTGTGGTGGATGTTGATCGCGCGCCCGGCCAGCGCGGCGCACAGCGTCGGCGACAGGATCTGCATGTAGCGCGCCAGCACCACCAGGTCGATGCGCTCGCGCTCCACCAGCGCCAGCAGCTGCGCTTCCTGTTCGGCGCGGTTGTCGGCGCCGACCGGCAGGTGGTGGAACGGCACGTCGTACGAGCGCGCCAGCGTGGCGAAATCATTGTGATTGGACGCCACCGCGGCGATGTCCACGCGCAGCTGCCGGCTATGCGCGCGAAACAGCAGATCGTTGAGGCAGTGGCCCTGCTTGCTGACCAGCACCAGCAGGCGCGCGCGGCGCCGCGCATCGTGCAGCTGCCAGTCCATCGCGTAGTCGGCGGCGAGCGGCGCCAGCTGCACCTTCACCGCAGCGACGATGCCGTCGGCGGGCACGTCGAAATGCACGCGCAGGAAGAAGCGACCGCTCTCCTCGTCGCCGAACTGCTGTGCGTCGAGGATATTGCAGCCGTGCTCGAACAGCAGGCCACTGACGCGGTAGACGATGCCGGTACGGTCCGGGCAGGACAGGGTCAGGATGTAGTCGGGGCGCATCCGCGCAATGATAGGGGAGAATGCGGGATTCGGGATTCGGGATTCGGGATTCGGGACTCGGGACTCGGGATGGCGGGCTGCGGATGCCGCAACGACATTGCCGGGCGTCTTGCCGAATGTAGGAGCGGCTTCAGCCGCGACGAGCGAAGTGGTGCGCTTTCCTTCGCGGTAAAGCGTCGGGACTGAAGTCCCTC
>NZ_JACSQX010000001.1:0-3005 GCF_014836395.1 Xanthomonas bonasiae
CTCCGGGTCCGCGCCCATGACGGGGATTCGCGGAAGGGGCATCCTGCCCCTGCCGCGAACGGCGCACATCCATGTGCGCCGCCCCTGCGGGGTTTTTCCCCGCCATGGCCGCCGCTGCGGAAGGGAACCCGGTAAGTCAAAGGCGAAAGCAACAGCAACAGCGAAAGGCAAAGGCGGAAGCAACAGCCGCAGCAAAAGCGAAGGGCAAAGCGACAGCGAAAGCCAAGGCGAAGGCGACAGCAAGAGCGGCAGCAGGAACACAGCAACAGCACAGCACCACCAGACACAGCACCAGAGCATGGAGTCGACATGGATCGGATAGAAACGCGGACCCTGCAGGACCTGGATGCGGCGCATCACCTGCACCCGTTCAACGACAACGCCGCGCTGGCCCAGAAGGGCACGCGCATCCTCACCCGCGGCGACGGCGCCTATGTCTGGGATGCCGACGGCAACCAACTGCTCGACGCCTTCGCCGGGCTGTGGTGCGTCAACGTCGGCTACGGGCGCAAGGAACTCGGTCAGGCCGCCGCGCGGCAGATGGAACAGCTGGCGTACTACAACAGCTTCTTCCAGTGCACCACCGAGCCGACCATCCGCCTCGCCGCCAAGCTCGCCGAACTCACCCCCGGCGACCTCGACCATGCCTTCTTCACCAACTCCGGCTCCGAGGCCAACGACACCATCCTGCGCCTGGTGCGGCACTTCTGGGCCGTGCAGGACCAGCCGCAGAAGAGCATCTTCATCGGCCGCCACGACGGCTACCACGGCACCACCGTGGCCGGCGCCAGCCTCGGCGGGATGAAGGGCATGCACCGCCAGGGCGGACTGCCCATTCCCGACATCCACCACATCGACCCGCCATACCCGTTCGGCGACGGCGGCGACCTGGATCCGGAGGAATACGGCCTGCTGGCCGCGCGCCGGCTTGAGGACAAGATCCTGGAACTGGGGCCGGAACGCGTGGCCGCGTTCATCGGCGAGCCGATCATGGGCGCGATCGGCGTATATATCCCGCCGCGCAGCTACTGGCCGGAGATCGAGCGCATCTGCCGCCGCTACGACGTGCTGCTGGTCGCCGACGAAGTGATCTGCGGCTTCGGCCGCACCGGCGAATGGTTCGGCGCGCAGCACTTCGGCTTCCAGCCCGACGTGATGACCATCGCCAAGGGCATCACCTCCGGCTACATCCCGCTCGGCGCGGCGATGTTCGGCAAGCGCGTGGCCACGGTGCTGAAGGAGCAGGGCGGCGAGCTGGCGCACGGTTGCACCTATTCGGGGCATCCGGTGTGCGCGGCGGTGGCGCTGGAGAACCTGCGCCTGCTGCAGGACGAGGGCATCGTCGAACGCGCGCGCAGCGAGATCGCGCCGTATCTGGCGCAGCGCTGGGCCGAGCTGGGCGAGCACCGGCTGGTCGGCGAGGCGCGCATCGTCGGCATGATCGGCGCGCTGGAACTGGTCCCGGACAAGCCGCGCCGGCACTATTTCCCCGACCGCGGCAAGGTCGGCGCGCTGTGCCGCGACCATGCGCTGCGCCGCGGCCTGATCCTGCGCGCGACCAACGATGCGATGCTGCTGTCGCCGCCGCTGATCCTCAGCCGCGCCCAGGTCGACGAGCTGTTCGACAAGGCCTGGCTGGCGCTGGAGGACACCGCCCAGGCGCTGGGCAAATGGGCCGGCGCTGGTTAGTCTGGGCCGGTTGGCCTGGACCCGTCCGCGCGACGCCGCGGCGTGTATCTTCCGATCTTCCCCATGGACCTGCGGAGACCTGCAATGAAGCTGCGACTGCTCACCCTTTCCCTCTCTGCGGCGCTGCTCGCCTCCTGTGGCGGTTCCGGCGGCGGCGAAGGCGGCAAGCCCGCGGCGGGCGAGGACCAGGTCCTCAACGTCTACAACTATTCGGACTACATCGCCGAGAACACCGTTCCCGCGTTCGAGAAGGCCAGCGGGGTCAAGGTCACCTACGACGTGTTCGACAGCGACGAGATGGTCGAGACCAAGTTGCTGGCCGGCGGCAGCGGCTACGACGTGGTGGTGCCGACGCTGAACTTCTTCGGCCGGCAGATCCAGGCCGGGGTGTTCCTGCCGCTGGACAAGAGCAAGATCCCGAACCTGGCCAATCTGGATCCGGAGATCATGCAGCGCATCGCGCAGCAGGATCCGGGCAACAAGTACGGCGTGCCGTACATGGTCGGCACCACCGGCATCGGCTACAACGTGGACAAGGTCAAGGCCGCGTTCGGCAGCACCGACATCGCCAACAGCTGGGACCTGGTGTTCAAGCCGGAAAACATCGCCAAGCTCAAGGATTGCGGCGTCACCATCCTCGACACGCCGTCGGACCTGATCCCGATCGCGCTGCACTACCAGGGCGAGGATCCGCACACCACCGACAGCGCCAAGATCGAGAAGGCCGCCGCGCTGATCAAGAGCATCCGC
The DNA here is from genome assembly GCF_014836395.1 of Xanthomonas bonasiae. Taxonomy (NCBI): domain Bacteria; kingdom Pseudomonadati; phylum Pseudomonadota; class Gammaproteobacteria; order Lysobacterales; family Lysobacteraceae; genus Xanthomonas; species Xanthomonas bonasiae. The sequence goes on from NZ_JACSQX010000001.1 coordinate 2,440, forward strand.
CCGTACGTGCAGAACTTCCACTCCTCGCAGTACGTGACCTCGCTGGCCAACGGCAGCACCTGCCTGGCGGTGGGCTGGTCCGGCGACATCATCCAGGCGCGCGACCGCGCCGAGGAAGCCAAGAACGGCGTGAAAGTGGCCTATTCGATTCCCAAGGAAGGCGCGCCGCAGTGGTTCGACATGCTGGCGATCCCGAAGGATGCCAAGCATCCGGAGAACGCCTACAAGTTCATCAACTACCTGCTGACGCCGGAGGTGGCCGCGGCCAACTCCAACTTCATCCACTACGCCAATCCGGTGCCGAAGGCGACGCCGCTGGTGGATGCGGCGATCCGCAACGACCCGACCATCTATCCGCCGCCGGAGGTGGCGGCGAAGATGTTCACCTATTCGATCAACCCGCCCGAGGTGGACAAGCTGTATACCCGCCTGTGGACGGAGATCAAGACCGGCCGCTGAGCCGGTCGCGTCCGTGGTCCATGGCGCCGCGCTTCGGCGCGGCGCCTGCACGCAGTACGGCCGCGCCCCCCGCGCCGCCGCCCAACGGGGGGGCCCCCCCGGCCCCC
>NZ_JACSQX010000001.1:3015-40706 GCF_014836395.1 Xanthomonas bonasiae
CCCGCTGTCCGCCGCGCCGGGGCGGGCGGCCGCCAAAGGGGAGGACCACCGGGACGCGCGCCAGCGCGGCGTCCCGCCAACCGCTGCCCGCAACGGGCGGCATGGAGACGACGATGAAGCGGCGAGCGATAGCGGGGATGGTGGCGGTGCTGTGCCTGGCGGGCTGTGGCGGATCGGGCCGGCAGGACGGCGCGGCGGAGGCGGCGGGCGGCGGCGATGCGAAGCAACTGAACGTCTACAACTGGTCGGACTACATCGCCGAAGGCACCGTACCCGGCTTCGAGCGGCATAGCGGTATCCACGTCACCTACGACGTGTTCGACAGCAACGAAGTGCTGGAAGCCAAGCTGCTGGCCGGCGGCAGCGGCTACGACGTGGTGGTGCCGTCGCTGAGTTTCCTCGGCCGGCAGATCCAGGCCGGCGTGTTCCTGCCGCTGGACAAGAGCAAGATCCCCAACCTGGCCAATCTGGACCCGGCGATGATGCAGCGCATCGCGCAGCAGGATCCGGGCAACACCTACGCCGTGCCGTACCTGTGGGGCACCACCGGCATCGGCTACAACGTGGACAAGATCCAGGCCGCGTTCGGCAGCACCGACGTCGTCGACAGCTGGGACCTGGTGTTCAAGCCGGAGAACCTGGCCAAGCTCAAGGACTGCGGGGTGACCTTCCTCGACACCGCCTCGGAGATCGTGCCGACGGTGCTGCACTACCTGGGCGAGGACCCGAACAGCACCGACCCGAAGGTGATCGCAAAGGCCGCGGCCAAGCTCAAGGAAATCCGCCCCTACATCCAGAATTTCCATTCCTCGCAGTACATCGACGCGCTGGCCAAGGGCAGCACCTGCCTGGTGGTGGGCTGGTCGGGCGACATCCTGCAGGCGCGCGACCGTGCCGAGGAGGCCAAGAACGGCGTGCACATCGCCTATTCGATTCCGAAGGAAGGCGCGCTGCAGTTCTTCGACATGCTGGCCATCCCCAAGGACGCCAAGCATCCGGAGCAGGCCTACCAGTTCATCAATTACCTGTTGACCCCCGAAGTGGCCGCGGCCAACACCAACTTCGTCAGCTATCCGAACGCGGTGCCCAAGTCGATCCCGCTGATCGATGCGGCGATCAGCGGCGACCGCACCATCTACCCGCCGGCGGAGGTGCAGGCCAAGCTGTTCGCGCTGGCGGTGATGCCGCCGGAAGTGGACCGCCAATACACGCGGTTGTGGACCGAGCTGAAGACCGGGCGCTGAGCGACGTCGCAGCAAGATGATTCCCCTCTCCCCACGGGAGAGGGGTAGGGGTGAGGGTAAGGCGCGAAGCGCCTCGCTGAATTGGGCGTACGAGGCTGCGCCAGTACCCTCATCCGGCCCTGCGGGCCACCTTCTCCCGGTGGGAGAAGGAACAGCCGGTGCTGTGCCTTAGCCCCTCTCCCACGGGAGACGGGGAGGAGTGAGGGTGCGGCGCAAGCGGAAGGCCTGACAGCACCCTGCACCCGATGCGCCTGGCCACATCCCATTGGCCATCGTTGCAGCGGGCAAGGATCGTGACGCGGAGCCGCTTGCAGGGCGCCTGAACGCCACCGCGAGCCGCACTCACACGATCTCGACTCGCCGGTACAGACACTTGTACAGTCCGCCGTACGCCACCGTCTGGTGAGTGCGCCGCGCGCCGTGCGTTGCTGTCCCTGCACCGTCAAGCGCACCGGCGACGATGGTCCCAACCCCCCAGGAACCTGCGACTTTGAGCACCCACGACCCAGATCCCGCGCAGACGCAACGACAGGCGGCTTCGGACGAGGCGCGGGCCGCGCCGGCCCAGCACGACGCCAAGCAGCCCGACAAGCCGGCGCCGCTGAAGAATCCCAAGGTGAAATGGACGCTGCTGCTGATCGGCCTTGTGGTGGCGATCGGCCTGGTGGCGTGGCTGGTTTATTACCTGACCACCGGCCGCTACCTGCAGGAAACCAACAACGCCTATCTGCAGGCCGATGCGGTGGCGGTGGCGCCGCGGGTCAACGGCTACGTGACCGGCGTGTTCGTCGGCGATAACCAGACGGTCAAGGCCGGGCAGCCGTTGCTGCAGATCGACGAGCGCAGCTACCGCGCCACGCAGCAGCAGGCGCAGGCCGTGGTCGCGGTCCGCCAGGCCGACATCGCCGCCGCCGAGGCCGGGCTGCAGGCGCAGCGCGCCACGTTGTTGCAGGCGCGCACCCAGGTCACCGCGGCCGCGGCCAGCCTGCGCTTCGCCCAGGGCGAGGCCAAGCGCTTCGCGCCGCTGGCCGCGTCCGGCGCCGACACCCACGAGCACTACGAGAGCATCGTCCACGATCGCGATCGCGCCCAGGCCCAGTACGACGCGGCCAAGGCCCAGGTCGTCGCTGCCGAGAGCCAGGTGCAGGGCGCCAGCGCGCAGCTCGACCAGGCCCGCGCCGGGCTGCAGCAGGCGCAGGCCGACGCCGACCAGGCGCAGGTGGCGATGGACGATACGCGGCTGACCGCGCGCATCGACGGCCGCATCGGCGACAAGACCGTGCAGGTCGGCCAGTTCGTCGCCGCCGGCACCCGGCTGATGAGCGTGGTGCCGGTCGATGCGCTGTACCTGAGCGCCAATTTCAAGGAAACCCAGGTCGGGCTGATGCGGCCCGGGCAGCCGGCGCGGATCGAGGTCGATGCGCTGTCCGGGATCGCGCTGGACGGCGTGGTCGAGAGCATCGCGCCGGGCACCGGCTCGCAGTTCGCGCTGCTGCCGCCGGAGAACGCCACCGGCAACTTCACCAAGGTGGTGCAGCGGGTGCCGGTGCGGATCCGGCTCAAGGCCGGCGCCGAGGCGCGCAAGGTGCTGGTGCCGGGCATGTCGGCGACGGTCACGGTGGACACGCGCGCGGCCAAGGACGCCAAGGACCGGGTCGAGCAGGAAGGCAAGCAGGGCGAGGGCACGCCGTGAACGAGGCCGCCGCTGCGCCGGCGGCGGGTGCCGGCGCACAGCAGAAGGCCGACGCCGGCGCGTGGCTGGCGGTCGCGGCCGGCACCATCGGCTCGTTCATGGCGACGCTGGACATCTCCATCGTCAACGCGGCGTTGCCGACCATCCAGGGCGAGGTCGGCGCCAGCGGCACCGAAGGCACCTGGATCTCCACCGCCTACCTGGTCGCCGAGATCGTGATGATCCCGCTGACCGGCTGGTTCGTGCGCACCCTGGGGCTGCGCAACTTCCTGCTGATCTGCGCGCTGCTGTTCACCTTCTTCTCGGTGGTCTGCGGGCTGTCCAACAGCCTGACCATGATGATCCTTGGCCGCGTCGGCCAGGGCTTCGCCGGCGGTGCGTTGATCCCCACCGCGCTGACCATCGTCGCCACACGGCTGCCGCCGGCGCAGCAGACCATGGGCACCGCCCTGTTCGGCATGACCGTGATTCTGGGACCGGTGATTGGGCCGCTGCTCGGCGGCTGGCTGACCGAGAACGTCAGCTGGCACTACGCGTTCTTCATCAACGTGCCGATCTGCGCCGGGCTGGTGGCGCTGTTGCTGCTCGGCCTGCCGCACGAGCGGATGAACCTGCGCGGGCTGCTCGACGCCGACTGGCTCGGCATCTTCGGGCTGACCGCCGGGCTCGGCGCGCTGACCGTGGTGCTGGAGGAAGGGCAGCGCGAGCGCTGGTTCGAATCCTCGGAGATCGTGCTGCTGAGCCTGCTCTCGCTGGTCGGCTTCGTCGCCCTGGTCGCTTCGCAGTTCGTCAGCCGGCAGCCGGTGATCCGCCTGTCGATCCTGCTGCAGCGCAGTTTCGGCGCGGTGTTCGTGATGGTGATGGCGGTGGGCATGATCCTGTTCGGGGTCATGTACATGATCCCGCAGTTCCTGGCCACGATCTCCGGCTACAACACCGAGCAATCCGGCTACGTGGTGCTGCTGTCCGGCGTGCCGACGGTGCTGCTGATGCCGTTGATGCCGAAGATGCTGATGCGCGTGGACGTGCGCATCCTGGTGATCGGCGGGCTGAGCTGCTTCGCCATCGCCTGCTTCGTCAACATGCGCCTCAGCGCCGATTCGGTGGGCATGCATTTCGTGATCGGCCAGCTGCTGCAGGGCTGCGGCCTGGCGCTGGCGATGATGTCGCTGAACCAGGCCGCCATCTCGTCGGTCCCGCCGGAACTGGCCGGCGATGCGTCCGGGCTGTTCAACGCCGCGCGCAACATGGGCGGCTCGATCGGGCTGGCGCTGATCTCCACCTTCCAGGAGCGGCGCATGGTGTTCCACACGCAGATGATCGGCAGCGGCACCAGCGCCAATTCGCCGCTGGCGCAGGATTACCTGCACGGCCTGGCCGCGCAGCTGCAGTCCGCTTCCGGCGCCGGCGCGGCGATGCAGTCGGTGGCGCAGCTGGCGCGCATGGTGCAGCAGCAGGCGCTGGTGATGACCTACAACGACCTGTTCTGGATCTTCGGGGTGATCGTGGTGTGCACGATTCCGCTGGGGCTGCTGCTCAAACCGCTGCCCAAGGGCGGCGCTCCGCTTGCGATGCATTGAGGATTCCATGGCTCAGCGTTTTTCCCGTGTGCTCGTCCCCGCCGCGCTGCCGCTGCTGCTGTCGGCCTGCGTGCTCGGCCCGAACTACGTGAAGCCGCCGCCGGTGGCCGCGGCGGCGCAGGCGCAGCCGCAGCTGCATCGCGCCGACGCGGTCGCCGCGGCGGCCGGGGTGGTGCCGGCGCCGCCACCGCAGCGCTGGTGGGAGGCGTTGCAGGACCCGCAGTTGAACGCGCTGGTCGAACAGGCGCTGCAGAACAGCCCGAACCTGCGCGCCGCGCAGGCCAAGCTGCGCGCCTCGCGCGCGCTGGTGCAGCAGCGCCATGCCGAGCAGCTGCCCAGCGTCGGCGCCAATGCCGCCTATCTCAACGCCAGGGCGCCGGACGCGCTGGTCGACGGCCTGGGCAGCGTCGCCGCCGGCAGCGGCCAGCCGTTGTCCATCGATCCGCATGCGCAGCTGTACAGCGTCGGCTTCGATGCCAGCTGGGAACTGGACTTCTTCGGCCGCCGCCGCCGCGCCAGCGAAGGCGCGCTGGCCGATGCGCAGGCCGACGAGGCCGAACTGGCCGATACCCAGGTGCAACTGGCCGCCGAAGTCGGACAGGCCTACCTGGGCTATCGCGCGACCCGCGAGCGCATCGCCATCGCCCAGCGCAACCTGGAGGCGGCGCGGCAGACCCTGCAATTGACCCGGCAGCGCCGCGAGCGCGGCGCCGATGCCGACCTGCAGGTGGAACGCGCGCAGGCGCAGCTGCAGCAGCAGGAAGCGGTGTTGCCGGACCTGCAGGCGCAGGCGAAGGAGGCGCTGGATCAGCTGGCGCTGATGATCGGCCGCGAGCCGGGCGCGCTCGACGCCGCGCTGGCCGCGGACCGGCCGCTGCCGACGCTGCCGGCGGTGGTGCCGGTGGACGATGCGGGTGCGTTGATCCGCCGCCGCCCCGACGTGCGCCGCGCCGAACGCCAGCTGGCGTCTTCGTCGGCGCAGATCGGACAGGCGCTGAGCGCGTACTTCCCGCAGGTCACCCTGCTCGGCAACATCGGCATGGCCGCGACCTCGCCGGGCGACCTCGGCAGCGATGCGATCAACAGCGTGGTCGCCCCGTTCCTGCGCTGGTCGATCTTCGATTTCGGCGCGACCAGGGCCAAGGTCGAACAGGCCCGCGCCGGCAACGCCGCGCGCCTGGCCGCCTACGAAGGCACCGTGCTGGCGGCGCTGCAGGACGCCAACAGCGCGCTCGCTCGGTTCGGCGCCGCGCGCCAGCAGGCGCTGGCCGCGGCCAAGGCCGAAGCCTCGGCGGACCGTTCCGCGGCGCTGCTGCAGCAGCGCTATGCGGCCGGCGCGTCATCGCTGATCGATGCGCTGGACGTGCAGCGCCAGCAGGCCTCGGCGCAGGACAGCGCAGTGCAGGCGCGGACCCAGGTGCTGTTGCGCTACGTGGCGCTGCAGAAGAGCCTGGGCCTGGGCTGGGCGCCGCCGCCCGCGCAGACGCCGCCAGCGGCGCAATAGACGCCTGCGCCGCGGTATCGCCGATGCGGTGGCCGCGGCTACACTGGAGTCGGCCGCGCAATCCCGGCAGCATCGGCGAACGCGCGCCGCGGTGTCTTCCACGGGGAGCAACAGATGGCGTTGAGCGAAGCGAGATCCGATCTTCCGCCGATGGCGATCGCGGCGGCGGCGGCGCCGCCGGCCAAGGGCAGCGGTTACCTGTCCATCGCCGGCTTGCGCAAGGAGTTCGACGGTTTCGTCGCGCTCGACGACGTCGACCTGGACATCCGCAAGGGCGAGATCTTCGCGCTGCTCGGCGGCTCCGGCAGCGGCAAGTCCACGTTGCTGCGCTGCCTGGGCGGATTCGAGCAACCCAGCCGCGGCCGCATCGTGCTCGACGGGCAGCCGCTGGACGGCCTGCCGCCGTACGAGCGCCCGCTCAACATGATGTTCCAGTCCTACGCGCTGTTCCCGCACATGACGGTGGAGCAGAACATCGCGTTTGGGCTGAAGCAGGACGGCCTGTCGCGCGCGGCCATCGCCAAGCGCGTCGGCGAGATGCTGGAACTGGTGCAACTGGGCAAGCTCGGCAAGCGCAAGCCGCACCAGCTGTCCGGCGGCCAGCAGCAGCGCGTGGCGCTGGCGCGTTCGCTGGCCAAGGGGCCGAAACTGCTGCTGCTGGACGAACCGATGGGCGCGCTGGACAAGAAGCTGCGCTCGCAGATGCAGCTGGAGCTGGTCGGCATCATCGAAACCTCCGGGGTGACCTGCGTGATGGTCACCCACGACCAGGAGGAGGCGATGACCATGGCCACCCGCATCGCGCTGATGGATGCCGGCTGGATCCAGCAGGTCGGTACCCCGGACGAGATCTACGAGCAGCCGGCCAACCGCTTCGCCGCCGAGTTCATCGGCTCGGTGAACCTGATCGACGCGGTCATCGACGAGGACCTGCCGGACTACGTGACCCTGCGCACCGGCGCGTTTCCCGACAGCATCTACGTCGGCCACGGCATCACCGGCATCACCGGGCAGCCGGTCTCGTTCGCGGTGCGCCCGGAGAAGCTGGGCATCGGCAAGGATGCGCCGGCGCAGGCGCACAACAAGGCGCAGGGCACGATCGAGGACATCGCCTACTTCGGCAGCCATTCGGTCTATCACGTGCGCCTGCCCAGCGGCTTCAAGCTGATGGCCAACTTCGCCAACCGGCAGCGCTGGGCCAGCGACAACCTGACCTGGGGCGATGCGGTGTGGGTGTGGTGGGGCGACAACGACGGCGTGGTGCTGACCGCATGAGCGCGCCCGCCGCCGCCGCGCCTGCCGTGCAACCCGCGGCGTCGCCGCGCACGCTGCTGCAGCGCCTGCGCAAGCGGCGCTTGCCCGGCGCGCGCTGGCTGGTGATCGCCGCACCGTACCTGTGGTTGCTGTTGTTCTTCGCGATCCCGTTCCTGATCGTGCTGCGCATCTCCTTCGCCGAACAGGCGATCAGCAGCCCGCCGTACAGCGATCTGCTGGACTACAAGGACGGCGTGCTGACGCTGAAGTTCACCCTGCAGAACTACCTGGCGCTGGTGCGCGACAACCAGTACATCGAAGCCTACTGGGGCTCGATCAAGATCGCCGGGATCTCCACCCTGTTGACCCTGTTGATCGGCTATCCGATGGCCTACGTGATCGCGCGCATGTCGCCGTCGGCACGCAACATCGCGATGATGCTGGTGGTGCTGCCGTCGTGGACCTCGTTCCTGATCCGCGTCTACGCCTGGATCGGCATCCTCGACAGCAACGGCGTGCTCAACCGCGCGCTGCTGGCGCTGGGGCTGATCGAGCAGCCGCTGCGCATCCTGTACACGCCGATCGCCGCCTACATCGGCATCGTCTACTGCTATCTGCCGTTCATGGTGCTGCCGCTGTACGCCACGCTGGTCAAGCAGGACCACCGCCTGCTCGAGGCCGCCTACGACCTGGGGGCGCGGCCGTGGAAGGCGTTCGCGACCATCACCTTGCCGATGTCGCGCCCGGGCATCGTCGCCGGCTGCATGCTGGTGATGATCCCGGCGGTGGGCGAGTTCGTGATCCCGGAAATGCTCGGCGGGCCGGACACGCTGATGATCGGCCGGGTGCTGTGGGGCGAGTTCTTCAACAACCGCGACTGGCCGGCGGCCTCGGCGGTGGCGATCGCGATGCTGGCGCTGTTGATGGTGCCGATCCTGATCTTCAACCGCTACCAGCAACGCCAGCTCGAAGGCGGCCAGGCATGAGCGCGCTGCGCGGCGGGCGCGTGCTGCGCTGGACGGTGCTGACCGGCGGCTTCGCCTTCCTGTACCTGCCGATCCTGCTGTTGATGGTGTACTCGTTCAATGCCTCCAAGCTGGCCACGGTGTGGGCCGGGTTCTCCACCAAGTGGTACGGCGAGCTGCTGCGCGACCGGCAGATCCTGCAGGCGGCGTGGATCAGCCTGAAGGTGGCGTTCTGGACCGCCACCGGGTCGATGGTGATCGGCACGCTGGCGGCGATGGTGATGACCCGCTTCCGCCGTTTTCCCAGCAAGAGCCTGTTCGGCGCGCTGGTGACCGCGCCGCTGGTGATGCCGGAGGTGATCATCGGCCTGTCGATCATGATGATGCTGGTGTCGATGGGCGGGCTGATCGGCATCCCGCCCAAGGGCGTGACCGCGATCTGGGCCGCGCATGTCACCTTCACCCTGTCCTTCGTCACCGTGGTGGTGTCCTCGCGCCTGCAGGAGCTGGACCGCTCGCTGGAAGAGGCGGCGATGGACCTGGGCGCGAACCGGCTCAAGGTGTTCTTCCTGATCACGCTGCCGATCATCGCCCCGGCGCTGGTGTCCGGCTGGCTGCTGGCCTTCACCCTGTCGCTGGACGACGTGGTGATCGCCAACTTCGTCGCCGGGCCCAACTCGACCACGCTGCCGATGACCGTGTTCTCCTCGGTGCGGATGGGGCTGAAGCCGAAGATCAACGCGCTGGCCACGCTGATGGTGCTGGCGGTGTCGATCGCCGCCTTCGTCGGCTGGTGGCTGATGGCGCGCAGCGAGAAGCGCCGCCAGCGCGACATCCAGCTGGCGCTGCAGCAGGGCGGTTAGCGGAGTGCTGCTTTTCTGCAGGAGCGGCTTCAGCCGCGACCGCGCGTTACCGGTGACGTCTGGTCGCGGCTGAAGCCGCTCCTACCAGAGCCGCCGTCGCCGCAGAACGCTGCGGTCCATCGCGGTCCCGCATCGCCACGCCGCCGCAACCTTCGCGGCGCTAGGCTGGGCGGACTTTTTCCAGGAGTCCGTCGCGATGCCTTACGACACCGTCAATCCCGCCACAGGCCAGGTCGAATACAGCCTGGAGCTGATGGATGCCGCCGCCGTCGAGCGGCGCCTGGCCGCGTCCGCGCAGGCCTTTCCCGCATGGGCGCAGACGCCGCTGGAACAGCGCGGCGCGCTATTGCGGCAGGTCGGCGTGCAGTTGCGCGCGCGCCGCGAGGAGATCCAGCGGCTGATGACCGCGGAAATGGGCAAGCTGCGCAAGGAGGCGCTGGCCGAGGTCGACAAGTGCGCCGATGCCTGCGACTACTACGCCGAGCACGCCGCCGACTACCTGCGCGAGCAGCCGATCGCCACCGATGCGCAGCGCAGCTACGTGCGCTACGAGCCGCTGGGCTGCGTGCTGGCGGTGATGCCGTGGAACTTCCCGATCTGGCAGGTGTTCCGCTTCCTGGCGCCGGCGCTGATGGCCGGCAACGTGGCGCTGCTCAAGCATGCCAGCAACGTGCCGCGCTGCGCCGACGCGATCCATGCGGCACTCGCCGCGGCGGGCGTGCCCGATGGTGTGTTCGACGTGCTGCACATCGACAACGACCAGGCCGCCGAGGTGCTGCGCGACGCGCGCATCGCCGCGGTGACGCTGACCGGCAGCGAGCGCGCCGGCCGTTCCATCGCCGCCAACGCCGGCGATCAGCTGAAGAAGTGCGTGATGGAACTCGGCGGCAGCGACGCCTTCGTGGTGCTGGACGACGCGGATCTGGACATCACCGTGGCTGCGGCGGTGAAGTCGCGTTTCGACAACGCCGGGCAGACCTGCATCGCGGCCAAGCGTTTCGTGGTGGTGGAGGCGATCGCCGACGACTTCGTGCGCCGTTTCGTCGCCGCGGCGGCCGAGCGCCGGCTCGGCGATCCGCAGGACGAGGCGACCACGCTGGCGCCGATGGCCCGGCAGGACCTGCGCGACGAACTGCACAAGCAGGTGCAGGCCAGCATCGCCAAGGGCGCCACGGCGCTGCTAGGCGGCGCCCCTGACACCGGCACCCACGCCGGCTATCCGGCCTCGATCCTGGATCACGTGGTGCCGGGCATGCCCGCCTACGACGAGGAACTGTTCGGCCCGGTCGCCGCGATCCTGCGCGTGGCCGACGAAGCCGAGGCGGTGCGCGTGGCCAACGACACCAGCTTCGGCCTGGGCGGCAGCGTGTGGAGCGCCGACCGCGCCCGCGGCGAGCGCGTCGCCCGCCAATTGCAATGCGGCGCGGCCTTCGTCAACGCCATCGTCAAGAGCGACGTACGCCTGCCGTTCGGTGGCATCAAGCGCTCCGGCTTCGGCCGCGAACTGGCCGAGCATGGGATTCATGAGTTCATGAATATCAAGTCGGTATATGTTGGGTGAGGCTGGGAATCGGGAATGGGGAGTAGGGAATCGGAAAAGCAGCGCTACGCGCCTTTCCCTTCTGCGATGAGTTCACGGCTTTGCGCCTGTGGCTCGGAATAGACCGGCAAGCGTGGGTCAGCGACGCAACGCTCTTCCCATTCCCGATTCCCGTTTCCCCATTCCCGCCGCCGCACCGCGGCGGCTCACAGCCACCGCGCCCGCTTGAACGCCAGATACAGCCCCAGGCAGACGACGCCGACGCCGCCGATCATCAGCGGGTAGGCCCAGGGCCATTCCAGTTCCGGCATCTGCTTGAAATTCATGCCGTACCAGCTGGTGATCAGGGTCGGGGCGGCCAATAGCGCGGCCCAGGCGCCGAGGCGCTTGACCGTCTCGCCCTGGGCCAGGGTCACCAGCGACAGGTTCACGCTCAGCGCGGTGCCGAGCATCTCGCGCAGGGTGTCGATCGCCTCGTTGGTACGCACTGCGTGGTCGAGCACGTCGCGCACGTACAGCCGCACTTCGTCGGGAATCAGCGGGCCGGGGTTGCGCTTGAGGTGGGCGAGCACATCCTGCAGCGGCGCCACGCCCAGGCGCATCTGGTTGAGCTCGCGCTTGAGCTCGTACAGGCGGATCGCGGTGTCGCGCCGGTAGGCCTCGGCGAAAATGTCCTTCTCCAGCCGCTCCAGGCTCTGCCGGAATTCGTCCAGGATCGGCTGGTAGTTGTCGACGATGTAGTCCAGCACCGCGTACAGCGCGTAGGACGGGCCGAGCTGCATCAGCGCCGCCTCGCGCTCCAGGCGTTCGCGCACCGGCGCGTACGGCAGCGAGGCGCCGTGGCGCACGGTCAGCAGGAAGCGCGCGCCGAGGAAGGCGTGGGTCTCGCCGTAGACGATGCGCTCATCGATCACCTGCGCGGTGTGCACGGCCAGGAACAGCGAGTTGCCGTAGGCCTCGACCTTGGGCCGCTGGTGCGCCTTGCGGGTGTCCTCGATCGCCAGGTCGTGCAACTGGAATTCGTCCTGCAGCTGCTGCAGCACGTGGTCGGCGGGTTCGTACATGCCGACCCAGACGAAGCCGTCGCCGCCGGCCAGCACGTCGCTGATCTGCTCCAGGGCGATGTCGTGGCGGCGGCCGTGGCCGTCGTAGTGCACGCAGTTGATGACGCAGGCGGGATTGGCGGGGACGGTGGCCATGGGCAGCAATGGTGTGCGGGCGGGATCAGCGCTGCAAGCGGCGCCGCGTGAACGTCCAGGCCAGCGCGGCGTGCACCGGCAGCAGCAGGGCGATCCACTGCAGGTTGAATTGCGGCTGCAGCATCGACAGCCAATGGATCAGCAATGCCGCGCCGGCCAGGGCGACCACCAGCCACAACACGAGGCCGAACCAGCGTCCGGGCGGGCGACCGCGCAGCTGCGCGATAGCGCCGCCGACCAGCAGCAGGCACAGCGGGTCGAGCAGCAGCAGGTTGCGATTGGCCCAGGCCGCACGGTGGTCGCTGAAGCCCCACAGGTACAGCAGCACGCCGCCGCCGAGCGCGCACAGCAGCCAGAACGGCAGCGCCAGCGCCGCCAGCCAGCGCGGCCGCCGCGCCAGCGCGACCACGCCGACGGCGACCAGCAGCCCGGCCAGCAGCCACGGCCACCAGTGCCGCGCCTGTTCCTGCGGTTCCGGCGCCAGCCGCTGCGGCAGCACCTGCTGGCGCGACTGCACCAGCGGGCGCCCGGCGCTGTTGCGTACCTCGCCCAGGCTCTCGGCCAGGCGCATCGGCACGAACGCCTCTTCCCAGCGCGACAGCGGCTTGTCGGCGAACGGGCCCAGGCCCAGGTCGAAGCCCAGCCACATCCATGGCGCCGGCGAGGCCAGCCGCACCGATTCGCTGCGATAGGTGTTGCCGCGCGAACGCCCCGACAGTTGCGCATGCAGCGTGCCGCCCAGCGCGCGGTCCAGCGCGTCGCGGACCATCGTGGCGCAGTTGGCGGTGTAGTAGTCGTAGCGGTAGCGCGCGTTTTCCGGCCGCGCGCGCCAGGCCAGGGCCTGCTGCAGCGCGCGTGCCTGCGCCGGTTCCATGTCCAGCCACTGGATGTCCACGCCGCGGCCGGCATCGCGGTACTGCGCCAGGTCGTCCTGCAGCGGCAGGGCGACCAGGTAATACATCATGTCGCCGGCGGCGAAGCGGCTGACGAAGTCGGGCTCGCTGGGATCGAAGAAGCCGAAGTTGTACGAGGTGGCCTGGCCGCTGCGCGGATCCACCACCACGATCGCATCGTGGCCGAAGCGTTCGAAGAACACCTCGCCCGGCTGCATCGTGGCCACGCCGATGCGCGGCGCCGGTGCGGACGCGTCGGTGCTGGGCGGACCGGCGACGGGCGCCGCGGCGGAGGCGGGCGCCAGCGCCGGCGGCGCGGCCAGGTCCGCGTCGCCGGCCTGCGCGAACGCGAACGCCGCGCAGCAGGCCAGCAGCGTGCCCAGCAGCCATTGCGGCCAGCCGCGTGCCGGCCAGCGCGACAGCGGGCGGGCGATCAAGCGTCTTCCTGCGGGTCGGGCGGCAGGATGGTGACGTGGAAGGCCTGCACCCGGCGCGCGTCGGCGCGCGCCACGCGGAACGCGAAGCGTCCCAGGGTCAGCTCCTCGCCGGTTTCCGGCAGGTGGCCGATGGCCTCGGTGACCAGGCCGCCGACGGTGTCGTAGTCGTCGTCGGAGAAGTCGGCGCCGAAGCGTTCGTTGAAATCCTCGATCGGGGTCAGCGCGTCGACCACGTACTGGCCGTCGGCCTGCGCGGCGATCAGCGAGGCTTCGTCCTCGGCGTCGTCGTGCTCGTCGTCGATCTCGCCGACGATCTGCTCCAGCACGTCCTCGATGGTGACCAGGCCGGCGACGCCGCCGTACTCGTCGACCACGATCGCCATGTGGTTGCGCGAGAGCCGGAACTCCTTGAGCAGCACGTTGAGCTTCTTCGACTCGGGGATCAGCACCGCCGGGCGCAGCAGCTCGCGCACCGTGCCCGGACCGTGGTCGGCGACCACGCCGCGCAGCAGGTCCTTGGCCAGCAGGATGCCGAGGATGTCGTCCTTGTTCTCGCCATGCACCGGGAAGCGCGAATGGCCGGATTCGACCACCTGCTTCATCAGGTCGAGAAAGCGCGCCTCCGCCGACAGCGACACCATCTGCGAGCGCGAGACCATCACATCGCCGACGGTGAGTTCGGACACCGACAGCGCGCCTTCCATCATGCGCAAGGTGTCGGCGGCGATCAGCCCGTCGTGCTGGGCGTCGCGCAGCACCTCGACCAGGTCGTCGCGGGTGTGCGGGTCGCCGGAGAAAACCGAGCTCAGGCGTTCCAGCCAGCCGCGGCGTTTTTCGTGGGTTTCCTGAGGGGAGCTACTAGAGTCGTCTTCTGACATGTTCTATGGATACGGCACCCGGTCTGCCGGGCGATGTGCGCAAGTCTAGCAGGGCCAATGGGACAGAGCCGCGACGCCGGCGGCGGCCGCGGCGGCGCGCGCGGGGACGGGTTCAGCCGCCGCTGGCGGGCGTGTGCAGCGGGTCCGGCGCCGGCGGCGCGTCCGGGTCCTCCGGCAGGTCCAGGCTGTAGCTGCAACCGGCCAGGGTCTGACCGGGGTGCGACTTCACCGTGGACAGGCTGAGGATGATCGATTCGATCATCGGCTCGCCGGTCTTGGGATCGGTCACGTCGCGGCTGACCAGCTCGCGGCCGAACATCGCCTTGTCCGGCGTGTCCACCGCCGCTTCCAGCTGCAGTTGCTTGGCCAGCGGGCGCGGATCGGGCAGGTCCAGGATCGCCATCACGCTGGCGCCGGCGACGGCGATGCGCGTGGTGCTGTGGCCGAATACCTGGATCGGCCGCACCAGTTCGTATTCGCGCATGAACAGGTTGGACTGCGGCAGCGGCCGCCAGCCCTGCGCGACGGCTTTCAGCGGATCGGCCAGCAGCGGCCCCAGCGCGGCGAAATCGGCCACGCGCTGGCGGCATTCGAGCAGCGCCGGCAGGTCGATGGCGGGTGCAGGGGCGGGTGCGGGAGCGGCCGCAGCGGGCAGCGCGGCCGCGAGCGCGAACAGAAGCAACGATGGACGGATCAACGCGCTGGACCTCGGGCCGGAAAGCGGGGAGTTGCGGCGCAGCGGCCGCGCGGCAACGTTAGCGCCCGCGCCAGCGCTTGACCAGCCAGTGCCGCGCACTGGACAGGGTCAGCAGCGCGCTGGCCAGGTACAGCACGGACAGCGCGGCGAGCGTGCCGCCGCTGTCGAGCTGGGTGTTCAATTGGCGGCAGCATAGCCACGCGCCGATCGACAATGGACACAGCAGCGCGACCCGCCCGGTGTGGGCGGCGACGCGCACCGGCCCGCCGACCCGCGCTTGCCGCCGGCGCAGGTAGAACCAGCGCCAGGCGCTGGGCGTGGTCGCCAGCACCAGCAGCGCGAGTGCGCCCAACCAGGGCAGCAACGGTTCGGGCAGGCTGCCGCTGCCGGCGAACAGCGGCGCCGGACGGATCAGGCCCAGATAGACGGAGGCGGTCAGGACGATGCCCCACAGGGCCGCGGCGAGGCCATGCCATCGCGCTGGGCCTGGGCGGGTTTCCACCTGCGTGGCTGGTGCTGGTTCGAACATCCGTGTCCCCCTTGCTCGTCAGCTGTCGAAAAACGCCCCGCGCGCGACAGGCGTCAGCGTTCCCCGGCGTAGGGGTCGCCCACGCCCAGGTCGGCCAGGATCTCGCGCTCCAGCTGCTCCATCGCGTCGGCCTCCTTGTCGTCCTCGTGGTCCCAGCCGAGCAGGTGCAGCACGCCGTGCACGGTCAGGTGCGCGTAGTGGGCGTTGAGCGGCTTGCCCTGTTCGGCGGCCTCGCGCGCCACCACCGGCGCGCAGATCACCAGGTCGCCGAGCAGCGGCAGCTTGACGCCCTTGGGCATGCCTTCGGGCAGCTCGGCCGGGAAGCTGAGCACGTTCGTGGCGTAGTCCTTGCCGCGGTAGTGGTGGTTGAGCGAGCGGCCTTCCTTGTCGTCGACCAGGCGGATCGCCAGGTCGGCTTCGCGGATGCGGCCCTTCAGCGCCGCCGCCACCCACTTGCGGAAGCTCGCCGCCGCCGGCAATCCGGCGCGGGGCAGGGCGTAGCTGACGCCGACGTCGAGGTGGACCGGACCTTTGGTCATGGCGATACCGGCATTTCAGAGCGGACAGGAGCCGACAGTATCGCGCGTGCGGCGCGTCACCGCGACTTCCAGTCGTCGGCGGTGTAGGCGTTGGCATGACGGTCGATGCCCGGGTCCCTGGCCGGATGCGGCACGTGTTGCGGTTGGCCATCGATGCCGCAGGCCGGCGACGATGCCGGCGGTCTTGGCCAAGGCAGGATCAGGTCACGCACTCGACGAGCATCAGCAACAGCGGACCGCCGTCGGCGACGCGATAGGACGCGCTGCCCATCGGGCCGTGCTGGCAATGCGGGTTGATGTGCTTGACCTCGATCGCAGCGGCGACGCCGGGCGGGGCGTTCGTCCATACCACGGCTTGGCCGCGTTCGAGCAGTTGTCCCACCAGATACAGACTGTCGGTGTCCGCCTGGGCGCTTTCGACGACCGCGCAACCGCGCCGGTCGTGGCGCTCGCCGGCGCTGGCCAGCAGCGCCTGCGCGCGCCCGCCGGCAATCCAGGCCAGCCGCTGCGCTTCGTCTTCCGGTGCGCTGGCAGATGCGCGTCGGACCTGCGCCGCGCGCTCCAGTTCGTTGGCCGGCAAGCCGATGCTTGCCTGCTCCAGCGCCAGCGATAGGCACGGCGCCGGCATGCGCTGGGCGGTGGCGATGCGCTGCTGCGTGAAAGGAATCTGCACCGGAGGCTGGGCGATGCCGTGGCCGCTGCACAGCGCGCCGAGCAGCGCGATCGCTGCAACGCTGGCGCAGCGCCGGGTCACGCGGCCGGGCCGGTCGCCTTGTCGATGAGGTCGCGCTTTTCGTAGGCGGTGACGATGCGCGCCACCAGCGGGTGGCGCACCACGTCGCGCGCCTCGAAGAAGGTGAAGCTGACGCCTTCGACCTCGTGCAGCACCTCGATCGCGTCGCGCAGGCCGGACTTGACGTGCTTGGGCAGGTCGATCTGGGTCAGGTCGCCGGTGACCACCGCGGTGGAGCCGAAGCCCAGCCGGGTCAGGAACATCTTCATCTGCTCGATGGTGGTGTTCTGCGCCTCGTCCAGGATCACGTAGGCGTCGTTGAGCGTGCGCCCGCGCATGTAGGCCAGCGGCGCGATCTCGATGACGTTCTTTTCCAGCAGCTTGATCACCTTCTCCACGCCGAGCATCTCGTACAGCGCGTCGTACAGCGGGCGCAGATAGGGATCCACCTTCTGGCTCAGGTCGCCGGGCAGGAAGCCGAGCTTCTCACCGGCTTCCACCGCCGGGCGCACCAGGATCAGCCGCTGTACGCGCGATTCGTTCAGCGCCTCGACCGCGCTGGCCACCGCCAGGAAGGTCTTGCCGGTGCCGGCCGGGCCGACGCCGAAATTGATGTCGTGGCTGGCGATCTGGTGCAGGTACTTGGCCTGGTTGGCGCCGCGGCCGCGCACGGTGCCGCGCTTGACCTTGATCGCCACTTCCTGCGGTTCGTAGGCGCGCTGCGCGACGCGGTCGACATTGGCCTGGTTCAGGCGCAGGTGGATGGCCTGGTCGTCGAACACGACGCTGTCGGCCTCGGCGTACAGGGCTTGCAGCAGCACCTCGGCGGCGGCGACCGCGGCGGACGGGCCGGTGATCCGGAACACGTTGCCGCGGTTGGAGATCTCCACGCCCAGGCGCAGTTCGATCTGGCGCAGGTGCGCGTCGAACGGCCCGGCCAGGTTGGCCAGGCGTTCGGTGTCGGCGGGTTCCAGGGTGAAATCGCGTTGTGCGGGGATGGTCATTCGATGCGGACGCGGCGTGCGCGGGGCTGCCGGCGTCGTTCAGGACAGGGAAGGAAAGCGTAGCGCGCGCGCGGGTGAAGGACCAGTCGCGTCCGCACGGACAGTGCGGCGCGCTGGCGCCGCGCGCGGCGCTCAGTCGGCGTCGACGAGCAGGCGCCCGCGCAAGGAATTGCTCAGCGCCTCGGTGATCGCCACCTCGACGAACTGGCCGACCAGGCGCGGGTGTCCGGGGAAGTTCACCGAGCGCATGTTCTCGGTCTTGCCGGTGAGTTCGGCCGGGTTCTTCTTCGACGGGCCTTCGACCAGCACCGTCTGCACGCTGCCGACCATGTCGCGCGAGAGTTGCAGCGAGTGCGCGTTGATGTGCGCCTGCAGCCGTGCCAGCCGCGCGTGCTTGACCGCGTCGGGGGTGTCGTCTTCCAGGTCCGCCGCGGGCGTGCCCGGGCGGCGCGAGTAGATGAAGGAGAAGCTCTGGTCGAAACCCACGTCCTCGATCAGCTTCATGGTCTTGTCGAAGTCGGCGTCGGTCTCGCCGGGGAAGCCGACGATGAAGTCCGAACTGATCGAGATGTCCGGGCGCACCGCGCGCAGCTTGCGGATCTTCTGCTTGAATTCCAGCGCGGTATAGCCGCGCTTCATCGCGCTGAGGATGCGGTCGCTGCCGGCCTGCACCGGCAGATGCAGGTAGTTGGCCAGCTGCGGCACGTCGCGATACGCGTCCACCAGCGAATCGCTGAACTCCAGCGGATGCGAGGTGGTGAAGCGGATGCGGCCGATGCCGTCGATCTGCGCGATGCTGCGGATCAGCAGGCCCAGGTCGGCGTACTGCGGCTCCTCGCCGGCCTCGGCGTCGGCGTAGGGCCCACGGTAGGCGTTGACGTTCTGGCCGAGCAGGTTGATCTCGCGCACGCCCTGCGCGGCCAGTTGCGCCACTTCCACCAGCACGTCCTCGAACGGCCGGCTGATCTCCTCGCCGCGGGTGTAGGGCACCACGCAGAACGAGCAGTACTTGGAGCAGCCTTCCATGATCGACACGAACGCCGACGGGCCTTCGGCACGCGGTTCCGGCAGGCGGTCGAACTTCTCGACCTCGGGGAAGCTGATGTCCACCTGCGACTTGCCCGACTCGCGCCGTGCGCGGATCAGCTCCGGCAGCCGGTGCAGGGTCTGCGGGCCGAACACCAGGTCCACGTACGGCGCGCGCTTGACGATCGCCTCGCCCTCCTGCGACGCCACGCAGCCGCCGACGCCGATGATCACCGGCTTGCCGCCGGCCTTCAGCGCCTTCCAGCGGCCGAGCTGGCTGAACACCTTCTCCTGGGCCTTCTCGCGGATTGAGCAGGTGTTGACCAACACCACGTCGGCTTCTTCGGGGTTGTCGGTCAGTTCCAGGCCCTCGGCGGCGGCGAGCACGTCGGCCATCTTGGCCGAGTCGTACTCGTTCATCTGGCAACCGTGGGTCTTGATGTACAGCTTGCCGCGTACCACCGCAGGCGCCGCGGGCCGGGCGGCAGGCAGCGGCAACAGGGCAGGGGTGCTCGCGGCGGGAGCCGCGATCGGCGAAACGGGGGCTGGCGTCCCGGGCATGGCGCTTACTCCAGACGGGTTGCGGGCGCGGCCGGCGATGGCTGCGATCAGCCGATCATTGTATCGGGAACCGGCACTGCCGCGGCGGGCGGCAGCGAACCGGCGCCGCGCAAGGCGTTTCGCGGCGGGACGGCCCACCGCCGTCCCCGCGCCGCGCCGGCACCGCGAGCGGTGCGCTGCCGCGGAAGGCGCCTCAGCGCACGTAAGGCGACTCGGCGTTCTCTTCCTGCTTGCGCTTCGCCTCTTCGTAGCGCTTCTGCGCTTCTTCGCCGCTCATCTGGTACTTGGGCGCGATGTGCGGCAGCAGCAGCTTGGCCCAGGCGGTGGTGATGCGGCTGCTCTCGGTGGGGCAGCGCTGGGCGCGATCCTCGGGCAGCATGCCGCTGGTCACCAGGCGCAGGTACTTGCCCGGGTCGCGTCCGTACAGCATGCACATCAGGTTGTAGAAGCGCTGCTGGCCGAGCGAGTGCTCGTCGGCGAAGTCGGCCGCGCCATACTGCTCCTTGGTGTTGAGCACGAAGAACAGGCCGGCCAGCCGCAGGTTCTCGGCCAGGTCGCCGGGCGACTCGTTGGGGGCCATGAACATCAGCATCAGCGAAGAAGCGAGCTGGTCGGCCGAATCCTCTTCGCGGCCGGTGCTGGGCAGGCTCAGCATGTCGATCAGCGCATGGCCGAATTCGTGCAGCATGATGAAGCGGGTGTTCGCCAACAGGAAGCGCGCGCTGAAGCTGTCGTCCTGGTTCTGCTCGCCCAGGCTGGCGCCGATCTTGATCAGCATCTCCACCATTTCGTAGCACAGCACCAGCTCGTGCTTGGTCGGCGAATAGAAGGCGTTGGTTTGCTTGCACTCGGCGGTGATCAGGTGCAGCGGGCCGGGCAGCATCAGCAGCCCGTCCATCGCGTTGACCTCGGGCAGGCGATGCAGGATGTCGATCTTGACCGAGAAGTCGTACGCTTCCTGCAGCGCCGGATCGCGCGGCGGCACGTATTCGTAGGTGAACTTGACGCCCTCGGCCTTCGGTTCCTCGGTCGTCGCGTCCTTGGCCGCCTCCGGCTGCGGACCCTGCTGCGCATCGACCGCATTGCCTGCGGCGGCATCGGCGACCGCATCGGCGGAGGCGCCCTTGGCCGCGGGCTTGGCCGGCGGGGGCAGCGTCGCGGGCACGACGGCGGCGGTCTGTTGCCCCTTCCATGCGGTGTAGGCCCAACCGCCGCCTACGGCGCACAGCGCCACGATCAAGATCGCGATGAGAGTCTTTTGCATGCGTTTCCTTCCTTGGTGACGATGGCGGCCGGCGCTTCCCGGCTGAGCTGCGGCGAGATGGTACGGTGCCGATTGCCCGCTGGGAAGATGCCGCTGCGTCAGGCGCTTCCGGCATCGATCGCCTGCGCGCGCTGCACCGCCGGCCGCGCCGCCATGCGTTCGACATAGGCGCGGGTCGGCGCCGGCGGATCGACCAGGCCGAAGCCGATCATCCAGCCCAGCGCGCTGCCCCACAGCACGTCGGCCGCGGTGCAGCGGTCGCCGAGCAGGTAGTCGCCGCGCGCCAGCTGGTCGTCGACCACGCCCATCACCGTGTCGCAGTCGGCATACGGCGAGATCGCCCGCGGCGGCGCCTCGCGCTTGAGCGCGCGGTCGATCACCGCCGGCTCGAACGCCGAGCCGTAGAACGCCAGCCAGCGCAGGTAGGGGCCGCGGCGCGGATCGCCCATCGCCGGCGCCAGCCCGGCTTCGGGGTACAGATCGGCCAGGTATTGGTAGATCGCCACCTGTTCGGTGACCACCGCGCCGGCGTGGTCGATCGCCGGCACCTTGCCCATCGGGTTGATCGCCAGGTACGCCGGTTCCAGCTGCGCGCCGCTGGCGAAGTCGATGCGGTCCAGCGTGTAGTCGGCACCCAGTTCCTCGAGCAGGATCAGCACGCCTTTGGAGCGGGATTTGGGGTTGTGGTACAGGGTCACATGGCGGTCGGCGATGGGCATGGCGGCTCTCCTCGGTGATCGAGCGGCCATGCTAGGCGCTATTGCGGACGGATTCTGTCCGCAATACCGTGCGCCATGGCTTCCCCTGCCTCCCGCACCTTGCGCCTGATCGGCCTGCTGCAGACCCGCCGGGTCTGGGCCGGCGCGGAGCTGGCCGAGCGCCTGGGCGTGGACCGGCGCAGCCTGCGCCGCGACATCGAGCGCCTGCGCGCCCTGGGCTATGCGGTGCAGGCCTCGTCCGGCGTCGGCGGCGGCTACCGGCTGGCGGCCGGTGCGCAGATGCTGCCGCTGCTGTTCGAGGACGACGAGGCGGTGACGGTCGCGGTGGCACTGCGCGCGGCCGCCGCCAGCATGGGCGGCCTGGAGGACACCGCGCTGCGGGTGCTGGCCAAGCTCGACCCGCTGCTGCCGGCGCGGGTACGGCAGCGCGCCGGGGCATTGCAGGCGGTCACCCTGTCGCTGGGTGAGGAGCCGGCGGCGGACACCCAGGTGCTGACCGGCATCGCCAGCGCCTGCCGCGATCGGCGCCTGCTCGGCTTCGGCTACTGCGACCATGCCGGGCGCCGCAGCCAGCGCCTGATCGAGCCGCTGCGCCTGGTCAACTACGGGCGCCGCTGGTACCTGCTGGGCTGGGACCGCGAGCGTGCCGACTGGCGGACGTTCCGCGCCGAACGCATCGTGCCGCCGCTGCAGCCGGGCGAGACGATCGCGCTGCGCCTGCCGCCGCGCGATCCGGCGGCGATGGTGCGCGACGCGATCCGGCACAGCCCGCTGCCGCTGCAGTTCGGGCTGAGCGTGCGCCTGCGCGGCAGCATGGGCGACCTGGGGCCGCGCATTCCGTCCTGGTGCGGAACCCTGGAGGCCGAGCAGGACGGCTATTGCCGGCTGTCGATGCTGGCCGACGGATTGCCGTGGCTGGCGGCGCAGTTGCTGACCCTGGGCGTGCCCTTCGTGTCACTGCAGGCCGACGCGGTGGTGACCGCCGGGCTGCGTGCCATGCTGGGCGAGCTGCTGGCGCAGTTGCCGGGCGCGGCCGAGTGAGCGGGCCGATCGAGCCGGCCGGGCGCGCCGCGCGGCTCGCATGGAAACGGGCGGCCGGTCCCGCTGCCGTCGCCGCGCACTTGGCAAGCGCCGGCGAAGTTGGGACACTCGCCGCCATGAAGGGGATGGTGGGGCTTCTGGGGCTGGCAATCGCAACGCTGTCGGCAATGCCGGCCAGCGCGGGCACCCTATACAAATGCATCGGTGGCGACGGCGTACCCAGTTACGTCAGCAAGCGCGTGGCCGGCGCCAGTTGCAGCGTGGTCGGCAGCTATGTGCCCGACCGCCGCGCCGCACGTGCTGCGCCCGCGGTTGCCGCAGTCTCCACCGAGCGTGCGTCCAATCGCGGTGTCGTCACCCTGGCCGAGCCGCAGTCCGGCGCGCCGGCCACCATCATCAGCACGCCGGCCGCGGCGCCGACGCCGGTCGCCGCCAGCGTGGCGCCGAAGAGTGTGGCCCCCGTGCCTGCCATGACCGGTGCCGCGCCGCGGCGGGTGGTCAGCGGCCAGGTCTATTCCTATATGAAGGACGGCGTGCGCCACTACACCAGCGCACGGCCGACCCAGGTCGCCAGCCTCGGCGCGGTGCGCACCATCCGCTACAGCTTCATCGAGACCTGCTACGCCTGCGCCAACCCCGGCCTGAACTTCGGTGCGGTGCGGCTGAACACCACCGCCTACCAGAGCGAGATCGCCGCCGCCGCGCGCGAGTACGGGGTCGACGAGGCGGTGGTGCGCGCGATCATCCATGCCGAGTCGGCCTACAACCCGATGGCGCTGAGCCGTGCCGGCGCGCAGGGCCTGATGCAGCTGATGCCGCCGACCGCGCGCCGCTTCGGGGTCAGCGATTCGTTCGATGCATCGCAGAACATCCGCGGCGGCGTGCAGTACCTGGCCTGGCTGCTGAAGCGCTTCAACGGCAACCTGACCCTGGCCGCCGCCGGCTACAACGCCGGCGAAGGCGCGGTAGACAAACACGGCGGGGTGCCGCCGTACAGCGAGACCCAGCGCTACGTGCAGCGCGTCGGCGTGCTCGCCGACCGCTACCGCGGCGTGCTGGCGACGGCGCATTGAGGCATTCTCGTTGCCGTCGCGACGATGCATTGTCTGCGCGTTAAGGGTTCCGCTACACTGCAGTGGATTTTATGCGGTTCGACCCCCACCGAACCGCTGGCAGCCTAATGCTACCCAATCAAAAAATCGGAGTGCCGGATGGCCAACGATGGGGTCAACGATTCTGTTAATGCAGGACGCCGCCGCTTTCTCACCGCCACCACGGCGGTGGTGGGCGCGGTGGGTGCGGGTTTCGTCGCGGTTCCTTTCATCAAGTCCTGGAACCCCAGCGCCAAGGCCAAACTGGCCGGTGCGCCGGTCACCGCCGACATCAGCGCGTTGCAGGAAGGCCAGCGCCTGATCCTGGAGTGGCGCGGTCAGCCGATCTGGATCGTCAAGCGTTCCAAGGCGATCCTGGATGCGTTGCCGACGCTGGATGGGCGGCTCAAGGACCCCAAGTCCGAGGTCACCGACCAGCAGCCGGCCTACATCAAGGGCGAGGGCCGTTCGATCAAGCCCGACATCTCGGTGCTGGTCGGGCTGTGCACGCACCTGGGCTGCTCGCCGGAGATGGTCGCCGAGATCCGCCCCGAACCCTACGATCCGGAATGGAAGGGCGGCTATTTCTGCCCCTGCCACAAGTCGCGCTTCGACATGGCCGGCCGCGTGTTCCAGGGCGTGCCTGCGCCGATCAACCTGCTGGTGCCCCCGCATCACTATCAGGACGACAACACGCTGATCATCGGCGTCGATCCCAGTTCGTCCGCGAAGGGGGCAGCGTAAGCCATGGCCGACAATCTCCTTACCCGCACCGCGGGCAACGTGTTCGACTGGGTCAACGAGCGCGCGCCGGGGCTGATGCCGTTCTACCGCAAGCACGTCAGCGAGTACTACGCGCCGAAGAACTTCAACCTCTGGTACTACTTCGGTTCGCTGGCGATGGTGGTGCTGGTCAACCAGATCGTCACCGGCATCTTCCTGACGATGCACTACAAGACCAGCGCGGCCGAGGCGTTCAACTCGGTCGAGTACATCATGCGCGACGTGGAGTGGGGCTGGCTGATCCGCTACATGCACTCCACCGGCGCCTCGCTGTTCTTCATCGTGGTGTACCTGCACATGTTCCGCGGGCTGCTCTACGGCAGCTACAAGAAGCCGCGCGAGCTGGTGTGGATCCTCGGCATGCTGATCTACCTGGTGCTGATGGCCGAGGCCTTCATGGGCTACGTGCTGCCGTGGGGGCAGATGTCGTTCTGGGGCGCCAAGGTAATCATCTCGCTGTTCG
Source organism: Xanthomonas bonasiae (assembly GCF_014836395.1). Classification (NCBI taxonomy): domain Bacteria; kingdom Pseudomonadati; phylum Pseudomonadota; class Gammaproteobacteria; order Lysobacterales; family Lysobacteraceae; genus Xanthomonas; species Xanthomonas bonasiae. The sequence goes on from NZ_JACSQX010000001.1 coordinate 27,516, forward strand.
GCGCGATCCCGGTGATCGGCAACGGCCTGACCGAGTGGATCATGGGCGACTACCTGCCGTCCGACGCCACCCTCAACCGCTTCTTCGCGCTGCACGTGATCGCGCTGCCGCTGGTACTGCTGTTGCTGGTGGTGCTGCACCTGGGCGCGCTGCACGAGGTCGGTTCCAACAACCCCGACGGCGTGGAGATCAAGAAGGGGCCGAAGGGCAACCGCTGGGATCCGAACAAGCCGGCCGACGGCATTCCGTTCCACCCGTACTACACGGTCAAGGACCTGGTCGGGGTCGGCTTCCTGCTGCTGATCGGCGCCTTCATCATCTTCTTCGTGCCCGCGTTCGGCGGCCTGTTCCTGGAGCACGACAACTTCACCGAGGCCAATCGCCTGGTCACGCCCGAGCACATCAAGCCGGTGTGGTACTACACGCCGTACTACGCGATGTTGCGGGTGGTGCCGAACAAGCTGGGCGGCGTGCTGGTGATGTTCTCGGCGATCGCGATCCTGTTCCTGGTGCCGTGGCTGGACCGCGCCAAGGTCAAGTCGATCCGCTACCGCGGCTGGATCTCCAGGGTGATGCTGGGGGTGCTGGCGGTGTGCTTCGTCTGGCTGGGGGTGATCGGTTCCGGTCCCGGTACCGATGCCAGCGAGACCATCATCGGGCGCGTGCTGACCGTGCTGTACTTCGGATTCTTCCTGACCATGCCGGTCTGGACCACGTTGGACCGGACCAAGCCGGTGCCGGAGCGGGTGACCACCCATGACTAAGCCCGTGATTGCCGTCCTGGCCTGCTCCGCGAGCGTCGCGTTGTTGTCCGCCATGAGCTACCTGCTGCCGTTGGGGCAGATCGTGTTCTGGGGCCGGCAGGCGCTCGGCTCCCTGTTCGGTGCGATGGCGGAGGGATCCCTATGAGCAAGCGCCTGATGTCCGTTCTGGCCTGCTTCGCCTCCGCGCTGCTGTTGTCCGCCTCGGCGCTGGCCGCCGAGGGCGGCGCCACCCAGCAGGCCGGCAACGATCTCGGCGACCGTGCCTCGCTGCAGCGCGGCGCCAAGCTGTTCATGAACTACTGTTCCGGCTGCCATTCGCTGAAATACCTGCGCTACTCGCGTATGGCCGAGGACCTGGGCCTGAGCGAGGACGAGGTGATGGCCAACCTCAACTTCACCGGCGCCAAGGTCGGCGAGCACATCGAGGCGGCGATGCCGCACGATGCGGCGACCAAGTGGTTCGGCAAGGCGCCGCCGGACCTGAGCCTGATCGCGCGCGTGCGCGGCACCGACTGGGTCTATACCTACCTCAAGTCGTTCTATCTGGACCAGTCGCGCCCGTTGGGCTGGAACAACAAGCTGTTCGCCAACGCCTCGATGCCCAATCCGCTGTGGGAGCTGCAGGGCCTGCAGCAGCCGATCTACGGCAAGGCCGAGCAGCCCGGCGTGGACAAGCCGGTGGAGCGGCTGCAACTGGCCTCGCCGGGCAGGGAAACGCCGGCGCAGTTCGACCAGACGGTCCGCGACATCAGCAACTTCCTCGAATACGCCGGCGAACCGGCCGCGCTGAAGCGGCAGAGCCTGGGCGTGTGGGTGGTGCTGTTCCTGGCGCTGCTGACCTTCCTGGCCTATCTGCTGAAGAAGGAATACTGGAAGGACGTGCATTGAGCGTCGGCCGCAGTGCCGGCGCGTTGTCTGCATCGTTGCTGACCCGATCCCCTGTTCATCCTATTGGCTTTTGCGAGCGAGGGTTGCACACTCAGGGGCCGTGATGACCGTCAGCAGGGTGTTGGCGGCATCGATGCGGCCGGCGGATTCCGGTCGTCGGAGAGCCTTGAATGGCGGCGAGTGTGCGTATGCGAAATACCTTGACGTTGTTTTCTTCCACGGATGATGTGCTGTGCCACCGCGTCCGTCTGGTGCTCGCCGCAAAGGGCGTGACCTACGATTTCGTGGCGGTGGATCCGCAGAATCCTCCCGAAGACCTGATCGATCTCAATCCCTACCACTCGGTGCCGACCCTGGTGGAGCGCGAGCTGGTGCTGTACGCGGCCTCCGTGGTCAGCGAATACCTGGACGAGCGCTATCCGCATCCGCCGCTGATGCCGGTCGATCCGTTGTCGCGCGCGCGCCTGCGCCTGGCCATGCTGCGCATCGAGCACGACTGGGTGCCGCAAGTGCAGGCGATCCAGCTCGGCAACAAGGCCCAGGCCGAGGCCGGGCGCAAGCGGCTCAAGGAGCTGCTGACCGCGTCGGTGCCGCTGTTCAAGGCCAGCAAGTTCTTCCTCAATCCGGAAATGAGCCTGGCCGATTGCGCGATGGCGCCGATCATCTGGCGCCTGCAGGCGCTGGACATTCCGCTGCCCAAGGACGGCAAGGCGATCGAGGACTACGGCAACCGCATCTTCCGCAATCCCGGTTTCATCCGCAGCCTGACGGATCAGGAAAAGAAGCTGCGCGACCTGCCGGCCTGATGTTCCGGCCGCGCGTGGCGCATCCGGTTTTTCCCGCGTTGCGCCGGCGCCATTGCGTGCCGACGCGTAGAATTGGCGCATGACCGACGATATTTCCCGCATGACCAGCCATCGCCCGTACCTGTTGCGGGCGTTGGTGGAGTGGATCAACGACAACGGCATGACCCCGCACATCCTGGTGGATGCGGGCCTGCCCAACGTGCAGGTGCCGCCGAGCGCGGTCAAGGACGGCCGGGTGGTGCTCAACATCGCCGAACGCGCGGTGGTGCGGTTGCAGATCGACAACGACGGGGTCAGCTTCACTGCGCGCTTCGGCGGCGTCAGCTATCCGGTGCAGGTGCCGATGGCCGCGGTGCTGGCGGTGTACGCGCGCGAAACCGGGCAGGGCATGGCGCTGCCGGACGATATCCACGGCGCCACCGAGCCGCCGGGCGACGACACCCCGCCGCCGCGCCCCAGCGGTTCCGACGACGGCACCGGCGGCAAGCGCCCGCATCTGCGCGTGGTGAAGTAACGGCGACGTCGGACCCGCGCCGGCGCGCATGTGGCCGGAGCGATCGTCCGATCCGCTGGCGGCATCGATGCCTGGCGGATCGCGCGCATCGCCAGGCGCTGTGCACCATTCGCCACGGTTCACGCGCGCCAAGGCCAGGTTGGATCGAGACCCTGTAGGAGCGCCTTCAGGCGCGACCGACATGCGTGCAGAACATCTTGTCTGTCCTGCGGGAGCCCTTGCGGAACGACTTCGCGAACGACGAGGCAGCGCCTCACTCGCGCGGCGCACGGCCTTCGTGCAGCGCCGTCACCGTGGCCACCGAGGGCCCGGTGAAGGCGATCAGCTGATCGCCGAGCAGCACCAGGCGACCGCTGTGGCGATCGATGCCATCGTAGGAATAGTCGAAGCGGAAGGTCCGCTCGAAGCCGAGCCAGCCGCTGGGCAGGCGCCGCAGGCGCAGGCCGGTGCCGTGCACGCTCTGGTCCAGCCACTGCACATCGGCGGCCTTGCAGGCATTGCGGCCGAGGCTCTCGGCGCGTTCGGCGGCGGCGCGCGACGCGTTCCAGAACGCGAACACCGCGGCGCCGGCAATCATCAACAGGATCAGGCTAGGCATGCGTCACTGTAGCGAGACGCGGGGTGGAGCGGCAATGCTTGGTTGGGGACTCGGGACTCGGGACTCGGGAATCGGGAATCGGGAATCGGGAATCGGGAATCGGGAATCGGGAATCGAAGCCGGGGCTGGGCTGGAGCTGGGGCCGTGGCTGGGATTCGTTCGAAGGAGCGCCGATTGCGAACGCGACGTTTTCGTGTGCGACTCAAAGCCTCTTGTGGGAGCGACTTCAGTCGCGACAGGCCTCACCGACAAAGCCTGCTGCGACCGATGGATCGAGGCGAGCCGGTACGGATCCTGAAGGCCGCAAGCATTCGATAAAACGCTAGCGTTCCGGCAGCGGTTCGGTCGCCGACGGTTGTGCCCCCGGTGTCGCCGCTGCGGGGGACGGTGCGGTCGGTACGGCCGGTGCGGCTGGCGCCGTGCCGGATGCCGGTGGTGGCACCATCGGCGCGGTGGCCGGCGGCGCGGCCGGATCCACGGCGGGAACGACGCCCGGCGTCACCGGCGGCTGCAACTGCGCCTGCGGTTGCAGCCGCAGCAGCGCCGCCCAGTCCTGGCGATTGAAGTCGCACAGCTCTTCGCGGCCGGGCGTGCACTCCAGGCCGGCGCCGTCGTCGCCGGCCTGGTCCTGCGCCAGCGGCGCCTCCAACTGCAGGCGGCCGGCGCGGTCCAGCGGCAGCTTGCGCATGGTCACCGCGTTGAGCACGTTGCCGCCGATCAGGTACAGCGTGTGGTCGCCGCCGACGTTGGCCGCGACCACGATGTCGCAATGCGATTCCCACGGCAGCGCGCCGCCGCGCGCCAGTGCCTCGCGCAGCCCGGCCGCGCCCAGCGGTTGCTTGCGCCCGCGCAGGAAGCACAGTAGGTCGCCCGGCGCGGGCTTGTCCTGCTGCGGGTCGGCGTAACGGTAGGGCAGGCCGTCGGCACCGGCCTGGTAGGCGGCGCGGATGTAGTCGATGTGCCGCACCGAGGTGCGGAAGCCGTCGACGCCGGCGCGCACCATCACCCAGGACACGAACGCCGCCGACCACGGGTTGTCGACGATGAACGCGCGGCAGTCCGCTTGCCGGTAGCGCGAGCCGTCCAGCTGCTGGCAGCTGGCGGCGCCGTCGCTGCCGCCCATCGCGCCCAGCGTGCCGCTGTCGCGCCAATAGGCGGCCACGCGCTGCCAGGCTTCGATGCCGTGATCGGCGAGATAGCTGCGCTCGGCCTCGGTCACGCGCAGGCCGGCGAGCCGGCCGTCGCGATCGATGAACGGCCGCCACCACAGGCGATGCTCGTTGCAGGCGGTGCGCACGATGGCGACGGCGGCGGGCGTCAGGCCGAAGCGCGGCGGCAGGTCGCACACCTCCGCGGCGGCCGCGCGGCCGGCGGGAAACAGGGCGGCGGCACACAACAACGCGAACCAGGGGCGGGCCATCGGCGAACTCGGTGAATAGGGGGATGCGTGCAGCGTCGCAGAGCGGCGCGGCCGTGGCCGTGAAGTCAGTGCGGCGGCGGACCCAGCTTCAGCGACAGATCCACCGCCTGCACGTGCTTGGTCAGCGCGCCGATGGAGATGCAGTCCACGCCGTCGGCGGCGATCGCGCGCACGCCGTCCAGGTCGACGCCGCCGGACACCTCCAGCGGGATCGCGCGGTGGAACGGCGCGGCCGCGGCGATCGCCACCGCTTCGCGGCGCTGCGCCGCATCGAAGTCGTCGATCAGGATGCGGTCGCAGCCCACCGTCAAGGCTTCGCGCAGTTGCGCCAGCGTCTCCACCTCGACCACCAGCGGCAGGTCCGGCCATTGCGCGCGCGCGGCCTGCACCGCCGCGGTCAGCGAGCCGGCGGCGTGGATGTGGTTTTCCTTCAGCATCACCGTGTCGTACAGGCCGAAGCGGTGGTTGCTGCCGCCGCCGCAGCGCACCGCGTACTTCTGCGCCAGGCGCAGGCCGGGCAGGGTCTTGCGCGTGTCGAGGATGCGTGCGCCGGTGCCGGCGACCGCGGCCACGTAGGCGGCGGTGGCGGTCGCGGTCGCAGACAGGGTCTGCAGGAAGTTCAGCGAGGCGCGCTCGGCGCTGACCAGCGCGCGGCTGCGCCCGTGCAGCAGCGCCAGCACCGTGCCGGCGGCGACGCGCTCGCCTTCGGCGATGCGCCAGTCGATCCGCACCTGCGGGTCGAGCGCGCGGTGGCAGGCGTCGAACCAGGGCCGGCCGGCGATCACCGCGTCCTGCTTGCACAGCAGGTAGGCGCTGTCGGTGCGGTCGGGCAGCAGCGCGGCGGTGACGTCGCCGCTGCCGATGTCCTCGGCCAGCGCGCGTGCCACGTCGGCGTCGATCGATGCCTGCGCCGGCGGCTGCAGCGGCGCCGCGGCGCCGCTCATTTGCCGGGGAAGTCGGCGAGCTGGGCGGTGCCGATCGCTTCTTCGGCCAACAGCACCGGGATGCCGTCGTCGACCCGGAACAGCTGCTTGCGGTCGCGGGTGATCAGCGCCTCGCGCAGCGCTTGCGCCTGCGGGCTGCCGTCGGCGCGCTGCACGCCGCCGGCGGCGATGGCGCGGTTCAGCGCCTCCAGCCCGCGCGCATCCAGCAGGGCCAGCGGTTGGCGGGTGTCGGGCGAGCACAGCAGGTCGAGCAGTTTGCGATCCATCCGGTCTTCGTCTTGCGTGGAAGACGGCTAGAATACGTCTTTAAGGCAGGGGACGGCCATGACCTCCAAGCAAACCGCGCCGCTCGTCGGCATCGTGATGGGTTCCCGCTCCGACTGGGAGACCATGCAGCATGCGGCGCAGAAACTCGATGCGCTGGGCGTGCCCTATGAAGTGAAGGTGGTGTCCGCGCACCGCACCCCGGACGTGCTGTTCGCCTATGCCGAAGCGGCCTCCACCCGCGGCCTGCGCGCGATCGTGGCCGGCGCCGGCGGCGCGGCGCACCTGCCGGGCATGCTCGCGGCCAAGACCGCGGTGCCGGTGCTCGGCGTGCCGGTGCAGTCCAAGGCGCTGAACGGTCTGGATTCGCTGCTGTCGATCGTGCAGATGCCGGCCGGCATCCCGGTGGCCACGTTCGCGATCGGCAACGCCGGTGCGGCCAATGCCGCGCTGTTCGCCGCGGCGATGCTCGCCGCCGAACACGCCGACATCGCCGCCGCGCTGGACGATTTCCGCCAGCGCCAGACCGACGAGGTGATGGCCAAGGACGACCCGCGCCAATGAGCACCACTGTCGGAATCCTGGGCGGCGGCCAGTTGGCGCGGATGATGGCCGTGGCCGGCGCGCCGCTGGGGCTGCGCTTCGTGATGCTGGATACGGTGGCCGACGCCTGCGCCGGGCAGGTCGCGCCGCTGCAGGTCGGCGACTACCGCGACGAGGCGGCGCTGGCCGCGTTCGCGGCCAGGGTCGATGTGGCTACCTTCGATTTCGAGAACGTGCCGGCGGCCAGCGCCGAATGGCTGGCCGCGCAGGTGCCGGTGTTCCCGAATCCGCGTGCGCTGGCGGTGGCGCAGGATCGGCTGGCCGAAAAGACCCTGTTCCGCGAACTGGGCATCCCGGTGCCCGATTTCGCCGCGATCGGCAGCCGCGCCGAACTGGACGCGGCGCTGGCGCAGGTCGGCACCCCGTGCATTCTCAAGACCCGGCGCCTGGGCTACGACGGCAAGGGTCAGTTCCGGATCAAGTCCGCGGCCGATGCCGATGCGGCGTGGGCCGCGCTGGGCGCGCAGGCGGCCAGCGTGGGCCTGATCGTGGAAGCCTTCGTGCCGTTCCAGCGCGAGATCAGCGTGGTCGCGGTGCGCGGCCGCGACGGCGAGTTCCGCACCTGGCCGCTGACCGAGAACTGGCATGTGCAGGGGGTGCTGTCGGCCAGCCTGGCCCCGGCGCAGGCCGATGCCGCGCTGGAGCGGGCCGCCATCGCCCACGCGCAGGCGTTGGCCGAGCGCCTGCAGTACGTGGGCGTGTTCGCGCTGGAACTGTTCTGCCGCGACGGCGAACTGCTTGCCAACGAGATGGCGCCGCGGGTGCACAACTCCGGCCACTGGACCATCGAAGGCGCGGAGACCTCGCAGTTCGAGAACCACCTGCGCGCGGTGCTGGGCCTGCCGCTGGGGTCCACACGCATGCTCGGCCATGCCTGCATGCTCAACTGGATCGGGCAGATGCCCGACGCCGTGCCGGTGCTGGCGCAGCCCGGCGGGCATTGGCACGACTACGGCAAGGACGCGCGCGAGGGTCGCAAGGTCGGCCACGCCACGCTGCGCGAGGACACGCCGGCCGCCTTGGCGCAGGCGCTGCAGACGGTCGGCGCGCAGTTGCAGCGCGGCGACCAGGTCGCGCCGGTGATCGAGACCCTGCGCGCGCAGGGTTGAGCGGGCCGAGGGTGCCGCGCCCAGGCCCCGCGGCTGGGCGTGGCCCGAAAGGGCGCCAGCGCCACGCGCGACTACGCGTCAGCCGTCATTCGTCGAATCCCGGAGCGCTTCACCGCCGCCGCCGGCCGTTCATCCCCAATCCCCAATCCCGGCCTCACCGCATATTCGCCGCCACGAACTCCCAGTTCACCAGCTTCCAGAACGCTTCCAGATAGCGCGCACGGTCGCCGCGGTAATCGATGTAGTAGGCGTGCTCCCACAGGTCGCAGGCCAGCAACGGGAGGTCCTCGCCGGTCAGCGGCGAGCCGGCGTTGACCGTGGCGAGCAACGCCAGCGTGGCGTCCGGGCGCTGCACCAGCCAGACCCAGCCCGAGCCGAACACGGCCAGCGCCATGCGTTCGAACTCGGCCTTGAAGCGGGCGACGTCGCCGAAGCTCCTGGCGATGCGCTCGGCCAGCTCGCCACCCGGCTCGCCGCCGCCGCGCGGACGTAGCCCGCGCCAGTAGAACTCGTGGTTCCAGACCTCAGCCGCGTGCTGGAACAGGCGGCCCTGGGTACGGCGCACCAGGTCCTGCAACGGCAGGTCCGCGAATTCGCTGCCGGCGATCTGCGCATTGAGGCGTTCGACCAGCGCGCGCTGGTGCCGGCCATGGTGCTGGTCCACGGTCTCGGCGGACAGGTGCGGCGCCAGCGCCGCGCGGTCGTACGGCAGGGGAGCGAGTTCGATGGCCATGGATCCTCGGGAGCGGTTTCGGGGCGCGTTTCGGTACTGCCGTGCGCAGGGCTTACACTATGCGGCTACGCGAAAGTCTAGCCGACCGCCGAGGTCCGTTTTTTCGCCCCAGCAGGAGAAATCCCCCATGCAGGTGATGGAGCGCATCCAGGCCGACGTCGAACACCACCCCATCGTGTTGTTCATGAAGGGCACACCGCAGTACCCGATGTGCGGCTTTTCCAGTCGCGCGCTGCAGGCCCTGTTGGCCGCCGGCGCCGACCGGCTGCACACCGTCAACGTGCTCGACGAACCGGAGATCCGCGCCAATCTGCCGCGCTATTCGAACTGGCCGACGTTCCCGCAGCTGTTCATCCATGGAGAACTGATCGGCGGCTGCGACATCACCATGGAACTGTTCGAATCCGGCGAGTTGCAGCGCATCGTGGCCGAGGCCTACCAGCCGTGACAGCGGAGGCGATGCCGCACGCGGGCGCGCTGGCGCAGCGCGTGGTGCTGGTGTGCGGTGCCGCCGGCGGGCTGGGCAGCGCCGCTGCAATGGCCTGCGCCCAGGCCGGCGCCACGGTGGTGTTGCTCGGGCACAAGCCGGCGCGCCTGAATCGGGTCTACGACGCGATCGCCGCCGTCGGCGCGCAGCCGCTGCTGTATCCGCTGGACCTGCTCGGCGCCACGCCGGAAGACTATGCGACGCTGGCCGAACGGCTGCAGGCCGAACTCGGGCGGCTGGACGGGGTGCTGCACTGCGCCGCCGATTTCGTCGGCCTGACCCCGTTCGAGCACGCCGACCCGGCGCAGTTCGCGCGCGCCATCCACGTCAACCTGACCGCCCCGGGCTGGCTGACCCAGGCCTGCCTGCCGCTGCTGAAGCAGGCGCCGGACGCGGCGATCGTGTTCGCGCTCGACGACCCGGCGCGCGTCGGCCAGGCCTACTGGGGCGGCTACGGCGTGGCCCAGCACGGCCGCCGCGGCCTGCTGGCGACACTGCACGGCGAACTGGCCGCCTCGACGGTGCGCGTGGCCGGATTGCAACCCGGACCGATGCGCACCGCGCTGCGTGCACGCGCCTACACCCACCAGGAAGACCTCGACGCGGTCGATCCGGCGCACTACGCCGCTGCCTGCGTGGAACTGCTGTCGTCCGCCGGCGCCGCGCACCGCGGCGCGATCTGGAATCCCCTGGCATGACCATTCTGTCGGCAGCACTGCTGCTGTTCCTGATCCTCGACCCGCTGGGCAACATCCCGGTGTTCCTCAGCGTGCTCAAGCCGCTGCCGGCCAAGCGCCAGCGCGTGGTGCTGGCGCGCGAGCTGCTGATCGCGCTGGGCGTGCTGATGGCATTCCTGTGGGGCGGCAAGTACGCGCTGGAAGTGATGCACCTGCGCCAGGAATCGGTGGCGATCGCCGGCGGCATCGTGCTGTTCCTGATCGGCATCCGCATGATCTTCCCGCGCCCGGAAGGGCTGATGGGCGAGATTCCCGACGGCGAGCCGTTCATCGTGCCGCTGGCGATTCCGCTGGTGGCCGGGCCCTCGGGCATGGCCGCGGTGATGCTGATGGGCAGCAACGAGCCCACCCGCCTTGGCGAATGGAGCCTGGCGCTGATCCTGGCCTGGATCGGCACCTCGGCGCTGCTGTTCTCCGGCACGCTGCTGTACAAGCTGCTCGGCATGCGCGTGCTGATCGCGGTCGAGCGGCTGATGGGCATGTTGCTGGTGGCGATCTCGGTGCAGATGTTCCTGGACGGCCTCAGCGCCTATCTGAAGCTGCCGGTCGCCGGCTGAGCGCGCGCGCGCGCCGTGTTGCGCGCGCGCACGACGCCGCGCCCTTGCCGTGCCTGTCGCTACGCGCCAACGCTGCGACATCCCGGGCGTTTGCGGCAATTCGATGACATTTGCGGCGCTTTTTTGTGCCGCCGCGTGTCGGTGCGTGGCGTCATCTTAAGTTTTTGTAAACCCTCGAGGCATACGCGGGCGAAATAGCCCGCCTACCGTAGCGCCTTCCGAAGCGGTGGGCGCGCGTGCGCCGTGTCCATGCCAGTCGTTCCGCCGCTCTCTGCCGCTCCCACGTTAGCCACAGAGGCGTTTGCCCGATGAAGTCCCGTTCCGCACACCGTATTTCCACTCTTTCCCTGGCGCTGGCGACCGCGCTTTCGGCGCATCCGGCCCTGGCCCAGGACGCCGGTACCGACAGTGCCGAGCAGCGCGTCACGGCCTCCAGCACCTCCAATACCACCGCTGCCTACGAGACCAAACGCGTGCAGCAACTGGACAAGGTCAACGTCAATGCCGACAAGAGCGGCTACGTGCTCGGCGGCGGCAACATGACCGTGCAGACCGCCAGCAAGGCGATTTCCACAGTGACCCGCGAGGCCATCGCGCAGGCGTCCGGCGGCAGCAACTTCACCCAGATGATCGATGCGATCCCGGGCGTGGACGCCGCCACCAGCGACGTGACCGGACTCAACAACGGCAACTACAGCCTGCGCGGCTTCGACTCCTCGGCGATCGGCATCACCGTCAACGGCGCGCCGGTGACCGACAGCGGCAGCTACTCGGTCTACGCCACCGAATACGGCGATGCCGAGAACTACAACGACATCACCGTGACCCAGGGCACGCCCAACGTGGACCAGCCGGAGATGGGCGCCACCGGCGGCCAGATTGCCTGGTCGACGATCGACCCGAGCCACACCTTCGGCGTGGACTTCACCCAGAGCTTCGGCAGCAACGACTATCGGCGCACCTTCGTGCGCGTGAACACCGGCGATACCGGCGCGGTGCGCTCGTGGGTGTCGTTCTCGACCAACAGCGCCGACAAGTGGAAGGGCAACGGCGACATGTCGGTCAACAAGATCGACGGCAAGAGCGTATGGGACATCAGCCCGGGCAACTCGATCAGCGCCTCGTTCCAGTACAACCGCCAGTCCAACTATTCCTACAACACCGCCAGCAAGACCCAGCTGGCGAGCGATTACGAGTACGACTACAACGACACCTGGGGCGGCGGCACGACCTCGGCCGACCAGTCCTACTGGAAGTTGCGGCGCAACCCCTACAAGAGCCTGCTGGTCAGCCTGGACGGCGAGTTCACCTTCAGCGACAGCCTGCGTCTTTCGGTGGTGCCGTATCTGTGGTGGGGCAAGGGCGGCGGTTCCAGCGCCGCGTCGGTATACCCGTCCACCAGCAGCGGCAACGTCTATGGCTACTCCAGCGGCGTGAGCGGCAGCCGCGACGTCGACTACACCTATTCCTATTCCAGTACGGTGCGTCCGGGCGTGGTCGCCAAGTTCTTCCAGGACATCGGCATGGACCACAATCTGGTCTACGGCCTGTGGTACGACCGTTCGCGCAAGAGCCAGAACAACAGCATCGTCAAGACCGACCAGAGCACCGGCGAGGCGTGCGACGTGTGGGCCGACAGCGACGATTGCTTCCTGACCTACGCCGACGGCCAGGTGCAGCAGAGCTACCGCACCTACACCGTGACCGACGTGCAGAAGTACTTCATCCAGGACAACTGGACCCCGGCCGACGACTGGGCGGTCAACTACGGCGTGTCCTGGATCCATGCCACGCGCAAGGGCCACAACTACCAGTGGCCGGATACCGCCAAGGAGATCGGCGTGGACTTCGACAACAGCTACAGCAAGCTGCTGCCGGCGTTCGGCATCAAGTACGCGCCCGACAGCCGTAACCAGTTCTATTACGGCGTGGCCAAGACCTTCCGCGTGCCGGCGACCAATTCGATTTCGTTGAACCTGTCGGCGGCCCAGGAGATCCCGCAACCGGAATCGGCCTGGACCAACGACCTCGGCTGGCGCTACTACGGCGACCGCTTCTCGCTGTCGACCATGCTGTACCAGAGCAACTACAGCAACAAGCAGATGTCCAGCTACGACCAGACCACGGCGCTGACCACCTACATCTCGATCGGCAAGGTGCGCATGCGCGGCTTCAACAGCGAAGCCAGCTACAACATCACCGACAATCTCAAGCTGTACGGTTCCTACACCTACACCCAGGCCAAGATCCTGAGCGACACCCTGGCGGTGGGGACCTCCAAGGGCACCTACGACTATGCGGTCGGCGGCAAGCAGTTGGCCAATACGCCGAAGAACCTGGCCAATCTGCGTCTGAGCTACAGCATCGGCGATTTCTGGGTCGCGCTGAAGGGCCGTTACTCCGGCTCGCGTTACGGCGACTATATGAATACCGAACGGGTAGGGGGCTACACCACCTTCGGTGCCGATGCCGGTTACGCGTTCGCCGACTGGGGCTGGCTGAAGAAGCCGTCGATCAAGCTCAATCTGTACAACCTGACCGACAAGCAGGCCGTCACCTGGGCCAGCACCACGCAGGTGCTGGCGGCCTCCGGCGCCAGCGAGTACCCGGACGTGGTGTCCACCGGCACCCCGTATTACTCGGTGCTGGAGCCGCGCGCGTTCGCGGTGACCTTCGGCGGCTCGTTCTGAGGCAAGGCCAGGCCCCGCCTCGGGGCTGGACAACGGAAGCGATGCAGACGGCCGGGGCCTAGCCCCCGCCGGGGGGG
>NZ_JACSQX010000001.1:40716-135804 GCF_014836395.1 Xanthomonas bonasiae
CCCCGCCCGTCTGCGTTTGGGCTTTCGTCATTGCCGCGCCGGGTTGGTGCAACTGTGTGCGCTACTGCCATCTTCGTCGAAGGCGAGCGCCGTCCAGGCCCCGCCTTCGGTGGGGTTGGGGTTTGGCGTCCGATTCCGATTCCGATTCCGGGTCTGGGTCTGGGCCAGGGCCAGGGCCAGGGCCAGGGCTGGGGCTGGGGCTGGGGCTGGGGCTGGGGCTGGGGCCAGGGCTGGGGAGGCCTGTTGCGCCTGGGGGAACTACAAATTCGGCATACGGACGCGGTGCTCGCAGATGTCAGGGCGGCGGTGGGGTAGCGGGGCGGGCTAGGCTAGGGCCGCTCAGCGCCCGGATCTCCTGCGCCGCGCGGACGCCGGCCCCGCCATTCGCGGTTGCCCGAGCGGTGCCTGAGCGAAACATGGCCGGTCGTTTCCTGTCCGCCGCGGCCTGCGCCCGCAGCTGACCCGGATGCCAGTCGTGCCCACGCCTGGCCGGGAGCGCCCGCGCCGGTGCCACGCGATGACCAATGGCTGCCAGGAAACTGCGATCCATGTCGTGTCATGTCCGTTTGTGCCAGCTTGTCACGTTTTGGCAACAAAACGGCCCTATGGTGTTAAACTCACGTTAACCCTTGCGGGGGATCCAGCAAGGGGGCATGAACCCACATTCCGCTGCCGTGCGCGCACCAGGACGGCTAGCTATGCGCATTTCGCCAAACTCCATCGAGGCTATTGCAATGACTCAACCCCGCCGTCTCCGGATGTCCAAGCTCACCCTTGGCCTCGTTGCTGCGCTCGCCGCCGCCCCCGTGTTCGCCCAGAGCACCTCCGCCGGCGTCGGCGGTCTGGTCACCCACGACGGCCAGCCGGTGATGGGCGCCGACGTGACCATCACCCACGTCGAATCGGGAACGGTCAGCCGCGCCACCACGGACGCCAGCGGTCGCTACAACGCGCGCGGCCTGCGCGTCGGTGGCCCGTACACCATCACCATCACCAAGCCCGGCGAAGGCACCAAGACCGAAGACGGCGTCTTCCTGGGCGTCAACCAGACCGCCAGCGTCAATGCGGCGCTGACCGGCGACTTGACCACCCTGGAGACGGTCAATGCCGTTGCCGTGGCCGGCGGTTCGGAAGTGTTCCGCGCCACCAACACCGGCTCGGGTACCCAGATCAGCCAGGAAACGATCACGGCGCTGCCGTCGATCAACGGCAACATCCAGGATTACATGCGCCTCGATCCGCGCGTGGCCTTCGTTGACCGCGCCTCGGGCTCCATCTCCGCCGGCGGCCTGAACCCGCGCTACAACTCGATCAACATCGACGGCGTGGCCGCGAGCGACACCTTCGGCCTGGAAGGCAACAACATGGCGACCCGTCGCCAGCCGGTGTCGATGGAAGCCATCGAAGCCCTCGACATCAACCTGTCGAACTACGACGTCAGCATCGCCAGCGCCGCCGGCGCCACCGTCAATGCCGTGACCAAGTCCGGTACCAACGAATTCCACGGTTCGGTGTATGGCAGCTATCGCGACGGCGACTGGTTCGGCGACAACCCGGACGGTACCCCGTTCAACGGCTTCACCAAGGAAAAGACCTACGGCATGACCCTGGGTGGTCCGGTCATCAAGGACAAACTGTTCTTCTTCGCCAACTACGAGAAGTTCGAGCAGGGCGCTCCGGGCGCCGACCTGGCCAGCACCGCGTACGGCAAGGCCAATGCGGTCATCAATGACGCCTACATCGCCCGCGCCCAGCAGATCGCCCAGAACTACGGCATCGACGCCGGCTCGCTGAACAGCAACGGCAACACCGACCTCGAAGAGTACGCGCTGAAGCTGGACTGGAACATCAACGACCAGCACCGCGCCAGCCTCCGTTACAGCAAGCTCGACCAGAGCAAGCTGCGCATCAACGGCATGGCCAGCAGCTCGGTTTCGCTGAGCTCGTACTGGTACCAGCACGACAAGTCGATCGAAAGCTACGTCGGCCAGCTGTTCTCCGACTGGAGCGACAACTTCTCTACCGAGTTTAAGGTGTCCTACCGCGACTACTCGGCCATTCGCAACACTCCGACCACCGCGCCAAGCATCCAGATCCAGCAGGGCACCGACTCGTTGTATCTCGGTACCGAGCTGAGCTCGCAGAACAACATCCTGACGACCAAGACCTGGAACTACTACGGTGCCGGTACCTGGACGCTGGGCGACCACGACCTGAAGTTCGGTGTGGATTACAGCACCAACGAGATCTACAACTACTTTGCCCAGAACGGCTGGGGCAGCTATGTCTTCCAGGGCCTGGACAACTTTGCCGCCGGCACCTGGTCCAGTTACCGCCTGGCTGCCGAGACCTCGCCTGGCTCGATCCCCGCCGACTACAAGTACAACAGCCTCGGCCTGTTCGTGCAGGACACGTGGTACGTCAACAGCAACCTGACCCTGACCCTGGGCCTGCGCGGTGACCGTCCGGATACCACCCCGTCGCCGACCTACAACGCCGCCGCGTCGAGCACCTTCGGCTACAACAACAGCAAGCTCTTCAACGGCGACTTCCTGATCCAGCCGCGCGTCGGCTTCAACTACACCTTCGACAGCGAGCGCCCGATGCAGCTGCGCGGTGGCGTGGGCCTGTTCCAGGGCGACTCGCCGCAGGTGTGGATCGGCAACAGCTACTCCAACACCGGCCTGAACTACACCTCGTACAACCAGCCCACCTACAACGCCGCCGTGCAGTTCTCGCCGGATGGCCTGAACCAGCCGATCCCGACCGTGGCGGGTTCGCGGCTGCAGAACGTCAACTTCGTCGGCAACGACTTCAAGCAGCCCTCGCTGTGGAAGGCGAACCTGGCCATCGATGGCGAACTGCCGTGGTACGGCATCGTCGCGTCGGCCGAACTGCTGATGACCAAGGTCAAGGATGGCCTGTACTACCAAGCGCTGAACCTGGGTCCTGGCTACACCGGTCCGGACGGCCGCACCCTGTACTGGACCCCGGGCAAGGTCAGCTGGACTTCGTCGGAAACCGGCAGCAACTCGGCCGCCAGCCGCTCCGGCCGTTACAGCAACTATGACGCCGTCTACCTGATCGACAATACCGACAAGGGCAAGACCTCGCAGTTCACCGTGTCGTTGACCAAGCCGTTCAGCGAAAGCAGCGACTGGTCCTGGACCCTGGGCTACACCTACACGCATGCGACCGAAGTCGGCCCGTTGACCAGTTCCACCGCCAGTTCGGGCTGGGCGTACCAGTACGCCTTCGACGTGAACTCGAACACCGAAACCACCTCGCGCTACGAGATCAAGGATCGCATCAGCGGTTCGCTGGACTGGAAGCACAAGTTCTTCGGTGACTACGAAACCCGCATCGGCCTGGTCTACGAAGGCCGCAGCGGCCGTCCGTTCAGCTACGTCTTCGCCAACGACTTCAATGGCGACGGCCGTACCTACAACGACCTGTTCTACGTTCCCAACGGCGACGTGCTGTTCGGCAGCGTGAGCAGCGCCGGCCGCTTCACCCCGGACGCCGCGATGGCCGCCAACTTCAATGCATGGCTCGCCGCGCATCCGGAAGTGGCGAAGTACGCGGGCAGCTACGCTCCGGCCAACGGCTTCCGCTCCGGCTTCGTGAACACCTTCGACGTGCGCATCAGCCAGGAGCTCCCGGGCTTCTACAAGGGGCACAAGTCGCAGATCTGGCTGGACATCCAGAATGTGGGCAACCTGATCAACAAGGATTGGGGCCACATCGTGGACTACGGCTTCTACGCCGACGCCTCGGTGGCACGCCTGGCCGGCATCTACAACGGCCAGTATGTGTACAACTACACCGGCACCAGCCAGCCGACCGCTGCCAACTCGGACGCCGACGGCTTCAACGTGGGCGTGTCGCAGTGGTCGCTGCAAGTGGGCTTCCGCTACCAGTTCTGATTCGCCGGAACACAGCTGCAACAAGAGACGGCCGGGGCAACCCGGCCGTTTTCTTTTGCGGAGGCTGACGCTAAAGTCGCCGTTGACGACAACGACAAGAATTCCGATATGACGACGAGCAATACGGCGGCGCGGGCGCTGCCGGTAGTGGACGCGCGGATCTACCCGCGCGGCGGCCTGGACATCCTTTCGCGCGCCGAAGTGGCGCGCCTGCGCGATGCCTCCAGCGGCGGCCTGCACGAACTGCTGCGGCGCTGCGCGCTGGCGGTGCTGACCAGCGGCAGCGCCTCCGACGACCCGCGCGCCGCGCGCGACCTGTACCCCGACTTCGACATCCAGGTCGCGCAGCGCGACCGCGGCGTGCGCATCGACCTGCTCAACGCGCCGGCGATGGCGTTCGTGGATGGGGAGATCATCAACGGCGTGGCCGAACTGCTGTTCGCCGTGATCCGCGACCTGGCCTACATGGCCATCGAGCTCGGCCCGGACTCCGCCGCCGATCTCGACTCCAGCGAAGGCATCACCAGCGCCGTGTTCGGGCAACTGCGCAACGCGCGCATCCTGCAGCCGGCCGATCCGAACCTGGTGGTGTGCTGGGGCGGCCATTCCATTTCGCGCGACGAGTACCTGTACACCAAGCAGGTCGGCTACGAGCTGGGCCTGCGCGGGCTGGACATCTGCACCGGCTGCGGCCCGGGCGCGATGAAGGGGCCGATGAAGGGCGCCACCATCGCCCATGCCAAGCAGCGCAAGCGCGACAACCGCTACATCGGCATCACCGAGCCGGGCATCATCGCCGCCGAGTCGCCGAACCCGATCGTCAACCATCTGGTGATCATGCCGGACATCGAGAAGCGCCTGGAGGCCTTCGTCCGCATCGGCCACGGCATCATCGTGTTTCCCGGTGGTGTCGGCACCGCCGAGGAGATCCTGTACCTGCTCGGCATCCTGCTGCGCGAGGAGAACCGTGGCCTGCCGTTCCCGCTGATCCTGACCGGCCCGACCATCGCCGCGCCGTACTTCGAGCAGATCGACCGGTTCCTGCGCCTGACCCTGGGCGAGGCGGCCACCTCCCGCTACCAGATCATCGTCGGCGACCCGGTCGCGGTGGCGCGCAAGATGGCCGAGGGCATTCAGCAGGTGCGTCTGTACCGCAAGGACCAGAAGGACGCGTTCTACTTCAACTGGTCGGTGGACATCCCGCTGGAGTACCAGCGTCCGTTCGTGCCAAGCCACGAGGCGATGGCCGCGCTCGACCTGCATCACGGGCGCCCGCCGCACGCGTTGGCGGCGGACCTGCGCCGCGCCTTCTCCGGCATCGTCGCCGGCAACGTCAAGGAAGACGGCATGCGCCGCATCGAGGAGTACGGCCCGTTCGAGATCCACGGCGACGCGGACATGATGCAGGCCCTGGACGAACTGCTGCGCGCCTTCGTCGAGCAGCGCCGGATGAAGATTTCCGGTGAGTACCGGCCTTGTTATCGGGTTATGGCCTGAGCGCGGAGCGGTGCGGCCGGTCTTGGGCTGTCGGTGTCATCAGGGCGGGGTGGGCAGTTCAAGCAGGCTGACGAAGGTGTCGGTCCCCTGTTGGGTGCTCAAGTGCCCGCTGCTCATGCTTTCCACGCGGGCACGGACCGCATCCAGGCCGATCCTGTGGCCGCTGCCGGCGGCCGCCTCGCCGTTCGCCGGCAGGGAATTGACGATCTCGATCCTGACCCAATGCGCGTCCTGTTCGACCCGAAGGCGGACATAGCCGCCGCTGGTGCTGGGTTCGATGCCATGCCGGATCGCGTTCTCCACCAAGGGCTGGATCGAAAGCGTGGGGACGTCGATCGCCGGAAGAGGATCGGGAAGTTGCCAATCCACGCGCAGGCGTTCGCCCAGGCGCATCTGCTCGATTCCGAGATAGCGCCGGGCAAGCGACAGTTCTTCTTCCAGGCTCAGCCGATCCGGTCCGGCCAACGCTGCTCTGAACAGATCTGCAAGATCCAGCAACAGGTGCTCCGCCTGTTCCGGCCGGAAGCGCGCCAGCGCCGCGCCGGTGTTGAGCGTGTTGAACAGGAAGTGGGGCTGGATGCGCGCGCGCAGCGCTTCGAGCTGGGCTTGCTTGGCTTGCACCGCCAGCTGTTGGACGCGCCAGTGGTTCTGGAATGCCAGCAGCGCCATCAGGCCCAGGGTGAGGGCGATGGCCGCCACTTTGAGCAGGAACGTGTGCCAGCCTCCCTGCAATAGCGACAGCTCTTTCAATGCCGCCCATGCGATCGCGTGCACGGCGACGGCGACGATCACCAGCAGCGCCACTGCCAGATAGGCGACCTGCTGCGGGCGGCAGCGTTCGAGGTAGCCGCGCAGCAGGTACAGCAAGGCCAGCGTGGTCAACGCCGTCCACTGCAGCAGCAGCGAGGCCAGGCCGAAATGGACCCAGCCGCTCGTAGACTGTCCCGGCGCCAGGGTCAGGATGACCGCGACTGCCTCGCCGGCCAGCAGCACCCAGATCAGGGTCGTGGGCTGCCACAGGATGTCGAGCGGCAGGGCGGGATTGGGGGCTGGGCGCATGGGATCGGGCAGGGGACGCTGGGCGCATGATGCCTCGGAATTCCGGTCCGATGTCGCCGGGCCTGCCGTTCAGCTACGATCTGCCACCGCCCATCGGACCCTGCTGGCATTGGTTCGAAGCGGGTTCTAGCTTAGCCTCGGGAAAAAGGGGATACGACATGCAGCGCTTTCACGCCGAGCGACCGCGCTACTCCGGGCGGTGCCGACGGATCGGTGGTTTCAGCTTGATCGAGTTGATGGTGACGGTCGTCGTGCTGGCGGTGGCGATGAGCATCGCCATCCCCAGCTATACCTACCTGGTCAATACCAGCCGGCTGACCTCCGCCTCCAATGAGATGGTGGCATCGCTTCAGCTCGCGCGTTCGGAGGCGATCCGGCTCAACCGGAACGTGGCGGTGTGCCGCAGCGACAATGGCACCAGTTGCGCGGCCGGCAGTGCGTGGAACCAGTGGATCACCATCGTGGTGACCGGCTCGACCGTCCTGCGCGTCAGTGCGGTGAAGGCTCCGGTCCAACTGAGCGTGAGCACCGCGGTCAGCGGCAACAACGATCGCATCGTCTTCAGCCCCGACGGGTTCGCTCGCAGCAGCGCCGGAACCTTGCTCAATGCGGGGTTTTCCAGCTGCATCGCGACCACGCGCCCGAGCGACAACCTGCGGGTCGTGTACATCGTCGGCGGCAGCCGGGTGGGCTTCGTCACTACTCCCGGCAATGTGGCATGCCCTGCGCCATCAGACTCTCCACCTCAGTGAACGCCATGCATATCCTTTTTCCGCGGCCAGCCTCGATCGCATCGCAACGCGGGGTCAGCCTGATCGAAGTGATGATCTCGGTGCTGATCATGGGCATCGGCATGCTGGGCGTGGCCGCCTTGCAAGCCACTGCGCTGCGCAACAACCAGAGCTCCTTCGAGCGCAGCCAGGTGGTGGTGGGCACCACCGGCATCTTCGATGCGATGCGCGCCAACGTGACCGCTGCCCGCAACGGCAACTACAACATGGGCATGACCTGTACCGCGCCGACCGGCACGTCTCAGGTAGTCGTCGACCAGCGCAATTTCCTCAACTCGCTGCAGGCGATCATGGGCGCTTCGGCCTGCGGTGCGATCAGCTGCAACGCCACGGCTTGCCGAGTGACGGTGCAGTGGGACGACAGCAGGGCCAGCCACGCGGCTGCAGATGCGACCGCCGCGCAAACCCAGCAGTTCCAGACGGTGACCAGGCTATGAGCCGCATGCGACGGAGCGGGGCGCCCGCCAGGCGCCGCAGTGCGGGCCTGAGTCTGATCGAGTTGATGATCTCCCTTGTGTTGGGGTTGCTCGTCGTGGGCGCGGCCATCGGTATCTTCCTCACCAACCGGCGCACCTACGCCGCCACCGAGAACCTGGGGCGCGTGCAGGAAAATGTGCGCACCGCGTTCGAGCTGATGACGCGCGACATCCGCGAGGCGAGCGGGAACCAGTGCAACAGCAGCGACAACATGGGCATGTCGAACGTCATCAATAACCCGACGTCGCGATGGTGGACAAACTGGTCGGGCAACCGCTTGGTGGGCGTATCGGCCAGCGGCAGCTTTCCGGATGCCGTGTCCAATCGCGTCGCCAATACCGAAGGCCTGATGCTGCTGTCCTCGGGCGACGCGACCGCGATCGTCACCGCGCATACCCCGGCCTCTGCGCAGTTCACGGTGAACGCGAATACCCACGGCTTCAGGAACGGTGATTTCCTGATCGCTTGCGGCCCAAATTCCGAAGCCACGGGGGTGTTGCGCATCGGCGCGCTGTTCCAGATGAGCAGCGGCCAGGGCAGTACGACCATCGGCCACGCCGCATCGGGTTCGCCAGGGAATTCCAGCAGCAACCTGGGCATCAACGGTGCCGTCTTCACCTACGGGCCGAACACGATGCTCAGCCGGCTCAACGCATCGCGCTGGTTCATCGGCACCAATCCCAGGGGCGGGCGTTCGCTGTACCAGGGTGTGTTGACCAATACAGGCGGTACTCCGGCGATCGTCAATCAGGAAGTAGCCGAGAACGTGCAGAACATGGCGATCACCTACCTGATTCCCAGCGACGGCGGCTACGTCAGTGCCGCGACCGTCGGGACGCGCTGGGACCAGGTCACCGCCATCAATCTGTCCTTGACCTTCCAGACCCAGGACGCGATCGGAACGAACGGCCTGCCGGTGACGCGCACGATCAGCAATGTCATCACCTTGCGGAATCGCAACGAATGAGCACAACTTCATATTCATATCCGGCGCCAGTCGCGCGCCAGGCTGGCGTCTCCCTGATCGTGGTGCTGATGCTGCTGCTGGTGATGACATTGCTGGGGCTGGCGGTCGTGCGTGGAACGCTGATGCAGGAGCGGATGAGCGGCAACCTGCTCGATCGCAGCGTGAACTTCCAGGCTGCCGAGTCGGCCTTGCGCGAGGGCGAGGCGTTGGCGGCGGCGCAAACGGTCGTGCCGACGGGCAACGGGTGCAGCGCTGGCGTGTGCGGTCAACCGGTGGCCACTCAGACCGAGCGCTGGCGCGATCCCAGCTTCAACGGCTGGGTGAACGCCAGCAACACCAGCCGTAGCGCTTCAGCCTCCGCAACGCGTTTCTATATCGAATACATGGGCACGTCCGAAGCCTGGTTCGAATGCAACAGCGACGAGAAATACACGGGGCAGCCGATCTGCGTGCGGCCGATGTACCGGATCGTGGCGCGCAGCCAAGATCCAGGCCGTGCCAGCGTCATCCTTCAATCAAGCTATATCGCGCCGTAAGATGGAGTCACCACCATGAGTCAGTTCCACGACGATCGTCTGCGCAAGCGCGGCTTCTTGCCTCGTCTCAATGCCTTCGCAGCGGCCTTTGCCTGCACCATGCTCGCGCTGCCGGCCAGCGCTGGTGTCGTGGTTCCCAGCTATCCGCTGCAGTCCGGCGGACGCATCGCCCCCAACGTGCTGTTCATCCTGGACGACTCCGGCTCCATGGAAGGCACGGCCATGCCGGATGTAGTGCCGCAAACCACGGTCGATGGCACTAATTACAACATCAGCAACTCCGCCTACACGCGCAACACCATCTATTACAACCCTGCCGTGGATTATGAGCCCTGGGTGGATGCGACGGGTGCATTGATGACGGGGGGCAGGGATTACACGAGCGTCTACAACGACACGCATAATCTGACCAACAATGCGGATCTCTCCACCGCTGTCAGGCAATTTTTCGTTCCAAAGGATCTGCGCAATACGACGGAAGCCTATCTTTCCAATACCGCCAACTACTACCGTTACCAGATCCGGACGGATGGCACGATCATTCGCAGCGAGCTGTTGAATAACGTTGTCAATCAGCAGGGCCTCACCGGCCAGGGTTGCACCAATAGCAGCAATGGGTGGCAGTGGAAGAACTGTACGCGGGCAACGCCGACCGGTCGCAGCGAAGCGGCCGAGCGCACCAACTTCGCTACCTGGTGGTCCTACAGCCGCACCCGCATCAAGGTGGCCAAAGGTAGTGCCGGGCATGCGTTCAGCGATCTCGGCACCAATGTGCGCGTCGGCTTCCGGACGATCTGGCAAAGAGAAAATGCCGGCAACGCCATCACCCAGGCCAAGCCCATTCCGGTGGACCAGAACGATGGCCTGTTCGACAATCCAAACGGCGTCAATGGAAGCAACAATAATCGTAAGCTTTGGTACGATCGCTTGTATGCGGCGTATGGTTCCGGGGCTACCCCATTGCATGGCGCGCTCAACGACGCTGGCCGGTACTTCAGCAGTGCCTCTGCGACTGGTCCGTACGGTCCGCAAACCGGTGCTGCTCAGCTTGCATGCCGGCAGAACTTCACCATCCTCACGACGGATGGTTACTGGAACGGCAAAGACAATTACCCGTCTAGCGCAGGGGGAGGAGTGGCAGGCGAGCAAGACAACGTGGCGGGATCCGTCATTTCAGGGCCGACCCGCAATACGTACACCTATACGCCGACACGGCCTTATGCGAGTTCCGACCCCGATACGCTCGCCGACGTGGCAATGCGTTATTGGAAATCGGATCTGCGCACGGATCTTCCCAATTCCGTTCCAACCAATTCATCCGATCCGGCCTTCTGGCAGCACATGACCACGTTCGCGATTTCCATCGGCGCGAAGGGGACGCTGGATCCGGCGACGGATCTGCCTGCCATCACATCGGGCGCGAAGAACTGGCCGACTCCGGTCAACAACACGATCTACAATATCGACGATCTCTGGCACGCTGCGGTCAATGGCCGCGGTAGCTTCATCGTGGCCAGCAACCCCAACGAATTCACCCAGGGCCTGAAGTCGGCGCTCGGGTCGATCGTGGAGCGCACCGGAACCGCCGGCAATCTTGCCGCCAATTCCAGCAGCCTCACCAGCAGCACGCACGTCTATCAGGCCAGTTTCGTGTCGGGTACATGGACGGGCGCACTGAAGGCGATTCCCGTCACCAGCACCGGTGTGGATGCGACCAATCCCAGTTGGGTAGCGAGCCTCCCGAGCACGGGCCGCAACATTCGCACGTGGGACGGCACTGCCGGTGCCGCTTTTCCCACCTCCGCGCAGCAGACGGCATTGGCGCGCGCGGCGACACCGACCGCTGCCGCGGTGACGGGGGCCAACAATGCGGCCTACATCGCGGGAACCCAGGACCTCGAGCTGAACCGCCCCAACGGTTATCTGCGCACCCGCAGCACCTTGATCGGCGACATCGTCAATTCCTCTCCGGCCTACGACAGCGTCAGCGGGACGATTTTCGTAGGTTCCAACGACGGCATGATGCATGCGTTCAATGCCGGCACCGGCGTCGAGCGCTTCGCGTATGTGCCGGGCGGCCTCAACTTCACCGACTTGGCCACCCTCAGTGCGCCCGACTACGACCATCGCTTCTTCGTGGATGGTCCGATTAGCCTTTCCCGTAGCGATCAGTTGAGCAGCCAGACGATCCTGGTGGGCACCCTTGGGCGAGGAGGCAAGGGGCTCTATGCGCTGGACGTCACCAATCCTGACGGTTTTTCCAACAGCAATGTGCTCTGGGAAAAGGTGGGCGACAATCAAGTGTCCACCACCGCCGACAACAACATGGGCCTGAATCTGGGCGCTCCGGTCATCGCCAAGCTCAACAATGGCGAGCTTGGGGTGATCGTGGCCAATGGACCCAACAGTACAAATGAGCACGCGGTTCTGTTCGTGTACCGGCTCAGCGATGGTGCTTTGCTCTCCGAAATCGACACGGGCGTCGGCTCTTCCGCCTCTCCGAATGGACTGTTCGCGCCGGCTGTGCGCGACGTCGACGGCAACGGTACCATCGACTACGTCTACGCTGGCGACATGCAGGGAAACCTCTGGCGCTTCAATCTTTCCGCCGCGACTCCCTCCAGCTGGAACACCGCGAGCAACCGCCTGCGCATGTTCACTGCGACCAACTCTGCCGGTACTGCGCAGCCCATCACGTCGGCGCCGGCGATCGCGCGTGACCCGGCGACCTTCTCTCTGTGGATCTTCTTCGGTACCGGCCGCTTCCTGACCACCGACGACGTGACCAACACGACCGTGCAGACTGTCTATGGCATCAAGGACTCCACGACGACCGTCGCCAAGTCCGACCTGCAGCGACGGAAGTTCGCGGCCAGCGGCGTGGTCAACAATCAGAACGTGCGGGTCATGGAGGCCAACAGCCCGCTGGGAGCCGGCAAGCAGGGCTGGTATCTGGATTTGATCGATCCGCCTGTGGCCGATCCGGCGCCTGCGACCGCCAGCGGCGAGCGCGTTTATACCGGGGTGAATGTCATTTCCGGCGTGTTGACCTTCACCAGCAACATTCCCGACGACGATCCATGCCTGCCAGGCGGCAAGGGTCAGGATAACGCCATCGACGCTTTCACCGGCTCCAGTCTTGGCCAGTCGTTCTTCGATCTCAATCAGGATGGATCGTATGTCGACGAAACGCTGACGGTGAATGGGGTGAAGATTCCTGTCGCTTCGGTCGCCTTGGGTGGCTTGGGCAGCGCGAGCAACTACTTCACCGGCGGGTCGGGCGGTAGTGGAGGTCTGGCTTGCCTCAACATCAACGATGGCAGTGCGGTGTGTAAGAAGATCCGCGAGATTCGCAAGGTAGGACGTGTGCAGTGGAGAGAGGTGATCCAGGAATGAGTACGCCCACGTCAACCGTCCCCCATATCCAACGGAGCCATGGCATGCGTAGTCGTCGTCGATTTTCAAGTCAGCGCGGTTTTAGCCTGATCGAGATCATGATCACGGTGGTAATCATCGCGATCCTCGCCGGTATCGCCATGGCCAGCTACAGCTGGGCGATGATCAAGGCGCGACGTTCGGCTGCAGCGGGGTGCGTGCAGGAGGCCGCGCAATACATGGAGCGTTTCCACACCACGAACATGAGCTACGTGAATGCGGACAGTAGCGCTCCCACACTCCCGGCATGTAGTGCCGACGTGACCAGCTTTTACACGGTCAGCCTGGCGTCCAGCAATGCGACAAGCTTCAGCATCACGGCAGCGCCGATTGCCGGAAAGCCGCAGGCCAGTGACACGGAATGCGCGACGCTTCAGATCAATCAGCTGGGTACGCGCACGGCTAGCGGTAGCTTGTCCGCCACTCCGGAAAAGTGCTGGTGACGCAAAAAAAAACCGCCGATCAATGGCGGTTTTTTTTCTTTGTATGGCGCCCGAAGTTGGACTCGAACCAACGACCCCCTGATTAACAGTCAAGTGCTCTAACCGGCTGAGCTATTCGGGCGAGGCGCGTATTGTAGGCACATCTTTCCTGGCTGGCAAGCGCTCGGTGTCCGCTGCTCACGGCGTGCAGGGCGGCCCGTCATTTGGGCGTATTGCGCGTGCCCGCCCGGTGGCGCTGACCACCACCTCGGCCACGACAGTCTGGCGGCCGCAGAGCCGGAACGTGAGGTTGTTGCCCGAACCTCTGCCGTCGGGGAGATAGCGCATCTGCGGGCGTCCGGAGGACGACAGTATGCGCAGGCTTGGGCTTCCGGGCGCTGGCGATGCGGTCAGGATGTCGCTGTCGCGGTCCGGTTGCCGATTTCCGTCCGGATCGGCGTAGATGATCCATTCGCCGCTCCACTCGATGCGGCGATCGCATTGTTGGCGGTTGGTGGACGGGCACAGGGCGACCGGCTGTCCCCTGGAGATCGCCCAACTCCGAGCGAGCGCCAGTTGCGCGAGCATCTCGTTGGTGGCGGCAAGCTGCCGGTGCCTGTCCAGCATCTGGCCGAGGCTGGGCAGGCCGATGCAAAGCGCGACCGCGGCGACCGCCATGGCGGTCAGTATCTCCATCAATGTGAAGCCTCGTGTCCTTGCGTTCATGGCGCCTCCTCGATTGGCAAGGCCAGCCTGGACTTGGGCGCGGGGCAAGGACATCGCCAGGATGCCGGCCGGCTTGTAGGAATTTTCCAGACGCGGCTGTCATCCGGTGCTGGCTATACTCATCTGTCGACTCAAGGTGATGATCCATGTCCGACCGTTTCCAACTCGTATCGCCGTATTCCCCGGCCGGCGACCAGCCGCAGGCGATCGAGAAGCTGGTGACCGGCTTCGAGGCCGGACTGGCCAAGCAGACCCTGCTCGGGGTGACCGGTTCGGGCAAGACCTACACCATCGCCAACGTGGTCGAGGCGATCCAGAAGCCGACCCTGGTGATGGCGCCGAACAAGACCCTGGCGGCGCAGCTGTACGGCGAGTTCAAGGCGTTCTTCCCGAACAACGCGGTCGAGTACTTCGTCAGCTATTACGACTACTACCAGCCGGAGGCCTACGTGCCGTCGTCGGACACCTTCATCGAGAAGGACAGTTCGATCAACGAGCACATCGAGCAGATGCGCCTTGCCGCGACCAAGACGCTGCTGTCGCGCCGCGACGCGCTGGTGGTGGCCACGGTGTCGGCGATCTACGGCCTGGGCGCGCCGGAGGACTACCTGTCGCTGCGCCTGATCCTGTCGATCGGCGAGCACATCGAGCAGCGCCAGCTGATCAAGCACCTGACCGACCTGCAGTACACCCGCAACGAATACGAGCTGCACCGCGGCACGTTTCGCGTGCGTGGCGAAGTCATCGACGTGTTTCCTGCCGAGTCGGACAGCGAGGCGCTGCGCATCGAGCTGTTCGACGGCGACGTCGAGCAGCTGACCCTGTTCGATCCGCTGACCGGCGAGACCCTGCGCAAGCTGCAGCGTTACACGGTCTATCCGAAGACCCACTACGCCACCACCCGCGAGCGCACGCTCAGCGCCGTGGACACGATCAAGATCGAGCTGAAGGAGCGGCTGGAGCAGCTGTACGCGCAGAACAAGCTGGTCGAGGCGCAGCGGCTGGCGCAGCGCACCCAGTTCGACCTGGAGATGATGGCCGAGGTCGGCTACTGCAACGGCATCGAAAACTACTCGCGGCATCTCACCGGCAAGGCCGCGGGCGAGCCGCCGCCGACCCTGTTCGACTATCTGCCGGCCGATGCGCTGCTGGTCGTCGACGAATCGCATGTCACCGTCCCGCAGATCGGTGCGATGTACAAGGGCGACCGCTCGCGCAAGGAGACGCTCGTGGAATTCGGCTTCCGTCTGCCTTCGGCGCTGGACAACCGGCCGCTGCGCTTCGAGGAATGGGAGGCGCGTTCGCCACGCAGCATCTATGTCTCGGCCACGCCCGGTCCGTACGAGCTGCGCGAGTCGGCCGGCGAGATCACCGAACTGGTGGTGCGCCCGACCGGACTGATCGATCCGGAAGTGGAGATCCGACCGGTCGGCACCCAGGTCGACGACCTGCTGTCGGAGATCGGGCTGCGCGTGGCGTTGGGCGATCGCGTGCTGGTCACCACGCTGACCAAGCGCATGGCCGAGAACCTCACTGAGTACCTGGGCGAACACGGCGTCAAGGTGCGCTACCTGCACTCGGACATCGACACGGTCGAGCGCGTGGAGATCATCCGCGACCTGCGCCTGGGCAAGTTCGACGTACTGGTCGGCATCAACCTGCTGCGCGAGGGCCTGGACATGCCCGAGGTGTCGCTGGTGGCGATCCTGGATGCGGACAAGGAAGGCTTCCTGCGTTCCACCGGTTCGCTGATCCAGACCATCGGCCGAGCCGCCCGCAACCTGCGCGGCAAGGCGATCCTGTACGCGGACCGGATGACCCGCTCGATGCAGGCGGCGATCGACGAGACCGGACGTCGCCGCGAGAAGCAGGTGGAGTACAACCTCGAGCACGGCATCACCCCGAAGTCGGTGGCGCGGCCGATCGTCGACATCCTGGAGGGCGCGCGCGCCGACGGCGCGGTCGAGGCCAAGTCCGGCAAGGGCAAGGGACGCCGGGTGGCGGAGGAGCCGGCCGACTACCGGATGCTGGAACCGGCCGAGGTGGCGTCCCGGCTCAAGGCGCTGGAACAGAAGATGTACCAGCACGCCCGCGACCTGGAGTTCGAGGACGCGGCGCGGGTGCGCGACCAGATCAAGAAGCTGCGCGACGCCAGCCTGGTCAGCTAGCCGCACGACAGCTGGCCTCGTCCTCGCGGCTATTGTTCTTGGCCGCAAGGTGGGCTAAGATTCGCGCCCCTGCAGCGGTATGTCCGCAGCAGCGATGGGCGGTTAGCTCAGCGGTAGAGCACTACCTTGACATGGTAGGGGTCACAGGTTCGAACCCTGTACCGCCCACCACGACATGCAGGCGATGCACTCGTGGAGCACAACAGGCCGGCGCTCGCCGGCTTTTTTGTTGCCTATCGTCCAGCGCAGGGCAGGGCGATCGCGCGCTGGCGGCGGGTGGCCCTGGCGCCCGGCTTGCTTTAGCATCAGGCCGACGATCAGGCGAGGAGGCCGTACGCATGATGGAATATCATCATACGATTCAAGTCAAAGGACGTTACCAGCTGGTGGCGTTGACGCGCGAACCGGAATACAGCCCCGCCAACGTGGTCGGCTATACCGTCACCACCGCGGGTGGCGCGCGCCTGGACTCGCACGACATGTCCTGGGACGAGGCGCGGGTCTGGATGGATACCCTGGTCGAGCAGGACGGCGGCGGCGTCAGCGTCGAAAAAAAGCCGTCGAAGAGCAAGTCGAGCACCCGGCGCCGAAGCTAGAATAGCCGCCAAGGTGCATCAGGGAGGATAGGGGCTTGTCGAATCGTAAGATCGTTGCGGCTGTGGTCGTCGTCGCACTCACTGCCGTTGTCGGCTATTTCCTGTCCGGCTACCTGGTGCTGCTGCTGCTCAAGCTGGATACGCGCCTGTTCGGACTGGGCACCTATTACGAATACGTGCATGCCATCGGCTTGCCGCAGGTCGCGCCCTTCGTCGGCAAGATCAAGTGGGCCGGCTACCTGGGCTTCGGCTTGCCCGGGTTGCTGTGCCTGCTGACGCTTGTACTGATGTTCAAGCCGCGCAAGCAGGCCTTGCACGGCGACGCCCGTTTCGCCGGTGCCGCCGACCTGGCCAAGCACGGCCTGTTCAAGCAGAGCGGCAACGGCATCGTGGTCGGCAAGTTCCGCGGCAAGCTGGTGCGCCTGAGCGGTCAGCAGTTCGTCATCCTGGCCGCGCCCACCCGTTCGGGCAAGGGCGTCGGCGTGGTGATCCCGAACCTGCTCGAATATCAGGAATCGGTGGTGGTCCTGGACATCAAGCAGGAAAACTTCGACCTCACCAGCGGTTGGCGCGCCAGTCAGGGGCAGGAGGTGTTCCTGTTCAACCCGTTCGCCGAGGACCGACGCACGCATCGATGGAATCCGCTCAGCTACGTGTCCGACGACCCCGCGTTCCGCGTCTCGGACCTGATGAGCATCGCCGCGATGCTGTATCCGGATGGATCGGACGACCAGAAATTCTGGGTCAGCCAGGCGCGCAACGCGTTCATGGCCTTCGCGCTGTACCTGTTCGAGAACTGGGACGACGAACGCAACATCGGCTTCCCGGGCGGCCTGGGCACCCCGACGCTGGGGGCGATCTACCGCCTGTCCTCGGGCGATGGCAGCGACCTGAAGAAATACCTGAAATCGCTGTCGGAACGGCGCTTCCTCAGCAGCAACGCCAAGTCGGCGTTCTCCAACATGCTGTCGCAGGCCGAGGAGACCTTCGCATCGATCCTGGGCACGCTGAAGGAGCCGCTCAATGCCTGGATCAACCCGGTGCTCGACGCGGCCACCAGCGACAACGACTTCCTGCTGACCGACCTGCGCAAGAAGAAGATGACCATCTACATCGGCATCCAGCCCAACAAGCTGGCCGAGAGCCGCCTGATCATCAACCTGTTCTTCAGCCAGATCATCAACCTCAACACCAAGGAACTGCCCAAGAGCAATCCGGCGTTGAAGTACCAATGCCTGCTGCTGATGGACGAGTTCACCGCGATCGGCAAGGTCGACATCATCGCCTCGGCGGTGTCATACATGGCCGGCTACAATGTCCGGCTTCTGCCGATCATCCAGAGCATGGCGCAGCTGGACGCAACCTATGGCAAGGACGTGTCGCGGACCATCATCACGAACCATGCACTGCAGATCCTCTACGCTCCGCGCGAGCAGCAGGACGCCAACGACTACTCGGAGATGCTCGGGTACACCACCTTCCGCAAACAGAATGTGACGCGCGGCAAGGACGTGACCCGCAGCGTGTCGGAAGAGAGGAGGGCGCTGATGCTGCCGCAGGAACTGAAGGCGATGGGGAACGATCACGAGGTGTTCCTGTACGAGGGCATCCCGCATCCGGTGAAGTGCGACAAGATCAAGTACTACAAGGACAGGCACTTCACCGCAAGGCTGAAGCCGAAGGTCAATGTGCCGACACTTTCCTTGTGACATAGGGTGACGTGGTTCGCAAAATTATTGGCAATCTGGCTGGATTGAACGCTTTTTTGCCAAAAGCTTGACGTGAGCATGGCCCTGCGGCACATTCTCGCGATGCTGGTGCGGGGCAATTGGCAATAGGAACAGGGGCGTGGGTTCCCAGGACGCACGCGAGGGTGACATGGAAAGTTTTCTGACAAATTCCGTTTTTCTCGGCGCTGAAAGCCTGTCCTCGGACGTCCTTCGTCTGCAGGAGCGCGTGCGTGCGCCGGATTTACGCGATCCCCGACGCTGTCATCGGGCTCTTGCGCCGACTGTGCCTCGCGCCGTGCCGTCCCTGTGGCGAAACCTGCAGTTCTCAGACCGTCGGCCGTTTGCCGGCCGTCCATCAAAAAACGTTTCCGCAATTTAGAGGCTCGCGTGAAAAGAACGCATATGTTTCGGATGATCGCCACTCTGAGCGCCGTTGCGCTGCTGAGCGCCTGTGCCACCAGGCCGGCGCCTGATTTCCGCGGCAGGTGGAAGCCGGTCAACCGGTTCTCCGAGTCGACGATGGAGATCCCGCTGTACTCCTCGTACGTGTATCAGGCGGTGCCGATGGACGGCACCCTGAAGACGATGCTCGAGCGCTGGGCCAAGGACTCGAACATGCAGTTGAGCTACAGCATCCAGTCCGACTACACGCTCTATGCGCCGGTGGCCAAGATCAACACCACGAGCATCCAGCAGGCGGTCGCCGAACTCAGCGTGGTCTATGCGCAGGAAGGCGTCACCGTCTCCGCTGCGGGCAACCGCATTCTCGTGCAGCCATCTTCTTCGCTGAGCGGGACTGCGGCGCCGGCCGGCGACGGCAACGCGAAGTGACTTTACTTTCGGAGGCCGTCCATGTGCCTCCGCAGCCACATTACGTAACTTGGTGAAGTCTGATGTTCGGTAAAAAACCAGTTGAGAGCGAAAGCGTCAACAAGGCGGTTGCAAAGGCTGTCAACTACGAGATCAGCATCGCTGATCTGGCGCGGCGCAGCGAGCGCCGCGCGTGGTGGGTCGCGTTCGGCGCGATCGTCATGTGCCTGCTGTTGGGCGGCGGCTATTACTACATGCTGCCGTTGAAGGAGAAGACTCCCTACCTAGTGATGGCCGATGCCTACACCGGCACTGCAACGGTCGCCGTTCTGCAGAACACCGGCGATGTGCGCAACATCACTGCAAGCGAGGCGCTGGCCAGAAGCAATGTGTCGCGCTTCATCACTGCTCGCGAATCCTACGATTTCGAGATGATGGGGCTCAACGACTGGAACACCGTCTTTGCGATGTCGGAGAAAGATGGCGCAGTTGCCAACGAGTATCGGGCGCTGCATGCGCCGAACAATCCATCTGCGCCTTATTTCATCTATGGCAAGGTCAGGTCCATCCGCGTCAATATCCTGAGCATCACCTTGCTGGGTGGTGCCGGCAAGCCCTATACCGGCGCCAATGTCCGCTTCCAGCGCAGCATATACGACAAGAAGTCGGGGCAGACCACGCTGCTGGACAATCGGTTCGCGATCATGGGCTTTCGCTACAACGGCAATCTGGCCATGTCCGATAACCTGCGAGTAGAGAATCCGCTGGGTTTTCAGGTGACTGATTACCGCGTCGACACGGACTATGCCTCGATTCCTGCACCGCCGCCGGCAGCGTTGCAGGCACCGGCAGTGCAGGCGGCACCCGTCGACCAGGCCATGCCGGCAGGCCAGCAACAGGTCATGCCGGGTCAGGTGCCGGGCCAGCCGATGGCGCAACCTGGTGCGCCGGGTGTCAATGGAACGGTCCCCGCTCAGCAGCAGGCTCCGGTAATGAACGCTGCCGGCGTGCCTGTGTATCCGGGCGCACAGCCCGCCCAAGCAGCGCCCGTGCCCAACGCTGCACCTCAGAACAATGGCAATGGAGCGAACGTTAGATGAGTTTCATGACTAAAAACGGCTCGGCGCGTCTGGCGTTGGCGGCCCTGGCTTTGGTTGCGCCGCTCGCGTCCGCTCAAGTTGTCCAGCAATACGAGTACGAAGCGGACAAGATCTACCAGGTGCGTACCGGACTCGGCATTACTACGCAGGTCGAGCTGAGCCCGAACGAAAAGATCCTCGATTACAGCACTGGTTTCACCAGTGGTTGGGAGTTGAGCCGTCGCGAGAACGTCTTCTATCTGAAGCCGAAGAACGTCGACGTCGACACCAATATGATGATCCGCACCGCGACCCATTCCTACATTCTGGAATTGAAGGTCGTGGCGACCGATTGGCAGCGGCTTGAGCAAGCCAAGCAGGCCGGCGTCCAGTACAAGGTGACCTTCGTCTATCCCAAGGACACCAGCTTCGCGGCTGCCAGCGAAGAGGTGAAGGACGAGTCGCAGATCGATACCAGGCTGTCCAAGGACAGGCACTACTACTTCGATTACGACTACTCGACGCGCTCGAAGCAGACCTGGATCGTGCCCAACAGTGTGTATGACGACGGCAAGTTCACCTATATCAAGATGGATCTCACCAGGTTCCCCACCGGCAATTTCCCGGCTGTGTTTGCGCGCGAAAAGGAAAATGACGAGGACTTCTTGGTCAACACGACGGTCGAGGGCAATACGCTGATCGTCCACGGGACCTATCCTTTCCTGGTTGTTCGCCACGGCAAGAACGTTGTCGGCTTGCGTAGGAATAAGCAAAAGTGAACTCAAACATACCTCCGTCTGACGAAAATAACGGCCACAACGAGGGCCAGCTTCCTCGTTCTCCGCAAGGCGGAGATGTGGGCAAGGAAAATCCCTACTTCGCCCGGCAACAGCAAACAGCGGATCCCGACCTCGATGCCAACGAACCGGTTCTGAGGTCCAGCGACCTGCAGAAGCTCAACCGGAAGGCGTTGCTGTTCCTGGGCGGCATCGCGTTGCTGCTGATCGTGGCCATTTTCTGGCTGGTTGGCGGAAGCGACTCGAAAGAGCCGCCGCCGAAGCCGCGCCAGGAGGCCGTGGTGGCGCCTGCGCTTCCGCAGACGGCACCATTGCCGACGCAACCCGCCGAGCCTGTGCCGTTGGCGCAGGAGCAGAGCCTGCCGCCGCTGCCACCAATGCCCACCGACAGCGATATCCGTAACGCGCCTGCTGCGCAGCAGGAGCGCGGTCCGTCGCTGCTCGAGCGGCGCATGGCGGGGATGCAGGATCCGGCTCAGGTAGGCGGCGGGCAGCAAGGGTTTGGCGGGATCCTGCCTCCTGGCGCGCAGCAGCCCGGCGCCGGCCAGGGACAGGACCAGGAAACCTCGGCGAAGCCGATCGCCAATCCTGACGGCCTGCTGGTGCGTGGCACCTATATCCGCTGCGTGCTCGAGACACGCATCATCAGCGATTTTGCGGGCTTCACCTCCTGCATCATCACCGAGCCGGTGTACTCCATCAACGGCAGGCGTTTGCTGTTGCCGAAGGGCTCCAAGCTGTTGGGTAAATACGATTCGGTCGAACCGACCGGGCCGCGCATGGAGGTCATCTGGGATCGGATCACCACGCCCACCGGTATCGATGTGTCGCTGATGGGGCCTGGTATCGACAACCTCGGCAGCTCAGGCCATCCGGGCCAGTACAACGCGCATTGGGCCAGCCGTATCTCTTCCGCCCTGATGATCAGCATGCTCAGCGATGCGTTCAAATGGGCGGCAGCCGAGCACGGTCCGCAGACCACGACGGTCGGTCTCAACTCCGGCCTGGTGACCGAGCAGCCGTTCGAGAGCAACACGGCGCGCGCGGTGCAGCGCATGGCCGACCAGGCGCTGGAGCGCTCGGGGCGCCGTCCTGCGACGGTGACGATCAACCAAGGCACCGTGGTCAGCGTCTATGTCGCCAAAGACGTGGATTTCACTGCCGTGCTCGCCCGCTGACAGCGAAGAGACAATCACGTGACGCTCGACGATTCACCAACCGCGCAGATATCTTCGGATTTCCTGGATTACCAGTACTCGGTGCTGGGCATCCTGGATTATCTGAATTCGCCGGAAGTGACGGAAATCTGCATCAACCGTCCCGGTGAGCTGTATCTGGAAACGCTGCGCGGTTGGCAGAAACTGGATATTCCGTCGCTGACCTTCGATCGTGCGCGCCAGTTCTGCACCGCGGTAGTCAACGAGAGCAACACGGGGCAGCGCATTACCGATACCGATCCGGTCGTGTCGCTTACGTTTCCGACCGGGCAGCGTGCGCAGTTCGTTATTCCGCCTGCGTGCGACGCGGGCAAGGTGTCGATCACGATCCGGTTGCCGTCCAAGCACACCAAGACCCTGGAGCAGTATCAGGAAGACGGCTTTTTCAAGGAGATCCTCGAGCAGGAAGCGGGTATCGGCGAGCAGGATCACGAACTGCTGGAACTGCGCAGGCAGCGCAATTATTCGGAGTTCTTCAAGAAGGCTGTGCTGTTCAAGAAGAACGTCGTCGTCGCCGGCGCCACCGGTAGCGGCAAGACCACATTCATGAAGTCGCTGGTGAATCATATTCCCAACGAAGAGCGCCTAGTCACGATCGAAGACGCGCGCGAGTTGTTCATCAGTCAGCCCAATACCGTGCATTTGCTCTACTCGAAAGGTGGACAAAGTGCGAGTAACGTGACGGCGAAAAGCTGCATGGAGGCTTGCCTGCGTATGAAGCCCGATCGCATCATCCTGGCGGAGTTGCGCGGCGACGAATCGTTCTACTTCATCAGAAATTGCGCATCCGGCCATCCGGGGTCGATCACCAGCTGTCACGCAGGCAGCATCGGCCAGACCTGGGACCAGCTCGCGTTGATGGTCAAGGCGTCGGCAGAGGGCTCGGGGCTGGAGTTCTCGGTCATCAAGCGCTTGCTGATGATGACGATCGATATCGTGGTGCATATTAAGTCGCATGCGGGTCGTCGCTATATCACGGGTATCGATTTTGATCCGGAGCGCACCCTTCATGGAAGCAAGTGAATTTGTTCACGAAAGTGATTGCTGAATCCTTGTCGGATTGACTTTGATTTTCTCTTCAGACACTATTAATTTGCGTGATCTGCGGCTGTATGGTTCTCAGGCCAATAGTCGACGGATATAGGAGGAATGACGGCATGTTGCCAGGCATGGAACTACTGAGCTGTCCCGAAATGGCAGTTCCGGCTGAAGTGATGCAGCACGTCGTGCGCGTCGAGTCGTCGCACAATCCGTTCGCGATCGGTGTCGTCGGGGGCCGCCTGGTGCGCCAGCCGCAGAATCTCTCCGAGGCCGTCGCCACGGCACGGATGCTCGAAGACAAGGGTTACAATTTTTCTCTCGGCCTGGGCCAGGTCAACCGCTACAACCTGCTCAAGTATGGGCTCGATTCGTACGAGAAGGCGTTCAAGACCTGCCCCAACCTGCAGGCGGCCTCACGGATTCTGGCCGAGTGCTATGGCCGCTCCGGCGGCAACTGGGGCAAGTCCTTCAGTTGCTATTACTCGGGCAATTTCGAGACCGGCTACAAGCACGGCTATGTGCAGAAGGTCTACGCATCCATCAATCAGGGCAGGGCGCTCGCCGTCGCGTCCGCCGAAGCCATCGCCGTCGTGCCGAACGGCGTTCACCGCCCGGCCCAGGCCGCCAAGGCCTCCGTCGTCCGCGAAATCGATTCGGTCGTCTCGCGTCGCATCGCAGGCGCCAACCAGCTTGCCAACGGTCTGGCTGCCCAGGTCCAGCCTTCTCCAGCCGCGGCTGCAGCGCCTGCCCAAGTGCATCCAGCAGCGCAGCTTTCCAATGCAGCACCGAATGCCGCCGCAGTGCGAATGGGTCAAGCGGCCGGCACCGATGCGGAACTATATGTAATACGCCCGACAAGCGCCGGCAAAGGAGTGGCGGTGCCTGCTGGTGGCGGAGCCGATCCAGCTTCGCAAGCATCTGTGGCCAGGGGTTCGGCCCTTGGTGGTTCCGCAGAGCCGGCCGTCCCGAGCTTGAATTCGCCACCGCTGGCCCCCGGCGATGGCGCCTTTGTCTTCTAGCGTAGGGAAGCAGCACCGCCATGGGAATGGCGTTTCCATCACCACCCCTCTGTTCCAATCAGGAGATACACCATGATGTCCAAGAAGAGCGAAATGACCACGGGCGCCAAGATGGCCGGCATGGCCGCGCTGAAGGCCGCCATTTTCGTAGGTTCGTTGCTGGTCGCCGGTGCGGCGATGGCGACGGGCGCGACCGATTACGCCGGTACCGACGGCAAGGTCTGTGGCTTCCTCACCAAGACCAACAATCTGCTCAACATGGGCTCGATCGCGGTCGTGACCATCGCCGTCATCGTCGCCGGCTACCAGATCGCGTTCGCACACAAGCGCATCTCGGATGTTTCGTCGATCCTGATCGGTGGCGTATTGATCGGAGCCGCGGGACAGCTGGCCAAGATGCTGATCGGCGACACCGGTTCCACCTGCTCGGCCACGACCATGAATCTCGTCCAGCAGGCGCTGCAGCACTATGCATAAAAACGTACTTTTCCGTGGCTGCACGCGCCCCGCCATGTTCATGGGGGTGCCCTACATCCCCTTTTTCATCGGCGCAGGTGGCGGCTTGCTGGCGGGAATGTACTTCGATCTTTGGTATCTGTTGTCGATCCCGGTGATTATCTTTGGGTTGCAGCAGATGACCAAGCGTGACGAGATGATATTCAGGATGCTTGGGCTGCGTTGGTTGTTCAGGATGCGCGTGCGCAACCTGCAGCGCTACTCCGGCGCCTGGGTGTTTTCCCCTAACGAATATCGGAGAAACGTGCCTGGCGCCAAGCCGTAAGTTCGGCATTGTGTCGGTGCCTGAACCCCATGCACGAACGAGTCGTTTCGTGCGTGGGGTTGTTCGGTTTTACCGTGTTGCATAAATTTTGTAGTAGGTACGCGTTCGACTACTCCCGGTTCGTCCGAATCGGGCCTTGGCAAGACGAAATGGATTCAGAGTAATTCCCTATGTTCATCCCAGACAGTTCGATCAGCGAGTTCATTCCCATCTCTACGCATGTAGCGCCATCGGTGCTCAAGACGACGGGTG
Organism: Xanthomonas bonasiae; assembly: GCF_014836395.1. NCBI lineage: Bacteria > Pseudomonadati > Pseudomonadota > Gammaproteobacteria > Lysobacterales > Lysobacteraceae > Xanthomonas > Xanthomonas bonasiae. The sequence continues at coordinate 66,043 of NZ_JACSQX010000001.1, forward strand.
GGGACTACATGTTGACCTGGCATTTGGGCGGGCTGCCTTTCGTCGGCCGCGAAGAGTGGGAAATCGAGCACCGCCACAACACCTTCAACCGCATGCTTCAGACCTTGCGCGCTCCCGACTTCGCCAACGTGGCCTTTTGGGTGCACGACGTGCGGCGTCGCCGCCGCATCAAGTCCCGCGGCAAGTTCCAGCAGACGTTCAATCAGGAATTGTCGGATCAGTACTACAGCGCGCTCTCATCGCAGAAGATCATGCAGAACGAGCTGTATCTGACCATGCTGTATCGCCCGGTCGTCACCGGGAAGCGCTTGATGGAAAAGTCGGCCAACCTGGCGCAGCTGCAGTCGGAGCAGGATCAGTCCATTGCCAAGATCGTGGAGCTGGCCGGCAACGTCGAGGCCGTGCTCAAGGACTACTCGCCGTATCGGCTGAGCATGTACGAGGCCAGCAACGGCGTCGTCTTTTCCGAAGCGCTGGAATTCTTCGGCTATCTGATCAACCGGATCGACGAGCCGGTGCCGGTCCTGCAGGCGCCGGTGCCTGCATACCTGCCGGTGAGCAAGCATATGTTTGCGAACAAGACCGGCGACTTCGTCATCAAGACACCCGAAGGCACCAATCATTTCGGCGCCATCCTGAATATCAAGGAATACACCGACGGTACGTATCCGGGCATTCTGAACGGGCTGAAGTACCTCGATTTCGAATACGTGGTAACGCATTCCTTCAGCCCGATGGGGCGTCACGATGCGCTGAAGGTGCTGGATCGGACCAAGGGCATGATGATCTCGTCCGGCGACAAGGCGGTCAGCCAGATCCATGAGCTGGACCTGGCGATGGATCAGCTGTCCTCGGGCAATTTCGTGCTCGGCGAGTACCACTTCACCATTGCGGTCTACGCCGACACCCAGGAAAAGCTTTCGCAACAGATCGCGACCACGCGCGCCGAACTGTCCAATGCCGGCTTCGTCTCTTCGAAGGAAGACCTGGCCATCGCCTCGTCGTTCTATTCGCAGCTTCCCGGCAACTGGCGCTATCGCACCCGTCTGGCAAACGTGAGTTCGCTGAACTTCCTGGGCCTGTCGCCGTTGCACAACTTCGCGCAGGGCAAGCGCGACAACAATCCGTGGGGCGAATGCGTCACCACTCTGCAGACCACCAACGGCCAGCCGTACTACTTCAATTTCCATGCGACGCACCCTGCGGAGAATTCGCTGGGCGAAAAGGCGATCGCCAATACGATGGTCATCGGCAAGTCCGGTACCGGTAAGACGGCATTGATCAACTTCCTGCTCAGTCAGGTGCAGAAGTTCGATCCGATCCCGACGATCTTCTTCTTCGACAAGGATCGCGGCGCCGAGATCTTCGTTCGCGCCTGCGGCGGCAATTATCTCGCGCTGGAGAATGGTCGCCCCACCGGCTTCAATCCGTTCCAGTGCGAGCGCAGCGAAGCCAACGTGCAGTTCCTGGCGGACCTGATCAAGGTGCTTGCCGGCAAGGCCGAGTACAGCTCGCGCGACGACGAGGACATCTTCCGTGCCGTCGAGGGCATGCTGGATACGCCGATGCAGCTGCGCAGCATGACCAATTTCCGCAAGAGCCTGCCCAACATGGGCGACGACGGCCTCTATGCGCGCATGCGCAAATGGACCGCGGGCAACTCGCTGGGTTGGGTATTCGACAATCCGGTCGATACCATCAATCTGGAAAAGGCCAGCATCATCGGCTTCGACTACACCGACGTCATCGATAACCCGGAAGTGCGCGTACCGGTCATCAACTACCTGTTGCACCGGCTCGAGGCTTTGATCGACGGGCGTCCGTTGATCTACGTGATGGACGAGTTCTGGAAGATCCTGGACGGCAAGGGCGGCCTCAAGGAATTCGCCAAGAACAAGCAGAAGACCATTCGTAAGCAGAACGGCCTGGGCATCTTCGCCACGCAGAGTCCGGAAGATGCATTGGCCAGCGACATTTCCGCGGCGCTGGTCGAGCAGACCGCCACGATGATCCTGCTGCCCAATCCGAACGCGAGCAAGGAAGACTACATGGAGGGCCTCAAACTGACCGAGGCCGAGTACCAGGTGGTCGTCAATCTGGACGAGCGCTCGCGCTGTTTCCTGGTCAAGCAGGGCCACGGCTCGTCCGTCTGCCAGCTCAACCTGAGGGGCATGGACGACGCGCTGTCGGTCATTTCGGCATCCACCGACAACATCGAAATCATGCACCAGGTGCTCGAGCAGAAAGCGGCCGAGCACGGGGTGGCGCAGAATGACTTGCGGCCCGAGCAATGGCTAAGCGAGTTCTATGCCAAGCGGAAGGGGTCGGGCAAGTCTGCGAATAGGCCCTCGGCATCCGACAGCAAGGGCGCCGCGGCGCTCGCCTGATCGATGCATTCCCCGAAAAATCGTTTCGTTCTACATGACTGGCTGTGAGGTCTATATGGACAACAATATGAAATCCTTCGCTCGATTCCGTCTGCTGACGATTGCTTGCGTTCTGTGTGCTTCGGCGCCGTCGACCGCGTTCGCGCAGTGGTGGGTGCAAGACGACAAGCAGATCGAGGAGAACAAGACCAACACGGATACACTCGACAAGAAGCTCGACAAGATCCGCGAAGACAACCAGATCGGCGCCAAGCCCTCTGGGGATAAGCCCAGCGGCGAGGAGGTTGAGGCGTTGAAAGATGGCGACACGAAGCCGAAAAAGGTCGAGGAGGACTACGGCATCGCCAACTGTGCAGGAGCCCAGGGCACACCAGTCTCAGACGAGCAAAAGACCAACTGCGAGCTGATGCAGAAGACTAGGAACGCTCAGTACAACTACATGGTTGCCATGTACGAGATCACGACCAAGCGGCTGCAGCGCCTCCGCGATCTGGAGAAAGAGCGCAACAACATCGCAGAGAACGAGATCGGCAAGCTGGAGGACAACACCAACAAGCTGATCGCGCTTAAGACCTTGATGGATATCGATCGTCAGCAGATGGAATCTGCGATGTTCGCGTACGAGATCCGGCTCAAGTATCTGCAGAAAGAGCAGGCCGACCAGACCGATGCCGCGATGAAGGGCAAGAAGAAGAGCCCCAATGGTTGGTTCGAGGACTTGCCTGGTCCGATCGCCGATCTGGCCAAGGCATCTGTGGCCGGTATGGTGATGAAGGGAGCGCTCGAAGGTGTCAAGAGCAGCAAGCCGTCCGGGATGCAAACGCTGAGCTTCGAAAAGTGAAGCGAAACCGCTTGAAATATGTCGCTCGCTCATTGTGCATGGATGTGCCGCCCAAGCCCATCTCCGAATTGAACAAAGGTTCGGGTGCTACCTCGCCCGCATGGAAGATCCAACATGTTTAACACGACCACTGGTTTTATGGATGCCGCACTTGGTGGGGCGCTCAGCTCCTTTCTTGGCAACATGGCCAACTATGCGTTCTTTTCGCTGATCAACGATTATTTGCGCGACGAGATCGACATCTTCCAATGGGCGCTTCTGCAGCGCACCACGATGTGGATGGGTGCCATCGCATTGACCGTGCTGACCTTGTGGATCCTGTTGCAGGGGTATCGGATTGTCACAGGCCAGGCGCGCGATTCGGCGATGGCGATGGTGGTGACAGCGCTGCGCGCCACGTTGATCATCGCCTTGGCAACCAGCATGGCAACTGGCTCCTCCAAGCTGTACTGGACGCTGACCGATGGACTGAGCAAGGAGATCACCCAGGTAGTCACCGGTGATGACGACAGTCCTTACGACAAGATCGACCAGAACCTTCTGCTCATGCAGACGGCATTGGCGAGTATCGATGCGTTGCAAGCGGCCGGCAACAAGGAGCAGGAGGACGACAAGACCCGGGCGCGCTGGTTCATGGGTCTGGGCATCGCCGGACCGGGCGTGGTCGCCGGCTCGATGCTGCTGCTGAACAAGATCGCGATGGCGCTGTTCATTGGTTTTGGGCCGCTGTTCATCATGTGTCTGCTATTCAATGCCACGAAGCAGCTCTTCAGCAAATGGCTGTATTACGGAATCGGTACGGTTTTTTCGTTGTCGGTATTGAGCGTGATGGTCGCGATCACCACCAAAGTGGTGGGGGCAGTGGCTTTGGCATTCGTTACCAAATGGGCTGCAAATGGTTGGAGTCTTTCCGGCGAGGGCATCAGCAGCATGTCGCTGCAGCAAGGAGGGTTGGGCTTGGTGATGACGACACTGGTTGTGACTGCGCCCCCGATGGCGGCTGCATTCTTCCAAGGCGTGCTGGGCCAGTTCAGTCCGTACTCGGCGATGGGTGCTGGTGGTGGTGCGGCTGCTGTGCCGGCTGGGCCTGGAGGTTCGTTCGTCCCTCGGACTCCTCAGGCTCAAAATAACAACCTTTCAGAATTGAATTCTGGGCAACAGCCGCAAGGGCAAGGTGCGCGAGTCGCCATGAATACTTCTACGCCCGATTCAGGTTCTACTGGAGTTATGGGGGCTGCAAATCGACCTCGGAATCAAGATTTAGGTTAATTGTATGAATAGGTTATGCTTTTTTTCAAATGCATGTTTATTGGTGATAATTTCGTCATTTAGTTTTTTTGCCAATGCCCAAACAGCTTGTCCCACGGGAGTAGCTCCTGGTAGTGCTCTCTGTGGACCTGGTCCTGGCGCAAGCTATGTAGAACCGCCGCCTCCTACGCCATCTGGTGAGTGGGAGACGAAATGGGGAGCTGTTGCTAGTGATACGACTGGAACAGGCAACATCGGAGTTGCGGAAAAAAAGGAATCGAAAGAGGAGGCGCTAAAAGAGGCGCTGGCCCAATGCAAGTCTCTTGGTGGAGGTCAGTGCAAGGTTGACATGTGGTACGCAAATCAGTGCGCAGCTATCGCTTCTCCATACCATAATGGTTCGCCTGCCAAGGGAAATCCGGCTTCGAGGTCTGGAAAGGACAGTTCTGTCGCGCAACAAGCGGCAAAATCTGCATGCATGAAATATAATTCTTCTAATGTGGATAGTTGTGTAATTATATATTCTGGATGCAGTCAGGCTGTTTTTCATAAATACTGATTTAGGTGGTGTCTTATTTGTTGTGTTGCTGTGTTGCTGTGTTGCAGTTTGCTGGGTGCAAGGAATTGTTTGATAGCCTGTTAAATATTTCTCGCATTTTGATTTTTGGCGGAAAATGGCTATTAAGTTAAATTTTTATGTTTTATCCTTTTTGTCGCCTTCATTCCGTTATGGGCGTTCGCGCAAACTGCGTGTCCTGTTGGTGTCGCTGTGGGTTCGGCGCAATGTGGCCCTTCGTCAATCCTCGGGAGTGAAATTGTGCAACCTCCTCCCTCCCCTAGTGGTGAGTGGATTAAAACCTGGGGTGCAATCGCCACGGCTCCTAATGGCGACACTGGGGTCAGTTCCAAGATGCTTTCAAAGGAGGATGCGGAATCAAAGGTATTGAATAACTGCATTACTGGTTGTGCTGCGCCCCCGATGGCGGCTGCATTCTTCCAAGGCGTGCTGGGCCAGTTCAGCCCGTATTCGGCGATGGGTGCTGGTGGTGGTGCGGTGCCGGCTGGGCCGGGAGGGGCTTATGTACCTCGCCAAACGCAAGGTGCCTCGGATCTGGGGCAGGCGCAAGTTCAAAATAATGGCGTGGGTACTAATCCAGTCAATACTTATGGAAGCCGAGTAGCGGGCTCCGATGGTCCGGATCTCAATTATAATAATAGAAACATGGGGTTGGCTGGAAAGAAGCCAGGTGGTGATGTTGGGTAATGGCGTTTTTCTGAGGTGATTTATATGAAAAATTTTCTTGCGGTTTTTTTATTTGCCTCAGGTTATTTTGCCGGAAGTGCACTAGCACAAACTGCCTGCCCGGTTGGTACGACAGCAGGCAGTGCAACATGTGGGCCTTCGGTTAGCTATGTGGATCCACCGCCCCCTCAGCCTGCTGGAGAATGGGACAGTAGATTCGGTGCTGTTGCTGCCGATATGTCTACTTCGGGAAATACAGGAGTGGCAGCCAACAAGACTTCGAAAGAAGACGCCATCAATGATGCTTTGGAAAAATGCCGGTCTTTGGGTAGCGCGAACTGCGGCATTGTGATGTCGTATTCTAATCAGTGTGTCGCCATACTTGCGCCTTCGGTGAATGGGGTGGAGCGTGGTGGCGCTCCTGTGACTCGACCAGGAAAAAATGTAAAAGTCGCAACTGCAATAGCTGAAAAGGATTGTAAGAAAGCCAATAAATCTTCAGAATGTTCCGTGATTTATTCGGCTTGTAGTATGCCTGTGTTTCGTCGCTATTAGGTGATGCCAATTGGGTTGGTAAATTAAATTGGTTAACTGCGGCGACCATGGAAATTGCATCACAGAGAGCGATGGATAAATGCGGGGTCGAGACGGCGGGTAAGTATTGCAAGGTTACCGTTTCAGAGTGTTCAAATCCTGTTTTTAGAAGCTATTGATTTTTGGTGCTATGCCTGATTGAGGCTGCGGTAGAGATCAGCAGCTGAACCAGAAGCTATGATTTTTGATCCGCTCGCCCAATCCGTAACGACTGCTAGCGGCTGCGTTGAATTTTTTGCATCGGCGCCGACATCGTAGGCGCTAGCATGTTGTCCTTGCCGCCGATTGGGCCAAAGGACGATGGCCTTACGCACCAGCCATCGATACGCTGAATACGTATGCAAGCACCTTTGCAATTCGCACATCGACGTTACCCTAACGCAGCTTTCCGCGTGCCCACTGCGCGCGCGATCTCTGCCCGAAGGGGGGCGTTGCATGACTCAGGCTCCATGGTGGCGCGGTGCCGTCATCTATCAGATCTATCCGCGTAGCTTTCTCGATGCGAACGGCGATGGTATCGGCGATCTGCCCGGCATCGTTCGCAAGTTGGACTACATCGCATCGCTTGGCGTTGACGCGATCTGGATCTCGCCGTTCTTCAAGTCGCCGATGGCCGATTTCGGCTACGACATCGCCGACTATCGCGAGGTCGATCCGCTGTTCGGCACGATGGACGACTTCGATCGCTTGCTGGCCAAGGCGCATGCGCTGGGCTTGAAGGTGATGATCGATCAGGTGCTCAGCCACACGTCGGTGGAGCATGCGTGGTTCAAGGAAAGCCGCCAGAGCCGCGACAATCCCAAGGCCGACTGGTACGTCTGGGCGGACGCGCGCGAGGATGGCACCCCGCCGAACAACTGGATGTCGATCTTCGGCGGCGTCGCCTGGCAGTGGGAGCCGCGTCGTGGCCAGTACTACCTGCACAACTTCCTGTCGTCGCAGCCGGACCTCAACTTCCACAATCCCGAGGTGCAGCAGGCCACGTTGGACAATGTCGAGTTCTGGCTTGCGCGCGGGGTGGATGGGTTCCGGCTGGATGCGATCAATTTCTGCTTCCACGATCCGTTGCTGCGGGACAATCCGCCAAAGCCCCCGGAAAAGCGCGTGGGGCGGGGCTTCAGTCCCGACAATCCGTATGCGTTCCAGTACCACTACTACAACAACACGCAGGCGGAGAACCTGCCGTTCCTGCAGAAGCTGCGCGGTCTGCTCGATCGCTATCCCGGGACGGTGAGCCTGGGCGAGATCTCGTCCGAGGACTCGCTCGCCACCACCGCCGAATATACGCGGGCCGGGCATCTGCACATGGGCTACAGCTTCGAGCTGTTGACCGACGATTTCAGCGCACGCTACATCCGCGAGACGGTGTCGAGTCTCGAAGTGGCGATGACCGAAGGTTGGCCGTGTTGGGCGATTTCCAACCACGATGTGCAGCGTGCGGTAACGCGCTGGGGGCAGGGCGCGCAGACGCCTGCGTTCGCGCGGCTGCTGATCGCGTTGCTGTGCTCGTTGCGCGGTTCGGTGTGCGTCTATCAGGGCGAGGAGTTGGGCCTGGGCGAGGCCGAGGTCCCGTTCGAGGCGCTGCAGGACCCGTATGGCATCGCATTTTGGCCGAGCTTCAAGGGGCGCGATGGATGCCGTACGCCGATGCCGTGGGACGACAGCGCACAAGCCGGCTTCAGCACCGGGAAGCCATGGCTACCGGTGGCGCCAGCGCATCGCGCGCAGTCGGTGGCGGCGCAACTGGCCGATCCGCATTCGGTGTTGATCGCGTTCCAGCAGTTCCAGGCCTGGCGCAAACGGCATGCAGCTTTGCGCGAAGGCGATATCGCGTTCGTCGAGACCGCCGAGCCGGTGTTGATGTTTCAGCGCCGGCATGCGCGGCAGACGCTGCTGTTGGCGTTCAATCTGTCGGCACAAGCCACCGAAGTGGCGCTGCCCGCGGGGCAATGGCGACAGCTGGCAGTGCCTGGCATCGACCCAGGCAAGGTCGAGGGTGGCCTGCAGCTGCCCGGTTACGCGATGGTGTGTCTGGAAGGCGTGTAGCCACCGCGCAGTCCGCTGGTTCGGCTGCCTGCGTGACAGGCAGCCGAAAGCGGCATGGATGCCAACGTCGGGCCATGGGAGTGTAGATTTCCTCCCTGGCACAGGACGTTCGCCTGTCTCCTGGATGTCACCGCATTGGATGTACACGAACCGCTTGCTACTCGCGGTTCCATATCCAAATCCCGCATGTTGCCGCCATTGGGGCGCCTAGAGCGCGACCAGGTTGCAAATCATCGGCTCGCGTTGCCCTACAGTGCACAAAAGCCGTTGCCCTGATTGAAGCGCGCGTGTCCATGATCCATGGGTGAAAGCGTTTCTTGCGGCACCTATGGCCGTTTCGTTGCGAACGACACCGGCACTGGTACTGACACAACCCTGGGCATTGGTGCGTGTGGCATGGGCAACGCATGCGCGCCACTCGCTACGTCATTCAGTGTTCGTGCGTGGGCATTGCCGTTTGCGCAGTTGGGCTGGCAGGCCGATGCGTTTCGCCGGGCGCTGCTGCGCAGCGTACTGGGCACAAAAAAGCCCGCCGGCATCACGCCGACGGGCTTGCTGCAGGCACGGAGGGTTGGCCTAGAACTTGTAGTTCACCCCGAGCACATAGGTGCGGCCCCACTCGATGTATTCCAGCGGGCGATCCTTGGTCTCGGCATAGGTGCGGTAGGGCGAGTTGCTCAGGTTGCTCGCCTGCAGCAGCAGGCTCAGGCCTTTCAGGCTGCTCAGATCGCCGAAGGTATAACTGATCTGCGCGTCGGTGATGTTCTCGCCGACCACGTAGCGCAGGGTGCGGTTGCCGTTGAAGTTGCCGATCTCGCCGATGAAGTCCGAGCGCCGGCGCTGGCTGACGCGTGCTTCGAAGCCGTTGCGCTCGTAGTAGGCGGTGAGGTTGTAGACGCGCTTGGACAAGCCCGGCAGGCTGATCTCGCCGTCGCCCACGCTTGATGCGCTTTCCGGGTCGCGGATCTTGACGTCGCTGTCGTTGAAGGTGGCGCTGGCCTGGATGCCGAATCCTTCCAACGGGGCGAACAGCATGTCCAGTGGCAGCGAGGCGGTCAGTTCCAGGCCGCGAAGGGTGCCGCCCTTGCCGTTGAACGGCGCGCTGAAGGTGCCGGTGGTCTGCACCGGCGCCGAGCCCGGCGGCGGCACGTAGCCGGCGACCAGGGCGGAGAAGTCGTAGTCGTCGCGGGTCTGGGTGTAGATGTAGCTCTTCAGGTCCTTGTAGAAGAACGCGGCCGCGACATAGGCCTTGGCGCCGAAGTACTTCTCGTAGGAGATGTCCAGGGCGTTGGCGCGCCACGGATCGAGGGTTGGGTTGCCGCCGCTGGCGCCGGGCTTGCCGGTGGCGTTGTCCACGCCGAATTCCAGCGAGGCGCGCAGCTGGTCCACGCGCGGACGCGCGACCTGCTTGGCCAGCGCGAAGCGCAGGGTCTGCTCGTGCGGGAACTGGAAGGCCAGATTCAAGCTCGGCAGCCAGTCGTTGTAGGTCTTGCCTTCGTCGATCGGCCGCACTTCGCTGCCGACGGGCTGCGAGGCATCCCAGTAATTCGCCTGCGACGACTGGTCTGCGTGCTGCAGCTGTACGCCGATGTTGCCGCGCACGCCTACCGCGCCCCATTCGGTGTCGATGTTGGCGCGCATCCAGGCAGTGGTGATTTTTTCCTGCACAGTCCAGGCCTTGGAGACCAGGTACGAGGCATCCTCGCTGGGATCGAACACCATGTAGCGCGAGACCGCGCCCGGCACGTTCCAGGCGGGGATGTAGCCGATGCCGGCGAAGCCCAGGTTCACCGGCGCGTACTGCAGGTCGGAGGCGATGGTGGTGTCGCCTTGCGCGCCCAGGGTGATGTTGCCTTCGGGCTGGTGCTTTTCCTTCTCGCGGTTGGCGTAGTTCACGCCCACGTCCAGATCGGAGAACCAGCGCAGCGCTTCGGGCATCGGGAAGCTTGCCTGCAGGCGCGCGCCCTTCAGCACGTCCTCCACGCGCGGCGCCTTGCCGTAGCCGGAGCCGTAGATGGTGTTGGTGATGTACAGCGCATCCGGGTTGGAATAGTCCAGCCCGGGCGAAAGCTGCGAGAAGCCGTTGTTGCGGTAGGTAAGGCCGACCGTGTCCAGCTGCGGCATCGGCGTCAGCTGCAGGTTGTTCTCGAGATTGAGCTCCTTGCGCGTAGCCTTGGAGTAGTTCACGTCGGTGATGATCCGCACGGCGCCGGCGTTGATTTCGTTGTTCCAGCCGAACGCGTCGATCTTGTCCTCGCGCTTGTTGTACATGCCGCGTACCAACGGATAGACACCGCTGGCGGTGCCGCCGGTGAAGGTGCCGTTGCCGTTGACCTGGGTGCCGGCGATGGCCAGACCCGGGGTGTAGCCGCCGTTGTAGTTGCTGAGGTTGAGCTCGAACTGGTTGGCGGTGTCGATCTGCTCGGCTTCGGTGTGGAAGGCATCGAGCGTGCTGGTCCAGGCATTGGAAGGGCGGTACTGCAAGGTCGCCATCACGCCGTCGCGCTTGGAGTCGCCGGTGCGGCGCAGCGCCTTGATGCCGTCGGAGAAGTAGGTGCCGGCGGCCACACCCGGGCGCGCGCCGCTATCGGTGTTCTGTGTGCTCCAGGGTTCGTACAGGCCCACCTGGTTCTCCTGAATGGGCGTGTCGGTATGCGCGTAACCGATCGCCAGGCCGATGGTGCGATCGGCGAACTGGTCGATGTAGCTGGCGCTGAAACGGTTGCCATAAGGATCGGTATCGGCGGCCTTGCCCAGCGAATTGCGCTGGTAGCGGCCGCCGATCGCGATCACCCGCTCGCCGAAGCTGAGCGGGCGCGCGGTCTGCATGTCCACCGTACCCGACAGGCCCTGGCCGACCAGGCCGGCATCGGGGGTCTTGTAGACGGTGACGCCGCTGACCAGTTCGGACGGGTACTGGTCGAATTCGACGCTGCGGTTGTCGCCGGTGCTGACCACCTCGCGACCGTTCAGCAGGGTGGTGGAGAAGTCCGGCGACAGGCCGCGCACACTGATGACCTGGGCGCGGCCGGCCACGCGCTGTGCGGCCAGGCCGGGTAGGCGCGCCAGCGATTCGGCGATGCTGACGTCGGGCAGCTTGCCGATGTCCTCGGCCGAGATCGCCTCGACGATGGACGTGGAATCCTTCTTGATCGCGATCGCGTTCTCGATGCCGCGGCGGATGCCGGTCACCTCGACCTTGTCCAGATCGGTGACCTGACCGTCGGCGGCTGCGGTGGCGGACTGCGTCTCGGACTGTGCGGCGGCCAGCATCGGTGTCATGGCGATGGCTACGGCCAGCGTCAGCGCATTGCGCTTGTGGTTCAACATTTTCCCCTCCCAGGCAATGTTGTCGTGCAAATTTTCTGATCCGGAAGATCGGCCGGATGTAGGGATCGCGCTGCCGATGTTCGGTAACGCGACTGCGACGTATGGTAGACACGGCAATCCGCCGCGAACGCGGCCTGCATACGTATTCACTGGGTTTCATCGCATTGGAATCGATTCCACGGTGGCGATGGCGTACGGCGATAAAGCGTGGGCGCGTCGTGATCGCAAAGGCGGTGTGCGGGAATGTGCGGCGCAGCGCGCTGCGAAGTGCGTGGATGCGGGGCATGCAGGCAGTCGCGGCAGTCCGACGCATGCCGATGGGGAGAGCAGATGCCTGGGAGACAGATGCGGATACCAGGCGCGACGAGCGTTATGGGCCAGGGCGGCACGCGTTCGCGCGCAGCATGCGCGGGGAACGGAAAAGGCGGCGCTGCATGGATGCGTCAGTCATCCGTCCGAAGCAGACCGTTGCCGATCGCCTGAGCCATTGCAGGTTGTCTGGCGACTTGGGTCGTGGCGGGCCTTGTCGGTGAAGTCCGTCGCGGCCGAGGCCGCTCCTGCAGGTAACGTCATCCAGCGATCCGGTCCGGAGCGGGAATGGGCTAGCGCCGTGCCGCTGGATCGCCGTCGGCGGCGGCCGCCGCCGCGTCCAGCGGCGTGAAGCGGATCGCCTGGCCGCCGCCCGGCGCCAGCTTCAGTTCCAGGGAATCGGCGCTGCCGACCTCGCGTTGCTCGCGTACGAAGTCGAACGGGTTGTGCCGGTAGTCGGCGGCGTCGCCGTCGCGGTAGATCTCGGCGCGGTAGCGCACGCCCGGCTCCAGGAACGACAGCGACACCGGCAGCACCCGGCCGTGTTCGTCGGTGATGCTGCCCAGGTACCAGTCGCGGCTGTGGCGGTCCTTGCGCGCGATGGTCACGTAGTCGCCGACCTCGCCGTCGAGGACGCGGCTGTCGTCCCAGTCCACCGCCACGTCCTCGATGAAGCGGAACGCGTCGCGGTGCTGCAGGTAGTGCTCGGGCAGGTCGGCGGCCATCTGGATCGGGCTGTAGATCGCCACGTACAGCGCCAGCTGCCGCGCCAGCGTGCTCGGGATCGGCTGGCCGTCGCGGCCTTTCAGGCTGAGGATGCCCGGGGTGTAGTCCATCGGACCGGCTAGCATGCGGGTGAAGACCAGGTTGACCTCGTGTTCGGGCGGGTTCGGCGGCTGTCCCCAGGCGTTGTATTCCATGCCGCGCGCGCCTTCGCGCGACAGCCAGTTGGGATAGGTGCGGCGCAGGCCGGTGTCCTTGATCGGCTCGTGCGCGTTGACCGACAGGTGCCGCGCCGCGGCTTCGCGCACCACCTTCAGGTGATGCTGCGCCATGAACTGGCCGTCGTGCCATTCGCGCCACAGCGGCCTGCCGGCCGGATTGCGCCGGTCCACCTGGCCGTCGTCGCAGACGTAGCCGGTCTTGAAGGTGTCCACGCCCAGGCGTGCGTACAGGTCCAGGGCGGCATCGAGCTGGTCTTCGTAGTGCTGCACCGCGCAGCCGGTCTCGTGATGGCCGATCAGGTGCACGCCGCGCTTGGCGGCATAGGCGCTGAGCGCTTCGAGGTCGAAATCCGGGGTGGGCCGGGTGAAGTCGAAGCCGCCGCCGTTGCCGAACCATTCGCCGTTCCAGCCGGGATTCCAGCCTTCCACCAGCACGCCACGGAAGCCGTGCGCGGCGGCGAAGTCGATGTAGCGGCGGGTGTTGGCGGTGGTCGCGCCGTGCTTCGGCCCGGTCGCCCAGGTTTCCTGGTTCAAATGCATCGACCACCACACGCCCACGTACTTGGCCGGGTGCACCCAGCTCACGTCGCCCAGCGCATTGGGCTCGTTGAGGTTGAGGATCAGATTGGAGTCGACCAGGCCGCCGGCGTGGTCGGCGATCTGCACGGTGCGCCACGGCGTGTCGAACGGCAGGCGGCGCTTGACCTTCCAGCCTTGCGCCGACGGCGACAGCTGCGCGTGCAGGCGCTGGCCGTCGCCGCGGCGCAGCCACATCCCGGCGTAGTCGACCAGGGCGGCCTCGTGCAGGGCGATGTGCAGTCCGTCGCGGCTGCGCATCGTGATCGGCGTATGCGCCAGCGCGACCTGGTTCAGCGGCGTCTGCCGGTACAGGTATTCGTAGTGGATCGGCTCGCCGGCCGGGATCCACCAGGCGGACGCCTCCGGCACGATGTCGAATTCGGTCAGTTCCTCATCGATGATCGCCTCGCGCAGGCCCGCTTGCTGCGGGAAGCTGTAGCGGAAGCCCAGGCCGTCGTCGTAGACCCGGAACAGCATCGTGAAGCGGCGCCGCTGGCCGCCGCGCTCGCCCAGCTCCACGCGCAGTTCGTTGTAGTGGTTGCGCACATAGCGGCGTTCGCCCCACGGTTGCTCCCAGGTCTCGTCCACGCTGCGCGTGGCCTGCCCCAGCACCGCCAGATCGCGATCCAGGCGCCCGTCGCGCAACTGGAAGCCCAGCCTGGACTCGCCGATCACGGTGTCGCCCAGGCGCTGCACGCGGTAGCTCGGCTTGCCGTCGTCCAGTAGCAACGCGACCTGCAGTACCTTGCCCGGCGAGTCCACGCTGGCCACGGTCTTCGGTTCCGCGCGCAGCAGCGGTGCGGTGCACAACAGCGCGGCCGCGAACAGCAGCGGCAGGCGCAGGGTCCGGCGCGCGCGTGGCATGGCATGAAACTGCGGCATGTCCCCTCCCAAGGCGGCCGTTGCAGCTGCGGCGACTATAGCGAGGCGCTGCGGCGCCGCTGCGGCCTGCGCGATGAATACGTATGCAGATGCGCGCGATGCGGTGCGGCGCGTCTACCATGTCGGCAGCGCTTCTCGAAGAAGAGGCCGCGACCGCGGTGCCGGCATGCCGGTGCGGCGAACCCACAATGCAGGCAAAGAGGGAGGGAGGCCGACGGGCGCGAGCCGGTCCGCCGCTTCGATGCTGAAGATGATCTGCTTGGCCGCCACCTTGGGTGCTGCGGTGTCGGCGTCTGCGTGGCAGACGTCGTTGCAATGGCGCGGCCAGACCGCGCAGGCCGCGGCCACCGCCGACGGCGGCTTCGTGCTGCGTTCGGCGCAGGGCACGCGCACGCTGGCGGCGCAGCCGCTGCGCAGCGACACCGCCAGCCCGCTGTTCGATGCGCTGTTCGCGCTGGCGCAGCAGGAGTTGCGCGACGACCAGGTCGACGCGATCCGCGATCCTGCCTTCGACCACGGCAAGCCGCTGCCCTGCGACTGCTACCAGACCGGCGAACGCTGGCCCTACGTGTGGACCCGCGACGTCAGCTATGCCGCCGATTTGGCGCTGGCGCGGCTGGACCCGCAGCGCACGCGGCGCTCGCTGCGCTTCAAGCTGTCGGCGATGCGCGGCGCGGATGCGCTGCCGGGCCTGTTCGTGGCCCAGGACACCGGCTCGGGCGGCAGCTGGCCGGTGAGCAGCGACCGCGTGGTCTGGTTCCTGGCTGCGCGGCATCTGCTCGACGATGCGCAGTTCGCCGCCGACACCCGCGCCGCGCTCGATGCGACCCTGGCGCAGGATCGCGCATTCGCGTTCGACCCGCGCATCGGCCTGTACCGCGGCGAGACCTCGTTCCTGGACTGGCGCGAGCAGACCTATCCGGCCTGGACCCGCAACGACGTGCGCTTCATCGCCGAGTCGTTCGCGCTGTCCACCAATGTGCTGCATTACCAGGCGTTGCGCCTGGGCGAGCGGCTGGCGCGCGAGCACGGCGACACCGCGGTGGCGGCGCGCTATGCCGGTTGGGCGGATGCGCTGCAGCAGGCGATTGCGCAGCGCTTCTGGCGCGAGGACCGTGGCACCTACGTCAGCTATCTCGGCAGCGCTGCGCATCCGGTGGCCTACGAAAGCTATGACCTGCTGGGGCTGTCGCTGGCGGTGCTGGCCGACGTGCTGCCGCGCGAACGCGCGCGCCAGGCGCTGGCGCGCTATCCGGCGGTCGAGGCCGGCAGCCCGGTGGTCTGGCCGCAGCAGCGAGATGTGCCGATCTACCACAACCGCGCGATCTGGCCATTCGTCAGCGCCTATGCGCTGCGCGCGGCGCGGCATACCGACGACAGCGCGCGCATCGCCTTCGAAGTGCGCTCGCTGCTGCGCGGCGCCGCGCTGGCCGGCTCGAACATGGAGAACTACGAATTCCTGAGCCAGGCCGCGCATGTGGACGATGGCCCGCTCAGCGGGCCGGTGGTCAATTCGCCGCGGCAGCTGTGGTCGGTGGCCGGCTACCTGGCGATGGTGATCGAAGGCGTGTTCGGGGTGGAGGACGACGGAACGGTGGCACCGAAGTTGCCGGTGGGCCTGGTGCCGATGTTGTTCGGCGAGCGCGACGAGATCGCGCTGCAGCTGCGCGAGCGGCGCATCGTGCTGCGGCGGCCTGCGCAGCTGCATGGCGACCTGCTGGTGGCCGGCGACACGCGCACCCATGATGGCGTGACCACCGTGCAATTGGTCGCGCGCGACACGGCGAGCACGCCGGTGCCGCTGCTCGCGGCCGCCGATGCGTTCGCCCCGCTCGCGCCGCCAGCGCCGCGTGTCGAGCGCGATGCGCAGGGCTGGCGCGTCGCGGCGGCCGCCGACGCGGTGCTGTACGTCGATGGACAGCGCCGGCCAGGCGCCGCCGACGGCGTGCGCCTGCCGTTGCGCGAGGACGTGCAGTGCCTGAGCCTGACCCGCCGCGATGCGCATTGGGAGTCGCTGCACAGCCCCACGGTCTGCATCGGCGACGTGATCCGCCTGCGCGGACCCGACGACTGGCGTTGGACCGCGCCGCGCGATGGCGAGTACCGGCTGAGCCTGCGCTACGTCAACGCGCACGGCCCGATCAATACCGGTGTCACCGCCGCGGTGAAACAGCTGCAACTGCAATGCGGCGATGCCGCGCCGCAACGCATGCCGGTGGTGATGCCGCACAGCGTCGGCGAACAGGAGTCCACTGCCGCCGTGTTCGCGCTCAAGGCCGGGCAGGCCTGCCGCATCCGCCTGGCGCCTGCGGCCAACATGAGCGCGTTGCAGCACTTCGCGCGCTATACCGGCGGCCAGGGTGGCGCCGACGGCGTGGTCAATGCGGCCGATGTCGCCGCGCTGCTGATCGCGCCGGCCGGCGCCGCGAAGGTGAGCCGATGAGGACCGCGCCGCGCGCCAAGCCGGCGCTGTCGTTCTGGCAGATCTGGAACATGTGCTTCGGCTTCCTTGGCATCCAGTTCGGTTTCGCGCTGCAGAACGCCAATGCCAGCCGCATCTTCCAGACCCTGGGCGCGGACATGGAGCAGGTGCCGGGGCTGTGGATCGCCGCGCCGCTGACCGGGCTGATCGTGCAGCCGATCGTCGGCTATCTGTCCGACCGCACCTGGAACCGCTTCGGCCGGCGCCGCCCGTATTTCATGGTCGGCGCGCTGTTCACGACACTGGCGCTGCTGGTGATGCCGAACTCGCCGGCACTGTGGGTGGCGGCCGGCACGCTGTGGATCCTGGATGCGTCGATCAACATCTCGATGGAGCCGTTCCGCGCCTTCGTCGGCGACCAGTTGCCGCAACGCCAGCGCGCCAGCGGCTATGCGATGCAGAGTTTCTTCATCGGCGTCGGCGCGGTGGTGGCGAGCATGCTGCCTTGGCTGTTGGCGCAGTGGGGCGTGAGCAATACCGCCGCGCCCGGCCACGTGCCGGCGACGGTGCGCTACGCGTTCTACCTCGGCGGCGCGGTGCTGTTCCTGTCCATCGGCTGGACCGTGCTGCGCACGCGCGAGTATCCGCCCGAAACGCTGCAGGAGTTCGACGACGCGCCGCCGTCGCACGCCGCCGAACACGCGACAGCCATGCCGCGTTCGGATGCCGCCGCGGCGATCTGGCTGCTGCTGGGCCTTGCCGGCGCGGCGGCGATCTTCTGGAGCCGCGGCGACCGCATGCTGTACGTGTTGGCCGGCCTGGTCGCCGGCTATGGACTGTTGCAATGGCTGGCGCCGCGACTGAGGCCGCACCACATGCTGGCGGCGATCATGCGCGACGTGCAGGCGATGCCGCAGGCGATGCGACGCCTGGCCTGGGTGCAGTTCTTCTCCTGGTTCGCGCTGTTCGCGATGTGGATCTACACCACCGCGGCGGTGACGCAGACGCACTACGGCGCCACCGACACCGCCTCGGCGGCGTACAACGACGGCGCAAACTGGGTGGGCGTGCTGTTCGGTGCGTACAACGGCTTCGCCGCGCTCGCGGCGATCGCCATTCCGCTGCTGGTGCGCGCGGTCGGCCTGCGCGTCAGCCATCTGCTCAACCTGTGCCTGGGTGCGATAGGGCTGCTGTCGTTCCTGTGGATCCGCGATCCGCAGTGGCTGCTGTTGTCGATGCTGGGCGTCGGCTTCGCCTGGGCCTCGATCCTGTCGCTGCCGTACGCCTTGCTGTCCGACAGCGTGCCGGCGGCGAAGATGGGCGTGTACATGGGCATCTTCAATTTCTTCATCGTGATCCCGCAGCTGGTCGCGGTCAGCGTGCTGGGTTTCGTGCTCACGCACTGGCTCGGCGGCCGGCCGCTGTACGCGCTGGGCATCGGCGGCGCCAGCCTGCTGCTGGCGGCGCTGTGCGTGCTGCGGGTTCCCGCCGAACACGGAGCAACGCAATGACGTATCGGATTTCGCTGCTGGCGCTGGCCTTGTTGGGTGCCGTTGCGCCACCGGCGCGTGCGCAGGCAGCGGCGGAGTACTACGGCACGCTGGAACCGTTCGCCAGCGAGGCGGTGTATTTCGTGGTCACCGATCGCTTTGTCAACGGCGATCCCGGCAACGATCATCGCGACCAGGGGGGCGCGCACCGCACCTTCGACATCCCGCTGCCGGCGCCGCCGGGCGAGAGCGACAACATCGGCTACCTGGGCGGCGACTTCAAGGGCGTGGTCGACAACGCCGGCTATATCCGCGGGCTGGGCTTCGGCGCGGTGTGGATCACCCCGATCGTCGACAATCCGGACGAAGCGTTCACCGGCGGCAAGCCGATCAGTTGGGGCAGCAACCTGAGCGATCGCGGCAAGACCGGCTATCACGGCTATTGGGGCGTCAATTTCTACAAGCTGGACGAACACCTGCCCAGCCCGGGCCTGGATTTCGCCGGCTTCACCCAGGCGATGCATGCGCAGCGGCTGAAGGTGGTGCTGGACATCGTCGGCAACCATGGCTCGCCGGCGTACACGATGCCGAAGCGGCAACCGATGTTCGGCCAGGTGTTCGATCGCGACGGCAAGCTCGTCGCCGATCACCAGAACCTGCCGCCGGCCAGGCTGGATCCGGCGCACAACCCGCTGCATGCGTTCTACAACACCGGCGGCGGCCTGGCCGAGCTGTCGGATTTCAACGAGCGCAATCCGGCGGTGATGGAGTATCTGGTCGGCGCCTATTCGCAATGGCTGGGGCAGGGCGCGGACGCCTTCCGCATCGACACCATCGGCTGGATGCCGGACAGCTTCTGGCACGAGTTCGTGCGCCGCATCCGCGCGCAGCGGCCGGGCATGTTCATGTTCGGCGAGGCCTTCGACTACGACGCGCGCAAGATCGCCGGGCACACCTGGGCGCGCAACGCCGGGGTCAGCGTGCTGGATTTCCCGCTGAAGCAGGCGCTGTCCACGGTGTTCGGGCATGCGCGCGGCGGCTTCGAGCAATTGCAGGCGCCGCTGTACCTGGAGCGCGGCCCGTACGCCAACCCGTACGAATTGATGACCTTCTACGACAACCACGACATGGCGCGGCTGGACGCCAGCGACGCCGGCTTCATCGATGCGCACAACTGGCTGTTCACGGCGCGCGGCATCCCGGTGATCTATTACGGCTCGGAAACCGGCTTCATGCGCGGCCGCGCCGAGCATGCCGGCAACCGCAACTATTTCGGCCAGGCGCGGGTGGACGCGGCGCCGCAGAGCCCGATCTTCGCGCCGTTGCAGCGCATCGCGCTGCTGCGGCAACGCACGCCGGCGCTGCAGCGCGGGCTGCAGCTCGACCTGCGCCTGTCCGGCGACGAGGCGGTGTTCTATCGCGTGTTCCAGTATGCCGGCGGCACCCAGACCGCGCTGGTGCTGCTGAACAAGGGCGACGCGCCGAAGACACTGGAAGTGCGCCGTTACCTGCAGCCGGGTACCTGGCGCGACGGTTTCGACGGCAGCGCGGTCGAGGTCGCGGACAGCTTGCGCGCCGAGGTGCCGGCGCACGGCGTGCGCGTGTTCCTGTCCGATGCGCCGATCGTTCGCTCGGATCTGCGCGCGCGGCTGGATTGGCTGATGGCGGCGAAGGATGGCGTGGAGCCGCCACTGTAGGAGCGGCTTCAGCCACGACCGGGCGTTATCGGTAATACCTGGTCGCGGCTGAAGCCGCTCCTACAAGAAGCTGGCAGTGTTCACGCGACCGACGGCTGCGGCTCGGCCCACACGCTGTTCGGTTCGCCATGCCGGGCGCGGCGCGCAGTTGCGCGTGCCAGCGCGGCGAAGCCCACTGCCATCGCCACGGCCATGCCGTCGACCCAGAACAATGGCCATTGCCCGGCGGCGGCGGCGCTCCACATCCACCAGCCGCTGGCCAGGCCGTGCGCCAGCGGGATCGCCGCGGTCACCGCGGCGGCGGCCCACAACAGCTCGCGCGCGGCCTGCGCCGGCGCGCGCAGCGCCGCCCACAGCGCGCACAGCGCCCAGCTGCCGAAGCAGGTCCAGCGCATGCCGGCATCCACCGCGTCCGGCGCGATCCGTTCCAGCACCTGCACCGCGACGAATGCCGCCGAGATCGCCACGCACAGGCCGATGCACACGCCGACCGTGGCCCGCGCCATGTTGATCTGCGCGCGGCCTTGCTGCGCCTGGCGGCGCTTGCGCCGCGATTCGATCCACAGCAGGTTGCCCGAGTAGAACAGGAACGCGCCGCCGATGCCGAGCAGGAAGTACAGCCACGGCACCAGCGCATTGCCGTATTCGCCGAAATGCAGCGCATAGGCCGAGGTCAGCGTGGCATGGTTGGCGTCGCGGCGGCCGGGCAGCTGGGTGGCGATCACCTTGCCGCTGGCCGCGTCCAGCGCCACCGTCCCGGTCGGTCCCAGCGTGCCGGGCGACTCGCCGCTGATTTCCACCGTCGCGTTGCGGTCGCCGGCGTGCTGCAGCTTCATGTACACCGGCGCGAAATCGTGCAGTCCTTGCCGCCGCGCCTCGGCGACGGCACGCGTGCTCCAGTCGGCCAGCGTGCCCACCGGCGCCGGCGTGCCGCTGGCGCTGCGCACCGGCGCGGTGTCCATCGCCACCGGCACCGCGTCCTGCACCTTGCCGTCGAAGACCAGCGGATTCAGCGCCGCCATCAGGACCAGCGACAGACACAATATCGCGCCGGTCACCGCGAACATCAGGTGCAGCGGCAGGCTCAGCACCCCGACCACGTTGTGCGCATCCAGCCAGAACTGCTTGAGATTGCGGCCCGGGCGCAGCGCGAACAGGTCCTTGAGCAGCTTCGGCAGATGGATGATCACCCCGGACACGATCGCCACCGCATACAACAGGCTGACGATGCCCATCAGATAGACGCCGGCCACCGGCAGGCCCAGCGTGTAGTGCAGTTCGTTGACCAGGGTGGCCAGACCCGCCTGCGGCAGTTCCGGCCCGCCCTCCAGGTCGTCGAGCGTGGCCATCTGCCACACGCCCTCGGCATCGGGCCAGTAGATCAGCGCCTTGGGAAATTCGCTGCTGGGGAACAGCATGCCGAGCATCGGCTTGGCTTGCGGATGCCGCGCCAACGTCGCGTCGAGCAGGCGCTGCGCATCGTCCACGGTCTGCACCGGCACCACCTGTTGCGATTGCCAGCGCGGCAGGTCGTGGTGGAACACGGTGATCGCGCCGGCATAGAAGGCGACGAACAAGGCGAAGCCGGCGACCAGGCCCATCCAGGTGTGCAGGGCGGTGAAGGTCCGCAGCGTGGCGGCTTGCAGTTTCATGCGGATGTCCTCATTGCGCCCAGCCCAGCGCCTTCAGCGCCCACAGCAGGGCGAAGCCGGCCACTGCCAGCGCGCTCAACCAACTCCAGGCGCGGCGCCCGCTGGCGCAGCAATAGGCGCCGATCGCCACGCCCACCCACAGCGGCACGAACGCGATCAGCGCGGGGACCAGCGCCTGCTGCCACGGCCCCGGCGGCAGCCAGCAGACCAGGCCGGTCAGCGCGGCGGCCAGGAAGAAGCCGGGAATCAGCCCGGCCAGCCCGCGGCTCCACATCATCGCGGCCGGCTCCGTGTGGTATCGCCCGTCTCGCCGCGCAGGGCGCCGACGGTCGGTACCAGCATCAGCGCCAGCATCCAGCTGGCGAGCATCGCGCACAGCCCGGCGCCGACGCCCAACTGCGCGATCCACGCCGCCAGCGAGGCACCGGCCAGCGCCAGGCCCAGCCCGTTGCCGAACCGGCGCAGGCGCCGCAGCGGTGCCAGGCGGCAGTTCGGCGAGCCGGCGTACAGCGCCAGCGCGGACAGCGCCGCGCATACGGCGGCCAGGACAATCCCGGCAATGGCCGTACTCATCGGGTGCCGCTCCATGCTGCCGATCGCGGCGGCCTGCCGCCTGCGGCGGTTGCCGGCGGGAGGGCGGAGGTCGGGTGGGACGCGGGACGGGCAGGGGGCATCGGCATTCCAGGCGGCGGCGTGCAGCCGCGGCGATCCGCGGCACTCTCTCGCGGATGATAATCATTCTGCTTTCGTAAGGAAAACGCGGCGGATGCGCGTGGCGTGTCTGCCCGGCGCGAATGGAGCGTCTGCGGCTGCGTCCGCGCGCCGGTGAGGGATCAGCTGCGCAGCGACGAACCGCGCAACGCCAGCGTCACCGGCAGGGTGCGGCTCTCGACCGGTCGGCCGGCGATCTGCGCCAGCAGGGTCTCGACCAGCACCGCGCCGGCCAGCTTGGTGTCCTGTTGCACGGTCGACAGCGCCGGCGCCACACAGGCGGCGATCGGGATGTCGTCGAAGCCGGCCAGGGCCACGTCCTCGGGCACGCGCAGGCCGTGTTCGCGCAATGCCTTCAGCGCGCCGATCGCGATCAGGTCGCTGGCGGCGAACACCGCGTCGAAGCGCTCCCCGCCGCGCAGCAGCGCCTGCGCCGCTTCGTAGCCGGACTGCTCGGTGGTGATCGCGTCCACCTGCAGGCCGGGCGCGAGCTCCGATCCGGCCGCATGCAGCGCCTGGGCATGGCCGCGGTAGCGCTCGAGAAACTCGGGGTAGTGGTTCGAGGCGTCGCCAAGGAACGCGATGCGCCGGCAGCCCTGTTGCAGCAGATGCGCGGTGATGTCGTGGCCGCCCTGGAAGTTGTCGCTGCCGATCGACACCCCCGGCTGCCCGGGCAGCACCGCGCCCCAGCGCACGAAGTGGGTGCCTTGCTCGACCAGATGCTGCAGCCGCTGCTGCGCCTGCAGATAGTCGCCATAGCCGAGCAGGATCAGGCCGTCGGCCTTCTGGCTGTCGCCGTAGTCGGCGCGCCAGTTGTCCGACAGCTGCTGGAACGACACCAGTAGGTCGTAGCCGTGGCGCGCGCAGGCGCGGGTGATCGAGCCCAGCATCGAGTGGAAGAACGGGTTGATCAGCGAGTCGTCGGTGGTCGGGTCTTCGAAGAACAGCAGCGCCAGCGTGCCGGCATTGCGCAGGCGCAGGCTGGAGGCGTGCTTGTCGACCTTGTAGTTCAACTCGTTGGCGATCGCCAGGATCTTGCGCCGGGTCTGCTCGTTGACCGCCGGGCTGCCGCGCAGTGCGCGCGAGACGGTGGGCTGCGATACGCCCGCCAGGTAGGCGATATCGAGCGATGTGGCCTTGCCTTTGATGACGGGCGCTCGCAGTGCAGGGGAAACAGGCCGAAGCATGCCATGGCGTACGGGATAGCACTTGCTGCGGCGCAGCGTGGGGTGGGGCGCGGGACTCGGGACCGGGGACCCGGAAGAGCACAGCCCGTGCAGCTTCGTTGCCACCGCGCTGCAGGCCTTGACCGTCGATTGCCACGCACACCATCAACGCCAGCCAAGCGCCTTTCCGAGTCCCCGGTTCCGGGTCCCGAGTCCCGCGCTTCCACCCCCTTCAAATCCACAAACCACCCAAATGCGTTACCATTTGGTCTCTCTTCAATGCGGAACTACGGGTGGCCCGCGGCAACGCCGGCCGAGCGTGCGACATGAGCACTACCACCGCCCCAGCATGAAACCCCGTCCAAGGCTGTCCGAGCAGGCGCCCTTGTGGCGCCTTCTTTGTATCCCGCGCCTTGTGCCGCCGGCTTCCGGCGCGCCGCGGGAAACGCCCAGCCCGCCTCGCTTTCCTTCTTGCCGACTCCCATGATCACGATCACGCTCCCCGACGGCAGCCGCCGCGAATTCGAACATCCCGTCAGCCCCATGGACGTGGCCCAGTCCATCGGCCCGGGCCTGGCCAAGGCGACCATCGCCGGCCAGGTCGACGGCCGCCTGGTCGACGCCTGCGACCTCATCGAGCACGACGCCAGCCTGCGCCTCATCACCGCCAAGGACGCCGAGGGCGTGGAGATCATCCGCCACTCCTGCGCGCACCTGGTCGGCCATGCGGTCAAGCAGCTGTATCCCGAGGTCAAGATGGTGATCGGCCCGGTCATCGCCGAGGGCTTCTACTACGACATCTACAGCGAGCGCCCGTTCACCCCCGAGGACATGGCGGCGATCGAAAAGCGCATGCAGGAGCTGATCGCGCAGGACTACGACGTGGTCAAGAAGGTCACCCCGCGCGCCGAGGTGATCGAGCTGTTCCGCCAGCGCGGCGAGGACTACAAGCTGCGCCTGATCGAGGACATGGCCGACGACGTCACCGCGATGGGCCTGTACTACCACCAGGAATACGTGGACATGTGCCGCGGCCCGCACGTGCCCAACACGCGCTTCCTCAAGGCGTTCAAGCTGACCCGCATCTCCGGCGCCTACTGGCGCGGCGATGCCAAGAACGAGCAGCTGCAGCGCATCTACGGCACCGCCTGGGCCGACAAGAAGCAGCTGGACGCCTACATCCTGCGCATGGAGGAAGCGGACAAGCGCGACCATCGCAAGATCGGCAAGCAGCAGGGCCTGTTCCATCTGCAGGAGGAGGGCCCGGGCCTGGTGTTCTGGCATCCGAAGGGCTGGTCGATCTGGCAGGTGGTCGAGCAATACATGCGCCGCGTGTACCGCGACAGCGGCTACGGCGAGGTGCGCTGCCCGCAGATCCTGGACGTGTCGCTGTGGCAGAAGTCCGGCCACTGGGACAACTACCAGGACAACATGTTCTTCACCGAGTCGGAGAAGCGCACCTACGCGGTCAAGCCGATGAACTGTCCCGGCCACGTGCAGGTGTTCAACCAGGGCCTGCACAGCTACCGCGACCTGCCGATCCGCTACGGCGAGTTCGGCGCCTGTCACCGCAACGAGCCGTCCGGCGCGCTGCACGGCATCCTGCGCGTGCGCGGTTTCACCCAGGACGACGGCCACATCTTCTGCACCGAGCAGCAGATCGAGGCCGAGGTCACCGCGTTCCACCAGCAGGCGCTGAAGGTGTATGCCGACTTCGGGTTCGACGACATCCAGATCAAGATCGCGCTGCGCCCGGAAAAGCGCCTGGGCGACGACGCGACCTGGGACAAGGCCGAGGCCGCGCTGCGCGCCGCGCTCGGCGCCTGCGGCGTGGAATGGCAGGAGCTTCCGGGCGAGGGCGCGTTCTACGGCCCCAAGATCGAGTACCACCTGAAGGACGCGATCGGCCGCACCTGGCAGCTGGGCACGATGCAGGTCGACTTCATGATGCCCGGCCGCCTCGGCGCCGAGTACGTGGACGAGAACAGCCAGAAGCAGCACCCGGTCATGCTGCACCGGGCCATCGTCGGCTCGATGGAGCGGTTCATCGGCATCCTGATCGAACACCATGCCGGCGCGTTCCCGGCCTGGCTGTCGCCGGTGCAGGCAATGGTGATGAACATCACCGATGCCCAGGCCGACTATGTAGACAGCGTGCGGAAACTCCTTGCAAATCAAGGCTTCCGCATCGAGGCCGATTTGCGGAACGAAAAAATCGGCTATAAGATTCGCGAACACACGCTGCAGCGGGTGCCGTACCTGCTGGTGGCGGGCGACCGCGAGAAGGAAAACGGCGCCATTGCAGTCCGCACGCGATCGGGGGAGGATCTGGGAACCATGTCGGTTGCCGCCTTCGCCGAACGGCTGCGCGCCGAGCAACTGGCGTAAGACAACCCCGATGCGGGCGGAGCCTCCGCCCGCGTCGGTCCGATTCCCCTGGGAGATTGCAACATCAGTACCCCTGACAACAAACAGAACCGCAAGAACCAAGAGATCCGTGTCCCGCGCGTTCGCGTGATCGGCAAGGACGGCGAGATGGTCGGCGTGTTGACCCGCGACGAAGCGTTGGCGCTGGCCGAAGAGGATGGGCTCGACCTGGTCGAGATCCAGCCGCAGGCCGATCCGCCGGTCTGCAAGATCATGGACTTCGGCAAGTTCAAGTTCGAGCAGCAGAAGAAGGCGAACGAAGCCAAGAAGAAGACCAAGCAGGTCGAGATCAAGGAAATCAAGTTCCGTCCGGTCACGGACGAGGGCGATTACCAGATCAAGCTGCGCAACATGCGTCGCTTCCTCGAAGAGGGCGACAAGGTCAAGGTCAACATCCGTTTCCGTGGCCGCGAGATGAGCCACCAGGAACTCGGGCGCGAAATGGCGTCGCGGATCGAAGCCGACCTCGGCGAAGACATCGTCATCGAATCGCGTCCGCGCCTGGAAGGCCGGCAGATGGTGATGATGATCGCGCCGAAGAAGCGCTGACCAGCAGTTCAGGATCGCGCCCCCGCCCATGTGCGGGAGCGCGGCCGCTGCCGGGCGCCTGCTGGCGCCCTTCGTGTTTTCCGATCGTCGCTTGCTGCCGCCGCCTGGCGGTGGCAGCGCGTGGATGCGCGCTGTCCGGGGGCAAGTCGCCCGCCATGCGTCCGGTGCCCATGCATGGCGGGGCCGGCATCCGTTCGAGGCAGCAGCGCACTGCGAGCGCGTCCCCGTCTGATGGCGCAAGCACCCGCGATGCCGCAGCCTTTTCGATTCCCGATTCCCGATTCCCGATTCCCGATTCCCGATTCCCGGCGCCCGGGAAATCCATGATTTGCAAGGCATTCCAAGCCCTGGCATAATGCGCGGCCCAGTACATCGGGTTTGCCGTCAACGCGGCAATAGGACCCGCCCTGATTCTTTGAGGATCAAGGGCTTACAAGCCGGTACGGGCACGGACGGAAAGCGTGGCGCAGCCACCGCCCTGACCAGTGACAAAACACCATCAAGGACATTGCAATGCCCAAGATCAAGACCAACCGGGCGGCGGCCAAGCGTTTCCGCAAGACCGCCTCCGGCAAGTACAAGTGCGGCCACGCCAACCGTAGCCATATCCTCACCAAGAAAGCGACCAAGCGGAAGCGCAACCTGCGGCAGACGAACCATGTTCGTGCCGAGGACGCTGGCCGTCTTGACCGTATGCTGCCTTACCTCTGAGGACTGAACCATGGCTCGAGTAAAACGTGGCGTCCAGGCACGCCGTCGTCACAAGAAAGTTCTGAACCTGGCCAAGGGCTACTACAACGCCCGTCGCAAGGTCTTCCGCGTCGCCAAGCAGGCGGTGATCAAGGCGCAGCAGTACGCCTACATCGGCCGCAAGCAGAAGAAGCGCGTGTTCCGTTCGCTGTGGATCACCCGCATCAACGCGGCGGCCCGCATCAATGGCCTGAGCTACAGCCGTTTCATGAACGGCCTGCTCAAGGCTGGCATCACCCTGGATCGCAAGGTGCTGGCGGACATCGCCGTGCACGACGCGCAGGGCTTTGCCGCCTTGGCTGAGAAGGCAAAGGGCGCGCTGGCGGCATAAGTGCGAGTCCCTCGCAGGAGCCCGCGCATCCATGTGCGGGTATTCGGCGAGGGAGCCATCGCAGACATGCAGGGGAAGGGCGCGAGTCCTTCCCCTTTTTGCGTTTTGTGCATCCCGATTGCGGGATCGATCCTGTCGCGGGGTGTCTCCCGGGCGCAGGATCCGGGTCGGGGTGGTCGGCTGAAGTGAGGCGCGAGTGCAATGAGTGAGATCGAATCCCTGAGCGGGCAGGCGCTGGCGGACATCGCCGCGGCGGCCAGTCCCGAAGCGCTGGAGCAGCTGCGTGTCGCGCTGCTGGGCAAGAGCGGCAGCATCACCGCGCAGCTGAAACAGCTCGGCGCGCTGCCGCCCGAGCAGCGCAAGCTGGCCGGCGAGGCGATCAACCAGGCGCGCGATGCGGTCTCCGCGGCGCTGGCCGAACGCCGCGCGTTGCTGGAAGGCGCGGCGCTGGATGCGCGCCTGGCCGCCGAGCGCATCGACGTGACCCTGCCGGGCCGGCGCGGCGAACGCGGCGGGCTGCATCCGGTCACGCGCACGCTGGAGCGCATCACCGAGATCTTCGCGCGGCTGGGCTACGAACTGTCCGACGGCCCGGAGATCGAGGACGACTGGCACAACTTCGAAGCGCTGAACTTTCCACCGCACCATCCGGCGCGGGCGATGCACGACACCTTCTACTTCGGCGACGGGCGCCTGCTGCGCACCCATACCTCCGGCGTGCAGGTGCGCTACATGGGCGAGCACGCGCCGCCGCTGCGCATGATCGCCGCCGGCAAGGTCTACCGCAGCGACAGCGACCAGACCCATTCGCCGATGTTCCACCAGGTCGAAGGCCTGCTGGTCGACGAACATTCCACCTTCGCCGACCTCAAGGGCACCTTGTCCGAGTTCGTGCGCGCGTTCTTTGAGCGCGATTTCGAGATGCGTTTCCGCCCCAGCTATTTCCCGTTCGTCGAACCCGGCGCGGAAGTGGACATCGCCTGGCAGCAGCCCGACGGCAGCGCCCGCTGGCTGGAAGTGCTCGGCTGCGGCATGGTCCATCCGAACGTGCTGCGCAGCGTCGGCATCGATCCGGAACGCTACACCGGCTTCGCCTTCGGCATGGGCGTGGAGCGCTTCGCGATGCTGCGCTACGGCGTCAACGACCTGCGCGCGTTCTTCGAGAACGATGTGCGGTTCCTTAGGCAGTTCGCCTGAGGGCCGGGATTGGGGAGTCGGGATTGGGGATTCGCGAAAGCGGGTTCCTCCCGATTGCACCAGTCCCGCATGAACCCGCTCTTGCGAATCCCCAATCCCGACTCCCCAATCCCGGCCTCTCATGAAATTCAGCGAAAACTGGCTGCGCAGCCACGTCCCCACCCAGGCCACGCGCGATGAACTGGCCGCGACCCTGACCGCCATCGGTCTGGAGGTCGAAGAGGTCACGCCGCTCGGCGAATCGCTGCAGCAGGTGGTGGTGGCGCGCATCGTCGAAGCGGTGCGGCATCCGGAAGCCGATCGGCTGCAGGTGTGCCAGGTCGATGCCGGGCAGGGCGGCTTGCTGCAGATCGTCTGCGGCGCGCCCAACGCGCGCGCCGGGCTGGTCGCGCCGCTGGCGCTGGTCGGCGCCCAGGTCGGCGGCATCGCGATCAAGGCGGCCAAGCTGCGCGGCGTGGAGTCCAACGGCATGTTGTGCTCGGCCAAGGAGCTGGGCCTGGACAGCGATGCGTCGGGCCTGTTCGAGCTGCCCGACGACGCGCCGATCGGCCAGGCGCTGGCCGAGTACCTGGGCCTGCCCGACGCCAGCATCGAGATCAAGCTGACCCCGAACCGCGCCGATTGCTTCGGCGTGCGCGGCATCGCCTACGACGTGGCCGCGGCCTGCGCCAGCGAAGTGCTGCCGTTCGCGGCCGAGCCGGTCGCCATCGCCAGCGAGCGCCACCTCGAGGTGCGCCTGCAGGCGGGCGGCGATGCGCCGCGCTACTGCGGCCGCGTCGTCGAGGATATCGACCCGGCGGCGAAGACGCCGCTGTGGATGGCCGAACGCCTGCGCCGCAGCGGCGTGCGCCCGGTGTCGCTGCTGGTCGACATCACCCAGTACGTGATGCTGGAACTGGGCCAGCCGATGCATGCCTTCGACCTGGAGACGCTGCGCGGCCCGGTCGGCGTGCGCCGCGCGCGTGCCGGGGAAACGCTGAAATTGCTCGACGGCCGCGACGCGACGCTCGACGACAGCTTCCTGGCCGTCACCGACGGCGACCGCGTGGTCGCGCTGGCCGGCTTGATGGGCGGCCACGACACCCGCGTCACCGATGCGACCCGGCATGTGTTCCTGGAGGCCGCGCACTTCGCGCCGGCGGCGATCATGGGCCGCGGCCGCAAGCTCGGCCTGCACACCGATGCCGGCCACCGTTTCGAGCGCGGCGTGGATCCGGCGCTGCCGCGGCCGGCGCTGGAACTGGCGACGCGGCTGGTGCTGGAACTGGCCGGCGGCCGCGCCGGCCCGGTGGTGGAGGCCGAGCTGCGCGAGCACCTGCCGACGCCGGCGCCGATCACGCTGCGCCGCGCGCGCATCGTGCGCGTGCTCGGCATCGAGATCGTCGACGCCGACGTCGAGCGCATCCTGCGCGCGCTGGGCATGGAGGTCGTCGCAACCGGCAATGGCTGGCAGGTCACGGCGCCCAGCCGCCGCTTCGATATCGCCCTGGAAGAAGACCTGATCGAGGAGCTGGCGCGCATCCACGGCTACGACCGCTTGCCGACCACGCTGCCGGGCGGCGCCTCGCGCATTGCCATGGGCAGCGAGACGCAGCTGGACGAATCCAGCGTGCGCCGCCAGCTGGTCGCGCGCGAGATGCTGGAAACCATCAACTACGCCTTCGTCGATGCGGCGCTGCTCGACCAGTGGGGCCTGGACGCCGGACGCGTGGCGCTGGCCAACCCGCTCAGCGCCGAACTGGCGGTGATGCGTCCGTCGCTGTTGCCGGGGCTGGTCGCGGCGCTGGGCCGCAACGTCGCCCGGCAGGCCGGGCGGGTGCGCCTGTTCGAGCTGGGCAAGGTGTTCGAGGCCGCGGCGACGGCCGGCGCCGCGCCAACCGAGACGCAGCGCGTGGCCGCCGCGGTGTGTGGCGATGCCGACGCGCTGCAGTGGGGCGTGCCGGCGCGCAAGGTCGACTTCCACGACCTGAAGGGCGACCTGGACGCGCTGGCCAGCGCCGCCGGCGCGCGCCTGGACTACCGTCCGTCGGCGCTGCCGTTCGCGCATCCGACCCGTTCCGCCGACGTGTACCGCGATGGCGCGCGGATTGGCTGGATCGGCCAGTTGCATCCGCGCCTGCTGCAAGCCATGCAGGTCGACGTGGAGGTGCTCGGCTTCGAGCTGGATCTGGCGCCGCTGGCGGCGCGCGCGCTGCCGCGTGCCGCCGAGCTGTCGCGGTTCCCGTCGGTACGCCGCGACCTGGCCTTCCTGGTGCCGGAGGCGGTGGCCTGGTCGGCGCTGGCGAGCAGCGTGCGCGGCGCGGTCGGTCCGCTGCTGCGCGACGTGGTGCTGTTCGATCGCTACGTCGGGCCGGGGGTCGAGGCGGGTTTCAAGAGTCTCGCTATGGGCTTGATTTTGCAGGACAACTCGCGCACTCTGACGGATCGCGATGTGGATGCCGTGGTCGCCGATGCGGTGGCGGCGCTGGCGCGCGAACACGATGCGCGGATTCGCGGCTGAGACGTAGGGGATAGCAGGGCAATGGCGTTGACCAAAGCGGAAATGGCCGAACGGTTGTTCGACGAAGTCGGGCTGAACAAGCGCGAGGCCAAGGAATTCGTCGATGCTTTCTTCGATGTGCTGCGCGATGCGCTGGAGCAGGGACGGCAGGTGAAGCTGTCCGGTTTCGGCAACTTCGATCTGCGCCGCAAGAACCAACGGCCCGGTCGCAATCCCAAGACCGGCGAAGAAATTCCGATCTCGGCGCGGACGGTGGTGACCTTCCGCCCGGGACAGAAGCTCAAGGAGCGAGTGGAGGCTTATGCTGGACCCGGGCAGTAACCGCGAACTTCCGCCGATTCCGGCCAAGCGCTACTTCACCATCGGTGAGGTCAGCGAGCTGTGCGACGTCAAACCGCACGTGCTGCGCTACTGGGAAACCGAATTCCCCAGCCTGGAACCGGTCAAGCGCCGCGGCAACCGCCGCTACTACCAGCGCCACGACGTGCTGATGGTGCGGCAGATCCGCAGCCTGCTGTACGAACAGGGCTATACGATCGGCGGCGCGCGTCTGCGCCTGGAAGGCGAGGGCGCGCGGCAGGAGTCGGCGCTGAGCAACCAGATCATCAAGCAGGTGCGGCAGGAACTGGAAGAAGTGCTGCAGTTGCTGCGGCGCTGAGCGGCAACCGCGCGACCGGCTAGGAATGGCCGCGCCAATCCCGCTATAATTGCCAGCTCGCCGCGAGGCGGGACCGCCGCAACGGCGGAGTTTTTACCGGGGTATAGCGCAGCCTGGTAGCGCACTAGTCTGGGGGACTAGTGGTCGTCGGTTCGAATCCGGCTACCCCGACCATCTTCGAAGGCCCATGTCAGCGACATGGGCCTTTTTCGTTTTGCGGTGGGTGGGCCGTCCGGGCCGCCACAAACATGCGGCCGGCGTATCAACGATCGGCAGGCAGTCGCCGCAGTGCTCGCCCCAGCGGCGACGCTGGCGGCGCGCGCCACTGGTGCCGTCCCATCGCGGATCGGCTGCAGGACCGTTCGGACGAGGGTGTAGACAAACGCGCTCGGGTCGATGCGATGCCTGCTGCGGCCGCCGCGGGGCCTGCGACGACCGGGACGGAAATCCGGCAGCGAACTGCGGACGAGGACCGTCAACGCCTTGACATGCGTCACGTTAACGTCGTGTATTTTGCGACGTGGCTTCGTTGAACATGCTGAATATTCGGACATGTACTTGAATCCACGCGGTATAGCGTCAAAAAAATGCCGCAAGATGTCTTGGTGAGGGCGGGTAGCTGTGCCATAGTGCACTGCAACACGAGGCTTCGCTGTTGGCCTGGGCGGTCGTCCCAGGCAGGAAATGACACTGCAATCGTCTTACCCGACCGGTGATGGAGCGCTGGCCGGATAGAGGAGTGCGGCGTTCCCAAAACCACTCGACAGAGGGCGTCTGCATCGCGCATGGGTAAACTCTCCGGTACGCTCAACTGGGCATTGTGTCTGGCCCTTTCTTGTCTGGTCTTCCTGTCCGGGTGCAGCAGCACCGGGCCGAAGATGCTGACGGAATTGCCGGCAGGCGATCCGCTGGCCGCCTCCATGGGGCAGCCGGAGTACCTGCTCGGCCCCGGCGACCTGCTGACGGTCAAGGTGTTCCAGGTGGACGACCTGGAGCGCCAGGTGCGGGTCGACAACGAGGGCCGCATCTCGCTGCCGCTGGTCGGCGACATCAAGGCCGCCGGACTCAGCGTCAACGCATTGCAGAAGGACATCACCCAACGCTACCGCAACGGCTATCTGCAGAACCCGCAGGTGTCGGTGCTGGTCGACGAGTTCACCGGCAACCGGGTGACCGTCACCGGCGCGGTAGGCGAGCCGGGCATCTACCCGATCGCCGGTTCGGCGCTGACCCTGCAGCAGGCGCTGTCGCTGGGCAAGGGCGTCAGCGATGTGGCCAGCCGCGGCAACGTGGTGGTGTTCCGCAACGTCGGCGGTCAGAAGATGCTGGCCCGTTTCGATCTGCGCGATATCCAGAAGGGCGTCTCGCCGGATCCTGAAATCTATGGCGGCGACATCGTCGTGGTGTACCGCTCCGATGCGCTCGTCGTGCTGCGCACGATGGTGCAGCTGACCCCGTTCGTCATGGTCTGGCGGGCATACCGATGAGTTCCTCGAGCATGCACACCCGCACCTCCTCGGCGCCGCTGAGCCCGGCCGACATCAGCCTGCTGGACTACTGGAACGCCTTGTACCGGCAGCGCTGGCTGATCGTCGGCCTGACCGTGGCGGTCGTCGCGCTGGCGCTGCTGGTAACGTTATTGATGACGCCCAAGTACCGCGCCACCAGCGTGCTGCAGATCGAGCGCGAGTCCTTGAACGTCACCAACGTGGCCAACCTGATGCCGGTGGAATCGCCGCAGGATCGCGATTTCTACCAGACCCAGTACGAGCTGCTCGGCAGCCGTTCGCTGGCGCGGGCGGTGATCCGCGAGGCGCGGCTGACCCAGGACCCGACGTTCAAGCCGCTGGTCGACGAGGCGCTGGAGAAGCTGCAGGGCAATGGCGATGGCCGTGCTCCGTCGCCGGAGGCGCGCGCCGCCGCGGCCGAGAATGCGCTGGTCGGCCCGGTGCTGGACGCGTTGACGATCGAGCCGGTGCGCGATTCGCGGCTGGTGCGGATCAACTTCGATTCGCCCGACCGGGTGCTGGCCACGCGCGTGGCCAACACCTACGCCAAGATGTTCATCGCCTCGACCCAGGAGCGGCGCCTGCAGGCGTCCTCGTTCGCCGCCAAGTACCTGTCCGAGCGGCTGGAGCAGCTGCGCGACAAGGTGGAAGAGTCGGAGAAGAACGCGGTCGACTACTCCAGCAAGGAGCAGATCGTGTCGCTGGGCGACGACAAGCCGTCGCTGCCGACGCAGAACATGAGCGAGTTGAACGTGCGCCTGGCCGCCGCGCAGGATGCGCGGATCAAGGCCGAGTCGGCCTGGCGCCAGGCCGGGATCGGCGACGGCATGGGCCTGCCGCAGGTGATCAGCAGCCCGCTGATCCAGAGCCTGCGCGCCGAGCAGGCCAAGCTGGCGGCCGACTACCAGCAGAAGCTGGCCACCTTCCAGCCGGGCTACCCGGAGATGCAGCGCCTGCAGAACCAGATCGCCGAGACCAAGCGCCAGATCGGCAACGAGATCGCCAACATCCGCAGCGGGCTGAAGAACGATTACGAAGCGGCGCGGCAGCAGGAGACGCTGTTGTCCGAACGCATCTCCAGCCTGAAGAACGACGAGCTGGATCTGCAGACCCGCAGCATCCGCTACAACATGCTGCGGCGCGAAGCCGATACCAACCGCCAACTCTACGACGCGCTGCTGCAGCGCTACAAGGAGATCGGCGTGGCCGGCAACGTGGGCACCAACAACGTGTCGATCGTCGACCGCGCCGACGTGCCGGGCAAGCCGAGTTCGCCGAAGACCTTGCTGAACCTGGCGCTGGCGTTCGTGTTCGGCCTGTTCTCGGCGATCGCCATCGCCCTGATCCGCTACTTCCTGCGCGAAGCGCAGGCGGCGGCCGCGGCATGAAGCGCGCGGCGCGACGTCTGCTGCGATGCGCCGTGACCGCGGTCGCGACCGATGCGACGACGCAGGCACATCGTCATGTTTCCTACGCAAATTCTTCAGTGAGGTGATACGTGGTTCAGCTAAGTACAGAGGTGTTCCATTATTTTCCTGACCGGTTGTACGCAGTCGCGGTTCTGTTGAAATAAACATGGGCTGCCGTGGACCTGGGGTCGGTGAGGAAGGCACCGCAGCGGTCCACTGGCAGATGAGATCGAGGCTCGCATACGTCGCATGTTCCCCCGCATGCCACCGACCGAGTTTGGATAGGAATCCCGACCATGCTTCTGGCAGACCTGAGTAGCGCCACCTATACAACGTCGTCCCCCCGCCTGCTGTCCAAATATGCAGCCGCGGCGGATATCCTGCTACGCGTATCGGATCTGACGGTCATCGTCGCCGGTGCGCTGCTGACCCACCGGCTGCTGTTCGGCAACTGGATGCCGGAAGCGTCCTACCGCGTCGCGATCGGCACCACGTTGCTGTACGCGGTGATCTGTTTCGCGCTGTTTCCGCTGTATCGCAGCTGGCGCGGACGCGGCCTGATGCGCGAGATGATGGTGCTGAGCCTGGCCTGCGGCGGCGTGTTCGCGCTGTTCGCGGTGCATGCCTTCGTGGTGCAGTTCGGGCAGCAGGTCTCGCGGCTGTGGATCGGCCTGTGGTTCGCCACCAGCCTGGCCACCCTGCTGGTCTCGCGCACCATGGTGCGCGGCGTGCTCAACCACCTGCGCTCGGAAGGCGTGGACGTGCAGCGCGTGGTGGTGGTCGGCCTGCGCCATCCGGTGGTCAAGATCCACAACTACCTGAGCCGCAATCCGTGGGTGGGCATGCAACTGGTCGGCTATTTCAGCAGCGACTACGACCTGTCGGTGGCCGATCATCCGAAGAAGCTGCAGTGCCTGGGGGCCGGCACGCCGGAGTCGCTGATCGACTACCTCAACAACAACGAGGTCGAGCAGGTATGGATCTCGCTGCCGCTGGGCGAGCGCGACCACATCAAGCAGCTGCTGCAGCAGATGGACCGCTATCCGATCCAGGTCAGGCTGATCCCGGACCTGTTCGACTTCGGCATGCTCAACCAGTCCGGCGACCAGATCGGCAACGTGCCGGTGATCAACCTGCGCCAGGGCGGGGTGGACCGCAACACCTACTTCGTGGTCGCCAAGGCGCTGCAGGACAAGCTGGTCGCGCTGGCCGCGCTGGCGATGCTGTGGCCGGTGATGCTGGCGATCGCGGTGGGCGTGAAGCTGAGTTCGCCGGGTCCAGTGTTCTTCCGCCAGCGCCGCCATGGCCTGGGCGGGCGCGAGTTCTACATGTACA
The DNA here is from genome assembly GCF_014836395.1 of Xanthomonas bonasiae. Taxonomy (NCBI): domain Bacteria; kingdom Pseudomonadati; phylum Pseudomonadota; class Gammaproteobacteria; order Lysobacterales; family Lysobacteraceae; genus Xanthomonas; species Xanthomonas bonasiae. The sequence goes on from NZ_JACSQX010000001.1 coordinate 102,248, forward strand.
AGTTCCGCTCGATGCGCGTGCAGCAGGAACCCAGCGACGTGGTGGTGCAGGCCAAGCGCGGCGACAGCCGGGTCACCCCGTTCGGCGCGTTCCTGCGCCGCAGCAGCCTGGACGAGCTGCCGCAGCTGTTCAACGTGCTCGGCGGCAGCATGTCGGTGGTGGGGCCGCGGCCGCATGCGGCGCAGCACAACACCCACTACGAAAAGCTGATCAACCATTACATGCAGCGGCACTACGTCAAGCCGGGCATCACCGGTTGGGCCCAGGTCAACGGGTTCCGCGGCGAGACGCCGGAGCTGCGGACGATGAAGAAGCGCATCCAATACGATCTGGATTACATCCGCCGCTGGTCGCTGTGGCTGGATACGCGGATCATCGTGCTCACCGCAGTGAAGGTGCTCGGGCAGAAGACCGCCTACTGATGCGCCCGATGTACCGTTATCGCGCCGACCGTCCCCACTGCCGGCGCCGCCCCGTCGTCGCCGCCGGTGGCGGGGACGGCGGCGGCTGGGCCGCGGGCCGCGGCGCCATCGAGGTCGCTTGCCGCCGTGTCGTGCACGCGGGGCGTTCCGCCATGGGCACGTTGCGGTCGCCGTTGTCGCAACCCGTGGCGCGTCGCGTCGCGCAGCGAGGTGCCGCGTGCTGAACACCGCCATCGATGCGCCGCCGATGACGCTGCGCGAGCAGCGCCACAATCTTCTGATCGAACTGGTGCTGCTGTTCGCCATCGGCTACAACTTCCTGCTCGCGGTGGTGAACGCCAAGGTGTTCCGGGTCAGCCCGGCGATGACCTATGTCGCGGAACTGGCGATCTACGGCGCCTGCTTCCTGATCGGCCTGTGGTCGCTGGACCGCAAGCGCACGGCGATGGTGTTCACCGGCATCGGCCTGCTGGCGCTGCTGATGCTGGTGCGGCTGTTCCTGGTCTGGTCGATCGATCCCAAGTTCTTCCGCGACGCGCTGATCCCGTTCGCGTTCCTGGTGCTGGGCGCGGCCTATACCGGTTCGTTGCCAAAACTTTTTCTGCGCATGGCGCTGATCGTGTCGCTGGTGGCGGCGTTCGAGCTGGCCCTGCCCAAGGTCTACGGCGACGTGGTCAACCCGAAGAGCTACTTCGTCAATGCGCGCGGCGCCAGCGCGTCGAGCTTCTGGAACCAGGACAGCAACCTGTTCGTCAGCGCGACCCGGCCGGGCGCGCGCAACTTCCTGCCGTCCTCCAACCTGCCGCGCGCCTCCTCGGTGTTCATCGAGCCGGTGACGATGGGCAACTTCATCATCTTCTTCACCGCGATCCTGCTGACCTTCTGGCGCTGGATGCGGCCGGTGGGGATCGCCGCGTCGGTGGCGATGATCGGCTTCCTGATCGTGGCTTCGGACGGGCGCCTGGCCGCCGGCACCTGCGTGATGATGGTGGCGCTGACCCCGCTGCTGCTGCGCATGGACCAGCGCCTGGGCTTCCTGATCTTCTTCGGCGTGTTGCTGGGCGCGTGGCTGATGGTGTGGGCGTCCGGCATCCAGAGCTACGAGGACACCACCCTGGGGCGGGTGTTCTTCACCGTGTATTCGATCCGCAACATGACCGCCGAATCGTGGCTGGGCCTGGATTTCGACACGCCGTACAAGTATTTCGACAGCGGCATCGCCTATTTCATCTCCTCGCAGTCGGTGGTGCTGGTGCTGGCGTTCCTGCTGGCCTATTCGTTCGCGATGCTGATGCGCACGATCGAGGGCCAGCTGTTCAAGAACCTGCTGATCTTCGCGTTCGCGTTGAGCCTGCTGGTCTCCAACGGCTACTTCTCGATCAAGACCGCGGCGCTGTGGTGGTTCGTCTGCGGCTGCCTGTGGCAGATGGTGCCGCGCCGCGCAGCGGCGGCGTTGCCGCCGGCAACCGATACCACGCCGTGTGCGGCGGTGGCGACATGAGCGCCTCCACGCAGGTACTGCAGACGGTGCTGGCCGAGCAGCCGGCCCGCAGCGGCGTGCGCGGCACGCGCGATGCGCGCATCGACGCGGCCAAGGCGCTGGCGATCCTGCTGGTGGTGTTCGGCCACGCCAAGGGCATCCCGCATGCCTATGTGATCCTGGCCTACAGCTTCCACGTGCCGATGTTCTTCGTGCTGTCCGGCTGGGTCGGCGAGGCGTTCGGCAAGCGGCCGCTGGGCATGGCGACCTGGACCAAGCTGGCGCGCAGCCTGTTGCTGCCGTATCTGGCGTTCTTCCTGGTCGCGTACGCGTACTGGATGCTGACCCGCAACATCGGTTCCAAGGCGCAGCTGTGGGGCGACCGGCCGTGGTGGGAACCGTTGCTGGGCCTGGTCAGCGGCATCGGCCCCAAGCTCTACGTGATGCCGGCGCTGTGGTTCCTGCCGGCGCTGTTCGTGACCACGCTGAGCTATCTGTACCTGCGCCGGCGCCTGTCGCTGGAGGTGCTGGCGGTGTTGTCGCTGCTGCTGGCCTGGGGCTGGGCGATCTGGTTCCCGACCCAGGATTACCGGCTTCCGTTTGCGCTGGATGTACTACCGGTGTCGCTGTGTTTCTTCGCGGTCGGCGCGGCCGCGGCCAAGCGCAGCGGCCTGCTTCCGACCAGCCGCACGGGCAACGCGCTGGCGGCATTGCTGCTTGGCGCGGCGTGGTTCGCGATCGCCTGGAACAACGGCCGGGTGGACGTGAACATGATGAAGTTCGGGCATTCGCCGCTCGGCTTCCTCGCCGCCAGCCTGCTCGGCAGCGCGATGGCGCTGTGCGTGGCGCGGCTGGTGCAGGAGTGGGCGTGGCTGCAGTGGATCGGACGCAACACCTTGCTGATCCTGTGCACGCATACGTTGCTGTTCTCGGTCATGGCCGGCGTGGCCAGCCGTACCGGCCTGGTCCGCGGCGATGCCTGGGGGCCGGCATGGGCGGTGTCGGTGAGCGTGCTGGCGGTGCTCGCCAGCGTGCCGATACGCGCGGTGATCGTGCGCGTGGCGCCGTGGATGATCGGGCTGCGGCGCGAGCCGGCACGGCAGGAGGCGTCCTGATGGCGCTGTCGCAATGCGGTGCGCTGGCACACGGGAGCGTTCAATGAAGGTGGTTCACGTCGTGCGCCAGTTCCATCCGTCGGTGGGCGGCATGGAGGAGGTGGTGCTGAACATCGCGCGGCGGCACCTGCAGCAGGGCCGCGATCAGGTCGAGGTGGTCACCCTGGACCGGGTCTTCACCCGGCCGCAGGAGCGGCTCGCGCAGCGCGATGCGTATCAGGGCGTGCCGATCGTGCGGCTGCCGTACCGCGGGTCCTCGCGTTATCCGCTGGCGCCGAAGGTCCTGGCCGCGCTGCGCGGCGCCGATCTGGTGCACGTGCACGGCATCGATTTCTTCTACGACTTCCTGGCCTTGACCCGGGTGCTGCACGGCACGCCGATGATCGTCTCCACCCATGGCGGCTTCTTCCACACCACCTATGCCTCGCGGCTGAAGATGCTGTGGTTCAAGACGCTGACCCGGGCCTCGGCCCGGGCCTACGCGCGGGTCGTGGCGACCAGCGAGAACGATGGCCAGGTGTTCTCGGCGGTGGTCGCGCCGCAGCGCCTGCGGGTGATCGAGAACGGCGTGGACGTGAGCAAGTTCGCCGGGCAGGGCAGCGCCACGCCGGGACGCACGCTGATCTATTTCGGGCGCTGGTCGGTCAACAAGGGCTTGCTGGAAACGCTGGACCTGCTGCGCGCGCTGGCGGCGCAGGATCCGGCCTGGCAGCTGATCGTGGCCGGGCGCGAATACGATTTCACCCAGGCCGACCTGCTGCAGGCGATCGCCGAACGCGGCCTGCAGGACCGCGTGCAGCTGCGCGTGGCGCCGTCGCAGGAGGAACTGGCGCAGCTGCTCGGCAGCGCGCAGTACTTCGTGTGCCTGTCGCGTCACGAAGGCTTCGGCCTTGCCGCGGTCGAAGCGATGAGCGCCGGTCTGTTGCCGGTGCTGAGCGACATTCCTCCGTTCGCGCGCCTGGTGCGCGAATCGGCGCAAGGCGTGCTGCTGGATCCGGCCGATCCGCAGCGCGCCGCCACTGCGGTACAAGCCTATGCCGCCGCCACCGACGCGGCGTTCCCCGCGCAGCGGCAGGCGGCCATGGCCTACGCGCAGCGCTACGACTGGGAGCATGTGGTCGGCGCCTATCTGGACGAATACCGCGCGGTGCTGGGCAAGACGGAGGCGGGGCGATGAGCGACGAACCGCGTTGCAGCGGCGATGCGCGCGTGCCGGGACCGCCGATCACCGTGCTGCTGTCGACCGAGCGGCCGGGCGCGACCACCAATCCGTACCTGACCCAGTTGTACGCGGCATTGCCGCAGCAGGTGCAGTTGCGTTTCTTCTCGATGCGCGCGGCGCTGCTGTCGCGCTACGACGTGCTGCACGTGCACTGGCCGGAATACATGATGCGGCACCCGACGGCGGTGGGCACGCTGGCCAAGCAGGCGTGCATGGCGCTGCTGCTGCTGCGGCTCAAGCTCGGCGGCGTGCCACTGGTGCGCACCTTGCACAACGTGGCCCCGCACGAGGACAAGGGCTGGCGCGAGCGCCTGCTGCTGCGCTGGACCGATCGCCTGACCGCGCGCTGGATCCGCATCAACGCGACCACGCCGGAGCGTGCGCCGGCCACCGACACCATCCTGCACGGCCACTACCGCGACTGGTACGCGGCGATGCCGCAGCCGCCGCGGGTGCCGGGACGCCTGCTGCATTTCGGCCTGCTGCGCCCGTACAAGGGCGTGGAAACCCTGGTCGCGACGCTGCAGGCCTTGCCCGATCCGGCGCTGAGCCTGCGCATCGCCGGCAATCCGATCGATGCGCAGATCCGCGCTGTGGTCGAACAGGCCTGCGCCGCCGATCCGCGGATCAGCGCGCGGCTGCAGTACGTGGAGGACGAGGTGCTGGCGCGCGAAGTCGGCGAGGCCGAACTGGTGGTGCTGCCGTACCGGCAGATGCACAACTCCGGCACGCTGCTGCTGGCGCTGTCGCTGGCGCGGCCGGTGCTGGCGCCGTGGAACGAGGCCAATGCGGCGATCGCCGAAGAGGTCGGGCCGCAGTGGGTGCTGCTGTATCGGGGCGAACTGGATGCGGCGCAGCTGGCCGACGCGCTGGCGCAGGCGCGGCGCCTGCCCGCCGACGCGGTGCCCGACTTGTCGCGGCGCGACTGGAGCGCGATCGGCGTGCAGCACTACCGCAGCTATCTGGATGCGCGCGGCGTGCGCAGCGAGGCACGGGCATGAGCGCGACCGAAACCCCCGGCCCCGCAGCGCCGCCGGAACGCAGCCTCGGCTCGCGCGCGGCCGGTGGCGCCGCCGTCACCATGGCCGGGCAGTTGGCGAAGATGGTGGTGCAGTTCGGCGGCATCGTGCTGCTGGCGCGCTTGCTGACGCCCTACGACTACGGGCTGATGGCGATGGTCACCGCGATCGTCGGCATGGCCGAGATCCTGCGCGACTTCGGCCTGTCCTCGGCTGCGATCCAGGCCAAGCACGTCAGCCGCGAGCAGCGCGACAACCTGTTCTGGATCAACAGCGGCATCGGCCTGGTGCTGGCGATCGTGGTGTTCCTGTCCTCGTCGTGGATCGCGCACTTCTATCGCGAGCCGGCGCTGCTGGGCATCTCGCAGGCGCTGGCGGTGACCTTCCTGCTCAACGGCATGACCACCCAGTACCGCGCGCATCTCAGCCGCGGGCTGCGCTTCGGCCAGGTGTCGCTGAGCGATGTCGGCGCGCAGGTGATGGGCCTGGTCGCCGGCGTCGGCGTGGCCCTGGCCGGCTACGGCTACTGGGCGCTGGTCTGGCAGCAGGTGGTGCAGGCGCTGGTCAACCTGGCGATCGCCGGCGCCTGCGCGCGCTGGCTGCCGCGCGGCTATCGCCGCGACGCGCCGATGCGCGCGTTCCTGAGCTTCGGCTGGAACCTGATGGCCGCGCAGTTGCTCGGCTACGCCAGCCGCAACGTCGGCCAGGTGATCATCGGCCACCGCATCGGGGCCGAGGCGCTGGGCCTGTACAACCGCGCGTTCCAGCTGCTGATGATGCCGCTGAACCAGATCAATGCGCCGGCCACCTCGGTGGCGTTGCCGGTGCTGTCGCAGCTGCAGGACGATCCGCCGCGCTTCGGCAGCTTCCTGCTGCGCGGGCAGACGGTGATGGTGCACCTGATCGTGGCGCTGTTCTCCTGCGCCTGCGCGCTGGCGCTGCCGCTGATCGTGCTGGTGCTCGGCGAACAATGGCGGCCGGCGGTGCCGCTGTTCCAGGTGCTGACCCTCGGAGGCATCTTCCAGACCGCGTCCTACGCCACCTACTGGGTGTTCCTGGCGCATGGCCTGATGCGCGAGCAGTTGGTGTATTCGGTGGTCGGGCGGGTGATGCTGATCGCCTGCATCTTCGCCGGCTCGGCCTGGGGCGTGATGGGCGTGACCATCGGCTACACCCTGGGCCTGCTGGTGATGTGGCCGCTGTCGGTGATCTGGATCGCCAAGGTGGCGCCGCAGGTGCCGGCGCTGGAATTGTTCAACAACGGCCTGCGCGCGATCCTCGGCTACGGCGCGGCCGGCGTGGCGGCGTACTTCGCCGCGCAGCAGTGGGGCGGCAGTTCGCTGTGGCAGCAGCTGGCGGTGGGCGGCGCGGCGATGGCGCTGGGCTGCGTGCTGGTGTTCGCGCTGTGGCCGGCGTTCCGCCGCGACGTGATGGCGATCCTCAACATGCGCACGTTGCTGCGCGACGCCAGGGCCAAACGATGACCCGCGATCCGGCGATCTTTCCCGACACCCCTCTACCGCAAAGGAGCGATGGCATGAGCGATTCTTCCGCAGCGGCGACGCTCGCCGCGGCACCGGCCGCGGCCCTTGCCGGACGCCCGCCGTGCTATCTGGTGCTGTCGGCGCACGACTACCGCACGCCGCGCCGCGCCAACATCCACTTCATCGCCGACGAGCTGGCCAAGCGCGGTACCACGCGCTTCTTCTCGCTGCGCTACAGCCTGCTGTCGCGGATGAAGGGCGACCTGCGGTTGCCGCTGGACGCCACCGCCAACACCGTGGTCAAGCACAACGGCGTGGACTGCTACCTGTGGCGCGCGCCGCTGCATCCGTTCAACACGCGGCGGCGCTGGCTGCGGCCGCTGGAAGACCTGATGTTCAAGCTGTACGCGGCCAAGCCGCCGGCCACGCTGCTGCGCTGGATGCAGGAAGCGGATGTGATCGTGTTCGAAAGCGGCATCGCGGTGGCCTTCATCGAACTGGCGGCACGCATCAACCCGACCGCGCGCAAGGTCTACCGTGCCTCCGACGGCCTGAGCACGATCAACGTCGCCGACTACATCGAGCGCGAATTCGACCGCGTGGCGCCGAGCCTGGACGTGATCGCGCTGGTGTCGCCGGCGATGGCCGAGGAGATTTCCAGCCGCCACAACGTGTTCCATGTGGGCCATGGCGTGGACCACAACCTGGACACGCTCGGCGATCCGTCGCCGTACGGCGAGGGCATCCATGCGGTGGCGGTCGGCTCGATGCTGTTCGATCCGGAATTCTTCGTCGCCGCCAGCCGCGCCTTCCCGCAGGTCACCTTCCACGTGATCGGCTCGGGCATGGGCCGCGCGCCGGGCTACGGCGACAACGTGGTTGTGTACGGCGAGATGAAGCACGCCGAGACCATCGGCTACATCAAGCACGCGCGCTTCGGCATCGCGCCGTACGCGTCGGAGCAGGTGCCGGTGTATCTGGCCGACAGCTCGATGAAGCTGCTGCAATACGATTTCTTCGGCCTGCCGGCGGTGTGTCCGAACGCGGTGGTCGGCAGCTACCAGTCGCGCTTCGGCTATACCCCGGGCGACGAGGCCTCGATCGTCGCGGCGATCGAAAAGGCGCTGCACGCCCCGCACGTGCGCCATCGCCAATGCCTGAGCTGGTCCGAGACCACCGACCGAGTCCTGGATCCGTCGGCCTATCCGGAAACCCGGCTTTTCGCAGGCGATACCGCCTGACACGGAGCCGCTCGCCCGCGAACGGCGTTCGCGTACACAAGGGAGGATGTCGCATTGTCCGCACTGCAAAAATGGATCGACTACGAAGAACGCCGCGCGCTGTTCTGGTGGAAGCCGAAGAACGGCGAGATCAACGTCGGCGACCACCTGTCCAAGATCATCGTGTCCAACGTGCTGGCGCAGCGCGACCGGACCCTGCTGGACAAGCGCGACAAGCGCAAGCGCCTGATCGCGATCGGTTCGGTGCTGCATTTCGCCAGCGACGGCGACACGGTGTGGGGCAGCGGCATCAACGGCAAGATCCCGGCCGACCGGCATCGCTTCCGCACGCTCGACGTGCGTGCCGTGCGCGGACCCAAGACCCGCGCCTTTCTGCAGGAACGCGGGCTGCAGGTGCCGGAGATCTACGGCGATCCGGGACTGCTGATGCCGCTGTTCTTTCCGCTCGACGCGCTGGCGCCGCCGGCCGTGCGGCAGCCGTTCCTGATCGTGCCGCACTTCAACGAGCCGTCGGACAAATACGCGCGCTACAAGGACCAGCTGGTGCTGCCGAACCGGCAGCCGGCCGGGTTCGTGCGGCAATTGCTGGGCGCGGAACTGGTGGTTTCCAGTTCCCTGCATGGCCTGATCCTGGCCGAAGCCTACGGCGTGCCGTCGGTGTACCTGGACTGGGGCAACGGCGAGGACCGCTTCAAGTACGACGATTACTACTACGGCACCGGACGCACGCAGTGGCATGCCGGCCACAGCGTCGAGGAGTGCCTCGCCCTGGGCGGCAACGTCCCGTTCGACCTGCATACCGTGCAGCGCGGTCTCTTGGACAGTTTCCCTCATGACCTCTGGTGATGCCCATTCCGAGCCGCAGGAGGTGATGGCGCTGGGCGGCTATCCGATCCTGCGCACCACCGAAGCGGCGTTCGCGCACGCGCTGTTCCAGGCGCAGGCGCGCGGCGAGCAGCGCCAGGTGTTCTTCGCCAACACCAACTTCGTGGTGCAGTGCCAGGCGCTGCGTACGCGCCTGCGCGCGCCGGGCGTGCGCATCGTCAACGACGGCATCGGCATGGACCTGGGCGCGCTGCTGGTGCATCGCCGCCGCTTCGCCGGCAATCTCAACGGTACCGACCTGATTCCGTACCTGTGCCGGCACAGCCGGCGGCCGCTGCGCTTCTTCCTGCTCGGCGGGCGGCCCGGCGTGGCCCAGGCCGCCGCGCAGACGCTGCGGCAGACACTGGGCCAGCACGTGGTCGGCACCTGCGACGGCTACGCCGAGTTCGCCGCCGCGGGCACGGCGCTGACCGAGCGCATCAACGCCAGCGGCGCCGACGTGGTGCTGGTGGCGTTCGGCAATCCGCTGCAGGAAACCTGGATCCTCGACCATGCCGCGCAGCTGGACGCGCGCTTGCTGTTCGGGGTCGGCGCGCTGCTGGATTTCCTGTCCGGCAACGCCCAGCGTGCGCCGGCCTGGGTGCGCCGCCTGCACATGGAGTGGATGTACCGCCTGCTGCGCGAGCCGCGGCGCCTGCTCAAGCGCTACAGCTGGGACCTGCTGGTGTTCTTCCGCGTCTGCCTGCGCAACGGCCGGCGCCTGGTGGGCTAGCCTAGCCAGGCAAGGCGGGCCGGCACCCGCCGGCGCCCATCAACCGCCAGGGCGGCCCGCGTCGGTGGTCTAGCCCAAGCCGGCCGACAGGCCCTAAACTGGGCCATGTCTACGAAATCGTCCACTCGTATCGCCACCTTGGTGCGCGACCTGTCGCTGCTGCCGCACCCGGAGGGCGGGCGCTATGCGCGCGTGCACACCTCCGCGCTGCAGGTCCAGCACGAGGGCATCACGCGTCCGGCCTGCACCGCGATCCGCTTCCTGCTGGTGCGCGGCGAGTGCAGCGATTGGCACCGGATCGATGCCGACGAAACCTGGCAATGGGAGGAGGGCGGCGCGCTGGAATTGCTGAGCTTCGATCCGCAGCATGGCCTGCAGCGCTACCGGATGGACGCCAGCGAGCGCGGGGGCCTGCCGTCGGTGGTGATCCCGGCCGGCAGCTGGCAGGCGGCGCGGCCGCTGGACGACTACAGCCTGGTGCGCTGCGTGGTGGCGCCGGGGTTCCTGTGGGAGCGCTTCCAGCTGCTGCCCGTCACCGATCCGCTGGCCGCGTACCTGCCCAAGCTGTCGGGCTGATATCGTCGCGACGCGCTGGATCTTCGGCGTCGGTCCGAATTCCTGGAGAGTGTCGCGATGCCCTGGACGAGTGCGGTGAGAGGCGTGTGTGCGGCAATGCTGCTGGCGTTCGCGGGCCTGGCCGCCGCGCATCCGGCGGTACCGCCGGCGGCGCCGGCCGCCGCGCCGGTGGTCGATCTGGAGGCGGTGCTGGTGACCGGCCAGCAGCCCGGTCCCGGACTGTGGCAGGTGCGCCGCGGCGACCACGTGCTGTGGATCCTGGGCACGGTGTCGCCGTTGCCCAAGCGCATGCAGTGGGCGTCGGGCGAGGTGGAGCGGGTGATCGGCCAGTCGCAGCAGGTGATCGCGGCGCCGACGCTGTCGCTGTCCTCGAACCTGGGCGTGTTCCGCAGCCTGCTGTTGCTGCCGTCGCTGCTGAAGGCGCGACGCAACCCGGACGGCCAGACCCTGCAGCAGGTACTGCCGGCCGACCTGTACGCGCAATGGCTGCCGCTGAAGGCGCGCTACCTGGGCCGCGACGCCAGCGTGGAAACGTGGCGGCCGGTGTTCGCCGCGCAGGAGCTGTACGAAGCGGCGATGCGCAAGTCCGGGCTGAGCATGGCCAGCGTCACCGCGCCGGTGATCGAGCGCGCGGCCAAGCGCGCCAAGGTGCCGATCGTGCCGGTGGTGGTGGAAGTGAAGGTGCCCGACGCCAAGCGCGCGCTGCAGGAATTCCGCGCGACGGCGCTGAACGACCGCAACTGCTTCGCGCGCACGCTGCAGGTCATCCAGGGCGACCTGGAAACGATGCGGCAGCGCGCCAATGCCTGGTCCGAGGGCGATCTCGACGCGCTCGGCAAGCTGCCGGGCAACGATCAGTACCGGGTGTGCATGGACGCGGTCGGCGAGGCGGCGATCGCGCGCAAGCTGGGCCTGGGCGATGTGCGCCAGCGCGCGCTGGGCAAGTGGCTGGAAACGGCGGAGCGGGCGCTGGCGCAGAACCGCTCCAGCTTCGCGGTGCTGTCGATGCAGGGCCTGCAGGAGGCAGACGGTCCGCTGGACCGGCTGCGCGCACGCGGTTACGAGGTGATCGCGCCTTGAGCGGGTGAGGTGCGACGCGCTGCCTACCTGCCCGCGCCGCACCTGCCGTTCACGCCGTGGCCAGGCGCGCCGCGGCGTCAGCCGGCCGCGGTACGCGCTGCGTTGGCGCCGGTCGCCAGCTGCGGCCAGCGCGCCAGGATCGCCGCGCGGATGCCGGCGGCGTCGATCCCGGCTTCGGCCAGCAACTGCTCGCGGCTGGCGTGGTGCTGGAATGCGTCGGGCAGGCCCAGGTGCAGCACCGGGCGCAGCACGCCTTCGGCATTGAGCAGCTCGGCCACGCCGGAACCGGCGCCGCCGGCCACCACGTTGTCCTCGATGGTCACGAAGCCGTCGTGGCTGCGCGCCAGCTCGAGCAGCAGCGCGCGGTCCAGCGGTTTGACGAAGCGCATGTTGACCACGCTCAGGCCGAACTCGCGGCCGACCTGTTCGGCCGCCGCCACGGTCGCGCCGAACGCCAGCAGCGCCAGCGTGGCGCCGTTCGCGCGGACCTGCGCCTTGCCGATCGGCAGCGTGTCCAGCGCCGTGCCGGGCGCCACGCCGGGACCGGTGCCGCGCGGATAGCGCACCGCGGCCGGACCGGCGTGCTGCAGGCCGGTGCTGAGCATCTGCCGGCACTCGGCCTCGTCGGCCGGGGCCATCACCACCAGATGCGGCACGCAGCGCAGGAAGCTCAGGTCCAGGTTGCCGGCATGGGTGGCGCCGTCCGGGCCGACCACGCCGCCGCGGTCGATCGCGAACAGCACGTCGAGCTGCTGCACCGCCACGTCGTGCACCAGCTGGTCGTAGCCGCGCTGCAGGAAGGTCGAGTAGATCGCCACCACCGGCTTGGCGCCCTGCGTGGCCATGCCCGCCGCCAGCGTCACCGCATGCTGCTCGGCGATCGCCACGTCGAAGTAGCGCTGCGGGTATTCCTTGCTGAAGCGCACCAGGCCCGAGCCTTCGCGCATCGCCGGGGTGATCGCCAGCAGCGTCGGTTCGGCGGCGGCCATGTCGCAGATCCAGTCGCCGAACACGTCGGTATAGGTCGGCGCCTTGGCGCCCGGCTTGGACACCAGACCCTTGCTGGGATCGAACGGGCCGACCGCGTGGTAGCCGATCTGGTCGCCCTCGGCCAGTTCGTAGCCCTTGCCCTTGGTGGTGATCACGTGCAGCAGTTGCGGACCCTTGAGCGTCTGCAGCGTCTTCAGCGCGCCGATCAGGGCCGGCAGGTCGTGGCCGTCGATCGGCCCGGTGTAGTGGAAGCCCATCTCCTCGAACAGCGTGGAGGGCACGAACATGCCCTTCCAATGCTCCTCCCAGCGGCGCACGAAACGCGCGGTGGGATTGCTCTTCTTGTCGCCGAGGATCTTCTTGCCGCCTTCGCGGATCGCATTGAGGGTCTTGCTGCCGCTCATCCGGCCGAGCATCTTGGTGACCCCGCCGACCGCTTCGGAGATCGACATGCGGTTGTCGTTGAGGATCACCAGCAGGTTCGGTTCCGGGTCCATGCCGCCGGCGTGGTTCAAGGCCTCGTAGGCCATGCCGGCGGTCATCGCGCCGTCGCCGATCACCGCCACCACCTTGCGCTCGTCGCCGGCGCGCTGCAGCGCGATGGCCATGCCCAGCGCCGCGGAGATCGAGGTGGAGGAATGGCCGACGCCGAAGGTGTCGTACTCGCTCTCCTCGCGCTTGGGAAACGGTGCCACGCCACCGGCCTGCTTGACCGAATGGATCTCGTCGCGCCGCCCGGTCAGGATCTTGTGCGGATAGGTCTGATGGCCGACATCCCACACCAATCGGTCGACCGGGGTGTCGTAGAGATAGTGCAGGGCCACGGTGAGTTCGATCACGCCCAGGCCGGCGCCGAAATGGCCGCCGCTCTTGCCGACGCACTCGATCAGGTAGGCGCGCAGTTCCTCCGCGATCGCCGGCAGCTCCGACTCCTCGAAGCGGCGCAGTTCGGCGGGGATCTGGATGCGCGAGAGGCGCGGATAGCGGGTGGGATCGATCATCGGGATTAGGGTTCAGCGGACCGTCCATTTTCCTCCCCATTCCGGGCACGGGCAAGCAACCCGTTCAGTTGCGCACGGGCGCAGGCCACGCTGGCAGGGAGGTGCGGCAATCCGTCGCAGTGCGCGGCGCGTTGCGCGCCGGCCTGGCGGTCAGACCGACAGCTTGGAACGCTTGGGCAATTGCGCCTTCAGGAACGACATCTGGTCGGCGAGGATGTTGCGGTTGGACAGGATCAGGTGCTCGATCCAGCTCGGCCGGTACGGGACCGCCAGCAGCGGCATCGACGCCTGCTGCGGGGTGCGGTTGCCCTTGCGCGAGTTGCAGTGGAAACACGCGGTGACCACGTTCTCCCAGGTGTCGCGGCCGCCCTTGGAGACCGGCAGCACGTGGTCGCGGGTCAGTTGCGGGCGGCTGAACTGCTGGCCGCAGTACAGGCACAGCTGCGCGTCGCGGGCGAACAGCGCGGTATTGGTCAAGGTGGGCGTGGGATCGAGCGCGCGCGAGCGGGCATGGCCGCGCGCGGCGATGATCGGATGCAGGTGCAGCACGCTGCGCTCGCCGCTGGCGCGCGACATGCCGCCATGGATGTGCATGCACGGCTCGCCCAGGGTCCAGGCCACCGCGCCGCGCGCATACAGGCAGGCGGCCGATTGCCAGTTGATCCAGTCCAGCACCCGGCCATGCGCATCCAGCGACAGCAGGCGCACCGAAGGCAGGTGGGTAGGGGGCGACGAAAACGACGCGTCGCCGGCCGAAGCGGCGAAGGCTCCGGTATCGATCAGACCACGCGTTGTTGTGTCTGTCTCCATCGGGAAAACAGCTTATACCCGATTGTTGACGATTTGTGTATCGAAGCGGGACGGATCTGCGCGGCCGGCGCAGTGCGCCGCCGGTCGCGCAGCGCACCTTGCTCAGAAGTGCGCGTCGGCCATCGCCATCAGCGGTTCGGCACCGGCCTCGATCACCGCGGCGTGGGTCAGCGTGCGCGGAAGGAGCTTGGCGTAGTAGAAGCGCGCGGTCTCGCGCTTGGACTGCTTGAACGCTTCGCTCTGCGCCGATGCATCCGCGGCGGCGACGCTGCGCGCCCACCAGTAGGCCAGCACCACGTAGCCGGAATAGAACACGTAGTCGTAGCTGGCCGCGCCCAGCTCGTCGGCATTGCCGGCGGCGCGCTGCAGGATGCGCTTGGTCAGCGCCGCCCATTCGCCGGCCTTCTCGCGCAGCGGGCCGACGAACTCGGCCACGGCCGGATTCTCGGCATGCTCGGCGAGGAAGGCCTCGATCTGCGCCAGGAACAGCTTCAGTCCCGCGCCCTGGCTGGACGCGGTCTTGCGCCCGATCAGGTCCAGCGCCTGGATGCCGGTGGTGCCTTCGTACAGCGTGGTGATGCGGGCGTCGCGCGCCAGCTGTTCCATGCCGTGCTCATGGATGTAGCCGTGGCCGCCGAAGCACTGCAGCGCGTGATAGGTGTTCTCCACGCCCCATTCGGTCTGGCAGGCCTTGGAGATCGGGGTCAGGAAACTGACCAGCACGTCGGCCTGCTCGCGCTCGGCCGGGTCCTGCGCGTGGTGGGCGATATCGATCAGGGTCGCCGCGTGCAGCGCCAGCAGGCGGCTGCCTTCGGTCAGCGCCTTCACCGTCAGCAGCATGCGGCGCACGTCCGGATGCACCAGGATCGGGTCGGCCGGCTTGTCCGGCAGCTTGGCGCCGGTCAGCGAACGCGACTGCAGGCGTTCGCGCGCATAGCGCAGGGCGTTCTGGTAAGCGCGCTCGGACAGGCCGATGCCCTGCAGGCCGACGCCCAGCCGCGCCGTGTTCATCATCGTAAACATGGCCTGCAGGCCCTTGTGCGGCTGACCGACCAGGTAGCCTTCGGCGCCGTCGAAGTTCATCACACAGGTGGCCGAGCCGTGGATGCCCATCTTGTGCTCCAGCGAGCCGCAGCGCACCGCGTTGCGCGCGCCGACGCTGCCGTCGCGGGCGACCTTGAACTTGGGCACCACCAGCAGCGAAATGCCCTTGGCCCCGGCCGGCGCATCCGGCAGCCGCGCCAGCACCAGGTGCACGATGTTGTCGGTGAAGTCGTGCTCGCCGGCGGTGATGAAGATCTTGGTGCCGCTGACCGACCAGCTGCCGTCGGCATTGGGTTCGGCGCGGGTCTTGAGCAGGCCCAGGTCGGTGCCGCAGTGCGGCTCGGTCAGGCACATGGTGCCGGTCCAGCGGCCATCCACCAGTGGCTTCAGGAACACTTCCTGCTGCCAGGCCTCGCCATGCTGCTTCAGCGCCTCGACCGCGCCATGCGACAGCAGCGGGAAGTTGCCCCAGGCCAGGTTGGCGGCGTTGACCATCTCGTTGAGCGGCACGCCCAGGGTATGCGGCAGGCCCTGGCCGCCGAACTCGGTGGCCGCGGTCAGGCCGGTCCAGCCGCCGTCGGCGAACTGCCGGTAGGCCTCGCGAAAGCCGGGTGCGGTGGTGACCGCGCCGGTAGCCGCGTCCAGCGTGCAGCCGTGTTCGTCGCCGACCCGGTTCAGCGGCGCCAGGACGCTGCCGGTGAAGCGCGCGGCTTCCTCCAGCACGGCATCGACCACGTCGGTGGTGGCCTCGGCATAGCCGAGGCGGGCGAACAGCGCTTCCACCTGCAGCACGTCGTGCAGCGCGAAGCGCAGGTCGGTCAGCGGGGCTTGGTAGGTGCTCATGCGGTCGCTCGAACAGAGGCCGCGGCGCGGCCGAGGTGCGCAGGATACTACGGCGTATGGATGTGGGGCGGGGATTCGGGATGGGGGATTCGGGATTCGCAACGGCCGTCGCGCGGCGGAAGATCGGAACCGGCTGTCGCTTTTACGAATCCCCAATCCCGAATCACGGCTCCCCATGCACCGTAACCGTCGCGGTCATGCCGGCGGCCAGGACCGTGCCGCGCGGCACGCTGGCCGGATCGATGCGCACCCGTACCGGCACCCGCTGCGCCAGGCGGATCCAGTTGAAGGTGGGGCTGACGTCGGCGAGCAGCGAGGCGCTGGTCGGGTTGTCGCTGTCGGCGATGCCGCGGGCGATGCCTTCGACCTTGCCGTGCAGCATCACTCCGCCGCTCATCAGGCGGATATCGGCGCGATCGCCGACGTGCACCCGCGGCAGCTTGGTTTCCTCGAAGTAGCCGTAGATCCACATCGCGTCGTCGCGTACCAGCGCCAGCCGCGCGCTGCCGGCCTGGGCGTAGTCGCCGACGCGCACGTCCAGGTTGGTGACGTAGCCGTCGGCAGTGGCGCGCACCTGGGTGCGTTGCAGGTCCAGTTCGGCCAGATCGACCGCGGCCTGCGCCTGCGCCACCGCCGCCAGCGCCTGCGCCTGTGCGGCGCTGGCCTGGCCGCGCACGGCGGCGGTGCGGTGCACGTCGGCCTGCGCCGAGCGCGCGGTGGCCTCGGCATCGGAACGGGCCTCGGCCGAGATCACCGACGCGGCGCGGGCGCGGCGTTCGGCCTGCGCGCGGCGCATCTGGAATTCGGCCTCGCTGGCGGCCTGGCTGGCGGCCGCGGCGGAGATGCTGGCACCGGCCGAGCGCGCCTGCGCCTGCGCCGCGGCCAGGTCGGCGCGGGCCTGCGCCAGGGCCAGCTCGAAGCGCCGGCGGTCGACGCTGAACAAGACGTCGCCGCGCTCGACGTGCTGGTTGTCGGCCACCGCGACCGCATCGACCAGGCCGGACACGTCCGGGGCGATGCGCACCACCTCGGCACGCACGCGGCCGTCGCGGGTCCACGGCGACAGCATGTAGTGCCGCCACAGGGCGTGCGCGAGCAGGGCGGCGATCAGCACGATCGCGGCGGTCAGGGCGAAACGGATCAGGGCGGATGTCTTCATGGCGGGACTCACGGCAAAAGGAGCAGGCCGAGCGCGGCGAACACGCCGACGTACAGGGCCAGACGGAACAGCGGCGGATGCCAGGCGTAGCGGTACAGCCCGGCGCGGCCGGCGAGCGCATCCACCGCCCAGGCGGCGAACAGCAGCGCCACCGCCAGCACCAGCAGGCCGGGCACGTACACGCCGGCGATCGAGATTTCAGCGGGCAGCGCCATCGGCGGCTCCTGGCGAGGTCGGGGCGGGCGCATGCCCGGCAGCGAGGGCGGCGAGCACCGAGTCGGCATCGAGCAGTGCGCCACGCAGCAGGTGCAGGTGTTCGCGGGTGCGCTTCCAGCGCAGCGGCACCGCGCCGTCGAGACGGCTCGCCGCCAGCGCCGCATCGATGCGCTGCAGGGCCAGCCGATGGCGTTCGGCCGAAGGTGCCAGGTACAGCTCGGCCAGTGACTGCACCGCAGCGTCCACATCGGTGGCCAGCGCGTGCGGCAGGTCGCCGTCGGCCGCGTCGCGGCGCAGCTCGACCAGGGTGCGCCCGGTCTCGTGCACCGACAGCGCCCAGCCCAACAGGTCGCGCAGCTCGTCGCTGCCCGGCGGGGTATGCGCGACGATCTGCTGGAACAGGTCGCGGTTGACGCTCTCCAGGCGCAGGTGCAGGCCGGGCAGCGGCGCGCGTGCGGCCAGTGTGGTCTGCCGGCGCAACTGTTCCAGCAGGCGCTGGCGATGCCAGCGCGTGCCGATCACCGGCGGCACGAAAACGAACGCCACGCTCACCGCCAGCGTGCCCAGCAGCAGCGGCACCACGCTGTTGAAGGTGGTGACGGCATTGAAACTCGGCGTCGGCTGCACCGCCAGGATCGAGACGAAGGCCAGATTGGTGCCGGTGGCGAAGCCGAACAGCGCCGGCTTGGAGGCCAGGTACAGGGTCAGCAGCAGGAACGGCGCGGTGCCGGCGACGAACAGGCCGTAGCCATCCATCTGCGGCAGCACCAGCAACTGGCAGACCGCGCCCAGCGCGGCGCCGAACACGAAGCCCTTGAACAGCGAACGCGCCGCCGCCGGTGCGTTGGCGCTGGACGACAGGATCGCGCTCAACGCCACCGCCTGGAACACCGCGGTGGCGCCGCTGATCCAGCCGGCCTGGATCCATAGCCAGCACATCGCCGCCACCAGCAGCGCGCTGCGCAGCGCGGTCAGCGCGGCGGCCGCGTAGTCGTTGCCGCGCAGGAACACGGCGGTGTCGCCGCCGGCCTGCGGCGTGCGCCACTGCTGCGGGGCGACCAGCGCGGCCTCCGCGGCGACGTAGTCGTGCAGCTCGCCGAAGAAGCGCCGCAGCAGCGACACGCCGGTGTCGAAATCTTCGTGGCGCGCGCTCGGCAGGGTGTCGCGCACTGCGGCGGCTCGCGGCGCCAGCGCATCGCGGCATTCGGCCAGCCGGCGCGCGGTCTCGACGGTGCGTTCGCGGCCGCCGCGTTCGCTCAGCGCGGCTTTCAGCGGCCGGTACAGGCCGATCAGCGCTTCGGCGACATCGCCTTCGGCCTGGCGCAGCAGGCGGTTGATGTAGTGATGCAGCGACTGGAAGCTGGTGGACACCGCCATGAAGCGCTGGTTGAGCAGGCGCAGGCGGCCGCTGCGCACGCGTGCCTCCGGGTCCTCGAACACCACCGAACTGCGCAGGTCCTCGATCTGCACCGCGTCGCGGACGAAGCGCAGGTGCGCCTGTTCCATCGACGCGCGCGACAACTGGCCGCCGGTGGCGTCGCGGACGAAATCCAGGAAGCCGTCGTAGGCGCGGCGCACCGTGTCGCGCAGGGTCTGGCGCAAGCGGCTGGGGAACACCACGTCGCTGATCACGCCGGTCACCAGCAGCCCCAGCAGCACCTCGGTGACGCGCGCGGTGACCAGCGCGAACACGTTCTGCGGCTGGTTCACCGCCGGCAGCGCGATCAGCGCCACGGTGTAGCCGGACAGCACGAACGCGTACGCCTTGAAGTTGCGGTACAGCAGCGCGCCGCCGGTGCACAGGCCGATCCAGATCGCCAGCACCAGCACGAACAGCACCGGTTCCTGCGGGAACAGCGCCACCATCGCCAGCGCGGCGACGCTGCCGATCAGCGTGCCCAGCACGCGGTAGAAGCCTTTCGCGAACACCATGCCGGTCTGCCGGTGCATCACCACCACCACGGTGATCATCGCGGTCATCGGCGAGGACAGGTCCAGGCGCAGCGCGATCCAGCCGGCCAGATAGATCGACAGCAGCGTGCGCAGCACGAACAGCCAGGCCTCGCCTTCGCCGCGCAGGGCGTCGGCCAACACGGCGCGCAAGCGCGGCGGGGCCGCGGCGGCGTTGGCTGCGACATCGGTACCGCGCGCGCTCATGCGTCGCCTTCCACGCTGCGCAGCAATTGCTTCAGCAAGGCTTCCAGCTGCGCCAGTTCGGCGCTCTCCAGGTGCTGCGTGTAACCGCGCAGCTGCGCGAACACGTCGGGCATGAATGCCTGGATCAGGCGCTCGCCCTCGGCGGTCAGGCGCAGCAGCAACATGCGCCGGTCCTCGGCGCTGGGGGTGCGCTGGATCAGGCCCTTGTCGACCAGGTGGCTGGTCAGGCGGGTGATGTTGGCCGACTTCTCGCTGGCCGCGTCGCTCAACTGCGACGGGTTCAAGGTCCCGTCCGGGCTGGCGTCGATCATCATCAGCACGTTGTATTCGGAGTAGTTCAGGCCGTAGGCGCGCAGCATGTCGTTGCCCTGATCCAGGATCAGCTTGTGCAGCAGCTTGATCAGGCGCACCACCGCGGCCGCGTCGCGAGGGAACCCCGGATGCTTCTGGCCGGTGACGTCCAGGCGCTGCTCGGTGGCGGTGAAGCGGCTCATGGCTGGCTAGGCATTTGGTACATATATATATATTACATTTGTGTATTAAATGCGCGGTAATGGCAGCTGAACGCGTGCTCGGCGGGACGGCGCTCTTGGGTCGGAGATGGGGCGACGGCAGCGGTCGCGAAGCGGCCCGGGCAATGGCGGGCCTGCCAGCGCAGCGGTTGCGGGGGCTGGCTGAAGCGCCGATCGACCGGCACGGCGTCGCTGCCCCTAGGTCACAGCGGGCGTACGAAGTGAAGGCGGGACCGCGCCGCGCTGGCGCGGCGGGATGCGGCTAGCGCAGGACGCCGTCCAGTCCGGGCGCGGGGGTGAGCATATTGCGCGTATCGATCTCGAACGTGCGCTGCTTCTTCTCTTCCGGGGTGGCGTCGATGCTGCCCTTGAGGGTGTAGTCGAGGCTGCGGCGGCCGGCCAGGGCATCGGCGATGGCGATGCGCGCGGCCGAACTCGGGCGCAGCGCGACGCTGACCACGTCCGCCGTTTCCGGCCCGATCGAGATGCCGGGTGCGAGCTGCAAGGTCCCCGCGGCTTCGCCGCCCACGCCCAGGTCCAGGCGTACGCCGTCGTAACGCATCGGGATGCTGCTGTAGTTCTGCAGGCGCAACTCCACCTTCCAGCTGCCGTCCATGTTGACGGTGAGCTGCTGCAGGCTGGCCGCGGGGTCGGACACGCGCCGCACCATGCCGTCGCCGCAGGCGGCCAGCAGCGCAGTGCACAACACGAGCAAGCCGAAGCGAAGCCGCTGACGCATGACCGATTCCAGGACGTGAAGACCGGCGAAGAATACTACGGCGCCCAGGGACCCGGCGTGGCGAGCGCCGGGCCACCGTCGCGCGTCGCCTGCGGCGAGCCGCCAGCCGCGCGCACCTTGGTGGCGCGGTTTCTCTGGAAGCCACGCCGTCTCCAGCCCGGCGTTGCGGTCGTTGCCCGAGTGCTTCGGCGCTCCGCTGTCCCGGCGCTTCGACGCGCTCAGGTGCTTCGACACGCTCGGGTGCGGCGCCGCTCCAGTGCCACCGCGGCACGTCATCGGCTGCACCGCCTTGCGGGCTGCAGGTCGGCGGCGTTCGCGGCTTCCGGGCGAAGGCGTCCGCGGCCAGCTTTGCGGCAGGGCCGGCTGGCCGGTCACCGGCATGGACGCCCTACGGCAGCGTCGTCGACCCAGCGGCGAACGCGCCGGATCTGCCAGCGCCGCGGTGTCCTTGGCTGCCTGGCCTATGACCATCACCAGCGGCATCCGTGCCCGTGCATAGGCCAGGCGCCGAGGACGCCTTCAGCATGCGCGGCGGCGGAATCCGGCGCAGTCGGCGCGGGCCGTGTCGTCCGGTAGGAAAATTCCGAAATGCCGCACTTGCCCAATCCCGAACGCATCGCTATGATGCGCGTCCCCGCACCGGTCCTGCCGCGTTGCGCAGTGGCCGAGTAGCTCAGTTGGTAGAGCAGGGGATTGAAAATCCCCGTGTCGGCGGTTCGATTCCGTCCTCGGCCACCATTCCATGAAAGGCCTGCAGAAATGCAGGCCTTTTTCTTTGCGCTGCCGTGTCCCGCGGCGCGATGACGGGTGTCTCGCAGGGGAGGGCGCGCCCGGCCGGTGGAACGCGGGCCCGCGATGCCCAGCACCTGCGACGGGCCGGGCGAGCACACGCATTGTGTGCCGACTTCCGCATTGGAGCTGGCCTATTCATGCTATCGCCCGAGGAAGCGACTGCGTTTACGCTCGTAGACAAGTGCGGCAATTCTCAGGTTTGCCGTGATGTAACGCTCAACTATGCGGGGCCGATGTCGTAATCATGTGCACATGGTTAATCTGAGAGCGGGCCAGTGCACAAGGAATTGACGCGGCTATGTGTACTGGCCCTTGCATTGGCGGTGGCCGGTGGCGCCGGCGCCGCGCCGGCGTTGAGCAAGCTGGATCCCGCCTATCAGGCCGGTCACGATCCGGCCGCGCCGTATATCGAGCAGGTCGGCTCCGAGTGCGTGATGGTCAACGTGTACCTGGAGCAGCGCGACGGTGTCGTCCAGCAAGTCATCCTGCGCGAGCCGGTGGAATGCAGTAACAGCAGCCAAGGCCAGGACCTTGCCGTGGCCGACCTTTCGCCCTAGCGCGTCGGCGTGGCACGTTTGCGGCTTCCGTTCCTGGTCGTCGCAGCGGGCGGCACCTGTTTCGCCAGTTGCCGGGTAGGCGAGGCGCCGTGTTGAATGCGCTGCGCCCACACGTCGCGCGGACTGCGTAATTCGTGCACTGCTTTCTTGCGTAGCGCTGGCCTGCCGCCGCGGCGCGCGCCTTCGGTTGTGGTGTTGTCATGGCATGCCGCCGCAATGGCGGTTCGTCGCAGGCCTGCACGAAGGCTGCGCTTTACATCGCCGCGCCGCTCCTGCATAAGGCTGGTCTTCTCCTTTTTTGCAGGAACGTCCGCATGCGTCCTCCATCGCTCGCGATGCTGCTGGCCTGCCTGCTGTGCCTGGCGCTGCCGGCACGGGCCGCGCAACCGGTGACGTCGGTCGCCGAGTTCGATCTCGGCCGCTATGCCGGGCAGTGGCACGAAATCGCGCACCTGCCGGTGTCGTTCCAGAAGAAATGCGTCGCCGACATCACCGCGGCCTACGTGCTGCGCGACGACGGGCTGATCGGCGTGCGCAACGCCTGCCGTACCGGCAAGGGCGACATGCTCGCCGCCGAGGGCGTGGCGCGGCGGGTGGCCGGCCATCCCGGGCGGCTGCAGGTACGGTTCGCGCCGGATTGGCTGGCCTGGGTGCCGCTGGTCTGGGCCGACTATTGGGTGATCGCGCTGGATCCGGATTACCAGTGGGCGCTGATCGGCGAGCCGGATCGCAAGTATCTGTGGGTGCTGTCGCGTTCGCCGCGGATGCCTCGCGCGCTTTTCGAGCAGGTCAAGGCCAAGGCGCGGGCGATGGGCTACGACCTGGATCCGCTGTTGGTCGTCGCGCCGCTGGAGTGAGCGGCCTGCCGGTCGGCGCGCAAGAGCGGCGCAGCGCCGCTAGCCGGCGAAGCAGGCGCGGGCAGCATCGAGCAGCCGCGCGCTGGCGCCGTCCCGCAGCAGTTGCCGCGGCGTCTGTCCGCCGAGCTGCGCGTGGCTGCCGTTGAGCCACTGCGACAGCGCGGCACGGTCGCCGCCGCAGCCGTTGCAGACGATGCAGATCGTCTCGCCGACATCGAGCAGGTGCTCGCTGCGCAACGTTGCCAACGTGTCCGCATCGCGCCCTAGCCAGTCGAGCACGCGTTGCGCGTCCTCGGTGGAGCCGTAGCTGGCGCCGTCGATCAGCGACAGCGTGTCGGTCGAACGCGATAGCCGGCCGGCCTTGTCGCGCTCGGCGCGGCGCATGCCTTGCAGCACGGCCTTGATACGTTGTTCGTTTGAAGCTGGCTGCGACATGGAAATGCACTGGCGATGAGTAGCGGTCGACAGGTGTACCGCAGTCATTCTGTACGTAGCGTCACCTCGCCGTCGGCAAGCCGCGCGCGCAGGCGGTCGCCGGGCGCAACCTGCGTGGTCGAGCGCACCAGCGTGCCGTCGTCGACCCGGGTCAGGATCGCGTAGCCGCGCGTCACGGTGGCCAGCGGGCTGACCGTCTCCAGCGCGCGGGCCAGCGCGCGCAGGCGCTGCGTGTCGGCCTGCAGCTGCCGCGCCATCGCCGCTTGCGGGCGCCTGCCGAGCGCGAGCAGGCGCTCGTGCAGTGCGGCCAGGCGCCGTTGCGGCTGGGCTGCGCGCAAGACCGCGGCGGCGTGACGCAGGCGCGCGCCGCGGCGTTCCTGCTGTTGCCGCCACAATGCCAGCAGGCGGCGCGCGGCATCCTGCTGGCGGCGCTTCAGCATTTGCAGTTGCGCCTGCGGACTCTGCGCCTGCAGTCGCAGCGAGGCGCGATCGGCGCGCTGCATCGCCTGGCGCAGGCGGTGCTGCTGCCACTGCAGCAGCCGCGCGTGCTGGCCGCGCAGGCGTGCGGCGAGGTCGCGCTGGTCGGGGGCGAGCAGTTCCGCGGCGACCGATGGCGTCGGCGCGCGCAGATCGGCGGCGAAGTCGGCCAGGGTCACATCGGTCTCGTGGCCGACCGCCGACACCACCGGCGTGGCCGCGGCGGCGATCGCCCGCGCCAGGCGTTCGTCGTTGAACGCCCACAGGTCTTCCAGCGAGCCGCCGCCGCGGGTCAGCAGGATCGCGTCGTAGCGACCGCTGGCATCGGCGCGCTGCAGCAGCGAGGTGAGTTGCGCGGCGGCGCTGTCGCCCTGCACCAGGCTCGGCAGGATGTCCACTTCCAGCAGCGGCAGGCGCCGGCCGAGCACGCTCAGTACGTCGCGCACCGCCGCGCCGCTGGGCGAGGTGATCACCGCCAGGCGGCGCACGAAGGCGGGCAGGGCGCGTTTGCGCTCGCTGGCGAACAGGCCCTCGGCGGCGAGCCTGGCCTTGAGTTCCTCGAACGCGCGGCGCAACGCGCCTTCGCCGGCTTCCTCCAGGTGATCCAGCACCAGTTGGTAGTCGCCACGCGCCTCGTACAGGGTCAGCCGGCCGCGCGCGAGCACGCGCAGGCCTTCGCGCGGAACGAACTTCAGCCATTGGCTCTTCGGCTTGAACATCGCGCAGCGCACCTGCGCGCGCGCGTCCTTCAGGGTGAAGTACAGATGTCCGGACGAGGGTCGGGTGACGTTGCCCAGCTCGCCTTCCACCCAGGCCAGCGGGAACGCGCTTTCCAGCAGGTCGCGCGCCAGCGTGTTGAGCTGGCTGGGGCTGAGGATCTGGTCGTCGCGATCGGGCATGCGGGCGGTGCGTGGGCGTGCGGGGCGCCTATCCTCGCACGTCGCCGTGAGCGGCCGGTCGCGGCAACGCGACCTCGCCGGCAGACGCCCGGTCCGCATGCTGCGCCAGCGCCCACTGCACGTGTTCGCGCACCAGCGGCGAGGCGTGCTGCGCGCGCGTGCCCAGCGCGGCCAGCACCTGCGGTGTGCTCGGCGCATTGCCCAGTGCCACCGCCAGGTTGCGCAGCCAGCGCTCGTGGCCGCTGCGGCGGATCGCGCTGCCTTCGGTGCGGCGCAGGAACTCGTCCTCGTCCCAGGCGAACAGCTGCGCCAGCGTGGCCCGGTCGAGATCGTTGCGCGCGCGGAAATCAGGTTCGTCGCTGCGCTTGGCGAACTTGTTCCAGGGGCACACCAGCTGGCAGTCGTCGCAGCCGAAGATGCGGTTGCCGATCGCCGGGCGCAGCTCCTCGGGAATCGCGCCGTCGTGCTCGATGGTCAGATAGGCGATGCAGCGGCGCGCGTCCAGCCGGTACGGGGCGACGATCGCCTGGGTCGGGCACACGTCGATGCAGCGCGTGCAGGTGCCGCAGTGCGCGCTGGCCGGCGGATCGATCGGCAACGGCAGGTCGACGTAGATCTCGCCGAGGAAGAACCAGGAGCCGCCGTTGCGGTCGATCAGGCAGGTGTGCTTGCCGATCCAGCCCAGGCCGGCGTCGCGCGCCAGGGCGCGCTCCAGCACCGGCGCCGAATCGACGAAGACGCGATGGCCGAACGGGCCGATCTCGGCCTGGATACGCTCGGCCAGTTTCTGCAGGCGGTTGCGCATCAGCTTGTGGTAGTCGCGGCCCAGCGCGTAGCGGGCGACGTAGGCGCGCTCGCCATCGTGCAGCGTGTCCCAGGCCGAATCGTCGTCGTTGCGTCCGTAGTCCAGGCCGACCGAGATCACCCGCAGCGTGCCTGGAATCAGTTCGGCCGGACGTGCGCGCTTGTCGCCATATTGCGCCATCCATTGCATCGTGCCGTACAGGCCTTGCGCCAGCCAGTCGCGCAGATGCGCTTCGTCCTGCTGCAGCTCGATCCCGGCGATGCCGCAGCGCTGGAAGCCGAACTCGCGCGCCAGCGTGCGGATGCGCGCGGCAACGGTGTGGGGATCGGCGGGGGCGACGCTGCTGGACATGGCGCAAGTATAGAATCCCGCGCATGTCCGACTCGTTCGATCTCTACGATACCGCCGCCGCGCGGCGCATCGATGCGCAGGCCACGGCCTTGCTCGGCGGCGACGGCTACACGCTGATGCAGCGTGCCGGCCAGGCCGCCTGGCAGACGCTGCTGCAGCATTGGCCGCAGGCGCAGCGCATCCTGGTGGCCTGCGGCACCGGCAACAATGGGGGCGATGGCTACGTGCTGGCGCGGCTGGCGCATTGCGCCGGACGCCGCGTGCGCGTGCTGCATCTGCCTGGGCGTGGCCCGCAATCGGCGTTGGCGCAACGCGCCTGTACCGACTACATCGGCGTCGGCGGCCGTATCGAGGTGTTCGATGCGGCGCTGGACCAGGCCGACGTGGTCGTCGACGCGTTGCTCGGCATCGGCCTCAATCGCGCGCCCGACGCAGAACTGGCCGCGCTGCTCGGCGCGCTCGCCGGACTCGGTGCGCCGGTGTTGGCGCTGGACGTGCCCAGCGGCGTGGACGCCGAACACGGCACCGTGCCGGGTGCGGCATTGCCGGCGACGCTGACCGTGCAATTCATCGTCGCCCATGCCGGCTTGCATACCGGGGCGGCGCTGAACCATGTCGGCGCCACTGCGTTGGCGACGCTGGAGGTGCCGGCCGCCGCATTCGACGGCTGCGCGGCGCAGGCCCAGGCCTGGACCGGCGCGGCGCTGGCCGCGCGCCTGGCGCCGCGGCGGCGCGACAGCCACAAGGGCGATTCCGGGCATGTGCTGTGCATCGGCGGCAACCTCGGCAGCGGCGGTGCGGTCATGCTCGCCGCCGAATCGGCGTTGCGCAGCGGTGCCGGCCTGGTCAGCGTGGCGACCCGCGACGCGCATGTCGCGCCGTTGCTGGCGCGGTGTCCGGAGGCGATGACGCACGCGGTCGAGGACGGCGCCGCGCTGGCCCCATTGCTGCGCAAGGCGAGCGTGGTCGCGCTGGGGCCCGGGCTGGGCCAGGACGAATGGGCGCAGGGCCTGTGGCGGCTGGCGCTGGCGGCGGAGCTGCCGTCGGTGATCGACGCCGATGCGCTGAACCTGCTGGCGCAGGCGCCGCGCGCGTTGCCGAACGCCGTGCTGACCCCGCATCCGGGCGAAGCCGGGCGCCTGCTCGGCATCGCCACCGTCGAGGTGCAGCGCGACCGCTTCGCCGCCGCCGCGGCACTGGCCGAGCGCTACCAGGCCGTGGTGGTGCTGAAAGGTGCCGGCAGCATCGTCGCCGCGCCGGGGCGGGTCCCGCGGGTCATCGCCGCCGGCAATCCGGGCATGGCGGTCGGCGGCATGGGCGATCTGCTGACCGGGGTGATCGCGGCGCTGCGTGCGCAAGGCCTGGCCGCCTTCGAAGCGGCCAGCGTCGGTGCGTTGCTGCATGCGGCCGCCGGCGATCGCGCCGCCGCCGCCGGCCAGCGCGGCCTGCTGCCGTCCGACCTGCTGCCGGCGCTGCGCCACCTGGCCAATCCGGAAGCGAACCGATGATGCGGCTCCATCTGCAAGACAGCGACGCCACCGAGCGCCTCGGCCAGGTCCTGGCCGCCACGCGTCCGGCGCAGGCGATGGTGCATCTGCGCGGCGATCTGGGTGCCGGCAAGTCGACCCTGGCGCGGGCGCTGCTGCGCGCGCTGGGCGTGCAGGGCGCGATCCGCAGTCCGACCTACACATTGGTCGAGCGCTATCCGTTGCCCGACGGCGAAGCCTGGCACCTGGACCTGTATCGCATCGGTGCCGCCGGCGAACTGGATTTCCTGGGGTTGGACGAGGCATCGGCGACCCTGTGGCTGGTGGAATGGCCGGAACGCGGCGGCGATGTGCTGCCGCCTGCCGACCTGGTCGTGGCCCTGGCGCTGCACGACGAGGGGCGCGCCGTGCAGCTGCAGGCCGGCACGGCGGTGGGCTCGGCCTGGCTGTCGCGGATGGCCGAACGGGATGACTTGCGGGGTTTTTCTGCCGGCTGACACTAGGAAGTGCAGGCAGGTTATGGATTATTAAGGGAAAACCGCTTGTGTTTATGTGCGCGGGATGCTTGAATCGCCTCCATGCGCCTGGGGACCCGTTTTTTCGCCTGTTCCGCCATCGCCGCAGGCTGGTGCCTAGCGGCGCAATCGGCGTTTGCGGGTCAGGTCCAGGCGGTTTCGCTCGGTAATGGCGCCACCGGCACGCGTGCCGAGATCCGGCTGCAGGGCAGCGGTGGCTTCACCACGCTGACCCTGGCCAACCCCAACCGGTTGGTCGTCGATCTGCCCGAATCCTCCGCCGCGCAGGGCCTGAAGCTGCCTGCCGGAAACGGGGTGGTCACGGCCGTGCGTACCGGTCATCCGGTCCCCGGTACCTTGCGCATCGTGTTCGACCTGAGCAGCCCGGTGGTGGCGTTCAAGCCGCAGATGCAGACCGTGGCCGGCAGTTCGGTGCTGGTGATCGAATGGCCGGGCGATGCGTCGTCGGCCAAGCCGGTGGTCAATGCCGGCAATGGCGCGGCAACGCCCGCGCCGACGGCATCCACGGCGCCCACCGCTGCGGCGGTTGAACCCAAGCCGACGCCCGATCCGCGCCTGGAAGCGGCGCGCGCGACGGCGGCCCTGACCTCGTCGGTGGTGCAACGCGCGGCACCGCCGCAGCCGCCGACACCAGTACAGACACCGACGACGACCGGGGCGGTTCGCCCGGGCGTCGTGCCGGCACCACCGGCCGCTGCACCAGGGACTTCCGTTACCTCGATGGCACCGACCGCATCCGCATCCGCGTCGGTCGGCGCCGCCGTGCCGGCGCAGCAAGGCGTCGTCGCGCCGACGCCGACGCCCGACCGGCCCGACGCGGCCAGCATCGACGATGTGGCCGCCGCTGCTGCCGCCGAGGCGCGCCCGGTGATGCCGAGCGCACCGTCGCGGGTGGCGATGAAGCCGGGCATGCGGCCGTTGATCGTGGCCATCGATCCTGGCCATGGCGGCCAGGATCCCGGCGCGATGGGGCCGACCGGCAAGCGCGAGAAGGATGTGACCCTGGCGATCGGCCGCGAACTGGCGCGGCAGATCAACGCCACGCCGGGCATGAAGGCCTACATGACCCGCGATACCGACGTGTTCATTCCACTGCCGATGCGCGCGCAGAAGGCGCGCGCGGCCAAGGCTGACATCTTCATTTCGATCCACGCCGACGCCGCCGAGAACCGCAGCGCGACCGGCTCTTCGGTGTATGTCCTCTCGACCAAGGGCGCCTCCTCGCAGCGCGCGCGCTGGCTGGCGGACAAGGAAAACGCGGCCGACCTGGTCGGTGGCGTGCGTCTGCAGAAGACCGACAGCACCCTGGCCAGCGTGTTGCTGGACCTGGCGCAGAGCGGGCACATGAAGGCCTCGGAAGACGCGGCCGGACATGTGCTGGGCGGGCTCAAGCGGATCGGCAACAACCACAAGCCGGAGCTGGAGCGCGCCAACTTCGCGGTGCTGCGCACCTCGGACATGCCGGCGATGCTGGTCGAGACCGCCTTCATCTCCAATCCCGACGAAGAGCGCCGGCTGACCGATCCGGGCTACCAGCGGCGCCTGGCCGGCGCGGTGCTGGACGGCGTCAATACGTTCTTTACCCGCCAGCCGCCGCCGGGCACGCTGTTCGCCGCGCGCGCGCAGGCCGAGGCGGAAGCGGCCAGCACCGTGGCCGGCGGCAGCCGCTGAGGCGCTCGGCTATCATCGCCGGCTGATCCCGATGGCGGCGTCCGCGCCGTGAGCCGTGCCGATGTCCTGTAACCGTTTCTGCTCTCCCGTTTCCGAATCCGGCGCGATCGCGCTGCGCCCGCATGGCGCTTGCGCGCCGCAGTGTGGGCGGGAGTCGGCATGAGCATTCGCCAATTGCCCGAGATCCTGATCAACCAGATCGCCGCAGGCGAAGTGGTGGAGCGTCCGGCCTCGGTGGTCAAGGAACTGGTCGAGAACGCGCTGGATGCCGGCGCGCGCCGCGTCGACATCGACCTGGAAGAAGGCGGCGTGCGCCTGATCCGGATCCGCGACGATGGCGGCGGCATTCCCCCCGAGGAACTGCCGCTGGCGGTGTCGCGGCACGCGACCAGCAAGATCGCCTCGCTCGACGACCTGGAATCGGTCGGCACGCTCGGGTTCCGCGGCGAAGCGCTGCCGTCGATCGCCTCGGTCAGCCGCTTCACCCTGGCCTCGCGCCGCCCCGGCGACGAGCACGGCGCCGCGCTGCAGGTCGATGGCGGCAAGGTCGGGCAGGTGCAGCCGCGCGCGCAGGCGCCGGGCACCACGGTCGAGGTGCGCGAACTGTTCTACAACGTGCCGGCGCGGCGCAAGTTCCTGCGCGCCGAGCGCACCGAACTGGGCCATATCGAGGAATGGCTGCGCTCGCTGGCGCTGGCGCGCCCGGATGTGGAACTGCGCGTGTCGCACAACGGCAAGCCGTCGCGGCGCTACAAGCCGGGCGACCTGTATTCGGACGCGCGACTGGGCGAGACCCTGGGCGAGGACTTCGCGCGGCAGGCGCTGCGCGTGGACCACAACGGCGCCGGGCTGCGCCTGCACGGCTGGATCGCGCAGCCGCATTATTCGCGCGCCAGCGCCGACCAGCAGTACCTGTACGTCAACGGCCGCTCGGTGCGCGACCGCAGCGTCGCGCATGCGGTGAAGATGGCCTATGGCGACGTGCTGTTCCATGGCCGGCAGCCGGCCTATGTGCTGTTCCTGGAACTGGAGCCGTCGCGGGTCGACGTCAACGTGCATCCGGCCAAGCACGAGGTGCGCTTCCGCGATGCGCGGCTGATCCACGACTTCGTCTATCGCACGCTGCAGGACGCGCTGGCGCAGACCCGCGCCGGCAGCACGCCGACCGCGGGCGATGCCGCGCAGGCGGCGGCCCTGGCGTACGCCGGCGGCGCGCAGCCGATGTCCGGCAACGCGAGCGGCGGTGGCTCCGGCGGCCAGGGCTACGGCGCGCAATGGCGCCCGGCGCAGTCGCCGCTCGGCCTGCGCGTCAACGAGGCGCCGGCCGCCTACGCCGCGCTGTACGCCGCGCCTGCAGGCGCGGCCGATGCCGCAGCGGGCATGCCGCTGCAGGCCCAGGATGCGGCCGGCGGCCTGCCGCCGACCTCGCCCGACAGCGGCGTGCCGCCGCTCGGCTATGCCATCGCGCAGCTGCACGGCATCTACATCCTGGCCGAGAACGCCGAAGGCCTGATCGTGGTGGACATGCACGCCGCGCACGAGCGCATCGGCTACGAGCGGCTGAAGAACGCGCACGACGGCATCGGCCTGCATGCGCAGCCGCTGCTGGTGCCGATCACCCTGGCGGTGGGCGAGCGCGATGCCGATACCGCCGAGCGCGAGGCGGAAACGCTGGCCGCGCTCGGCTTCGAGATCACCCGCAGCGGCCCGCAGTCGCTGCATGTGCGCAGCATCCCGGCGTTGCTGGCGCAGGCCGAGCCGGAAGCCCTGCTGCGCGACGTGCTGACCGATCTGCGCGAGCACGGCCACAGCCGCCGCGTCGCCGGCGCGCGCGACGAACTGCTGTCGACGATGGCCTGCCACGGCGCGGTACGCGCCAACCGGCGCCTCACCGTGCCGGAAATGAACGCGCTGCTGCGCGACATGGAGGCCACCGAGCGCTCCGGGCAGTGCAATCATGGGCGTCCGACCTGGGCCCGTTTCACGCTGGGCGAGATCGATCGTTGGTTCTTACGGGGGCGCTGATGGGCAAGCGGGGAAGGGCGGCGGCGCTGCTGGCAGCGCTGCTCGCGGTGGGTGCATGCGGCAAGCAGGCACCGGTGCCGGCCGCGCCGGCGGTCGCCGACAAGGCATTCCTGGCCGATGAGCAGCGCTGGCGCGAGCAGCGCAAGCAGGAGCTGCAGGCCGCCGATGGCTGGACCAGCCTGGTCGGCCTGCACTGGCTGGAACTGAAGGAGCATTACATCGGCAGCGGCCCCGGCAGCGGTATCCGCCTGGCGGTCGGGCCGGCACGGATGGCGCTGGTGTCGCGGGTGGGCGCCCAGGTGTTCCTGACCCCCGAACCCGCCGCGGCGCTGAGCCTGGACGGCAAGCCGTTGCTGCGGCGCACCCGCCTGTACAGCGACCACGATGCCACGCCCAGCGTGATCGAGTTCGACGGCGGCAAGGGCAAGCTGAGCCTGATCGAGCGCGGCGGCCGCTATGCGCTGCGGGTCAAGCACGCCGATGCGCCGACCCGGATCGGCTTCGCCGGGCTGCACTATTGGCCGATGGCCGAATCCTGGCGCATCCGCGGCCGCTTCGTGCCCAACGCGCCGGGCAAGACCCTGCCGATCGTCGACATCATCGGCGTCACCACCGAATCGCCGAACGCCGGCGCGCTGGAGTTCGAGCGCGACGGCAAGCGCTTCCGCCTGGAAGCGATCGGCGAACCCGGGCGCCCGCTGTTCGTGGTGTTCGCCGACCGCACCAGCGGCCGCGGCAGCTATCCGGCCGGGCGCTTCCTGGACGTGCCGGCGCCGAACGCCGACGGCAGCGTGGTGCTGGATTTCAACCGCGCCTACAACCCGCCGTGCGCGTTCACCCCGTTCGCGACCTGTCCGCTGCCGCCGCCGGAGAACCGGCTGGACCTGGCGGTGGAGGCCGGCGAGCAGGCCTATGCCGCCGCACACTGAACCGAGAGCCCCGACGATGCCGATCCCGCGCCTGCTGCGCTGCCTGCTGTTGTGTCTGACCCTGTTCGCCGCCGCGCCGGTGCCGGCGCGCACGCCGCCTCCGACGGCAACACCCAGCGCGACGCCTGCGCCGCCGACGCCGCTGTTGTGGAAAGTCAGCGGGCCGCGCGGCGCGCTGTACCTGCTCGGTTCGTTCCACCTGCTCAAGCCGGACGACTATCCGCTGGCGCACGAGGTGGATGCGGCCTACGCCGCGTCGCCGCGGCTGCTGTTCGAGCTGTCGCCGCAGGACGTGGAGTCGCCGCAGCTGGGCGCGCAGATGCTGCAGGCGGCGCAGCGCCAGGACGGTAAGCGCCTGCAGGACGATCTGGACACGGCCACCTGGCAACGCCTGCGCCGCTATGCCGCCGGCCACGGCCTGCCGCTGGAGCAGATGGGCGGATTCGAGCCGTGGTTCGTCGGCCTGAGCATCAGCATCGCCGAGATGAAGGCGCAGGGACTGCAGGCCGACGCCGGCCTGGACCGGCATTTCATGAACATGGCGGTGCAGGCCGGCAAGGCGGTCGAGGGCCTGGAAACCGCGCAGGCGCAGATCGCGATGCTCGACGGCATGGAGCCGGTGGAGCAGAAGCAGATGCTGATCGAAGCGCTGGACGACGCCGAGCAGGGCGCGGCGCAGACCCAGCGCCTGCACGATGCCTGGCGTCGCGGCGACGAGCGCCTGCTGTGGCAGGACATGGGCATGGAGATGAAGCGCGACTACCCGCGGCTGTACCAGCGCATCAACGTCGATCGCAACCAGGCCTGGGTGCCGCGGCTGGAGCAGCGCCTGCGCGACGGCCAGGGCGACACCCTGGTGGTGGTCGGCGCCTTGCATCTGCTCGGCCCCGATGGCGTGGTCGAGGCGTTGCGCGCGCGCGGCTACAAGGTCGAGCGGATCTGTACCGGTTGCCGGACGTCGCCAGCGCCGCGTTCGCGCTGAGCCCGCAGCGCGGTCGTGTGAGTGACATGTGTAGGAGCGGGGGGGGG
>NZ_JACSQX010000001.1:135814-281919 GCF_014836395.1 Xanthomonas bonasiae
ACCGGGGCTTTGCCGGTCGCGGCTGAAGCCGCTCCTACAAGGGGGCAGGCGCCTGAAGGCGCCGCAGCGCGCTCAGCGCGCCCGCGACTTCGGTGCGGCCCCGGCGGCCGGCGGCTCGCTCGGCTTGGTGCCGCCCGCGGCAGGGCGACCGAAGCCGGTGCCGAGGTTGCGCTGGAACTCCTGCCACAGCTCCATGTTGCGCTCGGTCAGCTGGTTCATCATGGTCCACGGGGTCTGCCCGAGCAGATTGCCCATCTGCTGGCGGAACTGCTGCTGCTGGTCCAGGAACACCTGCATGCTGCGCTCCAGGTAGTTGCCCATGAAGCCCTGCAGCGAATCGCCGTAGAAACGGATGATCTGGCTGAGCAACTGGGTGGACAGCATCGGTTCGCCGTCCTGTTCCTGGTCGGCGATGATCTGCAGCAGCACTGCACGGCTCAGGTCTTCGCCGGTCTTGGCGTCGCGGACCTCGAATTCTTCGCCGTCGATGATCAGCTGGCGGACGTCTTCGATCGTGATGTAACTGGAAATCTCGGTGTCGTAGAGGCGGCGATTGGGATACTTCTTGATGATGCGGATCTCAGCCATGAAGCGTTCGCTCTTGACGGTAGGCGCGCAGCATGGCGCAGCGCAGCAGGGCTTGCAACCGCCAAAAGCCCCTGAACTCGGGCCCGACGGCAAAAAAAATGCTGCGCAGCACGCGCGCAGCACGGGTACGAAGCGCGCAACGCCAGCTGCAGCATTTTCGGTAGCGTTACCTCGGCGGTGCCGCCTGCGCGCCTGAGCGGTTCAGTCGCCTGCCGCTACCAGCCCATGTGGTGGCCGCCGTTGATGTCCAGGTTCGAGCCGGTGATCCAGGCCGCCTCTTCGGCGACCAGGAACGCGACCGCGTAGGCGATCTCTTCCGGCCTGCCCAGGCGCCCGGTGGGGATGTCGGCGATGATCTTGGCGCGCACCTCTTCCGGCACCGACATCACCATGTCGGTGGCCACGTAGCCCGGCGACACCGTGTTGACGGTGATGCCGTAACCGGCGTTCTCGCGCGCCAGGGAAATGGTGAAGCCGTGCATGCCGGCCTTGGCCGCGGCGTAGTTGGCCTGGCCGTACTGGCCCTTCAGGCCGTTGATCGAACTGATCTGGATGACCCGGCCCCAGCGCTGCTTGCGCATGCCTTCGATCACCGGGCGGGTGACGTTGAACACCGAATTGAGGTTGGTGTTGATGACCTCGTGCCACTGCTCGGCGGTCATCTTGTGGAAGGTGGTGTCGCGGGTGATGCCGGCGTTGTTGATCAGCACCTCGATCGGGCCGAGCTGCCGCTCCACTTCCTGCACCAGCGCCTGGGCGTGGTCGGGCGAGGCGACGTCGCCGGCGACGATGGCGACGTCGTGACCGCGTTCGCGCATGCGCTGCTGCCAGGCCTGCGCCTTGGCCGCGTCGCGGTAGTTGCTGGCCACGCGGTGGCCCTGTGCGGCCAGCCGCTCGCAGATGGCGGTGCCGATGCCGCCGGTACCGCCTGTGACCAGCGCAACGCGTGATGTCATGGATTCGCTCCGGATGGGGGAAGAGGAGAGGGCCGCGCCGCAGCCGAAACCCCGATTCTAGTCAGCCTTGGCGTCGCTGGGGATACCGGCCGCGTCCGCTAGCCTCCGATCTTGCGCCGGCAGCCGCGCCGGCTCGAACGCGCGCAGCGCCGCGGCCAGCAATGCGGTTACCGAGCCGGCCCCGGCCAGCGCTGCCGGGGCCTGCCCCAGCAGGGTCCAGGCCAGGCGCAGCGCGGGCAGCGGATCGGCGTCGTCCAGCGGCAGCGCCGCATGCGACTTGGACAGCTTGCGGCCGTCGTCACCGAGCAGCAGCGGCAGGTGCAGGTAATTCGGCGTCGGCAGGCCCAGTGCGCGCTGCAGCAGGATCTGCCGCGGCGTCGAATCGAGCAGATCGGCGCCGCGGACCACGTCGCTGATGCCTTGCGCGGCATCGTCGACCACCACCGCCAACTGATAGGCCCAGCAGCCGTCGGCGCGCAGCAGCACGAAATCGCCGACCTCGGCATGGACGTCCTGTTCGACATCGCCGCGTACCCCGTCGCGAAACCCGACCGTGCTGCCCGCGGCCACGCGCAGGCGCAGCGCCGGCTGCGGCCGCGCCTGCGCGGCCACGCAACGGTGGTGCACGCCGCCTTGCGCGGCCAGTTCGCTGCGGCTGCAACTGCAGGCGAACGCCTGGCCGCGCTGCAGCAGGCGCTGCGCGGCGGCCTGGTAGAGCGCAGCGCGCTCGCTCTGGCGCAGGATCGGCCCATCGGCTTCCAGTCCGCAGGCGCGCAGGCTGGCGAGTTGGCGCTCGGCCGCGCCGGGCACGCTGCGCGGCCGGTCCACGTCCTCGATGCGCAGCAGCCACTCGCCGCCGGCATGGCGCGCCAGCAGCCAGCTGCCGAAGGCGGCGAGCAGCGAGCCCAGGTGCAGCGGGCCGGTGGGCGAGGGCGCGAAACGGCCGCGGTAGGGAGGCGAGGACATGGGCAAGCTGAATCGTCGGTCAGGTATGCGCTTGAATTCAAGCTGTACGCGCCGCAGATTCGAGCCAGTCCTTCATTTTTCTTGGTGCGGAGTCCACGCCTACATGTTCAATCGAATCGCCTTGTTCCTCATCACCAATCTGGCGGTGCTGGTGCTGGCCGGCATTGTCATGTCCGTGTTCGGGATCAATCCCAACCAGATGGGTGGCCTGCTGGTGATGGCCGCGCTGTTCGGCTTCGGCGGCTCGCTGGTGTCGCTGCTGCTGTCCAAGTTCATGGCCAAGCGCGCCACCGGCGCGCAGGTGATCACCGAGCCGCGCAACCACACCGAGCGCTGGCTGCTGGAGACGGTGCGGCGGCAGGCGCAGGCCGCCGGCATCGGCATGCCCGAGGTCGCGGTCTACGAAGGCCCGGAGATCAACGCCTTCGCCACCGGCGCCAACCGCAACAATGCGCTGGTCGCGGTGTCCACCGGCCTGCTGCAGAACATGACCGAAGACGAAGCGGAAGCCGTGCTCGCGCATGAGATCAGCCATGTCGCCAATGGTGACATGGTGACGATGGCGCTGCTGCAGGGCGTGCTGAACACGTTCGTGATCGTGCTGGCGCGGGTGGTCGGCGGGATCGTCGACGGTTATCTGTCCGGTAACCGCGACGGCGGCCGCCGCGGTCTGGCCTACTACGCCATCGTGATGGTGCTGGAGATGGTGTTCGGCCTGTTCGCGACGATGATCGCGATGTGGTTCTCGCGCTACCGCGAGTTCCGCGCCGACGCCGGCGGCGCCGGCCTGGCCGGGCGCAACAAGATGATCGCGGCGCTGCAGCGGCTGGAACTCAACCATGGGCAGAGCACGCTGCCGTCGCAGGTGCAGGCGTTCGGCATCGCCGGTGGCCTGGGCCAGGGCCTGCGCAAGCTGTTCATGAGCCACCCGCCGCTGTCCGAGCGCATCGC
Organism: Xanthomonas bonasiae; assembly: GCF_014836395.1. Taxonomy (NCBI): domain Bacteria; kingdom Pseudomonadati; phylum Pseudomonadota; class Gammaproteobacteria; order Lysobacterales; family Lysobacteraceae; genus Xanthomonas; species Xanthomonas bonasiae. Next base: position 139,276 of record NZ_JACSQX010000001.1, read on the forward strand.
CACGCTGCGCGCCTCGCATAGCAATGCGACGGTGAGCTGAGGCAGGAAGCGGGCTGTCACGCTCTCGGATGGCGCTTCGGCGGACTCGAGCCACCGACTGCACCTGACAGTCGGCTCGGGCAACGCCAGGCAGGTCACCCTGCCTGGCGTTGCTTTTTGCAGGATCGTGTGGATTTGCAGGATCGTGTGGAACGGCTTGGCCGCTGCCGTTGCGAATCCCCAATCCCGAATCCCAAATCCCGGCCTTCAAGCAAAATCGAAGGTCATCCCCGGTCCCGCCAGGCCCACGAATTCGCCCTGCACGTAGTCGACGCCGGCGCTGAACAGCAGGCTCATCGACGTGGCGTCGGTGACGAACTCGGCGATGCTGCGGATCCCGGCCGACTGCGCGCGCTCGGTGATCTCGCGGATCTTTTCCTGGTGCTCGCGGGTCTGCGCCAGGTCCTGGGTAAAGCCGCGATCCAGTTTCAGGAACGAAGGCTGGAAATGCGCCAGCAACTGGAACGAGTCCAGGCCCGAGCCGAACTGCTCCAGCCCGACCTTGCAGCCCAGCCCGGTGGCGGCCGCCAGGAACTGCTGCGCATTGCGCAGGTGGGTGAACACCTTGGCTTCCGGCGTCTGCAGCCACAGGCGCTCGCCGGGCACGCCGTGCGCGGCCAGTTCGCGGCGGATCAGCTCCACCATCTGCAGGTCGGCGAAGGCGTCCGGGCTGATCTTGACCAGCAGGCTGGTGGCATGGCCGGCGCGCTGGCGCTCGCCGATCACCGCGATCGCGCGCGCCACCACCCAGCGGTCGATCTCGGCCATCAGCCCATGTTCGGTGGCGATGCCGAGGAACGTGGTCGGGCCGATGATCTCGTCATTGCGCTCCAGGCGCAGGTAGGCCTCGTACAGTTCGTGCGGCTCGCCCTGCAGGTTCAGCACCGGCTGGTAGTGCAGCAGGAAGCCGTCGCCGGCCAGCGCGTCGCGCAATTGCTGCACCCAGCGCTGGATGCGCTCTTCCTCGACCCGGTCGGCCGCGCCGGGGTCGAAGATCTTGCAGGCGTTGCCGCCCAGCTCGATGGTGGCCTGCACGTTCTCGCTGGCGCGGGCCAGGACCTGGCCGACGGTGGCGATCTTCTCGCCGATCTGCACGCCGCCGATGCTGACGGTGACCGTGGCCGAGCGCTCGCCGACGCTGAACACGTGCGCGGCGTAGGCGTTGAGCAGGCGCTCGGCCTGCGCCGAGGTGCGGCCGTAGTCGCCCTGCAGCAGCAGCGCGAAGTTGTGCTCGCCGAAGCGCGCCGCCTGCACGTCGCCGTCGATCGCCGCGGCCAGGTGCTGGGCCAGCGCCGCGACAAGTGCGTCGGCCGAGTCCAGGCCGATGTCGGCCAGCAGCCGCGTGTAGTGATCGGGTTCGACCAGCAGGAAGCCGTAGTGGCCGTCGCCGCGGCCGACCTGGGCCACCGCGTTCTCCAGCGCCAGCATGAAGGTGGGACGGTTGAGCAGGCCGGTGACCTGGTCGCGCTGGCGCAGGTCCTCGACCTCGCGCGCCAGTTCCGGATCGAATTCCTCGCGACGGCGGAACACCACCTGCACGCAGGCCTCGCCCTCGTAGCTGGCGGTGGCGAACTCCATCGTCGCGGGGAAGCTCTCGCCCTCCATGGTGCGCGCGTCGACCTGGTACTGCGCCGGCGGTGGTTCGCCCTTGCCCAGCGACTTCAGCAGTTGCTTGAATTCCTCCACGTGCTGCGGCGCGACCATGTCCAGCAGCGAGACGCCTTCCACGTCGTCGAACGAGGCGAAGCCGAACATCTCCAGATAGGCGTCGTTGGCGCGGATGTGCATGCCTTCGTGGATGTACGCGATCGGGTCGCGCGAGGAGGCGATCAGCGCATCGCAGCGGCGCTCGGTCTCGCGCATCTGCGCCTCGATCCGGCGCAGGCCGCGGCGCGCGTGCAGGTCGGCCCAGGTGTTGCGCAGCACCGACAGCAGGTGCTCGGGACGCTGGCGCAGGGCGATCGCGCGCGCGCCGCCGGCCACCGCCTCGACCCATTCGTTCTCGTCGATGCTGTCGGCGAGCAGGATCACCGGGATGTCCTTGCCGCTGGCGCCCACGCGCTGCAGCACCTGCGGCAGCGGGATGGCCTGCGAACGCGCGCTCAGCACCAGGTCGATCGGCTGCGCGGCGAGCATCGCGCCCAGTTCCTCGGCGTGCTGCGGCCGCGACGGTCGCACCGCGATGCCGCTGTTGCGCAGGCTGCTGACGATCGCTTCGGCGTCTTCACCGCTGTCGTCGACGATCATCAGGCGCAGGGTGGTGTCTTTGCCTGTTTGCATGAAGCCTCCCGGAGACGGGGTTTAATACACGATGCCCGCAGCGGCGTCCATGTGTGGCCGGGATTGGGGATGCGGGATTGGGGATTCGCAAAGGCGCGCTTCGATGTTTAAGCCCAGCTTTGGGCAACCCACGAACGTTCAGGCACCGGGAACCGCTGTTACGAATCCCCAATCCCCAATCCCCAATCCCCAATCCCGGCCTTCAGGCCACCATGCCGGCCGCGTGGCCCGAGGCCCAGGCCCACTGGAAGTTGTAGCCGCCCAGCCAGCCGGTCACGTCCAGGACCTCGCCGACGAAGTACAGGCTGCGCACCTGGCGCGATTCCATGGTCGCCGACGACACCTGATCGGTGTCCACCCCGCCCAGGGTGACCTCGGCGGTGCGGTAGCCCTCGGTGCCGCTGGCCACCAGCGGCCAGGCGCCGAGCAGGGCGGCGGCGGCGCGCAGCTGCGGTTCGTCGAGCTGGCGGACCGGCTTGTCCGGCAGCCAGACTTCGCACAGGCGCTGCGCGAAGCGGCGCGGCAGGGCCTCGCCCAGCACCGTGCGCAGCTCGGCGGCGCCGCGCAGGCGCTTCTGCTCGCGCAGCCACGCGGCCGCGTCCTGCCCGGGCAGCAGGTCCAGGCGCAGGTCGTCGCCCGGCTGCCAGTACGAGGAGATCTGCAGGATCGCCGGGCCGCTGATGCCGCGATGGGTGATCAGCATGAAGTTGCGGAAGCTGGCGCCATTGCAGCTGGCTTCCACCGGCAGCGCCAGCCCCGACAGGTCCTGCAGGCGTTCCTGGTGCTTGCCGCTGAGGGTCAGCGGCACCAGTCCGGCGCGGGTCGGCAGCACGGCGTGGCCGAACTGGCGGGCCAGGTCGTAGCCGAAGCCGGTGGCGCCCAGGCTGGGAATGGACAGCCCGCCGCTGGCCACGACCAGCGAGGCGGCGTGCACCGGGCCGTCGTCGCTGTCGATGCGGAACCCCTCGCTGTCGCGTTCCACGCTGCGCACGCCGCACTGGGTGCGGATGGTGACGCCAGCCGCGTCGCATTCGTCCACCAGCATGCGCACGATCTGCTTGGAGGAAATGTCGCAGAACAGCTGGCCCAGTTCCTTCTCGTGATAGGCGATGCCGTGGCGTTCGACCATCTCGATGAAATCGGCCGGGCGGTAGCGCGCCAGCGCCGATTTGCAGAAATGCGGGTTGGCGGACAGGAAATTTCCCGGGCCGGTGCCGGTGTTGGTGAAGTTGCAGCGCCCGCCGCCGGACATCAGGATCTTCTTGCCGACCTTGTTGGCATGCTCGATCACCCGCACGCGGCGCCCGCGGCGGCCGGCGGTCAGCGCGCACATCAGCCCGGCGGCGCCGGCGCCGATGACCGCGACGTCGACCCGGATCGGCTCGGCGCGCGCGCTCATGCCGCGGCTTTGCGCACCGTCGGGGTGAAGGTGACGCTGCCGTCGTCGCCGAGCAACTGCACTTCGCCGTCCTGGATCACGACGTCGAAACGCATGCTGCGCTGGATCAGCTCGGCCGCCGCCGCGACCGCGTCGCCGGGCAGGTCGATCACCTGCAGCGGCTTGAGCTTGAGCAGGCCGGAGGCGTTCTTCTCCCACCAGATGTCGGCGACGCGGCCGCCGTAGTTGGCCACCACCACTTCGCGGGCGCGGCCGCAGGCCTTGCGGATGCGCGATTCGTCGGGCTGGCCGACCTCGATCCACTGCTCGATCGCGCCGGTGTAGTCCATCCGCCACAGGTCCGGCTCGTCGTCGCTGCTCAGGCCCTTGCCGAACAGCAGGCGCTCCTCGGCGAACAGGGCGAAGGTCAGCAGTCGCGCCATCAGCCGCTGGTCGGTTTCGGACGGGTGCTGGGCCAGGGTCAGCGCATGCGCCGCGTAGTAGCCGCGGTCCATGTCGGAAATCTGCAGGTCGGCCTTGCGGAGGGTGGCGGTGAGGGCCATGGGGGCACCGGAAGCAAAAAAGAGGACCATGATAGTGGTTTGCTCGAGGCTGTCCGAGACGGTGCTTCTGGATCGACGCGATTGGTGGCACGCTTCCAGCCCGCCGTCCTGGTTGCCCGGTCCATGTCACGCCCCCGTTCCCGACGCCTGCAGATCGAAGGCGCTCCCTTCATCTGCGGCGTGCGCCCGCTGCGCGATGCTGCGGCCGCGGCCGTGGTATTCGCCGCCCACGGCGCGGGCCGGCATCTGCGGCTGTGCTTCCGCTCCGATCCTGCGCAGGGGGGCCTGGCCGGCGACGCCGGGCTGGAGGCCGGCGCCGTGCGCGCGGCGGCGGGACGCTGGGTCAGCCTGCACCGTCCCGGTGTGATGCGGGCGCTGATCGAGGCCGGGTTGGCGCACACCGCGCCGGCAGGGCGCCTCGAGGACGGCTGGCAGTTGCTGGCGGCTGTCACCCTGCCGGCCGACAGCCTGGACCACGCCGGTGAGCCGGCATGACCGCACCCAGTCGCCTGCAATTGCCGCCCGGCGCGTGGCCGACCCTGCTGGACGGACTGTGCGCGCGGTTTCCGCAGGTGCCGCGCGGGCACTGGCTGGACCGCTTCGCGCGCGGGCGGGTGCAGGACCGGCATGGCCGGCCGTTGCCGGCGTCGCTGCCGTACCGGGTCGGGCTGGAAGTGCGCTATTTCCGCGAGGTCGCCGACGAGGCGCCGATCGCCGGGGTGGAGCGGATCGTCCATGCCGACGCGCATCTGGTGGTGGCCGACAAGCCGCACGGGCTGCCGGTGACTCCGTCCGGGCGCTACGTGCGCGAGACCTTGCTGGCGCGGCTGGTGGCGCGGCTGGGCAATCCGGCGCTGGTGCCGCTGCACCGGCTGGACCGCGCCACTGCGGGGCTGGTGCTGTTCTCAGCCGATCCGGGCAGCCGCGCCGCCTACCAGGCGCTGTTCCGCGAGCGGCGCATCGCCAAGGCCTACCAGGCGCTGGCCCCGGCCTTGCCAGGACAGGCGTTTCCGCTGCTGCGCGCGAGCCGGCTGGTGCGCGGCGAGCCGTTCTTCCGCATGGCCGAGGTCGACGGCGAGGCCAACAGCCTGACCCGGATCGCCGTGCTGGACGCGCCCGACGGACCGCTGTGGCGCTACGCGCTGGCGCCGGTGACCGGCCGCAAGCACCAGTTGCGCGTGCACATGGCCGCGCTGGGCGCGCCGATCCTTGGCGATGCGCTGTATCCGCAGTTGCGCGCGGAGGAGGAGGAGGGCGGCGTCCCCGATGTGCTGCAGCTGTTGGCATGCGGGCTGGCGTTCGACGATCCGCTCAGCGGGCAGGCGCGCAGTTTCGCCAGTGCGCAGACCTTGGCCTGGCCGTCGGCGTGATGACGCGACCGAACTCCGCGAGACGCTTCGCGCCGCACCCTCACCCCAACCCCTCTGCCGGCGGGAGCGGGGTTATGCGCCTGGCGGCTGTTTCCCTTCTCCCGTCGGGACCATGGTCCCCTTTTCGGGGGAAGGTGCCCCGCAGGGGCGGATGAGGGTACGGGCGCAGCCTCGTGCACCCAAACTCCGCGAGTCGCTTCGCGCCGGACCCTCACCCCCAACCCTCTCCCGACGGGAGAGGGGCTTTCAGTGTCATAGTGGACGACGATTGCGTGCGCCGGCAGGTCATCTCAGTGGAACGCCCGGCAAGGGGAGGGCGGCTGCGCACTTTGCGTAGAACGGCAGGGGTATCGACTGCGCTGCCGCAAACTTTAGGCCTGGGTTCAGCATCTTTGTGGGCGATCTCGGTTTGTCTACACAAACATGTCGCTTTTTGCGGACGACCCGCGTATGGTAGGTCCCACTGTGTTTGCTAGGGTCACCGTGAATCGTGGCCTGGTGCAGTTGATCTCGCGATCCGCTTCATCGTTCCGCTTTACCAACGCCTGCAACTCAGTCTCGGCCCCGATACCCGGTGGCTGCGATTTCTTCAATCCAATGTTTCAGGAGTTAGTAAATGAGCGAGCGTCAGGGTGGTACCGTGAAGTGGTTCAACGATGCCAAGGGCTTCGGCTTCATCACCCCGGAAAGCGGCCCGGACCTGTTCGTGCATTTCCGCGCGATCCAGGGCACCGGCTTCAAGTCGCTGCAGGAAGGCCAGAAGGTGACGTTCGTCGCCGTCCAGGGCCAGAAGGGCATGCAGGCCGACCAGGTGCAGGCCGTCTAATTTAGACGCCAGCTACCGCAAGGTTGCCAAAACGCCGGGAGCGCAAGCTCTCGGCGTTTTTATTTGTGCGTGTGCGTCGCTGCGGCCCAGCTTGGAGCCGCGCCCGCGTTGGCCCACAGGCGCCTCTGCAGTCGCGTCGGGGTGCAGAGACCTTGCGCGGTGCCTGTAGTCGCGATCCCCATGCGGGCCCGGCTACCATGGCCGCCCCCGCGCCTTCGGAACCGCTGCCATGATCACCGTCCACCACCTCAACCAGTCCCGTTCCCAGCGCGTGCTGTGGCTGCTGGAGGAACTGGCGCTGCCCTATCAGGTGGTCAAATATCAGCGCGACAAGCAGACCATGCTGGCGCCGCCGGAGCTGCGCGCGATCCATCCGCTGGGCAAGTCTCCGGTGCTGGTCGACGACGGCCACGTGCTGGCCGAGTCCGGCGCGATCCTCGATTACCTGGTGGAGCGCTACGACACCGAGCGCGCGCTGTCGCCGTCGCCGCAGCCGCTGGAGGCGCCAGAGCGCCTGCGCTACCGCTACTGGATGCATTACGCCGAGGGTTCGGCGATGCCGCCGTTGCTGATGAGCCTGGTGTTCGGGCGCATCCGTTCGGCGAAGATGCCGTTCTTCGCGCGGCCGATCGCCCGCGCCATCGTCGACAAGGCGATGCACAGCTTCGTCGGCCCGCAACTGAAGCTGCATCTGGACTGGATGGAGCGCGAACTGGCGGCCACCGGCTGGTTCGCCGGCGACCGCTTCACCGCCGCCGACGTGCAGATGAGCTTCCCGGTCCAGGCCGCGGCCGCGCGCGCCGGCCTGCAGGCCTATCCGAACCTGGCCGGCTTCGTGCAGCGCATCGAGCAGCGTCCGGCCTACCAGCGCGCGCTGCAGCAGGGCGGGCCGTTCGAACTGCTCGGCAGCGGCAAGGCCGGCTAGGGCGCGTCCTTCGTCCCCACGCGGATTGCGGCCCGTGGCGAGGGCGTTCGATACGCTGCGCTACGTTGCTTCACGGTTGCGGCGTGCGCGGCTGGCACTGGCGCACGAAGGCGATGCTGTCGGCCATGACCGGCAGCGTCGGATCGTCCTTGCGCAGCGCCAGCGCCAGGCGCAGATGGCCGACGCCCGGATAGATCTTCAGCTCGGCGGGCACGCCGGCGCGGTGCAGGGCCGCCTGCAGCGAGCGGCTGTCGCGCGGTTCGACCACGCGGTCGTCGGCGCCGTGCAGCAGCAGCGCCGGCGGTTCGTCGCCATCGACGAAGGCCACCGGCTGCGAGCGCCGCTGCTGCGCCGGGTCGCGGCCGAACATGCCGATCAGGTCGGTGTCGGTCAGCGGCAGGAAGTCGTAGGGGCCGGCCAGGCCGACCAGACCGCACAGTTGCCGCGGCGACAGGCCCTGCGCCTGCAGCCAGCGGCCGTCGGTGGCCAGCAGCGCGGCCATGTGCGCGCCGGCGGAGTGGCCCATCAGCACCAGCCGGCGCGGATCGCCGCCGTGCTCGGCGGCATGCCGTTGGCTCCAGGCGACCGCGGTGGCGGCGTCGTGCATGAAGCCGTCCAGGGTCACCTGCGGGTACTTGCGGTAGTCCGGCACGATCGCGACCACGCCATGCCGTGCCAGCGCCTCGCCGGCCCAGCGGTACTGTTGGCGGTTGCCGGTCTTCCAGGTGCCGCCGTGAAAGAACACCACCACCGGCGCGTTCTGCGCCGCGACCGGGCGATAGACGTCCAGCTTCAGGCCATGCGCCGCATCGAACACGATCCCGCGCTGCTCGCTCAGCCCGTTGCGCGCGGAGCCGGCGTTGAGGCCGCCGAAGAACACGCTGCTGCAGGCGGAGACCAGCAGCGAGGACAGGGCGACCAGCAGGTGGCGCGGCCAGCGTGGCGGCAACGGCGAACGTTCGGACATGGACGGTACCTGCAGGAAAGGAGCGGGAGCATGCCGCATGCCTGTGTCGGCAGCGAGTGCATGGCGTCGGCGGCACTGCCGGCAAGTACGCGCAAGATGTCGCTGCGGATGCGCTGGCCCGGCTGAGTCCGCCATTTCCTTCTCTCGCCGGGAGCGTGATTCCCTTTTCGGGAAGGTGCCTGGCAGGGCGGATGAGGAGAGGGTAGGGGCTTGTGCACCCAAACACCGCGAGACGCTTCGCGCCGTACCCTCACCCCAACCCCTCTCCCGGTGGGAGAGGGGCTAGCGCTGCACCTTCTTCCATCTGGAGAAGGTGCCCCGCAGGAGCGGATGAGGGTCCGGGCGCAGCCTCGTGAATCCAAACGCAGCGAGGCGCTTCGCGCCGCGCCTTGACCCCAGCTCCTCTCCCGATGGAGAGGGCTGTAAGCTGGCGCGTATGCCTGCATTGCGCTTCGATAACCGTTTTACCGCCGAGCTGCCTGGCGATCCCGAGCGCGGACCGCGTTTGCGCGAGGTGGTGGGCGCGCTGTGGTCGGAGGTCGCGCCGACCCCGGTGGCCGCGCCGCAGTTGCTGGCCCATTCGCGCGAAGTGGCGGCCATGCTCGGCTTGTCGGAGCAGGAGGTGCTGGCGCCGCAGTTCGCCGAGGTCTTCGCCGGCAATGCGCTTTACCCGGGCATGCGGCCGTATGCGACGAACTACGGCGGCCACCAGTTCGGGCATTGGGCCGGTCAGCTCGGCGATGGCCGCGCGATCGCGCTGGGCGAGGCGCTGGGGGCGGACGGGCAGCGCTGGGAGCTGCAACTCAAGGGCGCCGGGCGCACGCCGTATTCGCGCGGCGCCGATGGCCGCGCGGTGCTGCGCTCGTCGATCCGCGAATTCCTGTGCAGCGAGGCGATGCATCACCTCGGCGTGCCGACCACGCGCGCGCTGAGCCTGGTCGCCAGCGGCGAGCGCGTGGTGCGCGACATGTTCTACGACGGCCATCCGCGCGCCGAGCCGGGCGCGGTGGTGTGCCGGGTGGCGCCGTCGTTCGTGCGCTTCGGCAGTTTCGAACTGCCGGCCGCGCGCGGCGAGACGGCCTTGCTGCGGCAACTGGCCGATTTCGTGATCGATCGCGATTTCCCCGAGCTGCGCGCACGCGGCGCCACGCGCCATGCCGACTGGTTCGGCGAGGTCTGCACGCGCACCGCGACGATGGTCGCGCACTGGATGCGGGTCGGTTTCGTGCATGGAGTGATGAACACCGACAACATGTCGATCCTGGGCTTGACCATCGACTACGGCCCGTACGGCTGGATCGACGACTACGATCCGGACTGGACGCCGAACACCACCGATGCCCAGGGCCGCCGCTACCGTTTCGGCACCCAGCCGCAGATCGCGTACTGGAACCTGACGCGGCTGGCGCAGGCGCTGGCGCCGCTGTTCGCCGACGTCGCGCCGCTGCAGGCCGGGCTGGCGCGTTTCCGCGAGACATACGCGCAGGCCGAACGCGACAACACCGCCGCCAAGCTCGGCCTGTCTGCCTGCGGCGAGACCGACCTGGCGCTGATGCAGGACCTGCTGCAACTGCTGCAGCAGGGCGAGGTGGACATGACCCTGTGGTTCCGCGGGCTGAGCGCGGCGCAACTGCCGGCGCTGGAGGACCTGGCCGTGGCGTTCTACGACCCGGCCAAGCTGGCCGCGCAGGCGCCGGCATTCGAGGCCTGGCTGGCGCGCTATGCGCAGCGGCTGCGCGACGATCCGCTGCCGGCGCCCGCGCGCGCGGCGAAGATGCGCGCGGCCAACCCGCGCTACGTGTTGCGCAACTACCTGGCGCAGCAGGCGATCGACCGTGCCGAGCAGGGCGACGCCGAGGGCATCGCCGAATTGCTGGAGGTGCTGCGCCGGCCCTACGACGAGCAGCCGGGACGCGAGGCGTTCGCGGCGCGGCGCCCGGACTGGGCGCGCGACCGCGCCGGTTGTTCGATGCTGTCGTGCAGTTCCTGACGAAACACGAAGCACTGCAGCAGGGGCTTCGGCTCAGACGCTTTGCCGGCAAGGTGTCGGAGCTGAAGCCCCTCCTGCAGAAGACTCGGCATCGCCGCGATTTCGCAGTCGCGTCGTCAGACCCGGGCGGGCGTCAGCGCGACGAAGGCGCGCGATAGCGCCAGGCGGCGAGGAAGCTGGTCACCACCTCTGCGGCCAGCGCCTGCTGGCTGTCGCGATCGGGGGCCTGCCCGTTGAGCATCGCGCCGGGATAGGCGTAGCCGATCGCCGCGCCGATGAAGGCGCTGGCGGCCAGCGTGGGCGAGGCCACGCGCACGTCGCCGCGCGCATCCAGCATCTGCAGCAGGTCGCTCAGGCGCTGGCGCAGGCGCCCGGTGCGGCGCTGGTGCATCGATTGCAGCAGGTCCGGCATCTGCGCGCTGGCCTGCACCAGCAGCCGGTGCAGGCGCAGCGAGGACGGCGCGTACAGGTGCGCCTGCACGGTCAGCGCGATCTGCTGCAGCGCGCGCGGCAGGTCCTGCGAGGCCGCATCGCCGATGTTCTCCAGCTGCGCCTGCAGTTCCTCGTTCAATGCCTCGAACACCTGCATCAGCAGGTCGGCCTTGCTGGAAAAATGGTTGTACAGGCTTTGCCGGGTGAGCCCGGCATGTAGCGCGATCTGCTCCAGCGAGACCTCCAGGCCGTGCTCCAGCAGCAGCTCGCGCGCGGCGTGCAGCAACCGCGGCCGCGCCAGCGCCGGGCGCCCGCGCTGGCGCCCGGGCGGCACAATCGCCCGCGCTTCCGCCGTCGCCGCGGGGGCGCGAGGCGGCGTGGCGCGGACGATTGTGCGATCCTTCATGCTTATTTATTTGTCTTTAAGTAAATTAAATGATCCTCCCCCCAGCTTCCAGGATCAAGCGCATGCCTGCGCCTTTCGTCCAGCGTTCCTGCCGCACGCTGTCGTTGCTGCTGTCCGTCGCCCTCGTCACGCTCGCCGGCTGCAAGGGCGAGCGCACCGCGCCGCCGGCGCAGGCCAGGACCGTGGGGGTGGTGACCTTGCAGCCGCAAAGCGTGCCGCTCAGCGCCGAACTGGCCGGGCGCACCGCCGCCTCCGAAGAATCCGAAGTGCGCCCGCAGGTCGGCGGCATCCTGCGCAAGCGGCTGTTCGAGGAGGGCGCGATGGTGCGCGCCGGGCAGCCGCTGTTCCAGATCGAGCCGGTCCTGTACCAGGCCGCGGCCAACGAGGCGCAGGCCAACCTGGCTACCGCCGAGGCCACGCTGGCCACCGCCAAGCTGCGCGCCGAGCGCTACCGCGAACTGGGCAAGACCCGGCTGGCCGCACAGCAGGACGTGGACGACGCCCAGGCCACCTACAAGGAAGCGCTGGCCAGCCGTGACGCCAACCGCGCCGCGCTGGACACCGCGCGCACGCAGTTGCGCTTCGCCACCGTGGAGGCGCCGATCAGCGGCCGCATCGGCCGCGCGCGGGTGACCCCGGGCGCGCTGGTCACCGCCAGCCAGGCCGATGCGATCGCCAAGATCCAGCAACTGGACCCGATGAACGTGGACATCACCCAGTCCGGCAGTCAGTTCCTGGCGCTGCGTCGCGCGATCGCCGACGGCGGGGTGCAGCCGGCGACCGCCGAAGTGCGGCTGAAGCTGTCCGACGGCAGCGACTATCCGCTGCCGGGCACGCTGCAGTTCGCCGACATCGACGTGGAAGAAACCACCGGCAGCGTGACCCTGCGCGCGCGCTTCCCCAACCCTGACGCGCAGCTGCTGCCGGGCATGTACGTGCGCGCGATCGTCGGCCAGGGCATCCGCCAGCAGGCGCTGCTGGTGCCGCAGGCGGCAGTGGACCGTACGCCGCGCGGCGACGCGCAGGCCTGGGTGGTGGGCACCGACAACATCGTGCGCCAGCGCCAGTTCACCACGCTGCGCGCGGTCGGCGACCGCTGGCTGGTCGGCGACGGGCTCAAGCCCGGCGAGCGGGTGGTGGTGGAGGGCCGACAGGGCCTGAGCGACGGCGCCAAGGTCACGGTCAAGCCGGCCGCCGCTGCCGCCGGCCAGGGCTGATCCGGCATGCTCGCGCGCTTCTTCATCGCCCGCCCGATCTTCGCCTGGGTGCTGGCGATCTGCATCATGGCCGCCGGCGCCATCGCCGTGTTCACCCTGCCGGTGGAGCAGTATCCGGACATCGCCCCGCCTGGGGTCAACGTCACCGCCACCTACAACGGCGCCTCGGCGCAGACGGTGGAGGACAGCGTCACCCAGGTGATCGAGCAGCAGATCAAGGGCATCGACCACCTGCTGTACTTCTCCTCGACCAGTTCCTCGTCCGGGCAGGCGCGGATCAGCATCACCTTCGACCAGGCCGCCAATCCCGACATCGCCCAGGTGCAGGTGCAGAACGCGGTCAACCAGGCACTCAACCGCCTGCCGCAGGAAGTGCAGCAGCAGGGCGTGACCGTCTCCAAGTCGCAGGGCGACAGCCTGATGGCGGTGGCGCTGTACGACAGCACCGACCGGCTGGACAACGTCGACATCTCCGACTACCTGATCAGCACCCTGCAGGACCCGATCAGCCGCATCAACGGCGTCGGCGAGATCAACGTGTTCGGCGCGCAGTACGCGATGCGCGTGTGGATGGATCCACACAAGCTCAACGCCTACAACCTGATGCCCGGCGACGTGCGCAGCGCGATCGAGGCGCAGAACACCCAGGTCACCGCTGGCGAACTCGGCGCGCTGCCCACCGGCGCCGACCAGGAGCTCAACGCCACGGTGACCGCGCAGTCGCGGCTGCAGACCGCAGAGCAGTTCCGCGCCATCATCCTGGCCACCCAGGCCGACGGCTCCAGCGTGCGCCTGGGCGACGTGGCGCGGGTGGAGATCGGCGCGGAGAACTACCAGAACAGCGCCACGCTCAACGGCCATCCGGCGTCCGGCTTCTCGGTGACGCTGTCCTCCGGCGCCAACGCGGTGGCCACCTCCGACGCGGTGCGCGCCACCATCGAGCGGCTCAAGCCGACCTTCCCGCCGGGCATGGAGGTCGCCTACCCGCGCGACAGCACGCCGTTCGTGCGGATCTCGATCGAGGGCGTGGTGCACACCCTGATCGAGGCGATCGTGCTGGTGGTGGTGGTGATGTTCCTGTTCCTGCAGAACGGCCGCGCCACGCTGATCCCGGCGATCACCGTGCCGGTGGTGCTGCTGGGCACGTTCGGCATCCTCGCCGCGGCCGGCTTCACCATCAACACGCTGACCCTGTTCGCGATGGTGCTGGCGATCGGCCTGCTGGTGGACGATGCGATCGTGGTGGTGGAGAACGTCGAGCGGATCATGCACGAGCAGCATCTGCCGCCGCGCGAGGCGACCGAGCAGTCGATGGGCGAGATCACCGGCGCGCTGATCGGCATCACCGTGGTGCTGGGTGCGGTGTTCCTGCCGATGGCGTTCTTCGGCGGCTCCACCGGCATCATCTACCGCCAGTTCTCGATCACCATCGCCTCGGCGATGGCGCTGTCGGCGCTGGTCGCGCTGACCCTGACCCCGGCGCTGTGCGCGACCCTGCTCAAGCCGGTGGAAAAGGAGCGCCAGCTCGGACGCTTCTTCCGCTGGTTCAACCGCGGCGTGGAGCGCAGCCAGCACGCCTACCAGCGCCGGCTCGGCACGATGCTGCGGCAGCCACGGCGCTGGATGGCGCTGTACGCGGTGATCGTGCTGGCGATGGCGGCGCTGTACGCGCGCATGCCGACCGGCTTCCTGCCGGTGGAGGACCAGGGCCAGGTGCAGATCCAGTTCACCACGCCCGAGGGCACGCCGCTGGCCAAGACCGAGGCGCTGGGCCGGCGCATCAACGATTACTTCATGGCCCACGAGAAGAACAACATCACCGCGGTGTTCATGGTGATCGGCCGCAACAACGCCGGCACCGGTCAGAACGCCGGCCAGGCCTTCGTCGCGCTGCGGCCCTGGGGCGAACGCAACCGCGACAACACCGCGCAGGCGATCATCGACCGCGCCAATGCGTATTTCCGCGGCACCGCCGACGCCAAGATCAGCGTGCTGTCGCCGCCGGCGGTGCGCGGCCTGGGCCAGTCCAGCGGCTTCGAGCTGTGGATCCGCGACAGCGACGGCGCCGGCCGCCCGGCGCTGCTGAAGGCGCAGCAGCAGGTGCTGCAGGAGGCCGGCGACGATCCGCAGCTGACCGCGGTGCGGCTCAACGGGCTGGGCGACAAGGCGCAGCTGCAGGTGGACATCGACCAGGCCCAGGCCAGCGCGCTGGGGCTGGCGCAGAGCGACATCAACACCACGCTGTCCACCGCGTGGGGCGGCAGCTACGTCAACGACTTCATCGACCGCGGCCGGGTCAAGCGCGTCTACGTGCAGGGCGATGCGCCGTACCGTTCGCTGCCGGAAGATATCGGCCAGTGGTACGTGCGCGGCAAGGACGGGCAGATGGCGCCGTTCGCCAGCTTCGCCAGCACCCATTGGACCCGCGGGCCGCAGCTGCAGCAGCGGTTCAACGGCCTGCCGGCGTCGCAGATCCAGGGCGGGGCCGCGGCCGACAGCAGTTCCGGCGAGGCGATGCAGCGGATGCAGGCGCTGGTCGCCAAGCAGAAGGGCTTCGACCTGCAGTGGAGCGGCCTGTCCTACCAGGAGCAGCTGTCGAGCAACCAGACGCTGTGGCTGTACACCGCCTCGATCGTCTTCATTTTCCTGTGCCTGGCGGCGCTGTACGAGAGCTGGTCGATTCCGGTGGCGGTGCTGCTGGTGATCCCGCTGGGCGTGCTCGGCACGGTCACCGCGACCACCCTGGCCGGCTTCGTCAACGACATCTATTTCCAGGTCGGCCTGCTGACCACGATCGGCCTGTCGGCGAAGAACGCGATCCTGATCGTCGAGTTCGCCGAGGCCGAGCAGCGCGCCGGGCGGCCGTTGCTGGAGGCGGCGCTGGAAGGCGCGCGGTTGCGCCTGCGGCCGATCGTGATGACCTCGCTGGCGTTCGTCGCCGGCGTGCTGCCGCTGGCGCTGTCCACCGGCGCCGGCGCGGCCAGCCGCCGCGAGATCGGCGTCAGCGTGATCGGCGGCATGCTCTCGGGCACGCTGCTGGCGGTGCTGCTGGTGCCGCTGTTCTTCGTGCTGGTGCGGCGCCTGCTGCATGGCCGGGCGGCGGAGACGCAGGCCGGGTAGGGCGTAGACGGGCAATGCGGCGGCGCTGCACGGCGCCGCATTGCGCCTAAAATGAGCGCTTCCCCACGCTGCGATGTCCCGATGAACGATTCCTCCTGCTGCGGCGCGCCCAGCGACGCACCGGCCCACTGGTCCGGACGCATCCGCGATATCGCCGATTTCCCGAAGCCGGGCATCGTGTTCAAGGACATCACCCCGCTGCTGGCCGACGGCCCGGATTTCGCCTCGGCGCTGGACGAGATGGCGCGTCCCTGGCGCACCACGCCGCTGGACGCGGTGCTGGGCATCGAGTCGCGCGGCTTCATCCTGGGCGCGGCGCTGGCGCACGAACTGCGCACCGGTTTCGTGCCGATCCGCAAGCCGGGCAAGCTGCCGGGCAGGACGGTGACCCAGGACTACACGCTTGAATACGGCAGCGACCGCATCGAGATGCACGCCGACGCGCTGCCGGCCGGCGCGCGGGTGCTGATCGTCGACGACGTGCTCGCCACCGGCGGTACCTTGCGCGCGGCGCTGTCGCTGGCGCGGCAACTGCAGCTGGAGATCGTCGGTGCGGTGGTGCTGGTCGAGCTGCAGGCGCTGCAGGGGCGCGAGCGCTGGAGCGATGCGGTGCCGCTGTTGGCGACGCTGACGTACTAGGGCGGGACGGTCGGTGCGGATGGACGTCGTCGTGTGCGGCGCGCGGTCCTGCGCGCACGGCGAGGGCGACGGACTACCGCGGCAGCGGCAATCGAGCCGGGCGAGCGCTCGTTGGCGGGCGATGTCGATCCGCGGCTGAATGTGTCAACCGCGCGCATTCGCCCGCGAACTGCGTGGCTTACCGTTTTCCGCATGCGATCGGCATGCGACGGGTGGTGGCACGATGAACGGACAAACGCTGTTGCTGGCCTTGGCGGCCGCATTCGCGCTGGCCAAGCTGGTCTCGGCATTGCTCGTGGCGATCTGGCCGGGCGGCACAGCGGCGATCGCCGCTTCGCGTCTGGGCCGCTGCGTCTACGCCAGCGGCAAGACCACACCGGTGCTGCTGGCGCTGACCCTGCTGCTGTACGCGGTGCTGTTCGAACCGCCGGCGCAGCTGCGCGCCTGGTTAGCGCTGGCGCTGCTGCTGGGCGCGGCGCTGGCGCTGCCGATCATCCACCTGCGCCGCAGCCGGCGCGGCAGGGGCGGGGCGCATCCGCTGCGGCAGTGGTCGCGGATCGTGCGGCTGCGCTGAGCGGGTCGAGGCCGGCACCGACGTCGGGTGCGCTTTGGAGCCGATCGTCGACGAGCGAGCGGCCATCGGCGGCAGCGTGCTCGCAGGGACCGCTGCGATCGCGATCCCCGCGCGACGCCGCATCAGTGCGGATAGACCACCGTTTCCAGGCTGGGGTCGGCGTAGGCGTCGGCGTGGCTCAGGTGCCCATCGAACGGGCCGACCTTGCAGATCCGTCCGTCGTGCGTGAACACCAGTTGCAGTCCGTGTTCCTGTTCCCAGTCGCAGTTGCATTCCAGGCTGATGCGGATCCGGCCGTCGCGATAGCGGCTGGCATAGGCCTCGCTGCCGAACTGGACGTGCTGCCACACCTGCGCCTGGTCGTCGACGCGCGGCGAGGGCAAGCCGTGCTTTTCGTGCAAGGCGTGCATGCGTTGGTAATACGCGAACACGTGCGTCGCGGCGGCGGCGAACACCGCATCGTCGATGTGCAGAAACGCTTCGATGGCGGCACCGAAGTCGGCCTGCGCCGGATCGGCGGCATAGTCTTCGAGGACGAAACTGCAGTCCGCGCGCATCCAGCGCACCGGCACCGCATCGCTCCAGGCGGTGCCGTCCTCGTCCTCGTCCAGCGACGCCAATATCTGCGCCAGCAAGCTCACAGCTTGCTGACCCGGAACCGGCGGCCCTTGATCTTGCCCGCCTGCAGTTGTCCCAGCGCGCGGCCGGCATGCTCGCGGGCGATGGCGACATAGGAGCGGGTCGCGTAGATCGCGATCTTGCCGATCGCCGCGCCCGACAGGCCGGCATCGCCGGTCAGCGCGCCGAGGATGTCGCCGGCGCGCAGCTTGTCGGTCTTGCCGCCGTCGATGCGCAACGTGACCATCGCCGCCTGCGGCAGCTGCGCCGGGCGCGCGGTGGCCAGCGGTGCGCGCGACCAGCGCAGCGGCTGGCCCTGTTCGGCCTCCAGCGCCTGCGCGCGCGCCAGCTCGCGCGGCGCCACCAGGCTCAGTGCCAGGCCGCGCTTGCCGGCACGCGCGGTGCGGCCGATGCGGTGGCGGTAGGTTTCGGTATCGGTCGGCAGTTCGTAGTTGAGCACCGCCGCCAGGTCCTCCACGTCCAGTCCGCGCGCGGCCACGTCGCTGGCGACCAGCACGTTGCAGCTGCGGTTGACGAAGCGCACCAGCACCTCGTCGCGGTCGCGCTGTTCCATGTCGCCGTGCAGCGCCAGCGCCGAGAAGCCGAACTGCTGCAGCGAGCCGGCCACCTCGTCGACCTCCTTGCGGGTGTTGCAGAACACCACGCTGGACTCGGGGGTGAAGCGCAGCAGCAGCCCGGCCACCGCTTTCTGCCGGTAGGTGGGGTCGACTTCGAAGAACTGCTGCTCGATCTCCGGCGCGCTGTCGGCGCCTTCGATGGTGATTTCCGCCGGCTCCTTCAGCAGTTCGCGCGCCAGGGTGCGGATCGCGTCGGGGAAGGTGGCCGAGAACAGCAGACTCTGGCGGTGCTTGTCGCAGCGGCTGGCGATCTCGCGGATCGGCTCCTCGAAGCCCATGTCGAGCATGCGGTCGCCCTCGTCCAGCACCAGCGTGCGCACCCCGCCCAGGTGCAGCGCGCGCTTGCGCGCAAGCTCCTGGATGCGCCCGGGCGTGCCGACCACCACCTGCGGGTCGTGCGCCTCCAGCGAGGCCAGCTGCGGGCCCAGCGGCATGCCGCCGGTCAGCACCACCAGCTTCATGTTGGGAATGCCGGTGGCCAGCTTGCGCAGCTGCTTGCCGACCTGGTCGGCCAGTTCGCGGGTCGGGCACAGCACCAGCGCCTGCGCGCGGCTCAGCGCCGGGTCCAGCTTGTGCAGCAGGCCCAGGCCGAACGCCGCGGTCTTGCCGCTGCCGGTGGGCGCCTGCACGATGACGTCCTGGCCGGCCAGGATCGGCGGCAGGCTCTGCGCCTGCACCGGGGTCATCGTGGTGTAGCCGAGCGCGTCGATGCCCGGCGCCAGCGCCGGGGAGAGGGACAGGGTGTCGAAATCGTTCATGGCGCATTTTAGCCGGGACTGGGGACTCGGGACCGGGGACTCGGCAAATCCAGAGCAACGCGCGGCCAACCGCGGCCGTCTGCGCTCTTGGTCCCGAGTCCCGAGTCCCGAGTCCCGTACAATTCCCCCATGCCTCTTATCACCCTACAGAACGTCGACTACAGCGTCGGCGGCCCCTTGTTGCTGGAAAAGACCGAACTGTCGATCGAGCCGGGCGAGCGTATCGCCCTGATCGGCCGCAACGGCGCCGGCAAATCGACCTTGATGAAACTGATCGCCGGCGAGCTCAAGCCCGACGATGGCGAGATTCGCGTCCAGCAGGGCGTGCGCATCGCGCGGCTGGAGCAGGAGGTGCCGCACGGCGCCGCCGGCAGCGTGTTCGACGTGGTCGCCGACGGCCTGGGCGAGCTCGGCCACTGGCTGGCCGAGTTCCACCGGCTCAGCCACGCCGCCGAGTTCGACGGCGACGCGCTGGGCGCGGTGCAGTCCAAGATCGACGGCGCCAACGGCTGGGCGCTGGACCAGCGGGTCAACGAGACCCTGACCCGGCTCGACCTGGACGGCGACGCCGAGTTCGCGCGGCTGTCCGGCGGCATGAAGCGGCGCGTGCTGCTGGCGCGTGCGCTGGTGTCGGCGCCGGACCTGCTGCTGCTCGACGAGCCGACCAACCACCTGGATATCGAGGCGATCGACTGGCTGGAACTGTTCCTGAAAGGCTGGAACGGCAGCGTGGTGTTCGTCACCCACGACCGGCGCTTCCTGCGTGCCCTGGCGACGCGCATCGTCGAGATCGACCGCGGCCAGGTCACCAGCTGGCCCGGCGACTGGGCCAACTACGAGCGCCGCCGCGAGGAGCGGCTCAATGCGCAGGCGCAGGAGAATGCGCGCTTCGACAAGATGCTGGCGCAGGAAGAAGTGTGGATCCGCCAGGGCATCAAGGCGCGCCGCACCCGCGACGAAGGCCGCGTGCGGCGCCTGGAATCGATGCGCAACGAGCGCACCCAGCGCCGCGAACTCGGCGGCAACGTGCGCATGGAGGCGGCGCAGGGCGAGTCTTCGGGCAAGAAGGTGATCGAGGCCAAGGAGCTGAGTTTCGCCTTCGGCGCGCGGACCATGGTGCGCGATTTCTCCAGCACCATCCTGCGCGGCGACCGCATCGGCCTGATCGGCCCCAACGGCAGCGGCAAGACCACGCTGCTGAAGCTGCTGCTGGGCGAGCTGACCCCGGGCAGCGGCGAGGTCCGCACCGGTACCAACCTGCAGGTGGCGTATTTCGACCAGTACCGCGCCACCTTGCGCGAGGACTGGAGCGCGATCGAGAACGTCGCCGAGGGCCGCGACTTCATCGAGGTCAACGGCAAGCGCAAGCATGTGCACGGCTATCTGCAGGATTTCCTGTTCACTCCGGAACGCGCGCGCGCGCCGATCACCCGCCTGTCCGGCGGCGAGCGCAACCGCCTGCTGCTGGCGCGGCTGTTCGCGCAGCCGTCGAACCTGCTGGTGATGGATGAACCGACCAACGACCTGGACGTGGAGACGCTGGAGCTGCTGGAAGAGCTGCTCGGCGACTACACCGGCACCTTGCTGCTGGTCAGCCACGACCGCGACTTCATCGACAACGTGGTGACCTCGACCATGGTGATGGAAGGCGACGGCCGCATCGGCGAGTACGTCGGTGGCTACAGCGACTGGGTGCGCCAGCGCGCCGCGCCGCCGGCCAGCGCGATGGCGGTGGCCAAGGCCTCGGCCACCGCGGCGGCGACCGCGCCTTCAGTGGCAGCGCCCGCCGCTGCCGCGGCGCCGGCGGCCAAGCGCAAGCTCAGCTACAAGGATGCGCGCGAGCTGGAGCAGTTGCCGGCGCGGATCGAGACCCTGGAGCAGCAGGTCGCGGCATTGACCGCGGCGATGACGGAGTCGTCGTTCTACCAGCGCGATGCGGCGGCGGTGACCGCGCATACGCAGGCGCTGACCCAGGCGCAGGCCGAGCTGGACGCGGCCTATGCGCGCTGGAGCGAGCTGGACGCGTAGCGGCGCCGGTTTAAGGGGCGTTCTCTGCTACAGGCGCTTGCCATCGGCTGGCTGGCGCACTGTGGGGCTGCAGGGGGACTTCAGTCACTACAGCATCCGAAGCCGGAGAGTCCACCGCTTCGCGCGTCGCGACTGAAGTCGCTCCCACAGGGAACTGGCGCCGAGTTGGATAGGTGCACTGTGTGAGGGACTTCAGTCCCGACGCGGTCCGGTTGCGGCGACTCCGCCGCTTCGTTCGTCGCGGCTGAAGCCGCTCCTACAAAGTCTCGTGGCCTGCGTGCTGGGTGCACTGTGGGAGGGACTTCAGTCCCGGCGCGGTGCGGTTGCGGCGACTTCGCCGCTTCGTCCGTCGCGGCTGAAGCCGCTCCTACAAAGTCTCGCGGCCAGCGTGCTGGGTGCACTGTGGGAGGGACTTCAGTCCCGGCGCGGTTCGGTTGCGGCGACTTCGCCGCTTCGTTCGTCGCGGCTGAAGCCGCTCCTACAAAGTCTCGCGGCCAGCGTGCTGGGTGCGCTGTGGGAGGGACTTCAGTCCCGGCGCGGTTCGGTTGCGGCGACTTCGCGGCTTCGTCCGTCGCGGCTGAAGCCGCTCCTACAAAGTCTTGCGGCCAGCGTGCTGGGTGCACCTTGGGCGGGATTTCAGCATTGAAGCGGCGCCAGCCGCGCGACTGCGCAGCCGGCGCTCCGCTCAGCGCGAGGCGGCTTCCTCTTCGTCGTCGTCTTCGTCCAGATCATCGGCCTGGCTGTCGCGCTCGTCGGATTCGGCCTCGTCGCCGGTCAGCAGGCCGACGAAGGCGACGAAGGCGATGCCGTCCTGCGCCCATTCCTTGGCCACGTCGTCGAGCAGTTCCAGCAGCACGTCGAAATCCTTCTTCGCCACCGATTGCAGCTCGGCCGCGTCTTCCAGCAGCAGCGCATAGCCGCCCTTGGCCGGCAGCCACGACAGGTCGCGCAGGCCGTCCATCAAGGCATCCCAGTTGCGGCCGAAGCCGATCGGGAAGTCCAACTGCGCGGCCAGCCGCATCAGCAGCATCGGCTTGCTGCTGCAGCCCTGCAGGTCGATCCGGCACAGCCGCAGGCCGGCGTCGCGGCCGAGCGCGGCGATGCTGTCCAGGTCGCTGTTGGCGACGCGGTAGACGCCGGATGCGGCCGGCTCGGCCAGGTTCAGCGAAAAATTGAAAGTGTTCATGGCGACGGCCTCCCGGAGGCGATGCTGAAACTGCGGAAACTGGCGTAGTGGTCGTCGCTGTAGTACCAGACGTCCGGCGGGTCGCCGCCGGTGACGATGCGCCGCGTCCCGCGGTGCTCCAGCCCCGGCGTGTCGACGGTGTATTCGCGATAGTAGCCGCGCGGGCGTGACGGCAGCCGGTTTTCGCGGTTGCCGAACACGCTGCCGTCCTGGCGGTGCGGGAACGGACCGCCGCGCTGGATCAGGGCGATGGTGGTGCGCGCTTCGGGCGGCAGGAACGCCGGCAGCGTGGCGTCCGCGCTCGCGGCCGGCGTGGCCGGCGGCTGGGCCGGCGCAGGTGCCGGCAGCGGAGCGGGGTTGGTGAGCGCGGGCGCGAACTGCGGATGCGGCGGCTGCTGCAATGCGCGGATGCCCCACAGCCCGGCGGCGAGCAGCACGATCGCGGCGATCAGTAACACGGGCTTGCGCATCGGGGGAAGCTCCAGCGAGAACGGCGGGCGCCGCGTTCTGGCGCAGCAGCGGCACAGTATGGGCGAGCGCGGCTGTTCGTGCTCTTAACCACGCGCCAGCAATGCTGGCCTGGCGTCGCGCCAGCGCCGCGGACGCGGCTGCAACGCGCGATTCACATGCGACTAACCGGGTGCTGGCGCATGGTAGCCGCCGATCCGCGGCGGCGGCCGGCACTGCCGCTGCGCGATGGGACGATGTTTCCCCAACGCCGGTCTTGGTATGGTCGCCGGTCGTCCCTACCATTCATCATGCAACGTCCGTCCTTCCGGCGGGCGAACGTCCAGGAGAACCACATGGCCTACACCCTCCCCAAGCTGCCCTACGCTTACGACGCGCTGGAACCGCACATCGATGCGCAGACGATGGAAATCCATCACACCAAGCATCACCAGACCTACATCAACAACGTCAATGCCGCGCTGGAAGGCACCGAGTACGCCGACCTGCCGGTCGAGGCGCTGGTGTCCAAGCTGAAGTCGCTGCCGGAGAATCTGCAGGGTCCGGTGCGCAACAACGGCGGCGGCCACGCCAACCATTCGCTGTTCTGGACGGTGATGGCGCCCAACGCCGGCGGCACCCCGGTCGGCGAGGTCGCCAAGGCGATCGACAGCCAGCTCGGCGGCTTCGACAAGTTCAAGGAAGCCTTCACCAAGGCCGCGCTGACCCGCTTCGGCAGCGGCTGGGCATGGCTGAGCGTGACCCCGGACAAGAAGATCGTGGTCGAAAGCACCGCCAACCAGGACAGCCCGCTGTTCGAGGGCAACACTCCGATCCTGGGCCTGGACGTGTGGGAACACGCCTACTACCTGAAGTACCAGAACCGCCGCCCGGACTACATCGGCGCGTTCTTCAATGTGGTGGACTGGAACGAAGTCGAGCGCCGCTATCACGCCGCGATCGCCTGATCGCGCCGGCAGCGCCGTGGATCGAAAGGCCGGGTTCGCCCGGCCTTTCGTTTTGTGCGCTCAGGCGGCCGGCAGGCATAGCCTGGCGGTGACGGGCGCACGCTCGGCACCATTGCCGGGCACCGCGGCCGGCGTGCCGGTACCGGCGCTGTCGCGGTTGTGCCGCGCATACCAGCCCGGGGTCGCGCCGGTGACGCGGCGGAAGCTGTTGACGAAATGGCTCTGGTCGAAGAAGCCGAGTTCGTAGGCCACGGTGCTGACCGAATGGCGTCCGCTCAACAGCAGTTGCCGGGCGCGTTCGATCCGCCGCTGCAGCAGGTATTGCATCGGGCTGTGGCCGGTACTCAGGCGGAACATGCGCGCGAAGTGGTAGCGGCTGACGCAGGCGGCGTTGGCGATGTCGGCCAGGCCGATGCGCTCGGCCAGATGGTGGTCGATGTAGCGTTGGGCGCGGGCCAGTGCGCACGGGCGCAGGCCTTTGCCGGCGGCGCTGGCGGCGGGCGGGCGATCGGTGGCGGTGGAGCGTTGGGCGGGAGCGTGGGGGCGGGGCATGGCGTGTCTCCTGGGAAGCGCCGGAAACGCACGCGCGCGATCTCGGCTGGCGCCTGCGGCATGCGCGTGGATGCGGTTCCGGGACCTGTCCATGCTGCTGCCGGCACCGCAGCGCGGCCACCCCATTCCGGCAGAGCGGATGCTCACCCGTTCGGGGGATTCCGCTGCGAGGCCTGTGCCGGTTCGCGCGGTAACACCAGCAGGCGCCGGCCGAAACAGCGTGCGTCGAGCGAATAGGCTCCGGGCCCGAGCAGGGCCAGTGCCAGCGCCGGCAGTGCCGCCAGCAGTGCGCTGCCCGCCACGGTCGTGCCATGCCACAACGCCAGCGCCGGCACTGCGCAGGCCAGCGCGGCGGCGAGCGGAGTGAGCGCGCCGACCGCCGCCAGCAGCGCCAGCGCCAGCGCCGCCCAGCGCCAGTGCGGCGGCAATGCCCAGGCGCCGCCGGCGGTGGACGGCCATAGGCTCAGCGCCAGGAACAGCCGCAGGGCCAGCAGCCCGAGTCCGGCGCTGCCGCCGGGGAACATGGAGTAAAGTCGTTGCATGGCCCTCAGGCTAAGGCCGGCGCAGCACGCCGGCCTAGCCGTATTCGGGGCAGCGCAACATCCCTCGATCGGGGCGTTGGCGGGTTCGGCGCAGCCGTCGAAAATCCGGTTTTTTCCTTTTTGCGAGCGAGAGAAAGCGCAGTGCGAAGTCTGCGAAGACGGCTTTGGGCGGGCGCCGTGCTGGTGCTCGGCCTGGCCTTCGCGGCGACGCTTGCCGCGGCCACACCGACGCCGTTGCGGCCGACGCCGCTGCACAACACCGCCTGGCGAGTGGAGCAGGGCGCGCCGGCGGACGTGTGGGCGCTGGCGCAGTCGGGCGACGGCTATCTGTGGATGGCCACCGGGTTCGGCCTGTACCGCTTCGATGGCGAGCGCTTCGAGCGCCGCGAGCCGGCGCATGGCGCGCAGCTGCTGTCGCAGAACGTGACCGCGCTGACCGTGTTGCCGGACGGGCGCATGTGGCTGGGCTATTTCGATGGCGGCGCCAGCCTGCTGCAAGGCGGCCGACTGCTGAACTTCGGCGCGGCCGAGGGCTTCCCGGCCGGGCCGGTGGCGCGCTTGGAAACGGACGGCCAGGGCACGCTGTGGGCGGCGACCTGGGCCGGGCTGGCCCGCTTCGACGGCCGCCGTTGGCAGCGGATCGGCGCCGACTGGGGGTATCCGTCCGCACGCGCCGACTGGCTGCTGCGCGACCGCCGCGGCGTGCTGTGGGTGAGCAGCGGCGACAGCGTGCTGCGGCTGCGCCCGGGCGCACGCCGCTTCGAGTCCACGGGCATCGCCACCATGCTGTACGCGGTGCTGGCCGAAAGCCCGGACGGCCGCATCTGGCTGTCGGACCGGCGCGGCGGCACCCGCGTCATCGCCGATGCCGACGGCACGTTGCTGCCGCCGACGGCGCAGCTCGCCGTGCCGGCGCTGCGCGGTCTGGCGGCACGGCGCATGGGCTTCGCCCGCGACGGCAGCCTGTGGCTGTCCGATTTCCAGGCGCGCGGCGCGGTGCGGGTGGTGCTGGACGATCCGCGCGCGCCGCGGCTGGAGCGGTTGCGCCGCAGCGACGGGCTGGCCTCGGACTTCGCCGCGCCGGTGCTGGAGGACAAGGAGGGCAATGTCTGGATCGGCAGCACGCTAGGTCTCAACCGCTACCGCCAGCGCAACGTGATGGCGCTGCCCGGCCAGCCCGGTGCCGAGGCCGGCGAGGTCGAAGTGCATGCGCAGCCCGACGGCAGCGTGCTGGTCTCCGACCCGCAGGGCATGTTCCGCGCCGACCGCGCCAGTGCCGAGCGGCTGCTGCGCGGCGAACCGCTGGCGCAGGAGTACGCGCGGCTGCGCGACAGTGGCTGGGTGCTCGGCGCCGACGCCATGCTGCGGCTGCGCCACGGGCGCCGCGAGGAGGTCGCGTTGCCGAACGGGTTCGCGCCGCGGCAGGTGCGCGCGTTCCTGTCCGATCGCGCCGGCGACGCCTGGGTCGCGATCGCCGAGCACGGCGTGTTCCGCTACCGCGCCGGGCAATGGACGCGGCAGGCGCTGCTGCCGCCGGCGACCTGCACCGCGATCGCCGAGGACGCGCAAGGCCGCTACTGGTTTGGCTACGCATCCGGGGAAGTGCGGCAGTTGCAGGGCGGGCGGGTCCGCGCGTTCGCGGCCGGCGACGGCGTGCAGGTCGGCCGGGTCAATACCATCCATGCCGGCGCCGGCGCGCTGCTGGTGGCCGGCGAGCTGGGCATCGCGCAATGGCAGGGCGCGCGCTTCGCGACATTGCCGCCGTCGCGCGCACCGGGCTTGCGCGGCATCACCGGCATCGCCGAGAGCGAGGACGGCGAGCTGTGGCTCAACGGTGCCGTCGGCGTGTCGCGGATCGGCCGGCGCCAGCTCGATGCGGCGCTCGGCGCCGCCGCGGCGACGCTGCAACCGGCCTACTACGGTGCCGCCGACGGCTTGCCCGGCCTGGCGGTGCAGGCCAGCCGCAGCGGCACCGCGGCGCGCGACGGCGACGGCCTGGTCTGGCTGGCCACCAGCCAGGGCCTGGCCTGGATCGACACCCGGCGCCTGTGGCGCAACCCGTGGCCGCCGCAGGTGTTCGTGCGCGCGCTGTTCGCTAACGAGCGGCCGCTGCCGCTGGACGCGCCGCTGCTGTTGCCCAAGGGCACCACGCGGGTGCAGATCGCCTACACCGCGACCAGCCTGACCTCGCCGGAGCGGATGCGTTTCCGCTTCCGCCTGGACGGCGTGGACGAGACCTGGCGCGATGCCGGCGCGCGCCGCGAGGCGTTCTACACCAACCTGCGCCCCGGGCAGTACCGCTTCCAGGTCATCGCCGCCAACAACGACGGGGTCTGGAACACGCAGGGCGCCACGCTGCGCTTCGGCATCGCGCCGCGCTTCGTGCAGACCCCTGCGTTCTGGCTGCTGTGCGCGCTGGCGCTGCTGCTGGCCTTGTCGGCGCTGTACCTGCTGCGCATGCGCCAGCTGGCCACGCGGCTGCGGCTGCGGCTGGAAGAGCGCTACCAGGAGCGCGAACGCATCGCCCGCGAACTGCACGACACCTTGCTGCAGGGCTACCAGGGCCTGATCCTGCGCACCCATGCGGCGCTGGGCACGCTGCCGGCCGGCGCGCCGCTGCGGCGCGAACTGGAGAGCACGCTCGATCGCGCCGAACAGGCGCTGGAGCAGGGGCGCGACCGGGTCGAGGGCTTGCGCGCCAGCGCCGGGAACACGCCCTCGCTGCCGACCGCCTTCGCCGACATGCTCGAGGAACTGGGCGCGCAATCGCAGGTGCAGCGGCGGGTGCTGGTCGAAGGCGCGCCGCTGCCGCTGCAGCCGCTGGTCGCCGACGAGTTGTACCAGCTCGGCCGCGAGGCGCTGCTCAACGCGTTCCGGCATGCGCAGGCGAGCAGCATCGAGGTCGAGATCGCCTACGGCCGCGATGCGCTGCGGCTGCGTTTCCGCGACGACGGCCGCGGCATCGAGCCGCAGGTGCTGGCCGCCGGCGGCCGCGCCGGGCATTGGGGACTGACCGGCATGCAGGAGCGCGCGCGGCGCATCGAGGCGCGCCTGGATGTGTGGTCGCGGCCCGGCATGGGCACCGAGCTCAATCTGCGCCTGCCGGCGCGCCGCGCCTACCGCGAACCGGCGCGAAACCGGCTATGGTGCCGCCTGCGCCAGTGGCTGGCGGGAACCGAATGAAGTGAGACGTGAAGTGAGCGAGCCGAAGTGAACGAGGTGTTGCCGATGCCGATCCGCATCCTCGTCGTCGACGACCATCCGCTGCTGCGCGAGGGCATGGCCGCGGTGCTGGCCGCGCAACCGGACCTGCAACTGGTCGGCGAGGCTGCCGATGGCCTGCAGGCGCTGCAGGCCTATCGCACGCTGCGCCCGGACCTGGTGCTGCTGGACCTGCAGTTGCCCGGCCTCGGCGGCATCGAGGTGATCGTCGCCCTGCGCAAGGAATTCCCGCAGGCGCGGATCGTGGTGGTCACCGCCTCGCGCGGCGACGTGCAGGCGGTGCGCGCGCTGGAAGCCGGCGCCAGCGGCTATCTGCTCAAGAGCGGGCTGCGCCGCGAACTGGTCGACACGGTGCGCGCGGTGCACCAGGGCCGGCGCCAGGTGCAGGCCGAAGTGGCGGCGGGGATCGCCGAACACCTGCTCGGCGACAGCCTGTCCGCGCGCGAAATCCAGGTGCTGCAGAGCGTGGCCGCGGGCAACTCCAACAAGGCCATCGCCGCGCTGCTGTCGATCGCCGAGGAGACGGTCAAGGCGCACATGAAGAACATCCTGTGCAAGCTCGGCGCACGCGACCGCACTCATGCGGTGGCGATCGCGGTCAAGCGCGGCATCATCGAACTGTAGGCAGAGCGGCGCGCGCCGTCGCGCGCGCTGCGGTCAAGGCACCGGCAACGGCGGGGCCGCGTCCGCCGGCAGCGGATCCAGCGGTTGCAGCGCCACCAGCAGGCCGCGCGGGTCGGCGCCACGCGCGGCGCCCGGCGTTCGCGGCAGCAGCCGCGCGCTGCGCAGCGGACGGAAGCGGTCGCGTTCGAAGAACACATGGTCGGCCTGCGCGGCCAGCGCGAACAGGTGCGGATCCAGGCCGTTGCGCGGCGCGTCGTTGCCGGCGCCGCGCAGGCGCGCGTCGCTGTCGCCGAAGCGCGCGGCCAGCGGCGCCAGTTCCGGTGCGTCGGCGGCGGCGTAGAAGCCGCCGGCCAGCAGCGAGGGCACGCCTTCGGCGGTGGCATCGATCCACGCCATCAGGTCGTCGGCCTGTTCGCGGCGGCTGGCGCCACCGTCGCGCTCGGCATGCAGGCGGGTGAAGTACAGGTTCACCGGCTGCCCGTGCAGGTCCACGCGGACCAGACCGGCCACGCTGTAGTCCTCGAACGGATGCAACAGGGTCTCCGCTTCTTCCAGTACCGGTAACCGGGTCAGCAGCGCATTGCCGCGGCGTTGCGGCCGGCTCGGCGGATCGGCGCTGATGAAATGGCAGTGGTAGCCGAGCTGCGCGGCCAGCCATTGCGCCTGGTTCGGCAACGCGGAGGTCTGCAGCACTTCCTGCAGCGCGATCGCATCGGGTTGCAGCCGTTGCAGCGCATCGACGAGGCGCCCGCGGCGCGCGGGCCAGTCGTTGCGGTCCTGATCGAGATTGAGGCTGACCACGCTGAGCGTCGCCGCGGGCGCAGGCGGCGGCACCGGCAAGCCGGCGGGCAGCGCTTGCGCGCCCGCATGCGTCACCAGGGCCAGCAGCAGCCAGCCGAGGCGATGCCGTCGTCGTGGAGTCCCGGGCGTGCGCGTCATGCGCTGGATGCTAGGACCTGCGGCTTCAGCGCCGCGTGTACACGGACACGCGGCGCTGCGGTTTCTAGCGCGACAGCACGCTTTCTTGTAGACGCAGCGGCACGCTGGCCGCGGCCTGCGTCGCCGAGCGGCCCAGCACCAGTTCGTAGTCGCCGGCGGCGATGCGCCACTGGCGCTGCGCCGGGTCGTAGTCGGCCAGGGTCTTGGGTTCGGCGACGATGCTGACGCGGCGGGTTTCGCCGGGCTTGAGCGTGAGCTTGTCCCAGCCGACCAGGCGGATCGGCGTGTGGTGGCCCTGCGGCAGGCGCAGGTACAGCTGCGGCACGTCGGCGCCTTCGCGTTCGCCGCTGTTGCGCACGTCGAAGCTGGCGATCACCGTGCTGCCGTCCACCTGCACGCTCAGGTTGGCGTAGTCGAAGCGGGTGTAGGACAGGCCGTGGCCGAACGCGTACAGCGGATCCAGGCCGCGCGCGGCGAACCAGCGGTAGCCGACGTTGGCGCCTTCGATGTCGTAGTCGACATTGCTGCCGGCCGGTTGCGCCGGCTTGAAGCCCAGCCCCGGGATCGATGGCCGCGGCAGCTGCGCCACGTCGCGCAGCCAGGTCACCGGCAGGCGCCCGGACGGATTGACCTCGCCCAGCAGCAGGCGCGCCAGCGCTTCGCCGCCGCGGATGCCCGGGTACCAGGCTTCCAGCACCGCCGGCACCTGTTGCAGCCACGGCATCGCCACCGGGCCGTTGGTCTCCAGCACCACCACCGTGCGCGGGTTGGCCTTGGCCATTGCCGCGATCAGCGCGTCCTGCTTGCCGGGCAGTTTGATGTCGGGCAGGTCCACCGATTCGGCCGACCACTGCGTGGCGAACACGATCACCGCTTCGGCACCGCGCGCGAGCTTGGCCGCCGCCGCCACATCGTCGCCGCTGGCATAGTCGATCTGCGCGTCAGGCATTGCCTTGCGCAATGCCTGCAGCGGCGAGGACGGATGGAACATCACCGGGCCCGGCCAGGTGGTCGGGGCCAGCCCCGGCACCGCGTTGGCGCCGTTGACGGTGAAGCCGACCATCGATGAGCCGCCGCCGCCGATCACGCCCTTGTCGGCATGCCCGCCGATCACCGCGATGCGCCGCAGCGTGCGCGGCAACGGCAGCGTGTCGCGCTCGTTGCGCAGCAGCACCGTGCCTTCCTCGACCACTTTCTGCACCGCCGCGCCGCCGGCGACGTCGTCGATCGGCTGGCGCTGCGGCGGATGGTCGAAGCTGCCGGTGGCGATGAAGGCGCGCAGGATGCGCCGCACCATGTCGTCCAGGCGCGCCTGCGGCACCGTGCCGCCGGCCACCGCCAGGCGCAGCGGCTGGTCGAAGTACACCGCCTTGTCGAACACTTCGCCGGCCGATTGCTGGTCCAGCCCGGCCAGCGCCGCCTTGGAACCGCTGTGCACGCCGCCCCAGTCGGACATCACGTAGCCGGGGAACTTCCATTCCTGCTTGAGCACCTTGTTGAGCAGGTAGTCGTGTTCGCAGCCGTAGATGCCGTTGATGCGGTTGTAGGAACACATCACCGAGCCGGGTTCGCCGATCTTCAGCGCCAGCTCGAACGCCAGCAGGTCCGATTCGTGCATGGCCTGCTCGCCGATGTCGGCGCTGTGGGTGTTGCGCCCGGTCTCCAGGTCGTTCATCGCGAAGTGCTTCATCGTCGACACCACGCGCTGGCTCTGCACGCCGCGGATCGACTCGCCGACCATCACCCCGGCCAGCAGCGGATCTTCGCCGGCGTACTCGAAGTTGCGGCCGTTGCGCGGATCGCGCTGCAGGTTGACGCTGCCGGCCAGCAGCACGTTGAAGCCCTGCTGCCAGGCCTCGCGGCCCATGGTGGCGCCGCCGGCGAAGGCCAGGTCGCGGTTCCAGGTGGCGGCGGTGGCCGGGCCGGACGGCAGCGCGGTGGCGTGGTCGCCGGGGCGCACGTTGCCCGGATTGGTCACGCCGACGCCGGCGTCGGCCAGCTGCTGCGCGGCGATGCCAAGGCGTTCGATCGCCGGCACGAAGCCGGCCGAGCCGAGCGCGCCGGGCGGCAGCGGACCGCCGTCCTTGCCCAGGCCGAAGTAGCTGTGCAGCATCTGGAACTTCTCGTCCTGGGTCATCGCCTGCACCAGCAACGCGGCGCGGCGGTCCGGCGCCAGCGCGCGATCGGTCCACGGGCGCTGCGCATCGGCGGTGGCGCTGGGCGCCAGGCGGAACGTGCTGACCAGGCCGAAGTGATCCGAGGCCCAGACGCCGTTGGCGTCGGGCTTCTGGAACAGGATGCGGCTGCTCACCGGTTCGAACCGCTCGCGCTGGAAGAACACGTGGTCGATGCGCCTGGGCGGGTTGAACTTCGGGTTCAAGGTGCTGTCGGCACGACGGTCCTTGGCGCCGTGCAGGCTGCCGTAGCTGTCGCCGAAGCCGCTGCGCAGCGCGGCCAGTTCCGGCGCGTCGGCGCTGGCGTTGAAGTCGCCGGCGAGCAGCGACGGCGCGCCGTCGGCGGTCTTGTCGACCCAGGCCAGCAGGTCCTGCAGCTGGCGCTCGCGCAACGCGCCGCCGGCCTCGGTCCAGTGCAGGTGGGTGACGTAGAGATTGACCGCGCGGCCGTCCACGTCCAGGCGCAGGCGCCCGGCGGTGCGGCTGTCGTCGAGCGGGTTCAGGCGGATCTGTTCGCGCGCCAGGATCGGGCGCCGGGTCAGCAGCGCGTTGCCGTAGCGCTGCGCGGCGCCGGGCGGATCGACGCTGGTGAAGTAATAGGCGTAGCCGAGCTGCTCGGCCAGCCATTGCGCCTGGTTCGGCAGCGTGTCGTGCTGCAGCACTTCTTCCAGCGCGATCGCGTCCGGACGCAGTTCGCGCAGGGTCTGCACGATCTGGGTGCGCCGATTCGGCCAGTCGAGCTTGTCGTGGTACAGGTTCAGCGTGACCACGCTGAGCGTCGGGGTGTCCTTGGCGGTCGCGGGCGCAGGCGCGGCGAAGGCCGGCCAGGCCAGCGCGAGCGCCAGGCAAAGGAGTCCTGAAAACGTTTTCATAGCGGGGCGTGAGGCCTCTCTAGCAGCTGAAGGGATTGCGCATCGGGGGGAGTTGGGGAGGGGAGAGCCGCTGAAGCGCTAGGACGGCGCTTCGTCGCTGCGCATCACCGGATACAGCCGGTACTGCGCATCCCAGGAGGAATGGCGGCGGTGGAAGAACTCCAGCCGCGCATGCGGATCCTTGGCGAAGTCGGCGTCGTGCTCGAGCTTGCTCTCGAATTCGGCCTTCAGTGCCGGGTCGCTGGCCAGCATCTGCCGCGCCACGTCCTCGGCCACATAGTCTTCCATGTATTCGGTGCGCTCGAAGGCGCTGTTGAACTCGCCCCACTGCAGCAGCGAGTCCGGCGCCTGCGGTTCCAGCAACGCCATCAGCAACCGCGCCTTGGGCTGGGCGATCGGCACGAACAGGGCGCCGGCGCCGATGGCGCGCGTCGCGGGGGTCCAGCCGCCCTGCACGCTGAGCCGCTGGTGGCCTTCGGAGGAACGCGCGGCGAAGCTGGCATCGTCGGCGCGGAACGTCTGCACCGGCAGCGTGGCGGCGCGGTCCAGGGTGCGGAACGCGATGCCGTGCTGGCGCAACTTGGCGGCGACCAGCGCCGCCTGCGCGGCCGGCACCAGATAGCCGGCGCGCGGCGCCACGACTTCCACGCTGGGCACGATGTGATCGCGCAGCGGTACCCGCCAGATCTGCGGGGTGCGCTCGTCGTAGCGGGTCATCAGCGCACCGGACACCGGCGACAGCGTGCGGGTATAGGCGTAGCCGCGGAAATCCACCAGGCGCGACTGCTCGGTGGTGCGGTAGTCCAGCGCCAGCGTCTTGCCGCCGAGCTGCTGCGCGCGCGCGTCGGCGGCGAGCGCGTCGGCGCGCCAGCGGCCGCCGTTGCGCGCCACCTGCTGCAGCACCGAGATGATGGTGTTGCGGGTGATGCGCACGCGTTGCGGATAGGGCTTCCACGAATGCGTTTCCACCAGCATGCCGAAGCGGTTGCGCAGCTGGAAATAGCCGTGCGAGAAGCGCGGCGTGGCCACGCCGTCCTCGAAGCCGGAGGCCGGATCGTCGTTGACCACGAACGAGGGGTAGTAGGGCAGCGGCAGCGAGCCCTGCCGCTTCAGGTCGGCGAGCACGCCGTCGCGCAGGCGCAGGCCGTCGCCGCGCAGCGCGGCGTCGCCGGCATGCAGCGGTTCCACCTGCACCGACACGTCGTGCTCGAACTGCGCGCCGTCGGTGACGTGCAGGTCCACGTACAGCAGCGGGTCCCATTGTTCGACCAGGCGCAGCATCGCCTGCATCTCCGGCGCGTCGGCCTTGACGTAGTCGCGATTGAGGTTGAGGTTCTGCGCGGTGGTGCGCCAGCCCATCTGCTCCGGCCCGCGCTGGTTGGGCCGGTTCCAGGCGCCGAAGCGCTCGTGGCCATCGACGTTGAACACCGGCACGAACAGCCACACCTGCTTGTCCAGCGCGCCGCGCGCGGCCTCACCGTCGAGCAGTTGGCGCAGCGCCAGGAAGCCGGCGTCCTTGCCGTCGATCTCGCCGGCGTGGATGCCGCCCTGGATCAGCACCACCGGCAGCTTGCGCGCTTGCGCCGTTGCGGCATCCAGCGCGCCGGACTTGGAGACCGCCAGCGCCTTCATCGGCCGGCCCTCGGGCGTGGTGCCGAAGTCGAAGCACCGCACCGCCTGCGGATAGCGCTGCGCGAACGCGTCGCACAGCGCGATGGTCTCCGCGTAGCGCCCGGTACGCAGAAAACCGCTGCGCTCGGCCTCGGTGGACAGGCCCGCATCGCTGGCCAGCAATGGCATGCTGCACAGCAGCATCGGCAGCAGGAGGGGGACCAGCCAGGGTCGGATCATTGCGGCACCGTCGCGGGAGAGGCCCCCATGATGCGTGCAGCGCGCCGATTGCGAAAGCACCTGCGTGCCGCCGCGGCCGCTGCGCACGGTTCGATTCGCCCGGAACGATCGGGTAACCTTCTGAAAATTTTGCCTGGACCAGTGCCTGTGACGAGCGAACGATCGACGAGGAAGTGCGGATGAGTGCGGCCAACGCGCACGCCGGCGCGCGGATGCCGCGGCAGATCCCGTACATCATCGGCAACGAGGCCTGCGAGCGTTTCAGCTTCTACGGCATGCGCAACATCCTGGTGCAGTTCCTGATCACCTCGCTGCTGCTGCAGGAAATGACCGCGCCCGGCCGCGAGGCCGAGGCCAAGCACATCATGCACAGCTTCATGGTCGGCGTGTATTTCTTCCCGCTGCTCGGCGGCTGGCTGGCCGACCGCTTCTTCGGCAAGTACACCACCATCCTGTGGTTCAGCCTGATCTATTGCGCGGGCCACGCCTGCCTGGCGCTGTTCGAGGGCAGCCGCGAAGGGTTCTTCGTCGGCCTGGGGCTGATCGCGCTGGGCGCCGGCGGAATCAAGCCGCTGGTGGCCTCGTTCATGGGCGACCAGTTCGACCAGTCCAACAAGCACCTGGCCAAGGTGGTGTTCGACGCCTTCTACTGGATCATCAACTTCGGTTCGCTGTTCGCCTCGCTGCTGATCCCGCTGGCGTTGAAGAACCTGGGCCCGGCGTGGGCGTTCGGCATTCCCGGCATCCTGATGTTCGTGGCCACGCTGGTGTTCTGGGCCGGGCGCCGCCGCTACGTGCGCGTGCCGCTGCCGCCGCAGGACCCGCACGGCTTCGCCCAGGTGGTGCGCAGCGCGCTGCTGTCGCGCGCGCCGGGGCAGGGGCGTCCCGGCCTGGCGCTCGCCGCCATCGCGGTGGTGCTGGCGCTGGCCAGCTTCGCGCTGCTGCCGACGCTGGGCATCGTGATCTGCCTGTGCCTGGCGCTGGTGCTGCTGCTGGCCGGGATCGGCGGCGGTACCTGGTGGCAGCTGGAGCGCGCCCGCGCGGTGCATCCGGACGCGGCGGTGGACGGCGTGCGCGCGGTGCTGCGGGTGCTGGTGGTGTTCGCGCTGGCGACGCCGTTCTTCTCGCTGTTCGACCAGAAGGCCTCGACCTGGGTGCTGCAGGGCCAGCAGATGCAGATGCCCGACTGGTTCAGCGCCTCGCAGATGCAGGCGCTGAATCCGGCGCTGGTGATGCTGCTGATCCCTTTCAACAACCTGGTGCTGTATCCGCTGCTGCGCCGTGGCGGCTACGAGCCGACCGCGCTGCGGCGGATGACCGCGGGCATCGCCTTCAGCGGCCTGGCCTGGATCGTGGTCGGCACGCTGCAGGTGGCGATGGACGGCGGCGACGCGCTGTCCATCGCCTGGCAGATCCTGCCGTACGCGCTGCTGACCTTCGGCGAGGTGCTGGTCTCGGCGACCGGCCTGGAGTTCGCCTACAGCCAGGCGCCGCAATCGATGAAGGGCGTGGTGATGAGTTTCTGGAACCTGACCACCACGGTCGGCAACCTGTGGGTGCTGCTGTCCAACGCGGCGGTGCGCAACGACACCGTCACCGCGCACATCGGCAGTACCGGGCTCAGCGAAACCGCGTTCCTGATGTTCTTCTTCGCCGCCTTCGCCTGCGTCGCCGCGCTGTTGTTCGGGCTGTATGCGCGCCGTTACCGCATGGTCGATCATTACCGTACCGCCTGAGGCCCCCGCATGCCGTCCGTCACCCCCGTCAACCTGATCCTGATCGTCCTCACCGTGCTGGTGTCGTGGGCGGCGTTCAACAACCGCAAGCTGCTCGACCGGTTGATCCTGTGGCCGCCGGCGATCGACCGGCACAAGCAGTACGACCGGCTGGTGACACATGGCTTCATCCACGCCGATTTCCCGCATCTGCTGTTCAACATGGTCACGCTGTATTTCTTCGGCGGTCCGATCGAACGGCTGATGGAGCGGTTGACCGGGAGCCTGCTGACCTATCCGCTGTTCTACCTGGCGGCGCTGGTGGTGGCGATCCTGCCCAGTTACCTGAAGAACCAGAAGAACCCTAACTACTTCAGCCTGGGCGCGTCCGGCGCGGTCTCGGCGGTGCTGTTCGCCTACATCCTGCTGGCGCCGTGGACCGGGATCTACTTCTTCTTCATCCCGATTCCGATCCCGGCGATCCTGTACGCGCTGTTCTATGTGGGCTACAGCATCTGGATGGACCGCCGTGGCGGCGACAACATCAACCACAGCGCGCATCTGGCCGGCGCTGCGTTCGGGGTGATGTTCCTGCTGATCATGGAACCGTCGGTGCTGCAGCACTTCCTCGACCAGCTGGCGCAGCCGCGCTTCGGCCGCGGCTAGCGGCTGCGCGGATTCGCGAACGCCGGCGGCGATGCCGTCGCTGCAGGTGGGCGCGAGGCGAGGGTGCCCGCGAAACGGAATCCGGCCGTCAGCCCGGGGTGCGCGCTGCGGCCGGTGGCTCGAAACCTCTCCGGCGGTCTGCGGCCCGCGTCGCGGTCCGCGCGTGACGCTCGGCTCAGGCGGCCTGCTGGCCGCGCAATTGCACGTTGGCGCTGCCGATCGCGGCGTGTTCGTAGGTTTGCTTCAGTCGGTCGTAGACCTCGCTGTTGAGCTGGTCGAATTCCCAGCCCTGGGTGTGGCCGCTGACCACCAGTTGGTACAGCCCTTCCAGCAACGACGCATCGTGGTCGCCATGGATCTGTTCGTTGTCGCTCATGCGCATC
This sequence comes from Xanthomonas bonasiae, assembly GCF_014836395.1. Taxonomy (NCBI): domain Bacteria; kingdom Pseudomonadati; phylum Pseudomonadota; class Gammaproteobacteria; order Lysobacterales; family Lysobacteraceae; genus Xanthomonas; species Xanthomonas bonasiae. The sequence goes on from NZ_JACSQX010000001.1 coordinate 176,185, forward strand.
GCCCCTGTTCGATTACACCGTGATGGATTTCGCAAGTCCCATGCCAGATTTCCACGGTGGTACGCGGTTGGTAGCGGCCGCGCGCGGCAGGACTTTAGGGCGCGTCGCCGATTCCCCAGCCGGCTGCAGAGATCGGCGCGCGTACCTGAGCCGCGTCGTGGTCGGCGGCCGGCCCGGCCCGGCCGGAAGTGACGCAGCGCGTCGGCTGCGGGTGACGCGGCGCGGCGTGCGGCTTCACATCGTCGCGGCGCGCGCGCGACCAGACTGTGCATTCCGTCGCATGAGCCAGGCCATGAGCGCAGCGTCCTCCCCACCGATCGCACACGATCCGCAGCGACAGCGCTTCGCGCTGCAGCTGGACGGCCATGAGGCCGAGTTGGACTATCTGTTGCAGGACGGCCGCCTGGTCATCACCCATACCGGCGTGCCGACCGCGATCGGCGGCCGCGGCTTGGCGGCACGGCTGGTGAGCGCGGCGCTGGACCATGCGCGGGCGCAGGGATGGAAGGTGGTCCCGGCCTGTTCGTACGCGGCGGTGTTCGTGCAGCGCCATCCCGAATACGCCGACTTGCTCGGCTGAGTGCGCACGACGCGACGACGGCGCGATAATTCGTCATCACACAGACGCAAGACACAGGGGAATGGATGTGAGGCACAGGGTACAGACGGGGCAGAACATTCCATGGCGGTGGACGGCGCTGGCGTTGGCGGCGACGTTGGCCGTGGCAGGGTGCAAGCGCGAGGCGGCGGCGCCGGCCGCCGAACCGGCGCCGGCTCCGGCGCCCGCCGCCGCGGCGGCGCCCGCAGCGCCGGCCCCGATGGAACTGAAGGACGTGATCGAGCACAGCCCCAGCTACGTGGTCGGTATCACCTTCCCACCGGCGCTCAACCGCTATCCGGGCCTGGCCGAGGCGGTCGGCCGCTACGCGCAGGCCGCGCGCGGCGAACTGATGGAAGCGGTCGGCGGCCTCGGCAACGACCGTCCCAGCGCGCCCTACGAGTTGTCGCTGCAGTTCGAGATGCTGCTGGAACGGCCCGAGCTGGTGGCGGTGGCCGCCGACGGCAGCCGCTATACCGGCGGCGCTCATGGCGAGCCGCTGGTGGCGCGCTTCGTATGGCTGCCGCAGCAGCAGCGCATGCTGACCGCCGAGACGCTGATTCCCGATCCCAAGGGCTGGGCGCAGGTGGCTGGCTATGTCGCCACGCAGCTGCGCCAGGCGGTGCAGGCGCGGGTGGATGCCGAACAGTTGCCGCCGGAGGACCATGACGAACAGGTCCGCAGCGCCGACAAGATGATCGCCGAAGGAACCGAGCCGCAAGCGGAGAACTTCAGTCAGTTCCAGCCCCTGGTCGACGCCGCCGGCAAGATCGTGGCGTTGCGCTTCGTGTTCCCGCCTTACCAGGTGGGACCGTATTCCGATGGCACGCAGACGGTGGATGTCCCGGCCAGCGTGCTGCGCGGGTTGGTGGCGCCGGAATACGCGGAGCTGTTCGCGGCATAGCGGGTGCGGGCGTGGCCGGGCCGCTGCAGCGCCGTGTCGTCGACCTGCTCGCCAGTGCCGACGTGCGCGTCGGCGGCGCGCGCGCCCACGACATCGCGGTGCACGACCCGCGTTTCTACGCGCGGGTGCTGGCGCAAGGGTCGCTGGGCCTGGGCGAAAGCTACATGGACGGCTGGTGGGAGGCGCCGGCGCTGGACCAGACCCTGGCGCGGCTGCTCGATGCCCGGCTCGAGCAGCGCGTGCACGGCATCGCCGACCTGGCCTACGCGGTGCGCGCACGCCTGTTCAACCTGCAACGCGGACGCCGCAGCTACGAGGTCGGGCGCCGCCACTACGACCTGGGCAACGACCTGTACCGCGCGATGCTCGGCCGCCGCCTGGTCTACAGCTGCGGTTACTGGGCCGCCGCCGACGCTCTGGATGCGGCGCAGGAGGCCAAGCTGGACCTGGTCTGCCGCAAGCTGCGGTTGCGCCCGGGCATGCGCGTGCTCGACATCGGCTGCGGCTGGGGCGAGGCGCTGAAGTTCGCCGCCGAGCGCTACGGCGTGGCGGGCGTCGGCGTCACCGTGTCGCAGGAACAGGCCGATTACGCGCGGCAGCTGTGCCGCGGCCTGCCGATCGAGATCCGCCTGCAGGACTACCGCGCGCTGGACGAGCGTTTCGACGCGATCTTCTCGATCGGCATGTTCGAGCACGTCGGCGACAAGAACTACCGCAGCTACTTAGCACGGGTACGGCAGTGCCTGCATCCGCACGGGCTGTTCCTGTTGCACAGCATCGGCAGCAACGTGTCGCGGCACCGGACCGATCCGTGGATCGCGCGCTACATCTTTCCCAATTCGATGTTGCCCTCGGCCGCGCAGATCGCCGCGGCGCTGGAAGACCGCTTCGTGTGCGAGGACTGGCACAACTTCGGCGCCGACTACGAGCGCACGCTGCACGCCTGGCGCGACAACGTCGAGGCGGCCTGGCCGGATCTGGATGCGCAGCGCTACGACCTGCGTTTCCGGCGCATGTGGCGCTTCTATCTGGCCGGGTCGATGGCCACCTTTCGCTGCCGCCGCGCGCAGTTGTGGCAGCTGCTGCTGTCGCCCGAAGGTGTACGGGGAGGATACCGCGCACCGCGGTGAGCGAAGGCGGGTGGTTGCTGTCCCGCAACAGTCGGTAGCATTGGCGGCCCCGACCCCCGACGTGCGATTCCACCCTCCCATGGGAAGTTTTGATCAGACCGAGCGGCGCGTAGCCTTCACCTGCGAGCGCTACCCTGCCTTCCCACGCGAACCGGCCGTGCTGGTCAGGCTCGTCAAGCATCTGTACAAGCGCATCCACGCCAATGCCTGCGGGCTGCTCAAGGCGCACGGCATCAGTCCACCGGAATACGAGATCCTGATGATGCTGTACGGCACGCCCGGGCAATGCATCACCCCGACCGAAGTGGCCGAGGCGGCGAGCGAGAAGCCCGCCAACATCACCCGCCTCACCGACAACCTGTGCGGCAAGGGCCTGCTGCTGCGCTCGGCCAGCCCCGAGGACCGGCGCAAGATCACCCTGACCCTGCAGCCGGCCGGGATCGCGCTGATCGAACGCATGTTGCCGGCGGTGTGCACGTTCCTGGACGAGGAGACCGCCGGCCTGGACGAGGCCGAGCAGGTGCAGCTGGAGACGCTGCTCAAGAAGATGCTGGCCGGCATCGACAGCGCCGTCTGACCGCGCCGCGTCCGCGCGTGCGGACGCAAGTGGCTGCGGCAAGCGCCGCAAACGACGACGCCGCCCGCGAATGCGGTCGGCGTCGGGGTGCGCATGGCGCCGGGGTTCAGTCCTTGCCGGCCGGCGTCTGCGGCATGGCGCCGTCGCCGCCACCCGGGGTCAGGCCGCGCTTTTCCAGCAACGGTTCGATCTTCGGCGCGTGCCCGGCGAAGTCCTGGAACAGCTGCATCGCGTCGACGCTGCCGCCGCGCGAGAGCAGGGTCTGGCGGAAGCGGTCGCCGTTGGCGCGGCTGAGCCCGCCATGCTGCTTGAACCACTGCTGGGTGTTGGCGTCGAGCACCTCGGACCAGATATAGGCGTAGTAGCCGGCCGCGTAGCCGCCCATGATGTGGCTGAAATAGGGCGTGCGGTAGCGTGGCGGCACCGGCGCGTAGGCGATGCCATCGGCGGCCAGCGCCTTGGCCTCGAAGTCCATCACCCCCGCTGCCGGCGGCACCTGGCCGGCAGCGAGCTGGTGCCAGCGCTGGTCGAGCATCGCCGCGCCCAGGTATTCGGTGGTGGCGAAGCCCTGGTTGAACTTGGCCGCGGCCACCACCTTGTCCAGCAAGGCCTGCGGCATCGGCGCGCCGCTCTGGTAGTGCTTGGCGTAGTGCTTGAGGATGGCCGGATCGTCCGCCCACATCTCGTTGACCTGCGACGGGAACTCGACGAAATCGCGCGGCACGCTGGTGCCGGAGAAGTACGGGTACTTCACGTTGGAGAACATGCCGTGCAGCGCATGGCCGAACTCGTGGAACGCGGTGGTGACCTCGTCCCAGGTCAGCAGCGTGGGCTGGCCGGCCGGCGGCTTGGGAATGTTGAGGTGGTTGGCGACCACCGGCTTGTAGCCGGTCAGCGCCGACTGCGACACGTAGGAATTCATCCACGCGCCGCCGCGCTTGGATTCGCGCGCGTACATGTCGGCGATGAAGATCGCCAGCTGCTGGCCGTCGGCGTCGAACACGTCGTAGACCAGCAGGTCGTCGCGGTAGGTCGGCAGGTCGGTGCGCTGCTTGAAGGTCAGCCCGTATTCCTGGTTGGCGGCGTAGAACACGCCGTTTTCCAGCACGTTCTTCAGTTCGAAGTAGGGCTTGAGCTGGGACTCGTCGAAGTCGTACTTGGCCTGGCGCACCTTCTCGGTGTAGTAGGCCCAGTCCCAGGCGGCGAGGGTGAAGCTCGGCTTGCCGGCCGCCTTCTGTTCCTTGTCGATCATCGCCTGCAGGTCGGCGGCCTCGCGCTTGGCGTTGGCGACCGCGGCCGGGGCCAGCTTGCCGAGCATCGCGTTGACCGCTTCGGGGGTCTTGGCGGTCTGGTCTTCCAGCGAGTAGGCGGCGTGGTTCGGGTAGCCCAGCAGCTTGGCGCGCTCGGCGCGCAGGCTCATGATCCGCGACACCAGCGCGGTGTTGTCGTACTTGCCGCCGTGGCTGCCGCGCGACACCGAGGCTTCGTAGATCTTCTGCCGCAGCGCGCGGTCCTTGAGCTGGGTCAGCGGCGGCTGGCCGGTGGTGTTGAGCAGCGCGATCACGTACTTGCCGTCGAGCTTGCGTGCCTTGGCCGCTTCGGCCGCCGAGGCTATCTGTTCGTCGGACAGGCCGTCGAGCTGCTTGACGTCGTCCACCACCACCGCGGCGGCATTCACTTCGGCCAGCACGTTCTGGCTGAACTGGGTGCCGAGCTTGGCCAGCTCGGCGTTCATCGCCTTGAGCTTGGTCTTGTCGGCATCGCCGAGCTTGGCGCCGTCGCGCACGAAATCGCTGTAGTACTTCTCCACCAGGCGCACGCCCTGCGCGTCCAGGCCGAGCTGGTTGCGGGTGTCGTACAGCGCCTGGATGCGCGCGAACAGCTTGGGATTGAGCGAGATCGTGTCGCGGTGCGCGGCGAACTTGCCCGAGTACTCGGCCTGCAGCTGCTTGCGCGCATCGTTGGTGTCGGCGCCGACCAGGTTGAAGAACACCGTGGTCGCGCGGTCCAGCACCTGGCCGCTCTTCTCCATCGCCACGATGGTGTTGTCGAAACTCGGCTTGGCCTTCTGGTTGGCGATCGCCTCCACTTCCTTCAGCTGCTGCGCCATGCCGGCGTCGAAGGCCGGGGCGAAGTCGCTGTCCTTGATCCGGTCGAACTGCGGGTAGTGCAGCGGCAACGGGCTTTCGGCGAAGAACGGATTGGCCTGCGTGGCCGCTTGCGCAGCGGCGGGCGTGGCGGCGTTGGCGTAGGCAGGCATGGCGAGTCCGAGCGTGGCGGCGAGCGCGAGGGCGAGGCGGGTGGTCATCAAGCGGTATCCAGCGATAAGGTTGGACCATGCAGGCTACCGCAGTGCGGCGCATGCGGCCCGTGACTAAAGCCATGGGGCCTATGGCGCGGCGCAGCACATGCTGCAAGCGCGCTTGCCTTCGCCGCGGCGGCGGCGTCATATAGCGCCTGACCGATGCAGACCACTGCCATTGCGTGAACACGGCCGACGGCCGCAGGGAGAAACCGATGAAAGCGATCTTCGGCTTGTGCGTGGCCGCGTGCGCGGTATGGGCGGCGCCGGCGTGGTCGGCGCAGACGCTGCGCTACGTGATGCTGGTGGACGGCGGCAAGCAGGCCGGGCAGCAGAGCGTCAGCGTCGGCGACGACGGCATCACCCGGGTGGACTTCGTGTTCAAGGACAACGGCCGCGGCCCGGAACTGAAGGAGCAGTACACGCTGGCCGCCGACGGCACCTTCAAGACCTACCAGGTACAGGGCACCTCCACCTTCGGCGCGCCGGTGGACGAGCGCTTCAGCCGCGACGGCGAGCGCGTACAGTGGAAGTCCACGTCCGACCAGGGCGAGCGGCGCGTGGCCGGCGGCGCGCAGTACTGGCCGCTCGGCGGCACCCCGGCGGCGACCTCGGCGGCGGTGACCGCGCTGAGCCGCCGCGCCGACGGCAGGCTGCCGCTGATCCCCAGCGGCGCGCTGACCCTGCGCAAGCTGCAGCAGGCGCAGGTCGGCCAGGGCAACAGCGCGCGCAAGGTGCAACTGGTGGCGCTGACCGGGGTCGGCTTCACCCCCACCTTCGCCTGGCTCACCACCGACACCACGCCGCGCCTGTTCGCGTTCATCGCGCCGGGCTGGATGCAGCTGATCGAAACCGGCTACGAAAAGGATGCCGACGCGCTGGAAGCGGCGCAGAAGCAGGCCGAAGCCACCGCCCTGGTCGAGTTGCAGCAGCGCCTGGCGCATCCCTTGCCCGGCACCACGCTGATCCGCAACGCGCGCGTGTTCGACAGCGAGCACGCCACGCTCGGCGCCGCGTCCGACGTGCTGCTGCGCGACGGCAAGATCGTCTCGGTGGTCGCCACCGGCAGCGCGCCGGCGCAGGCGCAGCAGGTGGTCGATGCGCAGGGGCGGGTGCTGCTGCCCGGCCTGTTCGACATGCATGGGCACGTCGGCCGCTGGGACGGCGGCCTGCACCTGGCCGCCGGCGTCACCACCGTGCGCGACATGGGCAACGACAACGCCACGCTGCAGCAGGTGATGCAGGAAGAGCGCGCCGGCCAGTTGCTGATGCCGAGCCTGGTCGCCTGCGGCTTCCTGGAGGGCGAGAGCCCAATGGCGGCACGCAACGGCTTCGTGGTCAGCACCCAGGCGCAGGCCAACGAGGCGGTCGACTGGTATGCGGCGCACGGCTACGTCGGCATCAAGATCTACAACTCGTTCCCGCAGGCGCTGGTGCGCGACACTGCCGCCTACGCGCACGCCAAGGGCCTGCGCGTGAGCGGGCACATTCCGGTGCACATGCTCGCGCACGAGGCGGTGGAGCAGGGTTACGACGAGATCCAGCACATCAACCAGGTGCTGCTGAACTTCTACGCCACCCACGACACCGATACGCGCACGCTGGAGCGTTTCTACCTGCCGGCCAAGCGCACCGCCGACCTGGATTTCGACTCGGCGCCGGTGCAGGCCTTCGTGCAGGAACTGGCCAGGCGGCAGATCGTCATCGATTCGACCGTGGCCACCTTCGACTTCATCCGCCAGCGGCCGGGCGACCTGTCGCAGGCTTATGCCGCGGTCGCCGGGCACCTGCCGCCGGACGTGCAGCGCGGGCTGCGCAGCGCCGAGTTCGACATTCCCGACGACGCCACCGCGGCGCTGTACGAGCGTTCCTACGAGAAGATGGTGGCCTTCGTCGGGCGCCTGTACCGCGCCGGCGTGCCGCTGGTGGCCGGCACCGACGCCACCCCGGGCTTCACCCTGCAGCGCGAGATCGAACTGTACGTGCAGGCCGGGCTGACCCCGGCGCAGGCGCTGCAGGTGGCGACCTGGAACGGCGCCAAGTACTCGCGCACGCTGGACAGCCGCGGCTCGATCGCGCCCGGCAAGCGCGCCGACCTGATCCTGGTCGATGGCGACCCGACCCGCGACATCGCCGACCTGCGCAAGGTCGCGCTGGTGGTGAAGCAGGGCACGGCGTATTACCCCAGCGAGGTCTACGCGGCGCTGGGCATCGAACCGTTCGCCGCGCCCGCGCGCATCGCCACCGTCGAGGATTGAGCGCATGGACACGCCGACCACCGCCTACGCCTTCACCGCCGACGACCTCGATGGCCGTCCGCAGCCGCTCGCCGACTACACCGGCAAGGTGCTGTTGATCGTCAATGTCGCTTCCAAGTGCGGCTTCACCCCGCAATACGCCGGGCTGCAGGCGCTGTGGCAGCGATACCGCGAACGCGGGCTGGTGGTGCTGGGGTTTCCCTGCGACCAGTTCGGCCACCAAGAGCCCGGCACCGCGGAGGAAATCAAACAGTTCTGCGCGCTGACCTACGACGTCGATTTCCCGATGTTCGCCAAGGTGCAGGTCAACGGCGACGCCGCGCATCCGCTGTGGCAGTGGCTCAAGCAGCAGAAATCGGGGCTGCTCGGCATCGCCGCGATCAAGTGGAATTTCAGCAAGTTCCTGGTCGGCCGCGACGGCCGGGTGCTGGCGCGCTATGCGCCGACCGACAAGCCGGAAGCGCTGGCGGCGGAGATCGAGCGCGCGCTGGGGTGAGCGGAAGCGGTGCGCGATGCGGCCCGCTTTTTCTGTAGGAGCGGCTTCAGCCGCGACAGGCTCTGCGGATAGCGGCTGTCGCGGCTGAAGCCGCTCCTACAGTGGTGCGTAGTGGTTGGCGGGCGCAGCGATCGCGGCCGTGCGTTACTTCTCGACGAAGGCGCGCTCGAACACGTAGTGGCCCGGCGTGCCGATCCGCGAGGAGGCGACGAAGCCGCGCGCGTCCAGGGTCTGGCGCAGGTCGGCCAGCATCTGCGGGCTGCCGCAGATCATCGCCCGGTCGTATTCCGGATTCAGCGGCGGCAGGCCCAGGGTCTGCTGCATCTGCCCGCTTTCCAGCAGTTCGGTGAGGCGGCCGCGGTTGCGGAAGTCCTCGCGGGTCACCGCCGGGTAGTACAGCAGTTTCTCGCGAATGGTCTCGCCGAGGAACTCGTGCTGCGGCAATTCGTTCTCGAAGTAGTCGCGGTAGGCGAGGTCTTTTTCGAAACGCACGCCGTGGGTGAGGATCACCTTGTCGAAGCGCTCGTAGGTTTCCGGATCCTTGATCACCGACAGCCACGGCGCCAGGCCGGTGCCGGTGCCGAGCAGATACAGGTGCCGGCCCGGGTGCAGGTCGCTGATCAGCAGGGTGCCGGTGGGCTTCTTGCCGACCAGCACCGCATCGCCCGGCTTGATGTGCTGCAGGCGCGAGGTCAGCGGGCCGTCCGGCACCTTGATGCTGAAGAACTCCAGCCGCTCTTCCCAGTTGGCGCTGGCGATGGAGTAGGCGCGCAGCAGCGGCCGCGTCTCCGTCTCCAGGCCGATCATCACGAACTGGCCGTTGTCGAAGCGGAAGCCTTCGTTGCGGGTGGTGGTGAAGCTGAAGTAGTCGTCCGTCCAGTGGCGGACGTCGAGCACCGTTTCGGGGCCAAAAGCAGAGGACATGCCGTTGATCGTGATGGGGAAGGAGCGGGCGCCATTCTACCCCATGTCGCCCCAAATGAGAGGGAATCTCATTTGGGATGGTTCATCCCGGCGTGCGTCACTTTTCGAACGACAGTTCGTAGGACAGGTACAGCGGCGCCTGCGGTGGGACCAGCAACGGGCGCTGGCGCAGGAAGCGCTCCAGGCACAGCGCCAGCGGCGTGGTGCCGTTGCGCCAGCTCGCGCCGACGTTGCCGTCGGCCTGCAGCTGGACCACGACGACGAACGGCGAGGTGTCCGGGCGCGGCGTGGCGCAGCTGGCCACGCCCTCGTCCAGCGCCGCGCGTTGCAGCGCCTGCAGGCGCTCGGCCAGCGCGCCGGGCAGCGCGGCCTCGTCGCGGTCGGCCAGGGCCTTGGCGGCGGCGTAGTCGGATGGGCCGGGAACCGGGTCGGCCGCGGCGGCGGGGAACGCCACGGCGGCGGCAAGCAGGCAGGGCAGGAGGCGTCGCAGCATGGCGGATCCGAAAGGGCGGACGAAGCTCAACGATACCCAGCGGCCTGCAATTCGAACAGCTCCGCGTAGCGTCCGCCCTGCGCCATCAGTTCGGCATGGGTGCCGCTGGCCTCGATCTGGCCGCCGGCCAGGACCAGGATGCGGTCGGCCATGCGCACGCTGGAGAAGCGGTGCGAGATCAGCACCGCGGTGCGGTTGTCGGACAGCTCCTTGAAGCGCTGGAACACCTCGAACTCGCTGCGCGCGTCCAGCGCCGCGGTCGGCTCGTCGAGGATCATCACCTGCGCATCGCGCATGTAGGCGCGCGCGATCGCGATCTTCTGCCACTGCCCGCCGGACAGGTCCACCCCGGTCTTGAAGCGGCGTCCGATCAGTTGCTCGTAGCCGTGCGGCAGGCCTTCGATCAGCTCGCTGGCCATCGCCCGCTGCGCGGCGGCGCGGATCCGCGTCGCATCGGCCATCGAATCGACCCGGCCGACGCCGATGTTCTCGCCGGCGCTGAGGTGGTAGCGCACGAAATCCTGGAAGATCACCCCCAGGTTGGCGCGCAGGTCGTCCAGGTCGTAGTCGCGCAGGTCGCGGCCGTCGAGCAGGATGCGGCCCTCGTCCGGGTCGTACAGCCGCGCCAGCAGCTTGACCAGGGTGGTCTTGCCGGCGCCGTTCTCGCCGACCAGCGCCAGCACCTCGCCGGCGCGCAGCTCGAAGTCCAGGTGCCGCACCGCCCATTGCTCGGCGTCCGGGTAGCGGAAGCCGACGTTCTCGAACACGAAGCCGCGCACGATCGGACGCGGCACCGGCACCGCGCCGGGGCGGGTGCGGATCTCGGGCACGATGCGGAAGAACGAATACAGGTCGTCCAGGTACAGCGCCTGTCCGGCGACCTGCGAAAACCCGATCAACAGGCCTTCCAGCAGCTGGCGCAGGCGCAGGAAACTGCCGGCCAGGAAGGTCAGGTCGCCGATGCTGAAATCGCCGCGCACCGTGCGCCAGGCGATGTAGCCATAGGCGGCGTAGTAGCCCAGCGTGCCCAGCGCCGCGAGCAGCGTGCCCCACAGCATGCGTTTGCGCGCCAGCGCGCGGTTGGCCTGGAAGAAGCGGTCGGCCAGCGCGCGGTAGCGCGCGATCAGGAAGCTGTGCAGGTTGAAGATCTTCACTTCCTTGGCGGTCTCGACGCTGGCGCCGACCTGGCGCAGGTAGTCGAGCTGGCGCCGCTCGGCGGTCCACTGGAAGTTCAGCGAATAGCCCAGCGCGTTGAAATGCGCCTCGCCGACGAACGCCGGGATCAACGCGACGGCCAACAGCAACATCAGCCACGGCGCATACACCACCAGGCCGATCGCGAAGCTGACCACGGTGATCGCGTCCTGCACCTGGCCGAACAGCTGGCTCATCAGGTTCATCCGGCCCATGGTCTGGCGCCGCGCGCGGTCGAGCTTGTCCTGCTGCTCCGGGTCCTCGAAATCCTCCAGGTCCAGTTGCGCGGCATGTTCCATCAGCTGCACGCTGGTGACGTTGTTGAACAGCTCCGACAGCAGCGTATCGGCATAGCTGACCAGCCGCCCGAGCAGGTCCGAGCCGATCGCCAGCGCCAGTTCCAGCGCCAGCAGCTCCAGCAACCGTTCCAGCCGCCCGCTGGCCAGCGCCTCGCCGAACGAGGTGAAGCCGGGCGACTGCCCGACCAGGTGGATCGCCTCGTCGATGATCAGCTTGCCGATGTACAGCGAGGCCACCGGGATCAGCGCGCGCAGCACGCGCAGGCCGATGCTGGTCAGGGTCAGCCCGCGGCTGGTCTGCCAGATCTGGCGCAGGAACGGCGGCAGGTTGCGCATCGCGTCGAAGCGTTCGCGCAGGCTGGGGCCGGTACGGGGAGAGGGGCGCGGTGCGCCATGGACAGAAGAAGGGGAGGGCATCCGCGCATTGTGCCGGGGCCGGATGTGGGCGGGGAGTGTTTGGGCCTGGTGCGACCGGCGGGCCGCGGTGCGCTATCGGTGCGGCGGCCGCGGCCCGCTGTCGCCAAGACGCTATTCCCGCTATCTTCCGAGCCCGGACCAGGGACCGCTCTCCATGCAGGACGCACTGCCGCTTGCCGCGCTCGACTGCTTTGGAGGACGTGCGCGATGACGGCGGGCTTCGCCATCCGCTACGTCGTCTACTGTCTGGCCATCCTCGGTTGCCTGTTCTGGATCAACTCCTTTCTGCCGCCGGCTGTCGCCATCGTCGCCGCGCTGGTGTTCTTCGGGTTTGCGGTCGTCTACACCGTGTTCCGCCTGCTGGGCGGGCGCGGCCGCATCGGTGTCGGCAGACTCTGGAAGGAGTTCCTGGATTTCCTCTACGGTCTGGGCTGACCAGCGGGGCAGCGCTGCGGATATCGCGCATGCGGCCATGCGCTGGCAGGCCGTCGATCGCGGCGGAACGTCACTCGTCCAGGCGCAGGGTCAGGCACTTGGCCGCGCCGCCGGCCTTCAGGAATTCGTCCAGCGGGGTCTGCACCACGCGGTAGCCGATCCGCGCCAACGCCGCGCACAGCTCCGGCGAGGCGCGGTTGAGCAGCAGGCGCTGGTCCAGGTCCACCGCATTGCAGGCGAAGGCGAGGGCGTCGGCTTCGCCGACCGCGATGCGCCGCGCCGGCGGGATGCGGCGGGCGATGGCTTCCTGCGCGTAGTCGTCGAAGGCGGCCGGGTAGTACAGCAGGTAGCCGTCGCGCAGCGGGCAGAAGCAGGTGTCCAGGTGATAGAAGCGCGGATCGACCAGGCGCAGCGGCATCACCTCGATGTCCAGCAGGTCGGCCAGCTCGTGCGCGGCGGCGAGGTCGCTGCGATGGCCGTGGCCCATCCACAGCCGGCGTGCGCCGCGCTCCAGCAACGCATCGCCGGCGCCTTCGAAGCGTACGTCTTCGGGCAACGCACGGATGCGGAAGCCGGCGCGGCGGCACCAGTCGGCGAACAGCGCTTCCTCGCCGCGGCGCTCGGCATGGCGGAAGCGGCTGGGCACGAAGCTGTCGCCGAGCACCAGGCCGGCGTTGGCGCTGAACACCATGTCCGGCAGTCCGGCGGCCGGGGCGATCCGCTCGACCTGGGCGCCGGCCGCCTCGGCCGCCGCGACCAAGGCATCCCACTGCGCCTGGGCGCGCTCGCGGCTGGCGGCGTGGATGTTGCCTTCCATCCAGGGGTTGATCACGTAATCCACGGCGAAGTGCTGCGGCGCGCACATCAGCAGGCGGTGGCCTGCGTGGGCGGCGCTGCAGGCCTGCGCTTGCGGCTCGGCGAATGCCAGGTCCGTGTCGTCCGCGGCCGCGCCACCCGCCAGGAATTTCTCGCTCATGCCCGCCTCGCTGTGCGTTGGTGATGCGCAAACGCTAGCGGTGTCGTGTTGCGGTTTGCGGTCACGCTATTCGGGATTCGGGATTCGGGATTCGGGATTGGGGATTGGGAATCGGAATCGGGATCGGGATCGGGATCGGGATTGCGGGGCGGGCGGCGTACCGGCGTGCGCCGGGACGCCGTTTCGCGCTTCGCTTACGGCATTGCCGGTTGCAGGCCTACGCCGAGCCGGTTCCAGGCATTGATGAGGGCGATGGCCATGGTCAGCGCGCTGATGCCGTGTTCGTCGAAGTGCGCCGACAGGGCGTCGTAGGCGTCCTGCGGCGGCGCGCCGGACGGCAGGGTGGTGAGCGCCTCGGCCCAGGCCAGCGCCAGCCGTTCGCGCGGATCGAAGAAGCGGCTCTCGCGCCAGCCGGCGAGGGTGTCGAGCTTGCGCGGTTCGATGCCGGCCTTGCGCAGCGCGGTGGCGTGCATGTCGATGCAATAGGCGCAGCCGTTGAGCTGGGAGACGCGCAGGAACACCAGTTCGGCCAGTTCGTGGCCGAGCACGCCCTCGTGCACCTGCTGGCTGGCGCTCAGCAGGGCGCGGAAGGCGACGGGTTCGTGGCGGGTGTAGTCGATGCGATGGAAGTGCATGTGTCCTGCTCCATGACGGCCGCAACGGCCGTCTTCGCAGCAAGGACGCGGCAGCGCGCGGCGGCGTGACAGCGCCGCCCCGGACCAGGCGTTCGCGTCAGGCGCTCGCGGCAGCGCCTGCGCCGGCCAGCGGCGGCAGCTTGTCCGGATTCATCAGGGTCAGCACTTCGACGATGCGCTCGCCGTCGATCACCACCAGCACCGCCGAATGCAGGCGCGCGCCGATGAAGCGCAGGATCGCCGGTTCGCCGTTGACCGTGCCGATCCGCGCCTGCAGGCCCAGGCCGCGCCGCGCCACCGCCCAATACAGCATGGCGATGCGTTCGGCGCCGAGCAGCGGACGCAGCGTGGCGGTGACCTTGCCGCCGCCGTCGGAGAACATCCGCGCGTTGGCGTCGAGCAGAGCCACGATCGCGCCGCGGTCGCCCTGCTGCGAGGCGTGCATGAAGCGCTCCAGCAGTTGCCGGTGGCGTTGCGGCGCCACCGCGAAGCGCGGCCGGCCGGCCTTGAGCCGTTCGCGCGCGCGGTGCACCAGCTGCCGGCAGTTGGCTTCGGCATGTCCGAGCAGTTGGCCGATCTGCGCATAGTCGTAGTCGAACGCTTCCTTCAGCAGGAACGCGGCACGCTCCTCCGGACCCAGCCGTTCCAGCAGCGCCAGGAACGCCACCGACACCTGCTCGGCGCGCGCGTGGCGCTCGGCCGGGTCGGTGTCCTCGGCGATCTCCAGCGGCTCGGGCAGCCACGGGCCGGTGTAGTGGACGCGGGCGCTGCGCGCCGCGCGCAACCGGTCCAGCCCGAGCCGGGTGGTGGTGGTCACCAGCCAGGCCTCCGGGTCGCGGATCGCGGCACGGTCGCTGGACTGCCAGCGCAGCCAGGCGTCCTGCAGCACGTCCTCGGCGTCGCTGCGGCTGCCGAGCAGGCGATAGGCCAGGCCGAACAGCCGGGGACGTTGGGATTCGAAGGTGGGATCGGGGCTCATGGCGACCAGGACGGAACAGCGCGTGCCGGCGTGACAGCGGGCGAAGCGGTCACTTTGCCCTAAAATGGCCGGGTTTCCCCCCGCCAGCCGTAGAGCCAGCCGTGACCTCGATCAAACAGGAAGACCTCATCCAGTCCGTCGCCGACGCGCTGCAGTACATCAGCTACTACCACCCGGTCGACTACATCAAGAACCTGGCCGCCGCCTACGAGCGCGAACAGTCGCCGGCCGCCAAGGACGCCATCGCGCAGATCCTGATCAACTCGCGCATGTGCGCCGAGGGCCACCGCCCGATCTGCCAGGACACCGGCATCGTCACCGTGTTCCTGGAAATCGGCATGAACGTGCGCTGGGACGACGCCACGATGGGCGTGGAGGACATGGTCAACGAGGGCGTGCGCCGCGCCTACAACCATCCGGACAACAAGCTGCGCGCCAGCGTGCTGGCCGATCCGGCCGGCAAGCGCGCCAACACCAGGGACAACACCCCGGCGGTGGTCAACACCAAGATCGTGCCGGGCGAGCACGTCGAGGTGATCGTCGCGGCCAAGGGCGGCGGCTCGGAAGCCAAGAGCAAGTTCGCGATGCTCAACCCGTCCGATTCGATCGTCGACTGGGTGCTCAAGACCGTGCCGACCATGGGCGCCGGCTGGTGCCCGCCGGGCATGCTCGGCATCGGCATCGGCGGCACCGCCGAGAAGGCGATGCTGCTGGCCAAGGAAGCGCTGATGGAGCCGATCGACATCGTCGACCTGCAGGCGCGCGGCGCGTCCAACCGGGCCGAGGAACTGCGCCTGGAGCTGTACGAGAAGGTCAACGCGCTGGGCATCGGCGCGCAGGGCCTGGGCGGCCTGACCACGGTGCTGGACATCAAGGTCAAGGACTACCCGACCCACGCCGCCAACCTGCCGGTGGCGCTGATCCCGAACTGCGCGGCGACCCGCCATGCGCATTTCACCCTGGACGGCAGCGGCCCGGTGATGCTGGAGCCGCCGTCGCTGGAAGACTGGCCCAAGCTGACCTACAACCCGAGCAACGCGCGCCGGGTCAACCTGGATACCATCACCCGCGAAGAAGTCGCCAGCTTCAAGCCGGGCGAGGTCGTGCTGCTCAACGGCAAGCTGCTGACCGGCCGCGACGCCGCGCACAAGCGCATGATCGACATGCTCAACCGCGGCGAGACGCTGCCGGTCGATTTCACCAACCGCTTCATCTACTACGTCGGCCCGGTCGATCCGGTGCGCGACGAAGTGGTGGGCCCGGCCGGCCCGACCACCGCCACGCGCATGGACAAGTTCACCCGGCAGATGCTGGAGCAGACCGGCCTGCTCGGCATGGTCGGCAAGTCCGAGCGCGGCGACGCGGCGATCGCGGCGATCCGCGACAACAAGGCCGTGTACCTGATGGCGGTCGGCGGGTCGGCCTACCTGGTGTCCAAGGCGATCAAGGCCTCGCGCGTGCTGGCGTTCGAAGACCTGGGCATGGAGGCGATCTACGAGTTCGAGGTCAAGGACATGCCGGTCACCGTGGCGGTGGATGCCAGCGGCGAGTCGGTGCACAAGACCGGCCCGCGCGAATGGCAATCGCGCATCGGCAAGATCCCGGTGGTGGTCGAACCGGCCTGAGCCGGCGCCGCCGCCGGCACGGCGCGGCATGCGAGACTGCCACGGCCGCAGTGATCCGGCTGCGGCGACTTACCAGGAGATTGCATGAGCGCCACCCTGTACTACTCGCCCAGCACCGCCGCCCTGGTGGTGCACTGGCTGCTGATCGAACTGGACGTGCCGCATACGCTGCACGCCCTGGATTTCGAGCGGCGCGAGCATAAAACGCCGGAGTACCTGCAGCTCAATCCGTCCGGCGTGGTGCCCACGCTGGTGCTGGACGGGCAGGTGCTGACCGAGGCGGCGGCGATCGTGCTGCACCTGGCCGACCTGCATCCGCAAGCCGGACTGGCCCCGCCGCCCGGCAGCCCGGCGCGCGCCGACTACTACCGCTGGATGTTGTTCTGCGCCAACACGCTGCAGCCGGCGTACCGCGCCTGGTTCTATCCGGACGAGCCGGCCGGTGCCGACAACGTCGAGGCGAGCAAGGCGCAGGCGCGGCAGAAGCTGGAGGCGGCCTGGGAGCAGGTCGCGCAGCATCTGCAGGCGAACGGTCCGTACCTGCTCGGCGCGCAGCTGTCGGCGGCCGATTTCATGCTGACGATGATGATGCGCTGGTCGCGCAACATGCCGCGGCCCAGCGATACCTGGCCGGCGCTGCAGGCGCACGCGCAACGGATGAAGGCGCGTGCCGCGTTCCAGGAAACCTATCGCCGCGAAGGCCTGACCGACTGGACCTGAGCGCGGCGTCGGCCATGGGGCGCGGGGGCCCCGGGCCGCCCCCCCCGCGATGCCGCTCCGGGGCCGTTCGGGCCTCAGTACCACTCCAGCAGCGACACGCCCAGGCCCACATAGGTGGCGCGGTGGTTGTAGTCGATCATGCTCTCGCCGTAGCCGTCGAACACCTGCACGTGGCCGCGCAGCAGGTTGCTGATCGGGAAGCCCCAGTCCAGCTGCACCGCGCCGTGCGAGCGGTCGCCGCTGCGCAGCGAATGCCGCGCCATCAGCGAGATCTCGTGGCCGCCGCGGTTGTAGGTCAGGGTCGCATCGCCGCGGCCCATGTAGTCCTCGATGTCCGGGTTGTTGTCCTGGCGGTCGCTCTCCGGGATCCGGTACCACGGGCGCAGCACCAGCGCCCAGTTCTCGCGGTCCAGGCCGACATTGAGGATTGCCCGGTTCCAGCTGCGTGAGAACGGATCGCTGCGGCCGTTGGACTGGTGGGTGAGCTGGATCCCGGTCATCCGCCCCTTCCAGCCGAACAGGCTGTAGTTGTTGCGGAACACCAGCGCCAGTTCCGGCTCGTAGTTGGTCTCGCGGAACGGGCGCGACTGCTCGCTGTTGTAGACCTGCCAGCGCGAACTCTGGGTATAGGCGCCCCACAGGTCGCCGTTGTCGCCGAAGATGTTCTCCACGATCTTGGTCTTGAAGCTGAGCTGGAACTTGGCTTCGATGCTGTCCAGCGACTCGGCCGTGGTCACCGTGTTGTTCGGGTTCGGCGAGGACGGCGTCTCGTTCTTCTTGCTGGTCCAGAACGCCGGCAGCAGGTACACCGGCTTGTAGGCGCGCAGCTGGAAGGTGCCCAGCTTGGAGTCCTTGGCCAGTTCCCAGCGGCTGTCCAGCAGCGAGCCCTTGCCGGCGTTGGCGATGGTGGCGTCGTAGCGGTCGTCCTTGAACAGCGAGGCGGCGCGCTGGCGGGTGCGTTCGGCCAGGCCGGCGTCCTGCGGGATCGACGCATCCAGCTGTTGCTTCTGGTTCTCGATGGCCATCTTCGCCGCCGCATCGGCGGCCTGCGGATCGGCGACCCGGCGCGACAGCGCCTGGTCGTAGCAGGACAGGCGCGCGGCGTCGCTGGTGATCGCGACGCAGGCCTCGGGCGAGGCAGGGGTGGGCTTCACTTCCTGGGCGTGGGCCAGCGGCATCGCCGCGAAGGACAGCAGCAACAGGGGACGGGCCGGGCGATGGATCATGCAGGTTCTCTCGGAAACAGGCGGCGCGGGCGGGTGGTGCGCTGCCGAGGTGAATAGCCGGCTGCGAAAATACAGCAGCGTCCACAACGGAGTCATCACGCGTTCATCTCACGGCGCCGACGCGGGGCCTCACAGCAGCCAGGCGGCGGCGAACAGGCCGACCATCGCCAGCGCCAGGGCCAGCTTGGCGGCGGTCCCCAGGACGATGCCCAGCCAGGTGCCGAGGCCGACCTTGGTCGCCTGCTGCAGCTGCCGGCCGTGCCAGTATTCGCCGGCCAGCGCGCCGACGAAGGGCCCGACGAACAGGCCGATCGGCATGAAGAACAATCCCGCAATGCTGCCCAGGACCGAGCCCCACAGCGCCTTGCGGCTGGCGCCCACGCGCTTGGCGCCGAACACGGTGGCCAGGAAATCGACCAGGAACGACAGCAGGGTCAGCACGCCGAGCACCGTCAGCATCACCCAGCCCACGCGCTGGAAACCGTCGGCCCAGGCCGCCAGCAACAGCCCGGCGAACAGCAGCGGCATCCCCGGCAGGGCCGGCAGCACCACCCCGGCCAGGCCCAGCACCACCAGCAGCCCGGCGACGATGTAGTAGATGAACGTAGGATCCACGCGGCTTGCTCCGGAGGGTGATTTGGGGGTTGACAGATGGGGTGTTTTTGCTGATTGCATTTTCATTTTCGCCGCGGTAAGTTTCAGCCGCTGCGTTTGCAAAGGTCACCGTGAATCGTGGCCCGATGCGGTAGATCCAAACGATCCGCTACAGCGTTATACCTCGCTTCCTCCTTGCAACCAGCCGCCGAACCCACGGCGTACCCACCCCTGAGACTGTTTCAAGGAGTAAGTCCATGACTGACGGCAATCGCGAAAACGGCACCGTGAAGTGGTTCAACGATGCCAAGGGCTTCGGTTTCATCAGCCGCGAGAACGGCGAGGACGTGTTCGTGCACTTCCGCGCGATCCAGACCCAAGGCTTCAAGAGCCTGAAGGAAGGGCAGAAGGTCAGCTTCACCGTGGTGCAGGGCCAGAAGGGCCTGCAGGCCGACGCGGTGCAGCCGGTCTGAACCCGGCGCGCCCGGCGCAACGCCGGGCCCGCGCCCAGCAAAAAGGCCCGCAGTGCGGGCCTTTTTGCGTTTCGGCAAGCGCGGCAGCGCGAGCGCTTAGCGCGGCACCACGCGGCCGTTGACCACGCGCACATAGGTGTTCTCGCGGATTCCGGCCAGATCGCGCTGGTTGACCACGATCACCCGGCCATCGTCCATCTGCACGTGCACGTCGTAGCTGTCGCTGGTGACGTTGTTCTGGATCTGGTTGCCGGCCAGCGCGCCGGCGGCGGCACCGGCCACGGCCGATACGTTCTGGTTGCCCTTGCTGCCGCCGGTGTGGTCGGAGATCTCGTGGCCGGCGATCGCGCCGACGATGCCGCCCAGGACCGCGCCGGTGCCGGTGGGCGCGGTGCGGCCGGAGGCCACCGTATCGATGCGGGTGACGATGCCGCAGTCCGCGCAGCGGTTGTCCGAATAGCCGCGCGACGGCTGGCTGTAGCCGCCGCCACCGCCGCCGTAGCCGGGGGACGTGGCGCAGCCGGCCAATGCCAGAACGGCGACGGCGCCAGTGGCCAGTAGATGAATCTTCATGTGTGCTCTCCTCGACAGACGGTGGACCGCGGCAGCCCCGCGTTTGCACGCATCCTGTCCGCCAGCGTGTGAATGCAACGCCAATCGCCACGCGCCTGGATGGCCGACGCGCTGCAGCGTCAGGGGGAATTCATCGACAAGCGCGATGGCGGGTCAGCGGAAATCGCGATGGCAGGCGTCGCAACCGTCGTCGATCCGGTGGGTGAGCTGGTCTAGCGCGGCGCAGGTGGTCGGCAGCGGGGCCTGCGCCGCATCCAGCGTGGCGCGCAGCGCCCCGGCATGCTGCTGGAAGCGGCTGTCGTCGCTGAGTCCGGGAAACGCGGTTTCCAGGTCGTTGCCGAGCAGGCGCAGCGTGTGCACGCGCGCCTGCAGGTCGGCGGCGCTGCAGCGGTTCTGCGCATGGCTGCGTTGCAGCAAGGCCAGCTGCTTGTCCATCACCTGCATCAGGCTGCGCGGGAACGGATCCTGCCGCGCCTGCAGCGCGCGCATCGACATCACGGTCGCGACCAGGCCGATCAGGATCCCGGCGAGCAGCAAGAACAGGTAGCGGGAGGCAGTGGAGGCGGGCGGGCTGGCCATGGGGCAGGCTGGCGGAAGGAAAGCGCGATAGTACGCCGGCCGCCGACCCGCGTGGCGTCGCCGCCGCGGCGTCGCCGATGAAATAAACTGCGCGCATGAACGAACAATTGCGCGAGCGCTTCGCCGGCATCGACCGGCTGTACGGGCGCGGGACCATCGAGCGCCTGGCGCAATGCCGGGTGGCGGTGGTGGGGATGGGGGGCGTCGGCTCGTGGGTGGTGGAGGCGCTGGCGCGTTCGGCGGTCGGCCATCTGACCCTGGTCGACGCCGACGACATCTGCGTGTCCAACACCAACCGCCAGTTGCCGGCGCTGCAGGGCCAGTACGGGCGCAACAAGGCGCGGGCCATGGCCGAGCGCTGCGTGGCGATCAACCCGGCGATCGAAGCGACCGCGGTCGAGGCCTTCCTGACCCCGTCCAACATCGCCGAACTGCTCGGCACCGGCTTCGACCTGGTCATCGATGCCTGCGACAGCTTCCGGGTCAAGGTGGAGACCATCGCCTGGTGCCGCCGGCGCAAGCTGCCGCTGCTGACCGTGGGTTCGGCCGGCGGCCGCACCGACCCGACCCTGGTGCGCATCCGCGACGTGTCGCGCACCGAGCACGACGCGATGCTGGCGCTGATCCGCAAGAAGCTGCGCAGCGAGTTCAACTTCCCCAAGAACCCGCAGCGCTACTTCGGCGTGCCGGCGGTGTATTCGCTGGAGAACGTGCGCTACCCGCAGGCCGACGGCAGCGTGTGCGGGCTGCGGCCGCAGCTGGGGCCGGATGCGGCGTTGAACCTGGACTGCGGCGCCGGGCTGGGCGCCGCCACGCATATCACCGGCGCGTTCGCCTTCGCCGCGGCGGGCAAGGCCTTGGAGATGCTGTTGAAACCGAAGCGGGAGCAGCCGGCGACAGCGGCGGCTGCGGCGCTGGAAGCGGAGTAGCGAGTCGAAGCGGTTGTCCGCCCCGTGGGCCTGACAATTGGTTCACGCCTGCCGGCCTGGCGGAGTCCGTCAGTGATTCTTTTCCAGATAGAACGCGAGGTACTTCCTTGGCCGTTCCTGGAAGGCTCTTGCCTTGCCGAGGCGGTGGACTTGGTCGAAACAGCGATAGGCCTCGGAATATTCTTCCAGCTCGAAGTGCGCCATTCCCAGGTCGAGCAATGGGCCGGTATCGCTCTCCGATTCACGGGCCTGTAGCGACTTCTGCGCCCATTGTTTGGCGGCGGCGAAGTCGGCGTTGTCGAAATGCAGGTTGTAGAAGGAGCCGGTGATCCACGCCGACAGCGGCGGCCATTCCAGCTTCGGCTCGGGCAGCAAGTCCCAGGCGCGGTGGTAGGCCGATCGGGCGGCGTCCTTGTCGCCGCGCTCGTCCAGCGCATTGCCCGACTCCATGATGCCCATGATGTCCTTCGCCAGCTCGGGGTTTGCGTCTGCCAGGTCTTGCATGCGTCACGGCTCCTTGCCGATGCGTTCTTCGTGGTCCGCCGATTCTACATCCGGCCCAGCGGGCAGCCATTTGCCCTCGATTCTCTTGTAACTGTCTGCCCGGGGGCGAGCGACGATGCGCGAAATTCGCGTCTGGAAATCGCGCTCCTCATGCCAGACGCTGCCGCACTCGCCGCAGCCCCAGAACGGCGGCGGATCGGCATCGATCCAATCGACCCATCCCGCGCATCGTGGAAGCGGGCCGCGATAGGGGGGCCTCGTGGTCATGCGGCTTGGCGACAGCGACCATCGTGACGTACTGCGTGGACGCGCCGCAGCACTAGCACTCGATCATGATGAAACGCTGGCCCTTTGCCAGCAGCGGCATGACGAACGCACGCTGTTGCGTGTCCAGGTCGAAGCGCTGCTTGCAGAGCTGGCACTGTGCGTCCGCTGTGACGCTATGTCTGTTTCCCTGCAGGCCGCCGCATTTCCGAGCCGTCACGCCGGCTCGGCACGCACATCCAGGCCGAACAGTTGCTGCGCATTGCGCGTGGTCTGTTCGGCGATCTCGGCGGCGGGCTGGCCGCGCAGCGCGGCGATCGTGTCCAGGACCGTGCGCAGCCGCGCCGGCTCGTTGCGCTCGCCGCGGATGGACGCGTCGGGCTGGTCCGGGGCGTCGGTTTCCAGCAGCAACTGCTGCAGCGGCAGCTCGGCCGCCAGGCGCCGCAGCCGCTGCGCGCGTGCGTAAGTGACCGGGCCGCCGAGGCCGATCAGGAAATCTAGCGACTGCAGTTGCCGCGCCTGTTCCGGGCTGCCGGCAAAGCTGTGCACCACGCCGCGCAGGCGCCCGACCTTGCGGATCGCCAGGATCACCGCATCCACCGCGCGCCGCGCGTGCACGATCACCGGCAGGTCGAACGCGCGCGCCAGCTGCAGCTGGCCGGCGAAATACCGCTGCTGCTCGGCTTCGTCCAACCCTTCGACGAAGAAATCCAGGCCGCATTCGCCGATGGCGCAGGGGCGCTCGCGTTCGATCCACTCGCCGAGCAACGGCAGATGCTCCGGGCGGTGCTGGTCCAGGAACAGCGGATGCAGGCCGTAAGCCGGATACAGGCCGTCGGCCATCGCGCAGACCTCGCGCAGCTTCGGCCAGGAGGCCGCCGTCACCGCCGGCAGCACCTGCGCGACGATGCCGGCGGCCTGCGCGCGCGCGACCACCGCGGCGCGGTCGCCGTCGAACTCGGCGGCGTCGAGATGGCAGTGGCTGTCGATCAGACGCATCGGCGGTCAGCGGCGCACGCGGCGCGCGCTGGACGCGATGGGCTCCGGTTCGACGGGCGCAGGCGTGCGGGTCTTCCAGTTGGCCAGCAACAAGGTGCCCAGGCCGAACACGATCTCGTCGATGAAGGGCAGCGGGTCGGGCAGCAGCACGCTCAGCACGAACAGGCCGGCGGTCAGTTTGAACAGCGTGGGGTAGCGCAATTTGCCGGCCCAGCGCAGCAATGGCAGCACGATCGGGTTAGGCATGGACGATCCTCCGGCAGGGTGATGAAAACGCTAACACGCTTGATATGGCGCCTTTCCGCATGCCGCACCAGTCCGCGCTCAGGATTTTCGCTGAATAGGGAGCGGATCGGTTCAGCTTCGGCATGGTAATCACAGCACCGTAGATGCAGACAACGCGGCCAGACCGCAGGAGAGAAACGATGAAGAGCAATACGACAACCATTCTGGTCGCGGCTGGCGCATTGCTGGTCGGCGGCGTGGCCACCGCGGCCTTCATGAACAACCGCGACAAGCAGGAGTTCGCCGGCAGCGGCGACGTGCGTCCGGCGGCGGACAGTGTTGCCGGCGACGCGGTCGCAGGCAACGACGTCGGCGGCAAGCTGGAATACGCAGACGTGGTGCGGGTCGATCCGATCACGCAGAAGGAACAGCGCTACGCCGAGGTGATCGGCACCGAGCCGCTGCGCGAGACTTCCACCACCACCACCCCGCGCCAGGTCTGCAACGACGTGGTGGTGCAGGAGCGCCTGCCCGAGCGCGACGGCAACGTCGGCGGCACCGTGGTCGGTGCGGTGGTCGGCGGGCTGCTCGGCAACCAGGTCGGCCATGGCAACGGCCGCAAGGCGGCGACCGCGGCCGGCGCAGTGGCCGGCGGCTTCATCGGCAACCAGGTCGACCGCAACCACGTCGGCGGCCGCGTGGTCGATCGCACCGAGCGCCAGTGCCACACCGAGAACAGCACCGCCGAGTCCTCGCGCATCACCGGCTACAACGTGACCTACCGCAACGACGACGGCAGCACCGGCACCATGCGCACCGACAGCAAGCCGGGCAGCCGCATCGCCTTGGGCAAGGACGACGTGGTCAAGGGCTACGAGGTCACCTACCGCTACGACGGCCAGGAGAAGACCGTGCGCATGGACGACAAGCCCAGCAGCGACCGCCTGCCGGTGCTGGACGGGCGCCTGGTCACCCAGACCGCCTCGGCCGGCGACGTGATCAGCCAGCGCTGAGTCTCGCCGCGGCAGCAGGGAGAAAAGGTCGGCCAGGTGCCGGCCTTTTCTTTTTCCGGAGCGCGGGCAGGCCGATACAATGCGGCTTTCGCCTGCCGAGTCCCGCCATGCCGTTGCCTTGCGACGATCTGTTCAACGTGGCCGCGCTGCTGAGCGAGGAGGAGCGCGCGATCCAGCAGGCGGTGGCGCGCTTCGTCGATGCCAGGGTGCTGCCGATCATCGGCGATGCGTTCGACCAGGCGCGGTTCCCCGCCGAACTGGTGCCGGACCTGGCGCAACTGGGCCTGCTCGGCGCCACGCTGCCGCCCGCCGACGGCGGCGCCGGGCTCAATGCGGTCTGCTACGGCCTGATCTGCCAGGAACTGGAACGCGGCGACAGCGGGCTGCGCAGCTTCGTCAGCGTGCAGTCCTCGCTGTGCATGTATCCGATCCACGCCTATGGCAGCCAGGCGCAGCGGCAGCGCTGGTTGGCGGCGATGGCCGCCGGCACCGCGATTGGCTGCTTCGGCCTGACCGAGGCGCAGGGCGGTTCCGACCCGGCCGCGATGCAGACCCGCGCGGTGCGCGACGGCGACGGCTGGCGCCTGAGCGGCAGCAAGATGTGGATCACCAACGGCAGCCTGGCCGACGTGGCGATCGTGTGGGCGCAGACCGAGGACGGGGTGCAGGGTTTCCTGGTCGAAGCCGGCACGCCGGGCTTCGCGACGCAGGACATCGCGCACAAGATGAGCCTGCGCGTCTCGGTGACCTCGGCGCTGTTCCTGGACGACGTGCGCGTGGCGGACACGCAGCGGCTGCCGGGCGTGCGCGGGCTGAAAGGCCCGCTGGGCTGCCTGACCCAGGCCCGCTACGGCATCAGCTGGGGCGCGATCGGCGCGGCGATCGCCTGCCTGCGCGAGGCGCTGGCCTATGCCGGCGAACGCATCCTGTTCGGACGCCCGCTGGCGGCCACGCAGAGCGCGCAGATCAAGCTGGCCGACATGGCCCGGCGCATCGCCGGCGCGCAGCTGTTGGCGCTGCAGCTGGGCCGGCTCAAGGATGCAGGCGCACTGCAGCCGGCGCAGGTGTCGCTGGCGAAGTGGAACAACGTGCGCATGGCGCTGGACATCGCCCGCGAATGCCGCGACCTGCTCGGCGGCGCCGGCATCACCACCGAATACGGCGCCATCCGCCATGCCTTGAACCTGGAATCGGTGATCACCTACGAAGGCACCGAGACCGTGCACCAACTGGTGGTCGGCCGCGAGCTGACCGGCATCAATGCGTTCTGAACCGGTGCGCGCCGCGGCCATGGCGCCCGGGGCAATGGACAGGCACGAGGAGGCGAGGGCATGAGCATTTTCGATTTGCAACTGGACACCGGGCGTCTGCTGCTGCGCCCGCCGAGCGCGGCGGATTTCGACGACTTCTGCCGGTTCACCGGCGATGCCGAGACGATGCGCCATCTGGGCGGCGTGCAACCGCCGCCGGTGGCCTGGCGCGCGCTGGCGGCGCTGGTCGGCAGCTGGCAGTTGCAAGGGTTTTCGATGTTCTCGGTGATCGAGAAGCGCAGCGGGCAATGGATCGGCCGGGTCGGGCCGTGGCAGCCGCATGGCTGGCCGGGGACCGAGGTCGGCTGGGGGATCGCGCGCCCGTACTGGGGCCAGGGCTATGCGCCGGAAGCGGCGCGCGCCTCGATCGACTGGGCGTTCGCGCAATTGGGCTGGACCGAGGTGATCCACACCATCGCCGCCGACAACGCCAATTCCAAGGCGGTCGCGGCCAAGCTGGGCGCGCGCTACCTGCGCCAGGATCGCCTGCCCGAGCCGCTGCAGGCGCACGAGGTGGAAGTGTGGGGGCAGTCGCGCGCGGACTGGCAGGGGCGGCGCTGAGCGGCCTGGCGGCGGTCGCCTTGGCCGTATTCACCTGGCCACGCTGCGCCGGCGGCTAGGCTGCAAGCCCCAAATCGGTCAGGAGTACACCATGAGCCAGTACCGCATCGCCGTCTTCGTCGGCAGCCTGCGCAAGGAGTCGTTCAACCGGCGCCTGGCGCTGGCGCTGGAGAAACTGGTCGGCGACCGCGCCCGCTTCGAGTACGTGGAAATCGGCGACCTGCCGCTGTACGACCAGGACCAGGATCACGACTATCCGGAGCAGGGCAAGCGGCTGAAGGCTCAGGTCAGCGACGCCGACGCGGTGCTGTTCGTCACCCCCGAGTACAACCGCTCGATCCCCGGCGTGCTCAAGAACGCGATCGACCTGGGCTCGCGGCCCTACGGCGACAGCGCCTTCGCCGGCAAGCCGGCAGCGGTGTGCGGAGCGTCGCCGGGCACGCTCGGCACCGCGCTGGCGCAGCAGCACCTGCGCAACGTGCTGGCCTACCTGGACATGCCGGTGCTGAGCCAGCCGGAGGTGTTCGTGCAGTTCAAGGACGGCTTGATCGAGGCCGACGGCAGCATCGGCAACGACGATACGCGCAAGTTCCTGCAGGGCTTCGTCGACAAGTTCATCGCCTGGGTCGACGAACTGCAGGCCTGAGCCGGCGACCCCGCGATCTCAGCGGATGCGACGCACAACGGCGATGCTGCATCGCCGCGGCGATCGCCTTGCGTGGCGCGGCCTGCGTGCAGTTCTCAACGGGTTGTCCACAGACTTGTCCCTAGCCGCGCCGCACGCCGCTGACTAAGATGGCCGGCCGGGTCGCGCCATCGGCGCCGCCCGCCGACCGCGCCCCCCAGAGAGAAGATCCAGCCCATGTCCGCCCGTCCCGGCTACCGCGGCGACCGCAAAAGCGAGCGTGGCGAACGCAGCGAGCCGCGTATCGATCAGTTGCGCGTGCCGCCGCATTCGATCGAGGCCGAACAGGCCGTGCTCGGCGGCTTGATGCTGGCGCCCGACGCCTACGACCGGGTCAACGACCAGCTCACCGACAACGATTTCTACCGGCGCGATCATCAGCTGATCTACCGCGCGATCCGCGAGCTGGCCGAGAAGGGCCGCCCGTTCGATGCGGTGACCCTGGGCGAGTGGTTCGAGTCGCAGGGCAAGCTGGAGATGGTCGGCGACGGCGCTTACCTGATCGAACTGGCCAGCACCACGCCGTCGGCGGCCAACATCGCCGCCTATGCCGAGATCGTGCGCGACAAGGCGGTGCTGCGGCAGCTGATCGAGGTCGGTACCACCATCGTCAACGACGGCTTCCAGCCGGAAGGGCGCGAGAGCGCGGAGCTGCTGGCCAGCGCCGAGAAGGCGGTGTTCAAGATCGCCGAGGCCGGCGCGCGCGGGCGCAGCGATTTCGTGGCCATGCCCGGCGCGTTGAAGGACGCGTTCGAGGAATTGCGCAGCCGCTTCGAGAACGGCGGCAACATCACCGGCCTGCCCACCGGCTACAGCGACTTCGACGCGATGACCGCCGGGCTGCAGCCGACCGACCTGATCATCCTGGCCGCGCGTCCGGCGATGGGCAAGACCACCCTGGCGCTGAACATCGCCGAGTACGCCGCGATCAAGTCGAAGAAGGCGGTGGCGGTGTTCTCGATGGAAATGTCGGCCTCGCAGCTGGCGATGCGCCTGATCTCCTCCAACGGCCGCATCAACGCCCAGCGCCTGCGTACCGGCCAGCTCGAGGACGAGGACTGGGCGCGGGTCACCGGCGCGATCAAGATGCTGAAGGAAACCAAGATCTTCATCGACGACACGCCCGGCGTGTCGCCGGAGATCCTGCGCTCCAAGGCGCGCCGGCTCAAGCGCGAGCACGACCTGGGGCTGATCGTCATCGACTACCTGCAGCTGATGTCGGTGCCGGGCAACAGCGAGAACCGCGCCACCGAGATCTCCGAGATCTCGCGTTCGCTCAAGGGCCTGGCCAAGGAGCTGGGCGTGCCGGTGATCGCGCTGTCGCAGCTCAACCGCTCGCTGGAAACGCGTACCGACAAGCGCCCGGTGATGGCCGACCTGCGCGAATCCGGCGCGATCGAGCAGGACGCGGACATGATCGTGTTCATCTACCGCGACGATTACTACAACAAGGAAAATTCGCCGGACAAGGGCCTGGCCGAGATCATCATCGGCAAGCATCGCGGCGGCCCGACCGGCTCGTGCAAGCTCAAGTTCTTCGGCGAATACACCCGCTTCGACAACCTGTCGCACGATTCGGTGGGCGCGTTCGAGTAGGCGCCGCACGCGACCCGCAACGCCGGCCGCGCGATTGCTGCGCTGCAGTGGATGCGGCCGGCGGCGCGCGTATTCATCCGGGCACAGCGATACTTCTGTCACAGAGCGCTTTGACCGCGCTCAACCTCAATCCGTGATGGTCGATACCCGGAGGGAACCCTTCCTGGATCCCGCCCATGCCGTTGACCGTCACCCATGCGGAAACCGCCGACCGCGATGCCGTCGCTGCGGTCGCCGCGTTGCGCGCGCAACTGGGCGCCGCGCCGCTGGACGCCGTGCTGCTGTTCTGCGATGCCGAATACGATCTGGACGCGTTGGGGCCGGCGATCAAGGCCGGCTTCGACTGCCCGGTGATCGGCTGCACCGCTGCCGGCCAGATCGGCGAGCACGGCTTCCAGAGCAACGGCATCCTGGTCGCCGGCCTGCGCGGCGGCGTGCTGCAGGCGCAGCCGCTGCTGATCGCGCCGCTGAGCGACCTGCAGGCGCAGGTCGCGGTGGTGGCCGAGACGGTGCAGGCGGCGACGGCCGACAAGGCCGGGCAGTGCTTCTCGCTGCTGCTGGTCGACGGACTGTCCACCTGCGAGGAATACCTGGCGGCGGCGCTGTACCGGATGATCGGCGACGTGCCGCTGCTCGGCGGCTCGGCCGGCGACAATCTGCGTTTCGAGCGCACCCTGGTCTACTACGACGGCCGCTTCCTGGCCGATGCGGCGGTGCTGACCCTGTTCCATTCGCGGCACCCGTTCGTGGTGTTCAAGCTGCAGCACTTCGTCGCCAGCGAGATCGAACTGGTGGTCACCGACGCCGATCCGGCGCGGCGCCTGATCCGCGAGATCAATGGCGAGCCGGCCGCGCTGGCCTACGCGCAGGCGATCGGCGTGCCGCTGGAAGAACTGGAGCCGAAGGTGTTCTCGACCTATCCGCTGCTGCTGACCTTGAGCGGCGAGCCCTACGTGCGTTCGATCCTGCGCGTCAACGAGGACTTGTCGATGACCTGCTACTGCGCGGTGGAAGAGGGCATGGTGGTGTCGGTCGGCCAGGCGGTGGACGTGATGGAAACGCTGCAGCAGGCCTTTGCCGAAGTGCACGAGACGATATCCGACCCGGCGCTGGTGATCGGTTGCGATTGCATCCTGCGCCGCCTGGAGTTCGGCCAGTCGCAGATGCAGCAGCAGGTCGGCGCGTTCATGGCGCAGCAAGGCGTGTTCGGTTTCTCCACCTACGGCGAGCAGTTCAACGGCTTGCACGTCAACCAGACCTTTACCGGCGTGGCGATCGGGAGATGAGCATGTCCGCAGATGCAGCGACGGTCCCGATCCTGGCGCATGCCGCAACCGCGCCGCTGGAGAGCGGCGAGACGGCGTTGATCGCCGAGTTGCGCCGGCAACTGGCCGCGCGCGACAAGGTGATCGCCGTGTTGAAGAAGCGGGTCACCGCGCGCGACGATGCGGCGGCCTCGCCGCTGGCGACGCTGCAGCAGAACATCGCGCTGGGCAAGGTGGTGGCGCTGAAGACGCAGGAGCTGAGCCGCGAGCGGCAGGAGCTGGAGCATGCCCTGGCCGACCTCGGCAAGGCCCAGGTCGCGCTGCTGCAGGCGCAGAAGATGGAGTCGATCGGCCAGCTCGCCGCCGGCATCGCCCACGAGATCAACACGCCGGCGCAGTACGTGCGCGACAACCTGGCCTTCGTGTGCAAGGCCAAGCAGATCCTCGACCACGTGTTCGACATGACCTTCGCTATCGTCGATGCGGCGCGTGCGCAGGGCGTGGCGCCGGAGCTGGTGGCCGCGCTTGACGCGCAGGTGACCTCGTCCAAGTTCCAGTACCTGCGCAAGCAGACCCCCGAGGCCTTGCAGCAGTCGCTGGAAGGGCTGGACCGCATCACCAAGATCGTCAGTGCGATGAAGACCTTCTCGCATCCCTCGGCCGGCGAGAAGGAACCGGTCGACCTGCGCGAGCTGGTCGCCACCACCATCACCGTCGCCCGCAACGAATGGAAGTACGTGGCCGAGATCGAGACCGATTTCGCCGCGGACGTGCCAATGGTGCCGTGCCTGCGCGACGAGATCGGCCAGGTGTTGCTGAACCTGGTGGTCAACGCAGCGCATGCGATCGGCGACACGCTGGTGCCGGGCGAGCGCGAGCAGGGCCGGATCCGCATCATCCTGCGGCGTGCCGGCGACAGCCACGTGGACCTGTGCGTCAGCGACGACGGTCCGGGCATTCCCGAGGCGATCCGGACCAAGGTGTTCGATCCGTTCTTCACCACCAAGCCGGTCGGCAAGGGCACCGGCCAGGGCCTGGCGATCGCCTATTCGGCGGTGGTGGAAAAGCACCAGGGACGGATCTTCTTCGAACCGCCGGCGGACCAGCGCGGCACCACGTTCGTGGTGCGGCTGCCGTTGAACGCCGTGGCGGGCTGAACGATGCGCGTGCTGTTCGTCGACGACGAGAAGCAGGTGCTGGCCGGCCTCGAGCGCACCATGTTCATGGCCGACCGCGATTGGGACGTGGCCTTCGCCGGCAGCGGCGCCGAGGCGCTGGTCGCGCTGCGGGCGCAACCGGCCGACGTGGTGGTCTCGGACATGCGCATGCCGATGATGGACGGCGCCGAATTGCTGCGCCAGGTGCGCGACAGTTGCCCACGCACCATCCGCATCATCCTGTCCGGGCATACCGAACAGGAAGCGGCGCTGCGTTCGCTGGACGTGGCCCATCAGTTCCTGGCCAAGCCCTGCGAGGGCGATGCGCTGATCGAAGCGATCGACCGCGCCGTGGCGCTGCAGGTGCTGCTAGACGATCCGGCGGTGCAGGCGGTGGCCGGACGCATCGGCGGGTTGCCGTCGGCACCGCGCATGTTCGCGCGGCTCAACCGCCTGCTCGGCGACCCCGCTGCCGGCGTGGCGCAGGTGGCCGCGGTGGTGGAAGGCGACCCGGCGCTGGCGGCCAAGGTGCTGCAGCTGGCCAATTGCGCGTTCTTCGGCAACGGCCATCGCGTGGCCGAGATCAAGGACGCGGTCAACCGCATCGGCATCGGTCTGCTGCGTACGCTGGTGCTGGCCAGCGAGGTGTTCCACAGCGACGCCGGCGACTCGGCCGACGCGATCCGCACCGATGCGGTGCGCGCGTCGCGGCTGGCGGCGGTGGTCGGCAAGGGCCACGTCGCCGAGGACGTGGTCACGACCGCGGCGCTGCTGGCCAACGTCGGCGCGTTGCTGCCGGACGTCGAGCGCCTGTGCCGCGATGCCGATCCGCACGGGCGCGGCTTCCCGTCGCATGCGGAGATCGGCGCCTACCTGCTCGGCGTGTGGGGCCTGCCCGGGGCGATCGTCGAGGCGGTCGCCCATCACCGCGCGCCGCGCCGGGTCGAGCATCGCCAGTTCGATGCGATCGGCGTGGTGCATGTGGCGGTGGCGCTGGCCCAAGGCCAGGCGCCTGATATGGAGTACCTGCAGGCGATGGGCGTGGCCGCGCAGCTGCCGCAGTGGCAGGCGGCGTGCGCGCAGATTCGCGAAGCGGAGGTCGTGTCATGAGCGAGCCGGAACTGCCGCGCATCCTGTGCGTGGACGACGAACCCAATCTGCTGGCGGCGCTGGAGCGCAACCTGTTCGGCCAGTTCGACGTGGTCACCGCCAATGGCGGCGAGGCCGGACTGGCCGCGATCGCCGCCGGCCCGCCGTTCGCGGCGATCGTGTCAGATATGCGCATGCCGGGCATGGACGGCGCCGCGTTCCTGGCCGCGGCGCGCGCGCGCGCGCCGGACAGCGTGCGCCTGCTGCTGACCGGGCAGGCCGATGCGACCTCGGCGATCGCCGCGATTAACCAGGGCGCGATCTTCCGCTTCCTGTGCAAGCCGTGCCCGACCGAGGAACTGGTCGCCGCGCTGGAACAGGCGGTGGCGCTGCATCGCGCCACGCTGCTGGAACGCGAGCTGCTGGAAACCACGCTGGCCGGCACCACGCGCATGCTCACCGAGGTGCTGTCGATGGTCGCGCCGTGGGCGTTCCAGCGCTCGGCGCAACTGCAGGCCTGCGTCAGCCACGTCACCGCCAAGCTGCCGTGGCCCAACCGCTGGATGGTGGAAGTGGCCGCGGCGTTGAGCCACATCGGCTGCGTCAGCGTGCCGGGCGACATCGTGCAGCGCGAGATCGCCGGCGACGAACTGTCCGAGGAAGAGCAGAAACTGATCGACGGCCATCCGCTGGTCGCGTACCGGCTGCTGACGGCGATCCCGCGCATGCAGGCGGTGGCAGAGATCGTGCGCTACCAGGCGCTGCCGCCGCCGGCCGACGCCTCGCCGGACGTGGTCCGCGGCGCGCAGCTGCTGCGCGCCTCGCTGCTGCTGGTGCGCGGGCTGGCGCGCAAGCTGCCGTTGGCGCACGCGGTACAGGAGCTGCGCAAGGTCGAGCCGCCGCTGCCGCGCGGCCTGATCGACGCGCTCGCCGACCTGCAGCTCAATACCCGCAGCGGCATCCGCAAGGCCAAGGTCTGCGATCTGGTGCCGGGCTGGCGCCTGGAGCAGGACGTGGTGTCCAAGCGCGGCATGATGCTGCTGGCGCACGGCAGCGAACTGAGCCTCACCTCGGTCCTGGCCTTGCGCAATCTGCAGGCGGCCGGCGCCATCGTCGAGCCGCTGCTGGTCAGCTACGGCAACCAGGAACAGTCCGGCGCGCCGGTCGCGGCCTAGCCAGCGCGCCAGCCGGCACCCGCGCCGGCGCCGCGCGCGCTCACGCCGGCTGCGCGCCGGCCCCGCGTATCCTTGCGCGTCCTTTTCCGGCCCGTCCTGCGCATGAGCTACGCCATCGTCTGGTTCCGGCGCGACCTGCGCCTGCACGATCAACCCGCGTTGCATGCGGCGCTGGCCGCCGGGCACACGCCGGTGCCGGTGTACGTGCACAGTCCCGGCGACGAGGGCGCCTGGGCCGCCGGCACGGCCTCGCTGAGCTGGCTGCAGCGCTCGCTGGCCGCGCTCGACGCGCAACTGCAATCGTGCGGATCGCGGCTGATCCTGCGCCAGGGTCCGGCCGAGACCGTGCTGCGCGAGCTGATCGCCGAATGCGGCGCGGTCGCGGTGTACTGGAACCACCGCTACGAACCGGCCACGCAGCCGCGCGACGCCCGGCTCAAGCGCGAACTGCGCCAGCAGGGCCTGGAGGTGCACAGCCACAACGGTGCGCTGCTGTTCGAGCCGTGGCAGCTGGCGACCCAGCAGGGCGGGCCGTACAAGGTGTTCACGCCGTTCTGGCGCAGCGCGCTGAGCCATTGGCAGGTGCCGGCGCTCTTGCCCGCGCCGAAGACGCTGCCGCCACCGCCGCCGGCACTGCACAGCCTGCCGCTGGAACAACTGGGACTGGCGCCGGCGCTGGGCTGGGACCGCGGTTTCTGGGAGCTATGGCGACCGGGCGAAGCGGGCGCGCACGAGGCGCTGGAGGTGTTCGTCGACGGCGCCCTGCGCGGCTACGTCGCCGGCCGCGACCGTCCCGACCAGGTCGGCACCTCGCGCCTGTCGCCGCACCTGCATTTCGGCGAGATCGCGCCGTGGCGGATCGTCGCGGCACTGGAAAACGAGCGCAGCGCCGCCACCGGCGCGGCGATCGACGGCTACATCCGCCAGCTGGGCTGGCGCGACTTCGCCCATCACCTGCTGCACCATTTCCCGGCCACACCCGAGCACAACCTCAA
The DNA here is from genome assembly GCF_014836395.1 of Xanthomonas bonasiae. Classification (NCBI taxonomy): domain Bacteria; kingdom Pseudomonadati; phylum Pseudomonadota; class Gammaproteobacteria; order Lysobacterales; family Lysobacteraceae; genus Xanthomonas; species Xanthomonas bonasiae. The sequence goes on from NZ_JACSQX010000001.1 coordinate 210,359, forward strand.
TCCGCGCTTCGCCCGGTTCCGCTGGGCCACGCCGGATCCGGCGCAACTGCAGGCCTGGCAGCGCGGCCGCACCGGCGTGCCGATCGTCGACGCCGGCCTGCGCGAACTGTGGCATACCGGCTGGATGCACAACCGGGTGCGGATGATCGTCGCCAGCTACCTGTGCAAGCACTTGCGCGTGCATTGGTCCGAAGGCGCGCGCTGGTTCTGGGACACGCTGGTCGATGCCGACCTGGCCAACAACACGCTCGGCTGGCAGTGGGTGGCGGGCACCGGCGCCGACGCCGCGCCGTACTTCCGCGTGTTCAATCCGGTGACGCAGGCGCAGAAGTTCGATCCGCAGGGCCGCTATATCGCGCGCTGGGTGCCGGAGCTGGCGGCGCTGCCGGTGGCCGAGCGCTTCGCGCCGTGGCTGTCGCCGCAGCGCCTGGCCGCCAGCGCGCCGCACTATCCGCGGCAGCCGATCGTGGACCTGGCCGCCGGACGCGACGCCGCGCTGGCCGCCTACCGCGAGACCGGCGGCGGCTGACGCGGGCGAATGCGGTGCGCGCGTGCTGCGCTGCGGCGTGAACCGCGGCAGCGCGGGGCAGGGCGCCGCGATTGACGCCCTTCGCCGCGCCATGATTCACTCCGGCCAGGCACAGGAGCATGCATGGCCACCAGCACAGCCCGCCGCAAGCCGCGGCGCGAACCGATGTCGCGCGTGGATACCGCCTGGTTGCGGATGGAGCGGCCGACCAATCCGATGATGATCACCGGCGTGCTGATGCTCGACGAGGCGCTGTCGCTGTCGCAGTTCAAGCAGTTGGTGCGCAAACGCTTCCTGTCGTTTCCGCGCTTCCAGCAAAAGCCGGTGGACACCGCGACCGGCGCCTACTGGCAACACGACGACGACTTCGACCTGGACTGGCACGTGCGCCTGTCGGCCCTGCCCGGACGCGGCGGCAAGAAGGCGCTGGAACGCTTCGCCGGGCAGATGGCGTCCACGCCCTTGGACAAGACCAAGCCGCTGTGGCAGTTCCATCTGATCGAACGCTATGAAGGCGGCTCGGCGCTGGTCGCGCGCATCCACCACAGCTACGCCGACGGCATCGCCCTGGTGCAGGTGCTGCTGTCGCTGACCGACATGCAGCGCGTGCCGGAACCATCGGCGCAGTTGGGCCGCGCCTGGCTGAAGGACGACGGCAAGGAAGTGGTGCGCCGGGTCGGCGCCATCGACCGCTACCTGAAACTGGGCGGGCGCATGCTCGACAAGGGCCGCGAGATGTACCAGGACCCGAACCTGGCGCAGATGCTGGCCAAGGAAGGCGGCCTGATCGGCCGCGAACTGGCCAATGCGTTGCTGCTGTCCGACGATCCGCCGACGCTGCTGCGTGGGCGTCTGGGGGTCAGCAAGCGGGTGGCCTGGGCCGCGCCGCTGGACCTGGACGAAGTGAAGGCGGTCGGCCGCGCCTGCGACTGCACGGTCAACGACGTGCTGATGGCGACGATGGCCGGCGCCCTGCGCGATTACATGCTCGAGCGCGGCGAGCAGTTGGACGGGGTGACCCTGCGCGCCACCGTGCCGGTCAACCTGCGCCCGCTGGAACACGCGCGCAAGCTCGGCAACCATTTCGGGCTGGTGTTCCTGGACCTGCCGGTCGGCGAGGCCAATCCGGTGCGGCGCGTGCAGCGCGTGGCCGAATCGATGCAGCAGCTCAAGCAATCGCGGCAGGCGATGGTGGTGTTCGGGCTGCTGGCCGCGGTGGGCATGGCGCCGGCGGCGCTGCAGTCGCTGGCGCTGGACCTGTTCAGCCGCAAGGCGACCACCGTGGCGACCAACGTGCCGGGACCGCAGCAGCCGCTGTATCTGGCCGGCAGCCGCGTGCGCGAGATGATGTTCTGGGTGCCGCAGACCGGTTCGATCGGGGTCGGCGTGTCGATCATGAGCTACAACCACCGCGTGCACTTCGGCCTGATCGGCGACGCGCGGCTGATTCCCGACCCGGATGCGGTGATGCGCCGGATCGGCGCCGAATTCGAGAAGCTGCTGTACCTGGCGCTGATGGGCGACTGGGAGCATCCGCTGCGCGCAGCGGATGCGGACGCGCTGCTGCCGGTTTCCTGAACAGGGCGCATGCGGGCGCAGCGCGACCCGCGCGGCGTTCATGCCCGTCTCGCAGGCGCTTGTTTATGCTTGCTCCCACTTCAATCCAGATGTGGGAGAGAGCGCGATGAAACGCACCGTCATTCAAGGCATGTCCGTGGCGCTGGCCAGCGCGCTGCTGTTGTCCGCCTGCGCCACCGGCGGTTCCTACGTGCAGCGCGACCAATACGGCAATCCGACCGAACAGCAGAACAACCGCACCGGCCGCGGCGCGCTGATCGGCACCGCGGTCGGCGTCGCCGCCGGCCTGCTCAGCGGCAGCAGCGCCACCGAGCGCCGCCAGCACGCGATGATCGGCGCCGGGATCGGCGCGCTCAGCGGCGCGGCGATCGGCAACTACCAGGATCGCCAGGAGCGCGCGCTGCGCGAGCGCACCGCCAACACCGGCATCGACGTGCGCCGCGACGGCGACAACATCACCCTGAACCTGCCCGACGGCATCACCTTCGACTTCAACCAGTCCACGCTGAAGCCGCAGTTCTATTCGGCGCTCAACGGCGTGGCCTCGACCCTGGGCGAATACAACCAGACCATGATCGAAGTGGTCGGGCACACCGACAGCATCGGCAGCGATGCGGTCAACCAGCGCCTGTCCGAGCAGCGTGCCGCCTCGGTGGCCGCGTACCTGACCGCGCAGGGCGTGCAGCGCGAACGCATCGAGACGCTGGGTGCGGGCAAGAAGTACCCGATCGCCGACAACAGCACCGAGGCCGGCCGCGCGCAGAACCGCCGGGTCGAGATCCGCGTGGTGCCGCTGCGTTCCTGAGCGGCGTCCACCAAGCCGGAAATGCGAACGGGCCGCGGATGCGGCCCGTTTCGCGTTGTGCGCCACCGGCGCGCCGGCGTGTGCCGAGGTCGCCCCGGGATCGCCGCGCGCAGGACCGGGGCCAGCGGCCGCGGTCGCCGCCCGCCTGCCTGCTCAGACCAGCGCTTCTTCCTCCAGCTCCTGCGCCGGTTCCGCCTCCGCCTCTTCCAGCGATGGCAGTTCGACCAACTGCGGCAACGCCAGGGTCTGGGTATTCATCGCCACGCCGCTGCACAGGGTGAACTCGGCGCCGCTGTCGGCGTGTTGCGTGGCCAGCTTGGCCGGGCACTGCGCCAGCATGTAGTTGACGTCGAAGTTGAGCTTGTCGACCAGGAAATCGACGAAGGCGCGGACCTTCGGCGACAGCATGCGCCCGCCGGGAAACACCGCGTTGAAATCCAGGTCCGGGCCGACCCAGCCGCCGAGCACGCGGCGCGCCTTGCCGGCCTCGATCAGCGGCTTGATCGTCGCGTCGCTGGCCAGCACCAGGCCTTCGCCGCAGACCAGCCCGCCGATCAGCGCGGCCGAGTCGTTGGCGACCAGGATCGGCTGGATCGCGAAGTCGCCGCTCTGCTTGCCGTTGCGCAGCGGCCAGCTGAGCCGGTTGTTGCCGTTGCGGCCATTGCTCAGCGCCAGCGTGCGGTGGTGTTGCAGGTCGTCCGGATGCAGCGGCTCGCCGTGGCGCTCGATGTAGTTGGGGCTGGCGAACACCTGGGTGCGGAAGGTGGCCAGCTTGCGCGCGACCATGGTCGAGTCCAGCAGCGCGCCCATGTGCAGGGCCACGTCCACGCCTTCGGCGATCGGATCGACCTTGTCGCTGGTCATGACCATTTCCAGGCGCACTTCCGGATGCTGCTTGTGGAATTCGCCCAGGATCGGCGCCACCCAGGAAATGCCGGCGGAGTAGGGCACGCTGAAGCGCAGCCAGCCGCGCGGGCCGGCCTGCAGCTGCCCGACCGCGCTCTCGGCTTCCTCCAGTTCGCGGGCGATGCGCTGGCAATGTTCGTGATAGACCGCGCCGGCCTCGGTCAGGCCGAGGCGGCGCGTGGTCCGGTGCAGCAGGCGCGCGCCCAGGCGCGCCTCCAGATCCTGCACCTTTCTGCTGACGGTGGTCTTGGGCAGGCCGAGCGCATTGGCCGCGGCGATGAAGCTGCCTTGCTCGACCACCTTGACGAAGATCAGGGTGTCGTTCAGATCGTGGGTCATGGCGGGTTCCTGAGGGGGTGGAGACGATTGGACCGGTGACGGGACGATTATTCCCCTTAATTCGGACTAATCAAGTGCGGCTTTGGCGCCTAATTTGTACGCATTCGCCGCCACCCAGGCCATTTGCTCATGCTGTTGCGCACTCTGTTCCAGTTTCTCGCAGGCGTCCGTCGCCCGAATCGAGTCGATGGTACGCCCATCGACACGCTGGAAACCGGTTACCTCAAGGCATTTCGTGAATTCACCCCGCCGCCGCGCAGCCAGGCCGGCAGTTCGATGCAGCTCGGCCAGCGCGGCAGCGGCCGACTCGGTCGGATCGCGATTGTCCCGTTTGCGGGAGTAAAAGTCCCGTGAGCGGGACGCTGGACCCGGAGGTGCTGGTGCTCGGCGGCACCGGTAACATCGGTCTGGGCGTGGTCCGCGCCTTGCTCGAAGCCGGCAGTCCGGTCGTGGCCGTGGCGCGCGACCGCGGCCGGTTGCGCGCCTTGCGCGATCGCTACAGCGACGAACCGGCGTTGGACGTGCTGCAGGGCTCGGTCGCCAACGATGCCACCGCCGCCGCCCTGGCGGCGGCCGTGCGCCGCGGCCGCGGGCGCGGGGCGGGGGGGTGGCCCGCCGCGGCCGCCCCCCCCCCCGCCCGGGCGGGGGCCGGGGCGCAGCGGCCGCGGCCGCTGGCCGGGGTGGTCGCCAGCCTCGGCAGCCCGCTGCGCTGCGGGCGCCTGCTGGACCAGCCGGTGACCGCGCTGCGCCGGCGCATGGAAGCCGACCTGCTGCCGCATCTGGCCGCCGCCCGGCACCTGCTGCCGCTGCTGGCGCAGGCCGAGCGCGGCGGCCGCTACATCCTGCTAGGCAGCCCGTGCGCGTTGCGCGCCTGGGCCGGGCATGGCGAAAGCTCGGTGGCCGCGGCCTCGATCCGCATGCTCGCCCAGGTCCTGCACGAAGAAGCCAAGCCGCTGGGCGTGCGCGTGCAACTGCTGTCGCTGACCCATCCGGTCTGCCGCAGCGAAGCCGGCGCCGACGACTGCCCGGAATGGTTCACCACGCTCAGCGTGGGCCGCGCCGCGGTGGCGCTGCTCGCCGACGCCGGCGTGCCGGGCCAGGCCATCGTCGACATCGACAAACACCACTACGCGCATCCACGCACCTCGTTGATGACCGCACCGCATTTTTCTCCTTCCACTCACGAGGTTTCTCCATGAACCCGATTCCGATGTCGTTCCATTCCCCATCGCGTGCCCTGCGCCCGCTGGCCATCGCGCTGCTGGCCGCGGCCCTGGCCGCCTGCGGCGGCAAGGCCGAACAGCAGGGCGCGCCGCCGCCGCCGGCGGTCGGCGTGGCGCCAGCGCTGCAGAAGGAAATCAGCCAGTGGGACGAGTTCAGCGGCCGCGTCGAGGCGGTCGAACACGTCGACCTGCGCCCGCGCGTGTCCGGCTACATCGACAAGGTCAACTACGTCGAAGGGCAGGAGGTGAAGAAGGGCGATGTGCTGTTCACCATCGACGCGCGCAGCTACCGCGCCGAACTGGCGCGCGCCAACGCCGAACTGGCGCGGGCGCGGACCCAGTCCAAGCTCAGCGGCAGCGAGGCGTCGCGCGCCAAGAAGCTGTCCGACCAGCAGGCGATCTCCACCGAGACCTGGGAGCAGCGCCACGCCGCCGCCGAACAGGCCGATGCCGACGTGCTCGCCGCGCAGGCCGCGGTGGATACCGCGCGCCTGAATCTGGAGTGGACCCAGGTCCGCGCGCCGATCGACGGCCACGCCGGCCGCGCCCTGGTCACCGCCGGCAATCTGGTCAGCGCCGGCGACAGCGCCAGCGTGCTGACCACGCTGGTGTCGCTGGACAAGGTGCATGTGTATTTCGATGCCGACGAAGGCACCTTCCTGCGCTATGCGCAGATGGCGCGCAAGGGCGAGCGGCCCAGCGAGCGCGACGGGCAGTTGCCGGTGCAGGTCGGCCTGGTCGGCGAGGACGGGTTCCCGCACGCGGGCAAGGTCGATTTCCTCGATAACCAGATCACCCGCAGCACCGGCACCATCCGCGTGCGCGCCGTGCTCGACAACGCCGATCGCAGCTTCACCCCGGGCCTGTTCGCCCGCGTGCGCCTGCTCGGCAGCGGCCGCTTCAACGCGCTGCTGATCGACGACAGGTCGGTGCTGACCGACCAGGATCGCAAGTATGTCTATGTCGTCGACAAGGACGGCAAGGCGCAGCGTCGCGACGTGCAGCTGGGACGCAGCGCCGAAGGTTTGCGCATCGTGCTCGGCGGGCTCAACCCCGGCGACCGCGTCATCGTCGACGGGGTGCAGAAAGTGTTCATGCCGGGCATGCCGGTGCAGGCCAAGCCGGTGGCCCTGGCCACGGCGTCGCCGGCGGCCGCACGCAAGGCCGTCGCGCTCGACTGATCGCTTCCGACTGACGCCGGAGGCGCGCACAGCGTCGTAGACCGGCCGCGCTGGCGGCCGGTGCTTGCCGGCCGGGCCACCGTCGTGGCCCGGCGTCGCCGCCGCTTTGCCTGCCTTCCTGTTCGGCCATCCGTTTCACCTTAGTTTCCAGGACCACCACCCATGGACTTTTCCAGATTCTTCATCGACCGGCCGATCTTCGCGGCCGTGCTGTCGATCGTCATCTTCGCCGCGGGACTGATCGCGATCCCGATGCTGCCCATCGGCGAATACCCCGAAGTGGTACCGCCGTCGGTGGTAGTGCGCACGGTGTATCCGGGCGCCAACCCCAAGGTCATCGCCGAGACCGTGTCCACGCCGCTGGAGGAAGCGATCAACGGCGTCGAGAACATGATGTACATCAAGTCGGTGGCCGGCTCCGACGGCGTGCTGCAGATGACCGTGACCTTCCGCCCGGGAACCGACCCGGACGACGCCGCGGTCAAGGTGCAGAACCGCGTCGCACAGGCGCAGGCGCGCCTGCCCGAGGACGTGCGCCGGCAGGGCGTGACCACGCAGAAGCAGTCGCCGACCTTCCTGATGGTGGTGCACCTGACCTCGCCCAAGGGCAAGTACGACAGCCTGTACCTGCGCAACTACGCGCGCCTGCACGTCAAGGATGCGCTGGCGCGGATCCAGGGCGTGGGCGATGCGCAGGTGTTCGGCGGCGGCGACTACGCCATGCGCGCCTGGCTGGACCCGGAGCGGGTGGCCGCGCGTGGGCTCACCGCCGGCGACGTGGTCGCGGCGATGCGCGAGCAGAACGTGCAGGTCTCGGCCGGCCAGCTCGGCGCCGAGCCGATGCCCGACAGCAAGTTCCTGACCCTGATCAACGCGCAGGGCCGCCTGCGCAGCGAAAAGGAGTTCGGCGACATCGTGCTCAAGGTCGGCGCCGATGGCGAAACCGTGCGCCTGGGCGACGTCGCGCGCCTGGAGCTGGGCGCCGGCGACTACACCCTGCGCTCGCAGCTGGACGGCAAGAACGCGGTCGGCATCGGCATCTTCCAGGCGCCGGGCGCGAACGCGCTGCAGATCCGCGACCAGGTGATCGCCAAGATGGACGAGCTCACCAAGCAGTTCCCGGAGGACGTCAAGTACGAGGCGGTCTACGACACCACGATCTTCGTACGCGACTCGATCACCGCCGTGGTCCACACCTTGCTGGAAGCGGTGCTGCTGGTGGTGCTGGTGGTGATCCTGTTCCTGCAGACCTGGCGCGCCTCGATCATTCCGTTGATCGCGGTCCCGGTGTCGGTGGTGGGTACCTTCGCCGCGCTGTACGTGCTGGGTTTCTCGATCAACACGCTGACCCTGTTCGGCCTGGTGCTGGCGATCGGCATCGTCGTCGACGATGCGATCGTGGTGGTGGAGAACGTGGAACGCAACATCGAGGAAGGGCTGGCCCCGCTGGCCGCCGCCCACCAGGCGATGCGCGAGGTGTCCGGCCCGATCGTGGCGATCGCGCTGGTGCTGTGCGCGGTGTTCGTGCCGATGGCGTTCCTGTCCGGCGTGACCGGCCAGTTCTACAAGCAGTTCGCGGTGACCATCGCCATCTCCACGGTGATCTCGGCGATCAACTCGCTGACCCTGTCGCCGGCGCTGGCCGCGCGCCTGCTGCGTGCGCACGACGCGCCCAAGGACGGCCCGTCGCGGCTGATGGACCGCCTGTTCGGCGGCTGGCTGTTCCGTCCGTTCAACCGTTTCTTCAACCGCAGCTCCGAGCGCTACCAGGGCAGCGTGTCGCGCATCCTCGGCAGGCGTGGCGTGGTGTTCGTGGTCTATCTCGGCCTGCTGCTGGTCACCGGCGTAATGTTCAAGGCGGTGCCGGCCGGCTTCATCCCGACCCAGGACAAGATGTACCTGATCGCCGGCGTGAAGCTGCCCGAAGGCGCCTCGCTGGAACGCACCGATGCGTTGCTGCGCAAGGTCACCACCATCGCCATGCAGACCGAGGGCGTCGAGCACTCGATCTCCTTCCCCGGTTTGAACGCGTTGCAGTTCACCAATACGCCCAATACCGGCGTGGTGTTCCTGACCTTGAAGCCGTTCGCCAAGCGCCATCGCAGCGCGTTGGAGATCAACGCCGAAATCAACCAGCGCATCTCGCAGTTGGGCGAAGGCATGGCGTTCGCGTTCATGCCGCCGCCGATCCTCGGCCTGGGCAACGGCAACGGCTATCAGCTGTTCATCGAGGACCGCGCCAACCTGGGCTACGGCGCGCTGCAGAATGCGGTCAGCACGATGCAGGGCGCGGTGGCGCAGACCCCGGGCATGAGCTTCCCGATCGGCACCTACCAGGCCAACGTGCCGCAGCTGGATGCCGAGGTCGACCGGGTCAAGGCCAAAGCGCAGGGCGTGGCCCTGACCGATCTGTTCGATACCTTGCAGACCTACCTGGGCTCGGCCTACGTCAACGACTTCAACCAGTTCGGCCGCACCTGGCAGGTGATCGCCCAGGCCGACGCGCCGTTCCGCGAGAACGTGGAGGACATCGCGCGGTTGCGCACCCGCAACGCCGCCGGCGAAATGGTGCCGATCGGCTCGATGGTGACGATCAAGCAGAGCTTCGGTCCGGATCCGGTGTTGCGCTACAACGGCTATCCGGCGGCCGATCTGGCCGGCGAGGCGGATGCGCGCATGCTGTCCTCGGCCGAAGCGATGGCCAAGATCACCCAGATCGCCAAGCAGGTGCTGCCCAACGGCATGGAGATCGAATGGACCGACCTGAGCTATCAGCAGGCGAGCCAGGGCAATGCGGCGATGGTGGTGTTCCCGCTGGCGGTGATGCTGGCGTTCCTGGTGCTCGCCGCGCTGTACGAAAGCTGGACGCTGCCGCTGGCGGTGATCCTGATCGTGCCGATGACGCTGCTGTCGGCGCTGTTCGGGGTGTGGTTGACCGGCGGCGACAACAACGTGTTCGTGCAGGTCGGCCTGGTGGTGCTGATGGGCCTGGCGTGCAAGAACGCGATCCTGATCGTCGAGTTCGCCCGCGAACTGGAGCTGCAGGGCAAGGGCATCGTGGAATCGGCGCTGCAGGCCTGCCGCCTGCGTCTGCGTCCGATCGTGATGACCTCGATCGCGTTCATCGCCGGCACCGTGCCGCTGGTGTTCTCGCATGGCGCCGGCGCGGAAGTGCGCTCGGCCACCGGCATCACCGTGTTCGCCGGCATGCTCGGCGTGACCCTGTTCGGCCTGTTCCTGACCCCGGTGTTCTACGTCGCCCTGCGCAAGCTGTCCGGGCGTCCGCTGGTGTCGCATGCGCCGCCGCACGCCGATGCGCCGATCCACGCTTGATCCTTTCATTCCCCCTTTTCAGGACATCCGCATGAACACGACCCACAAGATCGCCCTCGTCACCGGCGCCACCCGCGGCATTGGCCTGCATACCGTGCGCCAGCTGGCCGAGGCCGGCGTGCACACGCTGCTGGCCGGCCGCGATTCCACCCGCACCACGGCCGCTGCGCTGGAACTGCAGGGCGAGGGCTTGCCGGTGGAGGCGCTGACCCTGGACGTCACCGACGCCGCCAGCATCGCCGCCGCGGTGGCGGCGGTGCAGGCGCGCCATGGCCGGCTCGACATCCTGGTCAACAACGCCGGCATCATGATCGACGATATGAAGCTGGCGGTCTCGCAGCAGAGCCTGGAGACCTGGCGCAAGACCTTCGACACCAACGTGTTCGGCCTGATCGCCGTCACCCAGGCATTCCTGCCGCTGATGCGCGCCGCGCCGGCCGCGCGCATCGTCAACGTGTCCAGCCTGCTCGGCTCGCTCGCCCTGCACAGCCAGCCCGGCTCGCCGATCTACGACTTCAAGGTGCCGGCCTACAACGTGTCCAAGAGCGCGGTGAACGCGTGGACCGTGCAACTGGCCTACGAACTGCGCGACACCCCGATCAAGGTCAACACCATCCACCCCGGCTACGTGAAGACCGACATGAATTCCGGCGAGGGCGAGCTGGAAGTGGCCGACGGCGCGCGCAGCAGCGTGATGATGGCGCTGCTCGACGCCGATGGCCCGACCGGCAGCTACACCCATGTGGGCCAGGTGCTGCCATGGTGATCCGTCCCGCGATCGGCGCGCTGGCGTTGGCGCTGCTCAGCGCCTGCGCCAGCGTCGGCCCCAACTACCGCGCCCCGGAACAGGCGCCGGTGACGCTGCAGGGCGCGGCGGCACCGGTGTTCGCGACCGCCTCGCCGGTGGCATCGTGGTGGGCGCAGTTCGACGACCCGGTGCTGGAACAGCTGGTGCACCAGAGCCTGGTCGCCAACCTCGACCTGCGCATCGCCCTGTCGCGGGTGCACGAGGCGCGCGCGGTCTTCGCCGAACGGCGCCTGGACCAGGCGCCGCACGTCACCGCCAACGGCGACTACAGCCGCGGCAAGGCGCCGGATGCGGACGCCGGCGGCGCGCGGGTGCTGACCGAGAGCTACAGCCTGGGCTTCGATGCCGGCTGGGAACTCGATCTGTTCGGGCGCCAGCGCCGCGCCACCGAGGCGGCGCGCGCCGACCTGGAAGCCGAACAGGCCGGCATGGCCGATGCGCAGGTCACCGTGGCCGCGGAAGTGGCGCGCAACTACTTCGAGTTGCGCGGCGCGCAGAAGCGCATCGCGGTGGCGCGCACCACGCTGGACAACCTGCGCGATACCCAGCGCCTGACCGAGACCCGCTGGCAACTGGGCGCCGGCAGCGAACTGGACGTGCAGAGCAGCCGCGCCCGGCTCAAGGCGATCGAGGCCGACATCCCGTTGCTGGAAGTCAGCGAAGCGCAGGCCCGGCATCGGCTGGCGGTGCTGCTGGGCCGCCCGCCCGGCGCGCTGGACGAGCTGCTGGCGCCGCGCGCGACGCCGGCCTATGCGCGCGCGCTGCCGCTGGGCGATACCACCCAGTTGCTGCGCCGGCGTCCCGACGTGCGCATCGCCGAGCGCCGGCTGGCGGCGGCGACGGCGCGGATCGGCGTGGCCACCGCCGACCTGTTCCCGCGGATCAGCCTCAGCGGCTTCGTCGGCTTCCTGTCCGGCGATGCCGGCTCGCTGCTGCGGGGCAGCAGCAAGGCCTGGTCGCTGACCCCGTCGATCAGCTGGGCGGCGTTCGACTTCGGCACCGTGCGGGCGCGGCTGCGCGCCAGCGAGGCGCAGGCCGACGGTGCCGCCGCCGACTACGAGAAGGCGGTGCTCGGCGCGCTGGAGGATACCGAGAACGCGTTGACCTCCTACGCCAAACAGCAGGCGCGGCTGGCGATCGTCGCCGAACAGGCGCAAGCGGCGGGCCGTGCCGAAGCGCTGGCGCAATTGCGCTACCGCGAGGGGTCGGAGGATTTCCTGACCCTGCTCGATACGCAGCGCACCAAGCTGTCCGCCGACGATGCCCTGGCCGATGCCGAGGCGTCGGTCAACGTCGGCGTGGTGCGGGTGTACAAGGCGCTCGGCGGCTGGGGCCAGGATGCGGTGCTGCCGCCGGAGGTGGCGCTGGCGACGCCGCCTGCGCCGGCGCCAGTTCCGCGCTGACCGCCTGGGCGTTTTCTCGCTGCTGTTCACGGCCGCCGGTCTCTCGCTGGCGGAGCGACCCCAGTCGCGTTGGGCGGTAGCGAAAACGCCCAGCGCGACTGAGCAGCGCGTGGCAGGCGAGGGCGCTGCGGCCGGCATGCCGCGGCAGCTGCGCGGCAGAGGGTGGTGCGACCGCGCATGGCGGCAAGATCGCCCTGCAGGTCGATGCCGATCCTGCCGCCCTGCCCAGGCATCGGCGGCAGTGCGGCCCGCTGGCGCACCACCGGCGCCCGCGATCAGCCCTCGATCAGGTCGTCGGCGATCACGTAGGTGTCGCGGCCGCCGTTCTTGGCGTGGTACAGCGCCGCGTCCGCGCGCGAGAACCAATCCTGCCAGTGTTGCTCGCCGCACAGCATGGCCGCGCCGAGGGAGACGCTGATGCGGCCGCCGGGGCCGCGCAAGGCCTCGCGCGTGACCTGGTGCAGGCGCTTGGTGAAGGCGGCCAGCTCGCTGCGCGACTGCACGCGCGTCACCACCACGAATTCCTCGCCGCCGAAGCGGAACACCTCGTCCGGCGCGCGCACCTGGAAGCGCAGCAGTGCGGCCAGCTCGGCCAGCGTGCGGTCGCCGGCGGCGTGTCCGTAGAGATCGTTGACCTCCTTGAAGTGATCGATGTCGATCACGATCAGCCCATGCCGGCGCGGCTTGCGGCGCGCATCGGCCACGCGCTGCGACAGGCTGCGTTCCAGCATGCGCCGGTTCGGCAGCCCGGTCAGCGCGTCGTTCGACGCCAGCTGTTCCAGCTGCACGCGGTCGCCCTCCAGGCGCAGCGACAGCACGTAGCCCAGGCCGGTGATCAGCAGCGACACCGCGAGCAGCGAGAACGTGTGCTCGGTGCCGAGCAGGGTGCCCGGGGTGACCAGCATGATCACGATCAAGGTGGCGTTGCAGGCCAGCCCGACGCCGCGCGCGACCACGAAGAAGTTGCTCATCATCGCCAGGTACAGCCACGGTACCGCGGCCTGGTGCAGGGCATGGCTGGCCAGCGCGCTGCCCAGCAACCAGCTCAGGGTCAGCAGCGCGTCCATGCGGCCGTCGCCGCGGCGCAAGGCCAGCGAGGTGGCCAGCGCCGCCAGGCCGGCCAGCGTGGCGCCGGCGGCGGCGCTCCAGGCATGGCCCTGGAGCCACTGATAGGCCCCGAACAGCAGCAGCACCGCGGCGGTGGTCGGCCCCAGGATCTTGATGATGCCGAGCCGGAAGTGCCGGCGCATCGATGCGCTCACGGCCGGACGGCGCTCTGCGTGGCGAGCGCTATCGGCTTGGCAACGACACGCTGGGGAACGGGGAGAAAGGCGTGCATGCGGGCATCGCGCTGCGTTAGGGTCGCAGTGAACAGGCAAATTCTGTGCCGTCCGCCGCATCGGCTGCGTGAGTGCGGCAGGGCGGGGAGATCGCGAGGCAGCTGGCGTCGCCCCGGTCGTGGCCGCGTGCCGGTTCGCCTTGCCCCGTATCGGCGCAAGGCGTGAGCCGGCGCAGCGCCGGCGTCGCACTCGCGCGTTTTACTCCCGCACAGGCATAGGCGCAGCTGCCGCCGCGGGCCCGGTGCTGGCGACGCGGGCCGTGTGCGGCCTGGCGGCCTGGCTCGGGTCGGGCGCCAGCCGCTGGCAGTCGTGGTGGAACGTGGCCTGCGGCAGGCGTTCGGCCAGGAAATCGACGAAGCTGCGGATCGCCGGCAGCAGGCCGCGGCGGCTGGGGTAGACGAAATGCAGCAGGCCCTGGGCGGTGCTGTAGTCCGGCAACACCCATTCCAGCATGCCGTTGGCGAGCAGCGGGGCGCAGAATTCCTCGGGCAGCAGCGCCACGCCGCAGTCCTGTACGGCCGCGGCCATGAGCACGGAGAAATCGCCGCTGACCAGCCGCGGCGTCATCTCCACCGCGGTCTTGTTGCCGTCGCCGTCGAGCAGTTCCCACAGCTGCGCGCCCTCGTGTTCGAACATCGACAAGGCCGGCAGCCGGGCCAGCTCCTGCAGCGTCTGCGGACGGCCCTGCGCGTCCAGGAACGCGCGGCTGGCCACCAGCATGCCGCGCGCATGGCCGATGCTGCGCACCACCAGGGTGGCATCGGTATCGAGCTTGTCGCGCACCCGGATCGCCACGTCGTAGCCTTCGCCGATCACGTCCACGCGGCGGTTGGTCGCGGTGAGCCGCACCTGCACCTTGGGGTGTGCGAGCAGGAACGCCGGCAGGATCGGGCCCAGCACGTTCTGCGCCAGCGACACCGGGCAGCTGACCCGGACCACCCCGCGCGGTTCGGTGCGCAGTTCGTCGACCGCCTCCTGCGCGGCGCGCGCTTCTTCCAGCACCGCGCGGCAATGCTGGTAGAAGCGCGTGCCGACCTCGGTGACCACGAAGCGTCGCGTGGTCCGCTGCAGCAGGCGCACGCTGAGCCGCTCCTCGAGCTGGGCGACGCGCTTGCTCAGCCGCGACTTGGGCAGGCCCAGCGCCCGCCCGGCGGCGGAAAATCCGCCGTGTTCGACCACCGAGGCGAAGAAATACAGATCGTTGAGGTCGTGCAGGACGCCGTCCATCGTCGGGATCATCGTTTCTAGTTGCGAACGATCAGTGTACTTCAGGCGGACTAATCGTTCGATTGTTTCGCGCGTATCGTCTCCGCCATGCCGCTTCGCGGCCAACGCAAAGGAACCTCCATGAAACTCCTGCACATCGACAGCAGCGCGCTCGGCGCGCATTCCGTCTCGCGCGGCCTGACCGCGGCCATCGTCGCCGAGTTCGTCGCCGCGCATCCGGGCGTGGACGTCGCCTACCGCGACGTGCACGCCGCGCCGCTGAGCCACTGGGCGCCGCCGGCCGGCGATGCCGACCCGGCAGCCATCGAAAACAGCCAGGTGCTGGAAGAGTTCCTGGCCGCCGACGTCGTCGTGGTCGGCGCGCCGATGTACAACTTCGGCATCGCCAGCTCGCTGAAGGCCTGGATCGACCGCCTCGCCGTGGCCGGCAAGACCTTCCGCTACGGCGCAGCCGGTCCGGAAGGCCTGGCCGGCGGCAAGCGCGTGATCGTCGCGTCCTCGCGCGGCGGCATCTACAGCGCAGGCAGCCCGGCGGCGGCGAACGATTTCCAGGAGACCTACCTGCGCGCGGCGTTCGGCTTCTTCGGCATCACCGACATCGCGTTCGTCCGCGCCGAAGGCGTGGCGATGGGCGAGGACCACCGCAGCCAGGCGATCGGCGGCGCGATCGCGGGCATCGGCGGCCTGTTGCGCGAGGCGGCGTGAACCGTCGCTTCGCGCGTTGCCGGGACGTCTGCCGGTAGAGCGGGGCATCGGTGAGGCAAGAGCGGTCGGCGCAAATAGGCCCGGCCGCTTTCGCATGTGTGCTGGAGTGGCGCGTGTTTCGCGCAGAGCGTCGGCACAGCCAGCATGGCCTCGATGCCAAGACTGCGTGGGCCATGCCGCAGAGATCGGAATGCGCCCGTCGATCCGATGGCGTCCATGCCACCGCGCGCGGCCGTTGCCGGCGCCAGCCGGCGCCGTGGGTGCTCTACGGTGTTTCGCCGTCGATCAGGCGCATGCCCTGCGGGCTGAGCGCGATGTCGCCGTCTTCGCCTTGCGCCGCGTGGTTTTCGCGCACCGCCCAGTTCGCCTCTTCTTCGGTGACCGGCTTCGTGGCGTGGATGTCTTGCAGAATGCGCAGTTGTTCGCGGGTCAGTTGCATGGCGCACCAGGGTGGCAATCGATGCCGTCACCGTACAGGCCGCGCGTGATGGGTATGTCGCCGGCATCGGCCTGGGCTGGCTGCGTTTCTTCGGGCGGCGCAGCGCCACACACCGTCCATTGTGGGATCCGCAACGCAAGTCTGGATGCCGCCCCGCGCATGTCGTCGTTCCGACATGCCGCGAGGACATGTTCCTAACAGTGCCTGCCGCATCCTTGCCCTACCAGCTGTGCGGCCGTAGGTAAAATCTCAGGGCTGCTTCAAGGGTGCAGGCATCCGCGGCTGGACCATTTCCTTTCGACGTGTTGCAGATGCCCCACCGCTGGGCGTCTGCCATCTTCGGCTGCGCCGTGCGCTACCGGCGCTCCCGTAACGACTCGCAGCAACTCCGATCCGCTCGCTTGCAGCATCGAACCGACGTGCTGGGCGACGCGGTTCGCTGCGAAGCCTGCCCGTCGCGGTCGCTCCGCGATGGCCGCGCCTATCCCGGAGCCCCCCGCAGATACATCGCTGTGCCGTCAACGGCGTCCTGTCGGTGGCGGGGGGACAAACAAAAAAGGCCGGATTGCCCTGGAATCCAGGAAAATCCGACCCTTGTCGTACGTCCGCGAATTGCTGCGAACGTTCAGATGGTGGAGGTGGGCGGAATCGAACCGCCGTCCGAAGGCACTCCATCCCCGGCACTACATGCTTAGCTCATCGTTGGATCTCATCCCGGAACAGCACGATGTGCGAAGCGCATCCCGGGACCAGCCTGCTTTATTTAGCCAATGGCTGACAGGCAGCCACCACCGGCGATTCCGTGATAATGACCCTACGTCGCGAGCACGGACACAAGCGATTTCGGGGCTAGGCCTTAAGCGGCCAGTGCGTAGTTGTCGTCGTTGGCAACTATAAGTTTGCTGCTGGATTTACGAGGAAAGCGGCCCCCTCGGCATGCGCCAAGCGATTTTGCAACCCCCGTCGAAACCAGTGCACCCCCGGGGAAAACGTAAAACGCTGACCGACACAGTGTAGGGATCGGGGAGGGCAGTCACAAGTCTTGCGACAGGGGCGGCTTAAGCTGGCTTCACTCGGCGCGGCAGCTGGCGGTAGGCGCCGACGGATCTCCCCCAGGCATGGAGCACCGCGATGGCAACCAGGCAACAGCGTGCGCGCGACGGCGGGCGCGATGGGAAACGAGCAGCCGCGGCAGCGGTCGCCGCAGCGAAACCAGCGAACGCGTCCGTCCCGGCCGGCCGGGCAGGGCCTGCACGGCAGGGCATTGCGGCGAAGAAGGCCAAGCCCAAGAAGGCCGCCACGCAGCGGGTCGAGGCGAAGAGCGCGGGAAAGACGGCCGCTCGGTCGAGCGGGCCGGCGCGGCGCAGCGCGGCGAAGGCAGTGGCTGGCGACAGATCCAGGACAGGCGCGCCCAAGGCGGCCAAGCCCAAGACAGTCAAGCCCAAGACGGGTAGATCCGGGGCAGCCAAGCCGGACGCCGCCGCCAAGCGCGCGCCGTCGTCTCATCGCGGCACAGATGCCGCCACCGCCGCCAGCGTTCAGGCGCCTGCGCGCACCACCAGGCCCAAGGCCACCGGCGAAGGCTCGCTGGCACAGGGCCAGGCGCGCACGGTCATCTACATCCATGGCATCGGCAACAAGCCGCCGGCCGAGGTGCTGCGCTGCCAGTGGGATCGTGCTCTGTTCGGCCGCGAGATGGGCGAGCGCACGCGCATGGCGTACTGGGTCAGCCGCGAGCGCTATCCGTCGCCGGAACCGGGCAGTTGCCAGGACCAGGACCGCGGCCCGGCGCTGAACCAGGCCGAGCAGCGGGTGCTCGGCGCGCTGGGCGTGGTGCCGCAGCTGGCCGATCTGCGCCAACTGGCCGATACACTGGCCGGCAGCGACGCCGAACGCGCGCGCCTGCGGCAGTTGCTGGACGAGGTGCAGGCCGCCGCGCCGGAGGCGGCCGGCCTGCATGCGCAGGGGCCGATCGACGTGCTGAACCGGATGCTGCTGAAACTGATCTCCGCCGCGCTGCTGCAGGACGTGCACGATTTCTTCTTCGTGCCGGCGCGGCGCGCGCAGATGCGCGAAAGCCTGCTGCAGCGCATGCGCGCCGGCGGCGGTCCGTTCGTGGTGGTCGCGCACAGCCAGGGCTCGCTGATCGCCTACGACGTGCTGCGCGAGTTCGAGGCCGAGGGCTGCGAAGTGTCGCTGCTGTTGACCCTGGGGTCGCCGCTGGGCCTGCCGGTGGTACGCAGCATGTTCAAGCAGTGGACCGGCACCGAGAAGTTGCCGTTTCCGGCCTGCGTGAAGCGTTGGGTCAACGTCGCCGAGCGGCGCGATCCGGTGGCGCTGGACGACGATCTGAGCGACGACATCGCCGATGCGCAGGGGCGCTTCCACAACATCGCCGGGTCGCGCATCAACCCGGATTGGCAACGCAATCCGCATTCCGGCTCCGGCTATCTGTCCATCGCCGAGGTCCGCGCCGAGGTGCGGCGCGCGGTGGGCGTGGGCTTCGATCAGCCGATCGCGCATCCGGTGCTGATCAAGGATCTGTCCGACCAACTGGAGGCGCACCCGCCGGACTATCGCCACGAGGTGCTGATCGAACTGGACCGCCTGCCGGACGCGCGCGAGCCGGCGCAGTTGAAGCGCGACCTGGTCGCGGCGCTGCGCGAGCTGGCCCAGGCGTCCACCGGATTGCACGGCGAGGCGCTGGACGCGGCGATCGAGCTGGAAGACACGCTGCAGCGCTACGTGTCGGCGCGCCTGACCCGGTTCGAGATCGAAAGCCTGCGCGAGCGCTATCGCACGTTGAGCCTGAAACGGCTGTGGCGCGACGCCGGCAAGCGCGCCCTGATCTACCAGTCGCGCAGCACCGTGCAGGCCGACGCGGCGCAGGTGGCGTACCGCGCGCTCGGCACCGGCATCGGCTGGGCGGTGCTGGACAGCGGCATCGCCGCGGCGCATCCGCATTTCCAGCAGCCCGGTCTGCCGGAAACGGTGCTGGCGCAATGGGACTGCACGCAGCGCGGCCGCGCCCGCGAACTGCGCCACCGCGACGGCGCCGGTTTCGCCGCGCTGGACGGCAACGGCCATGGCACCCACGTGGCCGGGATCATCGCCGGGCAGTGCGAGGCGCCGCTGCCCGGGGCGGCGCCGGCCACGCCACTGCGCTTCGCCGGCATGGCGCCGCAGGCGCGGCTGTACGGGCTGAAGGTGCTGGACGACGACGGCAACGGCCGCGACTCGTGGATCATCAAGGGCGTGCAGCAGGTCGCCGAGATCAACGAGCGCGCCGGCGAGCTGGTCATCCACGGGGTCAACCTGAGCCTGGGCGGCTACTTCGATGCGGAAAGCTACGGCTGCGGCTTCACCCCGCTGTGCAACGAACTGCGTCGGCTGTGGCGGCAGGGCGTGGTGGTGGTGATCGCGGCCGGCAACGACGGCCTGGCCTGGCTGATGCAGGACGATGGGCAGGCCTACCCGATGAACCTGGACCTGAGCATCGGCGACCCGGCCAACCTGGAGGAGGCGCTGGCGGTGGGCTCGGTGCACAAGAGCAGCCCGCACAGCTATGGCGTGTCGTATTTCTCCTCGCGCGGCCCGACCGCCGATGGCCGGCACAAGCCGGACCTGGTGGCGCCGGGCGAGAAGATCGTCTCGGCCCACCATCGCTACGACGCCGATGACCCCAGCACCTGGATGGTGGAGATGAGCGGCACCAGCATGGCGGCCGCGCACGTGTCCGGACTGATCGCCGCGTTCCTGTCGGTGCGCCGCGAGTTCATCGGCTTCCCGGACCGGGTCAAGCAACTGCTGCTGGACCAGTGCCTGGACCTGCAGCGCGATCCCTACATGCAGGGCCGCGGGTTGCCGAGCCTGATGCGGATGCTTGGCGGGACGTGATGGGGCGGGGATTCGGGATTTGGGATTAGGGATTGGCAAAGGCGGCGCACCGCGAATCCCCAATCCCGTCATCCCCAATCACGCATTTTTATTGTGCCGCCGCATGATCCGCTGCTTGTCGCGGGCCCAGTCGCGGTCCTTGGCGGCGTCGCGCTTGTCGTGGTCCTGCTTGCCCTTGGCCAGCGCGATCTCGAGCTTGATCTTGTTCTTGCTCCAGTACATCGCGGTGGGCACCAGGGTGTAGCCGTCGCGCTCGACGCGGCCGATCAGCTTGTCGATCTCGCTCCGGTGCAGCAGCAGCTTGCGGGTGCGGCGGTCGTCGGCGACCACGTGGGTGGAGGCCTGGATCAGCGGGGTGAACTGCGCGCCGAACAGGAACAGCTCGCCCTGGCGCACGAACGCGTAGCTCTCGCCGATGTTGGCGCGGCCGGCGCGGATCGACTTGACCTCCCAGCCCTGCAGGGCCAGGCCGGCTTCGTAGCGGTCCTCCAGGTGGTATTCGTGGCGCGCACGCTTGTTCAACGCGATGGTCTTGTTGGCCGTCGCGCCGTTTGCTTTATCCTTGGCGGGTTTCTTGCTCATCTTGCTATTGTCTCCGATTCGGGGCCTCCCGAACGTCTTGGTCCACTTTCCCCGCACCGAATGCCTATCATCCGCCGCAGCGCCCTGGTCGAACACCCCGCAACGCGCATGTTCGACCTGGTCAATGATGTCGCCGCCTATCCGCGCCGCTTCGCCTGGTGCGATGCGGCGCATGTGCTCGAGCACAGCGACCAGTACCTGGTGGCGCGGCTGGACCTGGGCGTGGGCTCGTTCCGCACCTGGTTCACCACCGAAAACCGGCTGCAGCGCCCCGACCGCATCGATATGCTGCTGCGCGACGGCCCGTTCAAGCGCCTGCAGGGGCAGTGGGAGTTCCAGGGCTTCAACGAGCATGCCAGCAAGGTCAGCCTGACGCTGGACTTCGAGCCGGCCTCGCGGTTGCTCGGGCCGGCGCTGGCGCTGGGCTTCCAGAGCCTGGCCGACCGCATGGTCAACGACTTCGTGCGCGTGGCCGACCGCGAAGACGCATGAGCGGGCTGCGGGTCGAGGTGGTGCTGGCCTGGCCGGAGCGCTTCGTCGCGCGCACGCTGCAATTGCCCGAAGGTTCCACCGTCGCCGATGCGTTGAGCGCAGCGGCCTTGGCCGAGGCGACGCCGGGCATGCCCTGCGCGATCCATGGCAGCGTCGCCGCGCCGACCCAGCTCCTGCACGATGGCGACCGGGTCGAAGTGCTCAGGCCATTGCTGGCCGATCCGAAGGACGCCCGGCGGCGGCGCGCGAAACCGCGCTAGCGCCGCCAGGCGCGTTGCCGGCGCTGCTTACTCGCTGCGGCGCTGCTTCTTCTTGTCCTTGGCCAGGTTGCGGCCGAACTGGCGCACGCTGTTCTTGGCCAGCTCCGAATCGTTGTCCGGGAAATAGTCGCCTTCCCAGCGGGTCACCGTGTCGTTGTCGAAATAGACGACGAAATTCTTGATCTCGGTCCGGCCGAGGCGATCGAGGCGCTCGGTCGAG
Organism: Xanthomonas bonasiae; assembly: GCF_014836395.1. NCBI lineage: Bacteria > Pseudomonadati > Pseudomonadota > Gammaproteobacteria > Lysobacterales > Lysobacteraceae > Xanthomonas > Xanthomonas bonasiae. Next base: position 231,626 of record NZ_JACSQX010000001.1, read on the forward strand.
GTGTAGTCCCAGCGTTGGGCATGGAACGGATCCGGGATCGACGGGGTGCCGAGCAGCGCGTTGACCTGCTGCTTGCTTTGGCCGACCTTGAGCTGATCGACGGCCCCCTGCTTGATCAGGTTGCCTTGGTAGATAGGCTGCTTGTAGATGATCCCGCAGCCAGCGGTGGACAGGGCAACAGCGGCGACCAGCAAGAGATTGCGCATCGGGGACAGTACTGAGGGAAATCGGGTCGATGATACACTCCCGACGACCGCCGCGACCCATCCCGAGGCAGCTGGCGCTAAACCAGCTATGAACGGAGACGCCATGGAATCCCACGATCTGCGCAAAGTCGGCCTGAAGGTCACGCATCCCCGGATGCGCATCCTGGAGCTGCTCGAGCAGAAGTCGGCGCGCCACCACATGACCGCGGAAGAGATCTACCGCCAGTTGCTCGATCACGGCGACGAGATCGGCCTGGCCACCGTGTACCGCGTCCTGACCCAGTTCGAGGCGGCCGGCCTGGTGCTCAAGCACAATTTCGAAGGCGGCCAGGCGGTGTACGAACTGGACCGCGGCGGCCACCACGACCACATGGTGGACGTGGATACCGGCAACGTCATCGAGTTCGAAAGCGCCGAGATCGAGGAACTGCAGCGCAAGATCGCCGCCGATCACGGCTACGAACTGGAAGAGCACTCGTTGGTACTGTACGTGCGCAGCAAGCGCCCGGCCGGCAAGAAGGGCTGAGCTGCCGCCCGAGCGGGCGCGTTCGCGCTCGACCTAGAGTCATCGCCGCAGGCCGCCGCCGTTGGCGCTGCGTGCGGCAGGTTGGATCGGCGCTGGCGCTATCGTTACTGGCGCCTCGCGCAGGCCTGGGTGCGGCGCGCCTGTTGCGAGAACTCGGTTCTGGGGTCGCGGCCATCGCACCACCCGTGTGCCGGCTGTATGCCGGACAGGCCAGCGTGCCTAATGCGTTCGTCTTGGTCCGGTTGATCGCAACCACGTGGAACCGTTCCTGTGGCGTCTCAATAGACAGAGCGAGTGCCCTGTGGAGAGGGGTGGCTTGAGGGGCTTCGGTCTCTGTGGATTGCCCAGCCGTCACGGATCCCGACTCCGTTCGTCGCGACTGAAGTCGCTCCCACAGGGGCGTGCGGCTGGCCGGCTGGGTGCACTAGGGAGCGACTCCCGGTGGCTTTGGCATCGGTCCTGATTGCCGCCGAAATCGGTTGGCTGGATGGCGTCGTTCGTCGCGGTTGAAACCGCTCCTACAAGGGGGACTGGCGGCGAACCGGCTGGGTGCACTGTGGGAGGGGCTGCAGCCGCGACTGCTTCCGAGTCCGGAACGGCTAATGGCTCCGTTCGTCGCGGTTGAAACCGCTCCTACAGGGCGCGCGACGAACCGGCTGGGTGCACTGTAGGAGGGGCTTCAGCCCCGACCCGACCCCATCCGAAGCCAGCAAGCTTCCTATCACCTGATGGCTCGGGATTCCCCAGTGCATGCGCGCGGGGACACCCCACGCTACCGAGCCGAAATCCAGGCCGCCAGCCCGGCGGAACGGTACTGCAGGCGCTTCAACAGTGGCGTCAGCGTGGCCGAATCCAGGAACAGCCGCTCTCAGCCAGCGCTCTGCAGCAGCCGCTTGGCCGCCGCGCGGGCTTCCTTGCTGACCTCGACCCCGCCCAGCATCCGCGCCAGCTCTTCCTCGCGCTGGCGCGGCGCCAGCAGTTCGACCGAGCTCTGGGTCATGCCCTCGACCGGGGCCTTGCTGACCCGGTAGTGGGCGTGGCCCTGCGCCGCGACCTGCGGCAGGTGGGTCACGCAAAGCACCTGGCGCTGCTCGCCGAGCGCGCGCAGCTTCTTGCCGACGATGTCGGCGACCGCGCCGCCGATGCCCGAGTCCACCTCGTCGAACACCATCGTCGGCACCGCGTCCAGGCCCAGCGCGGCGACCTCGATCGCCAGCGAGATGCGCGACAGCTCGCCGCCGGAGGCGACCTTGCGCAGCGCCCGCGGCGGCTGGCCGGCGTTGGCCGCGACCAGGAATTCGACGCGCTCGGCGCCGGCCGGGTCGGGGCGCTCGGCCTCGTGCGGCTCGAGCTGGATCTCGAAGCGCCCGCCGCCCATGCCCAGTTCGCCGATCAGCGCGGTGGTGTCGCGCGACAGCGCCTGCGCGCCGCGCTGGCGGGTGCCGCTGAGCGCGGCGGCGGCGTCGCGCCAGGCCTGGGTGGCGCGGGCGATCTCCGCATCCAGCACGTCCAGCCGTTCGCCGGCCCCGCGCAGGCCCTCGACTTCGGCCAGCAGCGCGTCGCGGTGCTCGCCCAGCGTGTCCGGGGTGACCCGGTGCTTGCGCGCCAGGTCGTGCAGCCGGCCCAGCTTGCGTTCCATGTCCTCGAACTGCGCCGGATCGGCATCGAGGTCGTCGCGCACCCGGTCGACCAGCGCCAGCGCCTCTTCCAGCTGGATCGTGGCGCTGTCGATCAGCGCTTCGACCTCGGCCAGGCGCGGCTCGTATTCGCCGACCTTGCCGAGTTCGTGGCGGGTCTGCTGCAGCAGTTCCAGCACCGCCGGAGCTTCGTCGCCGTTGAGCCGCTGTGCGGCGCCCTCGCAGGCGCCGATCAGCGCCGCGGCGTGGGCCTGGCGGCGATGGTTGGCGTCCAGCGCAGCGATCGCCGCCGGCTCCAGGTCCTCGCGCTGCAGCTCGGCCAGCTGGTGCTCGAGGAAGCCGATGCGGTCGGACACGTCGCCCTGCGCCAGCAGCGTCTCGCGCTCGGCCAGCAGCGCCTGCCAGCGCGCGGCAGCGGCGCGCACCGCGGCGCGTTCGGCCTCGTTGCGGGCGTAGGCGTCGAGCAGGCCGAGCTGGCTGCCGCGCGACAGCAGCGCCTGGTGTTCGTGCTGGCCGTGGATCTCGACCAGGTACCCGGCCAGTTCGGCCAGCTGCGACAGGGTCACCGGGCGGCCGTTGATCCAGGCGCGCGAGCCGCCGTCGGCGCGGATCACCCGGCGCAGCTGGCATTGGTCGTCGTCGTCGAGCTCGTTCTCGCGCAGCCAGGCGCGCGCCGGGGCGGCCTCGGGCACGGCGAATTCGGCCGACAGTTCGGCGCGGTCGGCGCCATGGCGGACCACGCCGCTGTCGGCGCGCAGCCCGGACAGGAAGCCGAGCGCGTCCACCATCAGCGACTTGCCGGCGCCGGTTTCGCCGGACACGACGGTCATGCCAGCGCCGAATTCCAGTTCGGTGCCGCGGACGACGGCGAAATCCTTGATCGAGAGATGTCTGAGCATGGGGGTCGGGATCCAGGGGCGCGCAACGCTAGCACGCGGGGGTAGGTGGGCCAATGACTTGCCAAGCCGGCATGCAGCCATTATCTAGTGTCCAGTCTCACGGATTGATTGCATGCGCGCCTCCCCGGTCCACTCCTCGCTCGACCCACGCGCCCGGCAGCTGTTGCGCACGCTGATCTCGCGCTATATCCGCGACGGCGAACCGGTCGGCTCGCAGACCCTGGCCCGCCACGCCGGGCTGGACGTGAGTCCGGCGACGATCCGCAACATCCTCGCCGACCTGGAGGACGCCGGCCTGCTCAGCTCGCCGCACACCTCGGCCGGGCGCATTCCCACCGCCACCGGCTACCGGGTGTTCGTCGACAGCCTGGTGCAGATGCGCCCGCCGGGCGAGGGCGAGGTGGCGCGGTTGCGCGCGGAGATGAGCAATGCCGCCGGCACGCAGGCGCTGCTCGGCAGCGCCTCGGAGCTGCTGTCGGCGATGACCCACTTCGTCGGCGTGGTCAGCGCGCCCAAGCGCGAGCAGTTCGCGTTCCGGCACATCGACTTCGTGCCGCTGGACGCGCGCCGGGTGCTGGCGATCCTGGTGTTCGCCGACAACGAGGTGCAGAACCGGGTCATCGAACCGCGCAAGGCCTACGAACCGGCCGAGCTGGAACGGGTGGCCAATTACCTGAACGCGCATTTCGCCGGGCGTGCGCTGGCCGACATCCGCGCCAGCCTGGTGCGCGACCTGCGCCACGCGCGCGACGAGATGGAGCTGCTGCTGGCGCACAGCGTGGAGCTGGCCGAGCAGGCGCTGGCCCCGGCCGGCGACGACATGGTGCTGGCCGGGCAGACCAAGCTGATGGGGGTGCAGGACCTGTCGGACCTGGAGCGGCTGCGCGAGCTGTTCGAGATCTTCGCCAGCAAGCGCGAGATCCTGCAGCTGCTGGAGCGCACCATCCGTGCGCCGGGGGTGCGCATCTTCATCGGCGAGGAAACCGGGGTGGTGCCGCTGGAGAGCGTGTCGCTGGTCACCGCGCCGTACATGGCCGGCGGCCAGGTGCTGGGCGTGCTGGGGGTGATCGGCCCCAAGCGCATGGACTACGACCGGGTGATCCCGCTGGTGCAGACCGCCGCCGAAGTCCTGGGCGCGGCCCTGGACCCAACCCCGCCAACAGAGCGCTAGCGCGCAGGGCAATGCGGCCAGCCGGCGGCCGCCCCCCGCGGTTGCCGCCTGCTTTTCCCATTCCCGATTCCCGTCTCCCCATTCCCCCAAATGCAACACAGCATCTTGAATCCGCCCCGCACGCCCACATAGGTGGTCCGGTAGGGCGGGTGCATCTCCCGCCAGGGAACCGGAAATGAACCAAGACCACCCCGAATTCGATTCTGAACACCTGTCCGAGGCGCAGCAGCCGGCGACCGATCCGCTGCAGGCGCAGATCGAGACGCTGCGCACCGAGCTGGCGCTGCTCAAGGCCGACGTGCTGCGCGAGCGCGCCGACCTGGAAAACCAGCGCAAGCGCATCGCCCGCGACGTCGAGCAGGCGCGCAAGTTCGCCAACGAGCGCCTGCTCGGCGACCTGCTGCCGGTGTTCGACAGCCTGGACGCCGGCCTGAGCGCCGCCGGCAGCGAACCCAGCCCGCTGCGCGACGGCCTGGAGCTGACCTACAAGCAGCTGCTCAAGGTCGCCGCCGACAACGGCCTGACCCTGCTCGACCCGACCGGGCAGCCGTTCAACCCGGAGCACCACCAGGCGATCAGCCAGGCCGAGGCCGACGGCGTCGCCCCCGGCCATGTGATCCAGGTGTTCCAGAAGGGCTACCTGCTCAACGAGCGCCTGCTGCGGCCGGCGCTCGTGGTGGTCGCCAAGCACGATTGACGCGTGGCGCCGGCGGTGCGCGCCTGAATCGGGCGCGGCCGCGGCAGAACGCTAATTTGCGGTGATGGCTTGAATGACCTGCGGCCATCCCTATATCCGAACCAGACCCCGGCAGCGGCCGGACACCAGAAATTTTCAGGAGTCATCCAATGGGCAAGATCATCGGCATCGACCTGGGCACGACCAACTCGTGCGTGGCGATCATGGACGGCGGCAAGGCCCGCGTCATCGAAAATTCCGAAGGCGACCGTACCACGCCCTCGATCGTCGCCTACACCAAGGACGGCGAAGTGCTGGTGGGCGCCTCGGCCAAGCGCCAGGCGGTCACCAATCCGAAGAACACCTTCTACGCGGTGAAGCGCCTGATCGGCCGCAAGTTCACCGACGCCGAAGTGCAGAAGGACATCGGCCTGGTGCCGTACGGCATCGTCCAGCACGACAACGGCGACGCCTGGGTGGCCACCGCCGACGGCCGCAAGCTGGCCTCGCAGGAAATCTCCGCGCAGGTGCTGGAGAAGATGAAGAAGACCGCCGAGGCGTTCCTGGGCGAGGCCGTCACCGAGGCGGTCATCACCGTGCCGGCGTACTTCAACGACAGCCAGCGCCAGGCGACCAAGGACGCCGGCCGCATCGCCGGCCTGGACGTCAAGCGCATCATCAACGAGCCGACCGCCGCGGCGCTGGCCTACGGCCTGGACAAGGGCCAGGGCGGCGATCGCAAGATCGCGGTGTACGACCTGGGCGGCGGCACCTTCGACGTGTCGATCATCGAGATCGCCAACGTCGACGGCGAGAAGCAGTTCGAAGTGCTGGCCACCAACGGCGACACCTTCCTGGGCGGCGAAGACTTCGACAAGCGCGTCATCGACTACCTGGTCGAGGAATTCAACAAGGACCAGGGCATCGACCTGCGCAAGGATCCGCTGGCGCTGCAGCGCCTGAAGGATGCGGCCGAGCGCGCCAAGATCGAGCTGTCGTCCTCGCAGCAGACCGAAGTCAACCTGCCGTACGTCACCGCCGACGCGTCGGGCCCGAAGCACCTCAACATCAAGCTGACCCGGGCCAAGCTCGAGGCGCTGGTCGAGGACCTGGTCAAGCGCACCATCGAGCCGTGCCGCACCGCGCTCAACGACGCCGGCCTGCGCGCCAGCGACGTGACCGAGGTGATCCTGGTCGGCGGCCAGACCCGCATGCCGAAGGTGCAGCAGGCGGTGGCCGAGTTCTTCGGCAAGGATCCGCGCAAGGACGTCAATCCCGACGAGGCCGTGGCGCTGGGCGCGGCGATCCAGGGCGGCGTGCTGGCCGGCGACGTCAAGGACGTGCTGCTGCTCGACGTGACCCCGCTGAGCCTGGGCATCGAGACCCTGGGCGGCGTGTTCACCAAGATCATCGAGAAGAACACCACGATCCCGACCAAGGCCTCGCAGACCTTCTCCACTGCCGAGGACAACCAGTCCGCGGTGACGGTGCACGTGCTGCAGGGCGAGCGCGAGCAGGCCCGCTACAACAAGTCGCTGGCCAAGTTCGACCTGTCCGGCATCGAGCCGGCGCCGCGCGGCCTGCCGCAGGTGGAGGTGTCCTTCGACATCGACGCCAACGGCATCCTGCACGTGTCGGCCAAGGACAAGAAGACCAACAAGGAACAGAAGGTCGAGATCAAGGCCGGCTCCGGCCTGTCGGACGACGAGATCCAGCGGATGGTCGCCGACGCGGAAGCCAACCGCGAGGAAGACAAGAAGTTCCATGAGCTGGTGCAGGCGCGCAACCAGGCCGACGGCCTCATCCACGCCACCCGCAGCGCGATCACCGAGCACGGCAGCAAGGTCGGCGGCGACGTGATCGGCAAGGTCGAGTCGGCCCTGGCGGACCTGGAAACGGCGATGAAGGGCGACGACAAGGGCCAGATCGAGGCCAAGACCAAGGTGCTGGAAGAAGCCGGGCAGTCGCTGTACGCGGCGGCGGCCGCCGGCGAGCAGCCGGGCGCTGCGCCGGGCGGCGCGCAGGCCGCGGCCGGCGACGACGTGGTCGACGCCGAGTTCACCGAGGTCAAGGACGACAAGAAGTAAGGCCGGGATTCGGGATTCGGGAATAGGGATTCGAAAGGCCTTTGCCTGCCCGCTTCCCGCTCCCGATCCCCTGTCCGTAGCGCTCGCAAAAGCGGAAGAGTTGACGCTCTCCGCTTTTGCTTTACACGAATCCCGAATTTCGAATCCCCAATCTCCGCCCTATGAGCAAACGCGACTACTACGAAGTGCTGGGCGTGGCCCGTACCGCCAACGACGACGAGCTGAAGAAGGCCTATCGCCGTTGCGCGATGAAGTTCCACCCCGACCGCAATCCTGGCGACCACGCCGCCGAGGCGGCGTTCAAGGAGTGCAAGGAGGCCTACGAGGTCCTGTCCGACGGCAACAAGCGGCGCATGTACGACGCGCACGGCCATGCCGCGTTCGAGCACGGTATGGGCGGCATGGGCGGCGGTGGCGGTGCTGGCGGCCCGGACATGGGCGACATCTTCGGCGACATCTTCGGCAACATCTTCGGGGGCGCCGGCGGCGGTGGCGGCCGCGCGGCGCGGCGCGGCGCCGACATCGGCTACGTGCTGGAACTGGATCTGGAAGAGGCGGTGGCCGGGATCGAGCGGCGCATCGAGATTCCGACCCTGGGCGAATGCGAACACTGCCACGGCAGCGGCTCGGAAGACGGCAAGGTGGAGACCTGCACGACCTGCCAGGGGCGCGGCCAGGTGCGGATCCAGCGCGGCATCTTCGCGATGCAGCAGAGCTGCCCGCATTGCGCCGGGCGCGGCCAGATCGTGCAGAACCCGTGCGGTACCTGCCACGGCGCCGGTCGCGTCGAAGAAACCAAGGTGCTGTCGGTGAAGATTCCGCCCGGCGTGGACAACGGCGACCGCATCCGCCTGTCCGGCGAAGGCGAGGCCGGTCCGGCCGGCACCCCGCCTGGCGATCTGTATGTGGAAGTGCGGGTGCGCGAGCATGCGATCTTCCAGCGCGACGGCGACGACCTGCACTGCGAAGTGCCGATCCGCATCTCTCAGGCCGCGCTCGGCGACACCGTGCGCGTGGCCACGCTGGGCGGCGAGGCCGAGATCCGCATTCCGGCCGAGACCCAGACCGGCAAGCTGTTCCGCTTGCGCGGCAAGGGCGTGCGTTCGGTGCGCAGCCGCAGCGAGGGCGACCTGTACTGCCGCGTGGTGGTGGAAACCCCGGTCAATCTCACCGCCGACCAGCGCAAGCTGCTGGAGCAGTTCGAATCCACCTTCACCGGCGAGGACGCGCGCAAGCATTCGCCGAAGTCGGCGACCTTCATCGACGGGGTGAAGGGGTTCTGGGACCGGATGACGTCGTAGAGCCGGGATTGGGGATTCGGGATTCGCAACGGCGGGTGCCTAGCGGCGGTCGCGAGTGTGTGGACCGATGGAAGAGGCACGTGCAGGGCGAGAGCCCGGCACGTGCCTTTTTCGGTTTTCTGGATTGCGATCGATTGCGTGCGAATCGAATGCCGGTTTCGGGAGGGATCGCCGCGGTGCTGCTGTTACCAATCCCCAATCCCGCATCCCGATCCCAGCCCTTGAACTACGGCGATGCACGGAAGGGGGTCTGGGACCGGATGACCTCCTGATCCTTCCGCGCGGGCCGCGTCGGCGCAATGCCCGCGCGGCCGCGCTGGCCGCGCATCGCTAGCGTGCGCCGTCTGCGCCGCGTCACCCTGCGTGGCGCGGTCCGGCATGCGAACATGCCGCTACGCCGATCGCGGCGCATCTGGAGTGCAGAGTTCGCCATGGACATCGGCCGTTCCGTTGTTGCCCGCCTTGCAGCGCTGCTGCTGTGCGCTTGCCTTGCGGCACCCGCGCTCGCCAGTTCCGATGCCGGTTGCGACGCCAGCCTGCTGCTGGATTTCGGCGATTACAGCGGGTGCCAGAACACCGTCGCGCTCGCGCCGGGCAGCGACACCCGGGTCAATCTGCTGCTGTTGATGCGCGATGGCGCCGCGCCGGCGGTGGCGCCTGCCAGCCCGCTCGAACCCGCGTTCACCTGGGAGGCGGCGGTGCAGGCGCTGCAACCGCCGGCGACCGATCAGGCCGCCGCTGCCGACGGGATGCTCGACGGCGAGGCGAACCGCTGCAACAGCAATGCGCGCGGCGGCAGCGAGTTCAACGAGGCACTGAACGCGAACGCGCGCGTGCCGGCGGCGGAAAAAGCGCGCTTGGTCCAGGCGCGGCCGGCGCAGTGCCCGGACCAGCAAATCGCCGCGCCCGACGGCGTGTCGTCGGCCGCAGGCAGGGAATTCGCGCAGTACCTGCAGGCCGCCAGCGCGTTCTATGCCGGCGCCTTCGACGCGTCCGCGCAGGGCTTCGATACGCTGGCAAAGGCGGCCGACCCCTGGCTCCGGGAGACGGCGCGCTACATGCTGGGGCGGGTCGCGCTCAACGCGGCGCAGGTCGATGGCTTCGACGAGTACGGCGTGCAGCGCGAACCGGCGCAGTTCGACCGGGCCGCATTGGAGCGCGCCGAGCGGGCGTTCGCCGCGTACCTGCACGACTATCCGCAAGGACGCTACGCCGTATCTGCACGCGGATTGCTGCGACGGGTGTACTGGCTCGGTGGCGACACGCCGAAGCTGGCCGCCGAATACGAACGCTTGCTGCGCCTGCCCGCGGCGCAGCGCGGCCTGTCGGACCAGGAACTGGCCCAGGAAATCGACAACAAGCTGCTGGCCAACGCCGCTCCCGCGGCGCTGACCACACCGCTGCTGCTGGCCGTGGCCGATCTCAAGGCGATGCGCTCGGGTGATGGCAGCGATGGCCACGGACTGTCGCCGGCCGCGCTGGAGGCGCAGCGGCCGCGCTTTGCCGACGAGCCGGACCTGTTCGCGCTGCTGCTGTCCAGCTACCAGTACTACGTGGCGCGGTCGCCGGCGCAGGCGCTGCGCCTGCTGGATGCCGGCAAGGGGCCGGCCAAGCGCGGCAGCGTGGCCTTCGCCGCCGCCATGCTCCAGGGCTTGGCGCTGGAGGACACCGGGGCGCCGGACCTGGCGGCCTACTGGCGGCGCCTGCTGGACAGTGCCGAGCCGGCGCTGCAGCAACCGCTGGTGCAGCTGGCGCTGGCGCGGCGCCTGGAGCGCGACCGTGCGCTCGACCAGGCGTTCGCCGCGGATTCTCCGATCGTCAACCAAGCCATCCGCGACCAGTTGCTGATCTACGCCGCCGGTGCCGACCTGCTGCGGCGTCGCGCGACGGCGACGGACGTGCCGGCGCACGAGCGCGAACTGGCCGCCTTCGTGTTGCTGTACAAGGAACTGTCGCGCGGCCAGGCCAAGGCCTTCCTGCAGGATCGCGTGCTGCTTGCCGACGTGCCGCACGACACCAGCGATCCCCGGCGCGGTCCTTACTGGTTGCCGCAGTCGTCGCCGCCGCTGGTGGTGTTCTCCGGCCCGTTCGAGCAGGGCGAGGATGCGTGTCCGGCGATCGAAGCGGTGGCAAAGACCTTGGCCTCCGCCCCCGCCGACGCCCATGCGCAGTTGTGCGTGGCCGAGTTCGTCCGGGTCATGAACTGGGATCACTTGCCGATCAACCTGCCACCGTCGGCCACCGAGCTCGGCGGAGCGCCGTCGCAGTTTCCCGGCCCCGCATATTTCCGTTTGCCGGTCTACCAGCGCGTCATCGATGCCGCGGATGTGCCTGCCAACGACAAGGCGTATGCGCTGTATCGCGCCATCAACTGCTACGCGCCCAGCGGGAACAACGGTTGCGGCGGCAAGGACGTGCCGGTGAGCGAGCGCAAGCGTTGGTTCCAGCGCCTGAAACGGGAGTTTCCGTCAACGGCCTGGGCGCAGGACCTGAAGTACTACTGGTGAGCGGCGCCATGCCCGGGCGCTGCGCCGTGCTGTTGGCGCTGTGCATGTCGATGGGCGCGGCGATCGCCGCACCGGTGGATGCGCGCCGCTACGATGCGTTCTGGCTCTGGGCCGGGGTGCGGCCGCAGCCGGTGCTGGCCAATGCGCGCCGCGTGTACCTGCTGCAGGCCGAGGTGCCGCTGGACGCCGGCGTGCCGGCACGACTGGTGGCGCAACGCGCCGCGCTGCCGCAGCTGCGCCACTGCCAGGTGTGGATGGTGTTGCGGGTGGAACGCATCGACTGGACGCCGGCATTGTTCGAGGCGGTCCTGGTGCAGCTGCAGCGCTGGCATGCGGCCGGCAACGACGTGGTCGGCCTGCAGATCGATTTCGATGCCGGTACCCGCCACCTCGCGCAGTACGTGGCGTTCCTGCGCACGCTGCGTGCGCGCTTGCCGGCAGGCTACCAACTCGGCATCACCGGCCTGCTGGACTGGAGCGTCAACGGCCGCGCCGAGGCACTGGCCGGATTGCGCGGCGTGGTCGACGAGGTGGTGCTGCAGATCTACCAGGGACGCGCGGTGATCCCCGACTATCCGGTCTATGTCGCCCGGCTCGGCAGGTTGCGGGTGCCGTTCCGCATCGGCCTGCTGCAGGATGGCGACTGGCAGCCGCCGCAAGGCCTGCAGGACAATCCGTGGTTCCGCGGCTACGTGGTGTTCCTGCGCAACCGCTGAGCGGTGCCGGTACGCCGCCGTCGCTGCCGCGGCCTAGAATGTGCGGATGAACGCATCCACTGCCAGCCATCTCGTCCACGGCCGTCGCCAGCGTCCGGATGGACAGTCGCCGATCGACGTGATCTCGGTACAGTCGCAATTGGTCTACGGCCACGCCGGCAACAGCGCGGCGGTGCCGCCGTTGCGCACGCTGGGCCTGCGCGTGGCCGAAGTCCCGACGACCTTGCTCAGCAACGCGCCGTTCTACGACACCTTGCGCGGCAAGGTGCTGCCGTCGGACTGGTTCGCCGACCTGCTGCTCGGCGCCAGCGAGCGCGGCTTGCCGCAGCGTGCGCGCATGGTGGTGTCCGGCTATTTCGGCAGCGTCGGCAACGGCACTGCATTCGCCGACTGGCTCGACGCCACGCTGCCGCAGTGCCCGTCGCTGCGCTACTGCCTGGATCCGGTGATCGGCGATACGCATACCGGACCCTATGTCGAGCCGGGCTTGGAAGCGGTGTTCGCCGAACGCCTGTTGCCGCATGCGTGGCTGGTCACGCCGAATGCGTTCGAACTCGGCCGCCTGACCGGCCTGCCGGCGCTGGCGCAGGACGATGCCATCGCCGCGGCGCGCGTGCTGCTGGCGCGCGGGCCGCAGTGGGTGTTGGCGCACAGCGTCAGCGGCGACGCAGGCCAGCTGGTGACCCTGGCGGTGAGCCGCGAGGCGGTCTACCGCTGGTGCTCGCCGCTGTTGCCGGTGGACGTGGCCGGCACCGGCGACGTGCTGATGGCGCTGCTGGTCGCGTTCCTGCTGCGCGGCGACGCGTTCGAGCTGGCGATCGGCCGCGCCATCGCCGGCGTGCATGCGGCGCTGGAAGCGACCCTGGCGAGCGGCTACGAGGAACTGGACGTGCTCGCCGCCGCGCCCGCGGCGCTGGTCACGCCGCTGCGCTTCGCCGCCGAGCGCCTGGCGTGAGCCTGCGCCCGGTCGTCGGCATCGTCGGCAGCGCCGGCGCCTATGGCCGCTGGCTGAGCCGGTTCTTCCGCGAGCGCATGCAGTTGGAGGTGGTCGGCCACGATCCGGCCGATCCGCAGTCGCTGGATCCCGATGCCGTGCTGCAGCGCGCGCAGGTGCTGATCTTCTCCGCGCCGATCCGGCACACGCCGGCGCTGATCGGCGACTACGTGCGCCGCGCCGCCGGGCGCGAACGCGAGCAGCTGTGGCTGGACGTGACCTCGGTCAAGCGCGAGCCGGTGGCGGCGATGCTGGCGTCGCAGGCGGAAGTGGCCGGGCTGCATCCGATGACCGCGCCGCCGAAGTCGCCCACGCTCAAGGGCCGCGTGCTGGTGGTGTGCGAAGCGCGGTTGGCGCGCTGGAGCGAATGGCTGCAACAGCTGTGCACGGCGCTGGAGGCCGAATGCGTGCGCAGCACGCCCGATCACCACGACCAGGTGATGGCGCTGGTGCAGGCGATGGTGCACGCCAGCCACCTGGCCCAGGCCGGCGTGTTGCGCACGCACGCGCCGACGCTGGGGCCGCTGGAGGCATTGATGCCATACCGTTCGGCCTCGTTCGAACTGGATACCGCGATCATCGCGCGCATCCTGGCGTTGAATCCGGCGATCTACGAAGACATCCAGTTCGGCAATCCGCATGTCGGCGGCGTGCTCGACGGCTTGATCGCGCAACTGTCGCGGCTGCGCGACCAGGTGAGTCGTGGCGACGATGCGGCGCGCGCGCAATTCCGCGCCGATTTCCTCGACGCCAATCGCCAGGCGCTGGGCGCGGCGGCGATCGCGCACGGCAACTACAGCTACGAACGCGTCGGCTATCTGCTCGCGGATCTGACCGAGCAATTGACGCTCAGCGTCTACCTGCCCGAAGACCGTGCCGGCTCGCTGCGGAGCTTGCTGTACGTGTTCGAGCGCCACGGCGTCAGCCTGGCCTCGATCCATTCCTCGCGCACGCCGGCCGGCGAACTGCATTTCCGCATCGGCTTCGACCCGGCCACCGTGGCGACGGCATTGGATGCCGCGGCGGCGGAGATCGACGCCAGCGGCATCGGCCGGGTGTTGCCGCGCTAGTCCGGTGCAGACGGCCCCCCTGTAGGGGCGGCTTCAGCCGCGACAGGCAGTGCCGATCAAGCGATCGGGTGTGGTCGGCGGGCAGCATGTTGCGCATGCATGTGCGTGTCCAGATAGTCACGGTCGCGGCTGAAGCCGCTCCTACACGGGGGTAGAGAGAACACCCTGTTGCTGCAGCCGCACTTCATCCACAGGCAGTGTGGATGGAATGCGCGCAAACATGTGGATAAGTGTCTGCGCGCCTTGCTGGGCGGGCGTGTCAAGAGGCTTGGTCAATAATTGACCACTGGCCCGTCGCGCGTACCGCGCACGAGGCGGACAGATCGCACTGCCGCTCGTCGTCGCTACGCGGCAGCGCGCGCGCTCACACCGCGGTCAGGGTCAGTTCGCCGCCGGTGGTGGTGAACTGCTGGCCGCGGCGGATCAGTTTGCGCCCGTCGGCCAGTTCGTAGCGCAGCGCCGGCGTGGACGGCGCGTCGTGCTGCGCCTGCTGCTGATGCTGGACTTCGTCCTGGAACTCGGTGATCAGATAGGCCTCGCCGTCGGGGCCGAGGGCGGGCAGCTGGCGAAAGGACATGGCATGTCTCCTGAAGGCGATTCGTCGAACCGGATTGCGCCGGAAACGCTGCCGGCGCCTTGCGCCTCCGCCGTTGCGTGGGGCGCAGCGGGACCGTAGTCCCGCCGGTGTTAGCACCGCGTGCTCAGTCGATGAATTGCAGTCGTGCCAGTTCCGCGTACAGGCCGCCCTGCGCCAACAGCTCGGCATGGGTGCCCTGGGCGACGATGCGGCCGTGCTCCATCACCACGATGCGGTCGGCCTTGAGCACCGTTGCCAGGCGGTGCGCGATGACCAAGGTGGTGCGCCCGGCCATCAGGCGTTCCAGCGCCTGCTGCACGGCATGTTCGCTCTGCGCGTCGAGCGCGCTGGTGGCTTCGTCCAGCAGCAGGATCGGCGCGTCCTTGAGCAGGGCGCGGGCGATGGCGATGCGCTGCTGCTGGCCGCCGGACAGGCGCGCGCCGCGCTCGCCCAGTTCGCTGGCGTAGCCGTCCGGCAACTGGCGGATGAAGGTGTCGGCTTCGGCGGCGCGCGCCGCGGCCTCGACCTCGGCGTCGCTGGCCGCGAGCCGGCCGTAGCGGATGTTGTCGGCGGCGCTGGCCGCGAACAGGGTCGGATGCTGCGGCACCAGGCCGATGCCTTCGCGCAGCTGCGCCGGGTCCAGTTCGCGCAGGTCGGCGCCGTCCACCCGCACCGTGCCCGATTGCGGATCGTGGAAGCGCAGCAGCAGCGACAGCACGGTGCTCTTGCCGGCGCCGGAGGGGCCGACCAGGGCCACGCTCTCGCCGGGCCGCACGTGCAGGTCGAAGCCGTCCAGCGCCGGATGGTCGGGGCGTTGCGGGTAGCGGAACACCACGTTGTCGAAGCGCACTTCGCCGCGCAGCGGCTGCGGCAGCGCGCGCGGCTGCGCCGGCGCCAGCACCTCGGGGCGTTCGGCGAACAGTTCGGCGATGCGGCCCATGCCGCCGGCCGCGCGCTGCAGGTCGTTCCAGACTTCGGCCAGCGACGCCACCGAGCCGCCGCCGAACATCGCATACAGCACGAACTGGCCGAGCGCGCCGGCGCTCAGTTCGCCGGCCGCCACTTCGTGCGCGCCGGACCACAGCACCAGCACGATTGCGCCGAACACCAGCACGATCGCCACCGCGGTGATCAGCGCCTGCGCGCGCACCCGGCGCCGCGCCACGTCCACCGACAGCGCAAGCGCCTGGCCGAAGCGGCCGCGCTCGTAGGGTTCGCGCGCATGCGCCTGCACCGTGCGCACCGCGCCCAGGGTTTCGGCGGCCAGCGTGTTGGCGTCGGCGACGCGGTCCTGGCTGGCGCGCGAGATCTTCTGCAGGCGGCGCGCGCCGAGCACGATCGGCAACACCGCCAGCGGGATGCCCAGCAGCGCGTAGGCGGCCAGGTGCGGGCTGGTCACGAACAGCATCACGATGCTGCCGATCGCCGTGACTGTGCTGCGCAGCGCCACCGACATGGTGCTGCCGATCACCCCGCGCAGCAGTTCGCTGTCGGCCGACAGCCGCGACACCAGCTCGCCGCTGCGGTTGCGGTCGTGGAAGCCGGCGTGCAGGCCGATCAGGTGCGCATACAGGCGCCCACGCAGGTCGGCGACGACCTTCTCGCCCAGCAGCGACACGAAGTAGAAGCGCAGCGCGGTGGCGATCGCCAGCACCACCGACACCGCGAACAGCAGCGCGAAGGACTGGTTGATCCTGCTGCCGTCGCTGAAACCGTGGTCGATCATCTGCCGGACCGCCACCGGCAGGCTCAGCGTCGCGCTGGAGGACACCGCCAGCGCCAGCAGCCAGGCGCCGAACAGGCCGCGCTGGCGCTGCACGAACGGCCACAGGGTGCGCAGGCTGCCGAGTTTGCGCAGCGACTTGGCCTGGTCGGCCGACGGATCGTTCATGCGGGGGAGGTTTCCGAACAGCGGACCCTGTTCCGAGTGGCGTCGCGCAGCCGCGTTTTCAAGGCGTCCACGCGATCGCTGGGCAGGCGCAGGTGCAGTTCGGCGCCGTCGGCGTCGAAGCGTTCATCGAGTTTTTCGGCGGCGCAGGCGCTCAGCGCCGCGTGCACCGCGCCCAGATCGTCGAAGCCGCAGTGCAGGGTGATCAGGCTCAAGGCCAGCAGCGGCTGCCGCGGCGCCAGGCGCAGGCACTCGGCGGCGGTGCCGCCGTAGGCGCGGACCAGGCCGCCGGCACCGAGCTTGATGCCGCCGTACCAGCGCGTGACCACCACCACCACGCGGTCGAAGCCCTGGCCGTCGATCGCCGCCAGGATCGGGCGGCCGGCGGTGCCGGCCGGTTCGCCGTCGTCGCTGGAGCGGTAGTCGTCGCCGTGGCGGTAGGCCCAGCAGTTGTGGGTGGCATCGGCCACCGCGACCCGCTGCACGAACGCCAGCGCCGCGCCGGCGTCGGCGATCGGCGCCGCCTGCGCCACAAAGCGGCTGTGCTTGATGTCCACGCTGTGGCTGACGAGGTGGGGAAGCGTATCGGGCATCGGCGCCATTCTAGACGAGGCGCCGTGGTCAGCTGCGGTTGACTGCGGTTCGGCGGCGCAACGTGCAGCCGGGTGCCTGCGCTGCGCACGGCCGCGGCGTCGGGCGTACCGGCGACGCCGCGCATCGTCTTCGATCGCGTAAGGCGATTCAGTCGTCGAGCAGGTCGCGCAGGTCGTCGGGGATGCGCGCGTGCGGATGCTCGCGTTGGAAGCGCTGCAGGCTGGCGTGCGCGGCGGCCTGCTCGCCGGCGTCGCGGCGCTCGCGGATGCGCGCCAGCCAGCGTCGCGGCGACAGGCGCGCGTCGCTTTCCGCCGCTGCCGCAAGCGCCGGATCGGTGCCGGAGGCGCGCGCGGATGCCGCCAACGGTGCGGTGTCCGCCGCGACCGGTGCGGCCGGCATCGCGGCTGGTGCCGGTGCCGGCGCCGCGCTGAGGTTGCCTTCGACGCGCGCGGCGTATCCCTCCGCTTCCTGTGCCTGTGCGCTTGCCGCGTCGCTGCCGTCGCGCTCGGCGAGGTCTGCGCTGCGTTGCTGCAGCATGCGCCGGTCTTCGCGCTGCATGGCATTCGCCTCGCGCATTCGCGCCGCCGGCTTCGCCAGCGCCTGCGGTGCCTGCGCGGGGGGCGTCAGCGCTTTTGCCGGGGCCGGCGGCGCGGGCGGTGCGGGAGGCGAGACCACGATCGGCGCGGGAGGCGGCGGCGCCAGCATCGGCGCCGGCTCGGCCATAACCGGGGCCTCCGCGGATGCTGCCGATGGTGCAGGCGCGGCGCGCATCGAGTCGAGATCGTTCGCTGCCGGCACCTGCTGCGGCGCGGACGCTGGCGGCGCTGGCGCTGGCGTGTCGGTAGGCGCGGTTGCCGCGCCGGATGCGAACGTCGCGTCTTCGGCGCCGGCCGACTGGGCGGCAATGGTGCGCTCGGCCGCCGCTTCGGAAGCGGCTGGTGCAGGAGCGACCGCGTCGGGAGCGACCGGCGCGGCCACCGGCGGTGTCGGGGTGCGCAGCTGCCAGGCGATGCCGACGGCCAGGGTCAACGATGCCGCCAGCCCGGTCCAGGCCGGCCAGCGCGCGCGGCGCTGCGGGGCCGTGCCGGAACGGGCATGGTCCGCTGGCGCTGGCGCGGTTGCGCTCGCAACGGGTATCTGCGCCGCTGCCGGCTCGGCGTCGGCGCTGCGCGGCTGCGCGGAAGCGGTCGGCGCAGACGCCACCGCGGCACGCGCCGCGGCCAGGATCGCGGCGTCCAGCGCCGCCGACGGCGACGCCTGCCGGCCCAGCCGCAGGCGTTCGGCGAGGGCGCGTTCTTCCGGCGTCAGCGGTTCGTCGGCACTCATCCGCCCAGCCTCGCGCGCAATTTGTCCATCGCATAGCGCAGCCGCGACTTGACCGTCTCGCGGCCGACGCCGGTGATCTGTGCGATCTCCTCCAGGCTCAGTTCCTGTTCCAGGCGCAGCAGCAGCACTTCGCGTTGATCCTCCGGCAAGTCGTCGAGCGCCAGTTGCAGTTGGCGCCGCTGTTCGAACGCGGACAGCTGCCGCTCCGGCGTGTCCGGGTCCGGCACGCTGGCGGTCCGCAGTTCGGCATCGGCCGGCGCGGCCGGGCGGTGCTTGGCCGCGCGCCAGTGGTCGCCGAGCCGATTGTGGGCGATGCGCAGCAGCCAGGTGCTGAATGCAGCCTGCGGTTGCCAGCCCTGGCGCGCGGCGATGACCCGCTGCCACACGTCCTGGAACATTTCCTCGGCCAGCGCTACGTCGCGCAGCTGGCGCAGCAGGTAGTGATAGAGGCGGCCGCGGTGGCGCGCGTACAGGGTCTCGAACGCGCCGGCGTCGCCGGCCGCATAGGCCAGCATCAGGGTTTCGTCGCTCGTTTCGACCAGGGCGTCCACGGCGGCAAGCCTAAGCGTTCGCCGGCCCGGCGCATAGCGTGGCGTGAGGGTGGTGACGGCGGGCGGGGGCGGAATGGCAGCAGGCATCGTAGACAGTGAACGCGCCAGCGGCGCGCATGGGGTCACCGCGCGTGCGCCTGTTCACGTAAAAGGTATGCTGGCGTCTAAGGGGGAGGCGTGGGGCGGGTCCTACGTCATGCAGGAGTTGTTGTCGATGTTGTTTGAGCCGTCCGCGATCGACCGCCAGGATCACCCCGACGGCCCCGCTTCCATGCAGACCGCGGTTGCCTTGTGCGGCTTGCTGCCGCCCGGTAGCGACGTGGCCATCGCATGCGGCGACGGCACCGTCGGCGGACGCGTGTTCGGCGCCACGCCGGATGCGCCGGCATGGCTGCCGACGCTGGTCCGGCGGTGTCTCGCCGAGACCGTGCCGGCGCCTGCGCAGGCCTTGCTGCACGTGCTGAAGACGCCCGAGGGCGCCTGCGTGGCCGTGGCCGCCCGGCTGCAGCAGCCGCTGTCCGAACCGCAGCGCGCCGCCTGGTGCGAGATGGCGGCCGCGTTCGGCCTGGCGCTGCTGGAAACCGAGCGCATGCGCGCGCGCATCGAGGGCCTGGAGAAGTCCAAGCAGCTGCAGCAGGCGCTGTACGAGATCGCCGACCTGGCCGGTGCGGATCTGGAAATGGGGCAGATGCTGCAGCACGTGCATTCGGTGCTGGACTCGCTGATGTATGCGGAGAACTGCTACATCGTCGAATACGACGAAGACCAGCAGAGCATGCGCTTCCTGTATTTCTCCGACCGGCACGACGATTTCGTCGCCGATCCGGAACGGCTGTACTACCAACGCGACATGCCCAACAGCCTGACCTTCGCCCTGCTGCGCCACGGCCAGGCGGTGCGCGGGCCGTCGCCGCAGGTGCGCGACCGCCTGCGGGTGGACTACGACGCCCTGCATGGCCCGGACAGCAAGGATTGGCTGGGCGTGCCGATGCTGCGCGAGGGCCGCGTCTGCGGCGCGATCGTGGTGCAGAACTACGAC
Source organism: Xanthomonas bonasiae (assembly GCF_014836395.1). Lineage (NCBI taxonomy): Bacteria > Pseudomonadati > Pseudomonadota > Gammaproteobacteria > Lysobacterales > Lysobacteraceae > Xanthomonas > Xanthomonas bonasiae. Next base: position 251,391 of record NZ_JACSQX010000001.1, read on the forward strand.
CGTGCGTTGCACTACACCGATGCCGACCGCGCGCTGCTGGCGTACGTTGCCCAGCACGTGCTGACCGCGATGGACCGGCGCCATGCGCAGGTGCAGCTGGAGCGGCGCGTGCAGTTGCGCACCCAGGAACTGCAGCGCGCCAACCACGACCTGCAGGACGAGATCCAGGAGCGCAAGCGCGCCGAAACCCTGCAACTGGCCTTGTTCCGCATCGCCGAGCTGGCGATCCGCTCGGAGAGCCTGCAACAGTTCTACGCCGAGGTGCATGCCATCGTCGGTGGGCTGATCGATGCGCGCAATCTGTACATCGCGCTGCTGTCCGACGACGCCAAGATGCTGGAGTTCGTCTACTCGGTGGACGAGCACAGCCCGCGGCGCCCGCTGCGGCGGCGGGGCAGGGGCCTGACCGAGTACGTGATGCGCAAGCGCCGGCCGATGCTGCTGGAACTGGCGGAGATCGAAGCGCTGGTCGCGCAGGGCGAAGTGCAGGAATACGGCACGCGGTCGCACAGCTGGCTGGGCGTGCCGCTGTTCGACGAGGGCGAGGTGGTCGGCGCGATCGTGGTGCAGAGCTACACCACGCAGGTGCGTTTCACCGAATACGACCAGCGCCTGCTGACCTTCGTCGCGCACAACGTCGGCGGCGGCCTGGCGCGTCAGCGCGCGCAGGAACGGCTGCGGCTGGCGCATGCCGAATTGGAGCAGCGGGTGGCCGAGCGCACCCGCGAACTGGCCGAGGTCAACCAGCAGTTGCTGGCGCAGATCGCCGAGCGCTGGCGTGCCGAGCAGCGATTGACCCATCAGGCGCTGCACGACGCGCTGACCGGCCTGCCGAACCGCTCGCACCTGCTGGACCGGCTCGGCGAAGCGATCAACCGCGCGCGCAACGGCGACGGCATGGCGTTCGCGGTGCTGTTCCTGGACCTGGACCGGTTCAAGCTGGTCAACGACAGCATCGGCCACGCCGCCGGCGACGACATGCTGGTGGAGGTGGCCAAGCGCATCGTCTCCACGCTGCGCAGCGACGATGTGGTCGCGCGCCTGGGCGGCGACGAGTTCGCGATCCTGGTCAGCTGCGAAGAGGGGCTGGAAGGCGTGCGCGAGTTGGCGCAGCGCCTGCTCGGCGTGCTCGGCCAGCCGATGTGGGTGGCCGGCCGCGAGCTGTTCCCGTCCGGCAGCCTGGGCATCGCCGCCTGGCACCCGCGCTATCGCAGCGGCGAGGAACTGCTGCGCGACGCGGACGCGGCGATGTACCGGGCCAAGGCGCAGACCCAGGACCGCTGCGCGGTGTTCGACGAGGAGATGCGCGAGGCGGCGCTGCGCAGCCTGGACCTGGAGGCGGACCTGCGGCGGGCGATCAAAAGCGGCGACTTCGAGCCGTTCTACCAGCCGATCGTGCGCCTGATCGATGGCGAAGTGGTCGGCCACGAGGCGCTGCTGCGCTGGCGCCACGAGAGCCGCGGTCTGCTGGTGCCCAGCCAGTTCATCGATCTGGGCGAGGACAGCGGGCTGATCGAGCAGGTGGACTGGCTGCTGTACGAGCAGGTGATCCAGCGTCTGGCGCGAAGCGGCACCGGTTACGTGTCGGTCAACGTCTCGCCGCGGCATTTCCGTTCGCCGGACTTCACCGAGCGGCTGTTCGGCCTGATCGATACCGCTGGCGCGGATCCGCGGCGGCTGCGGGTGGAGATCACGGAGGTGGCGCTGCTCGACGATGCGCCACGCACGTTGACGATTCTGCAGGCGCTGCGCGAGCGCGGGGTGTTGGCGCAGTTGGACGATTTCGGTACGGGGTTTTCGGCGCTGTCGTATCTGCACCGGTTTCCGATCTCGGCGTTGAAGATCGATCAGAGTTTCGTTGCCGGTCTGCATGGCGAAAGCGGTGCGGGCAGTTATGCGCTGGTGCGCAGCATTCTGGCGTTGGCCAGTACGCTGGGTATCGAGACGATCGGCGAGGGCATCGAGACCGAGCAGCAGTTGGATACGCTGCGCGAGCTGGGTTGCGACTATGGGCAGGGGTATCTGTTGGGGCGGCCTGCGCAGCACGATTGATGGCGCGTATGTAAGTGCGTGCGAGTGCGTTTGGGTTGGATTGGAGCGAAGCAAACAGCAAAAGCTTTCGCGCTTTGGCGCGAGTCACTTTTCTTTGCTCGTGCAAAGAGACGCTCCTCAGCAGCCGCAGGCTGATCAAAGTAACCAAAAGAAGCGCTTCACCACAGCCGAAGGCTGGTCAAGCACGCCCTGCCTTGCGCCTTCCGCGCTGCGCGCTCCAGGTCCGCGTCCATGACGAGGATTCGCGGAAGGGGCATCCTGCCCCTGCCGCGAACGGCGCACATCCATGTGCGCCGCCCTTCGGGTTTTTCCCCGCCATGGCCGCCGCTGCGGAAGGGAATCCGGTAAATCAAAAGCAACAGCAACAGCAACAGCGGCTAGCCCGGCTGAAGCCCCTTGTGGGAGCGACTTCAGTCGCGACGAACGTAGTGGGGAATCTGCAGGCTTCGATTCGGTCGGCTCGGGGCTGAGGCCCGTCCACAGCACGCCGACCGGCGCTCCGAAGTTCCTGTAGGAGCGGCTTCAGCCGCGAAAGACATCGCCCGCATGCGGCGGACTGTGCGACTTCTCGAGACTGAAACCTCTGCCGACGATGCAGGGCGCGTTGCCACGCGCCCTGGGGGCCGCTGGTTAAGAGCAGTGGGTTTCAGCGCAGCGCGTTGCGGCGCTTTTCGTCGATCCGCTTCGACGCCTGCGCCGGGGTGTAGTCGTGCATCCAGGCCAGCATCGCGCCGACCGGCGCTCCGAAGTCCCTGTAGGAGCGGCTTCAGCCGCGACAGACATCGCCCGCATGCGGCGGACTGTGCGGCTTCTCGGGACTGAAACCTCTGCCGGCGATGCAGGGCGCGTTGCCACGCGCCCTGGGAGCGGCTGGTTAAGAGCAGTGGTTTCAGCGCAACGTGTTGCGGCGCTTTTCGTCGATCCACTTCGACGCCTGCGCCGGGGTGTAGTCGTGCATCCAGGCCAGCATCGTGTCAATGTCGTCGCCGTACCACAGGTCGGCGCGCTGGTCCGGGTGCAGGAAGCGTTCGGCGACCATGCGGTCGATCATGCCGATCAGGGGGGCGTAGAACGCTTCCACGTCCAGGAATGCGCAGGGCTTGTTGCCGATGCCGAGCTGGCGCCAGGTCAGCATCTCGAAGATCTCTTCCATCGTGCCGAAGCCGCCGGGCAGGGCGATGAAGCCGTCGGACAGGTCGAACATGCGCGACTTGCGCTCGTGCATCGAGCCGACGATTTCCAGTTCGGTGAGGCCGCGGTGCGCCACTTCCCAGTCGGCCAGCTGCTTGGGGATCACCCCGGTGACCTGGCCGCCGGCGGCGAGCACCGCGTTGGCCACGGTGCCCATCAGCCCGACGTTGCCGCCGCCGTAGACCAGGCGCAGGCCCTGCTCGGCGATGCGCGTGCCCAGCGCGGTGGCGCGCTCGGCATAGGCGGGTTTGTTGCCGGCATTGGAACCACAATAGACGCAGATGCTTTTCATGGGATTGGGGATTCGGGATTGGGGATTCGTAAAAGCGGGGTGTTGCATGCGTGAGCGTTCACGGTGCTGGGAGCAGGACACGCGTCGTGGGTCGACTGATTCAGTATTTTGCGGTTATCCGCAAAGCACAACGCCGGGCTTTCGCCCGGCGCTATGCCATTGCCGGAACGATGCGGGATGGGGCCGCCGCTTTTGCGAATCCCCAATCCCGACTCCCGATTCCCGGCTTTAATTGGCCTTGTGGATGGCGCGCTTGCTCACCGCCATCGCGGCGTCGTGGATCGCTTCGGACAGGGTCGGGTGGGCGTGGCAGATGCGCGCCAGGTCGTCGGCCGAGCCGTTGAACTCCATCGCCAGCACGCCTTCGTGGACCAGTTCGGAGACGCCGACGCCGACCAGGTGCAGGCCGAGCACGCGGTCGGTCTCGGCATGCGCGATGACCTTGACGAAGCCGGCCGGCTCGCCCATCGCCACCGCGCGGCCGATCGCCGCGAACGGGAAGCTGCCGGTCTTGTACGGCACGTCCTCGGCCTTGAGCTGCTGCTCGGTCTTGCCGACCCAGGCGATTTCCGGCTCGGTGTAGATGACCCACGGAATCGTGTCGAAGTTGACGTGGCCGGGCAGGCCGGCGATCAGTTCGGCGACCGCGATGCCTTCCTCGAAGCCCTTGTGCGCCAGCATCGGCCCGCGCACGCAGTCGCCGATCGCCCACACGCCGTCGACGCCGGTGTGGCAATGCGCATCGACCTCGATCTGGCCGCGCTCGTTGACCTTGACCCCGGTGCCTTCGGCCAGCAGGCCCTTGGTCGCGGCGCGACGGCCCACGGCCACCAGCAGCTTGTCCACGGTCAGGCTCTTCTCGCCTTCGCCATCGGTATAGGTGACGACGACTTCCTGCTTCTTGCCCTTGCCGGTGACCTCGGTCTTGGAGACCTTGGCGCCCAGCTTGATGTCCAGGCCCTGCTTCTTGAATTCCTTCAGCGCGGTCTTGGCCACTTCGGCATCGGCCAGGGCCAGGAAGTCCGGCAGCGCCTCGAGAATGGTGACTTCGGCGCCCAGGCGCTTCCACACGCTGCCCAGCTCCAGGCCGATCACGCCGGCGCCGATCACCGCCAGGCGCTTGGGCACTTCGCTGAAGTCGAGCGCGCCGACGTTGTCGACGATGGTGGCGCCGTCGAACTTGGCGAACGGCAGTTCGATCGAATCCGAACCGGCGGCGAGGATCACGTTGGTGCCCTTGAGCTCGACGACGCTGCCGTCGTGCTGCTTGACCTTGACCACGTTGCCCGCCTGCAGCTCGCCGAAGCCGTAATACGGGGTGATCTTGTTCGCCTTGAACAGCATCGCGATGCCGCCGGTGAACTGTTTGACGATCTTGTCCTTGCGCCCGACCATCGCCTCGACGTCGATCTTGGCGTCCTTGAAGCTGATGCCGTGCTCGCCGAACAGATGGCCCATGTTCCAGAACTGGCGCGAGGAATCCAGCAGCGCCTTGGACGGGATGCAGCCCACGCGCAGGCAGGTGCCGCCGAGGGCGGGCTTGCCGTCCTTGCCCAGCGCCGCATCGATGCAGGCGACCTTCATGCCCAGCTGTGCGGCGCGGATTGCAGCGTGATAACCGGCCGGACCGGCACCGATGACGACGACGTCGAATTGTTCTTGTTCGCTCATTCTTCGCTCACGAGATTAGGGATTGGGGATTGGGGATTCGTAAGAAGCAGGATGCTCTGGATCGGGACGCTTTCGCTAATCCCGAATCCCGAATCACCAATCCCGGCTTTCATCACAGACCGAACAGCATCCGGCCCGGGTTTTCCAGCTGGTTCTTGATGTCGACCAGGAACTGCACCGAGTCCTTCCCGTCGATGATGCGGTGGTCGTAGGACAGCGCCAGGAACATCATCGGCGCGATCACGACCTGGCCGTTCTCGGCGATCGGACGCTCCTTGATCGCGTGCATGCCCAGGATCGCGCTCTGCGGCGGGTTGATGATCGGGGTCGACAGCAGCGAGCCGAAGGTGCCGCCGTTGGTCACGGTGAAGGTGCCGCCCTGCAGTTCCTCCAGGCTCAGCTTGCCGTCGCGCGCCTTCTTGGCGTAGTCGGCGATGCCCTTCTCGATGTCGGCGAACGACTGCCGCTCGACGTTGCGCAGCACCGGCGTGACCAGGCCCTTCTCGGTCGAGACCGCGATCGAGATGTCGCTGTAGCCGTGATAGATGATGTCTTCGCCGTCGATCGAGGCGTTGACCAGCGGGAAGCGCTGCAGCGCGTTGGCGGCGGCCTTGACGAAGAAGCTCATGAAGCCGAGCTTGATGCCGTGGGCCTTCTGGAACTCGTCCTGCAGCTCCTTGCGCGCGGCCGAGACCTTGGCCAGGTTGACCTCGTTGAAGGTGGTCAGCATCGCGGTCGAGTTCTTCGACTGCATCAGGCGCTCGGCGATGCGCTTGCGCACGCGGGTCATCGCGACGCGCTCTTCCGGACGCGCGCCGGCAGCCTTGCCGGCGCCGCCGTTCTTGGCGTAGTTGAGGATGTCTTCCTTGGTCACCGCGCCGCGGCGGCCGGTGCCGTCGACCTGGGCCGGATCCACGCCTTCGGTGATCGCCGAGAAACGCGCGCCCGGGGGCAGGCTGGAGACGTCGCCGGCGGCCTTGGCCGACTCGACCTTGGCGGCCTTCGGCGCTTCGGCAGCGGCGGCCTTCGGCGCCTCCGCCTTCGGTGCGTCGGCGACCTTGGCCTCAGTCGGAGCCGCGGCGGCGGTCGCGCCTTCCTCGATGATCGCCAGGATCTGCGAGCTGGTCACGGTGGCGCCGGCCTCGAACTTGATCTCCTTCAGCACGCCGTCGACCGGGGAGGGCACTTCCAATACGACCTTGTCGGTCTCCAGGTCCACCAGGTTCTCGTCGCGCTTGACCGCGTCGCCGGCTTTCTTGTGCCAGCTGGCGATGGTGGCATCGGATACGGATTCGGGCAGTACCGGAACTTTGACTTCGGTGGCCATTGCAGAGGGCGTCCTAGTGGGTCTTTTGAAGGGGAAGGAGGTTTATTCAGCGACTTGGTCGTTGAACGGATTCAATAGCGCGTCGGCGACCAGCTTCAGCTGCTCTTCCAGATGCTCGGCGAAATGGCCGGCAGCGGGAGACGGCGAGCGCGGGCGGCCGGCGTAGTGCAGGCTTTGCCCGTCGGCCAGGCAGGCCTGCAGATGGTGCTTGATCTGGTACCAGGCGCCCTGGTTCTGCGGTTCTTCCTGGCACCAGACCAGGTCGGTGGCGTTGCCGTAGCGCTTCAGCTCCGCGGCCAGCAGCTCGCGCGGGAACGGGTACAGCTGCTCCACGCGCAGGAGGGCGACGTCGTCCTGGCCGCGCTTGGTCTGGTCCTCGAGCAGGTCGTAGTAGACCTTGCCCGAGCAGGCCACGACGCGCTTGACCTGCTTCGGATCGGCCTTCGCATCCGGGATCAGGTGCTGGAACTCGCCGTCGGCCAGTTCCTCCAGCGTCGACACCGCCAGCTTGTGGCGCAGCAGCGACTTGGGCGTCATCACCACCAGCGGCTTGCGCGTGGTCATGCGCATCTGCCGGCGGATCATGTGGAAGCACTGCGCCGGCGTGGTCGGCACGCAGACCAGCATGTTCTCCAGCGCGCACAGCTGCAGGAAGCGCTCCAGGCGCGCGGAGCTATGCTCCGGGCCTTGCCCTTCGTAGCCGTGCGGCAGGAACAGCGACAGCCCGCTGATGCGGCCCCACTTGGCTTCGCCGGCGGCGATGAACTGGTCGATCACCACCTGCGCGCCGTTGGCGAAATCGCCGAACTGCGCTTCCCAGATGCACAGCGCATTGGGGTCGGTGGTCGAGTAGCCGTACTCGAAGCCCATCACCGCTTCCTCGCTGAGCAGCGAGTCGATCACGGTGGCGTCTTCCGGGTTCTCGACCAGCTGGCGCAGCGGCAGGTAGTAGCTGTCGGTCTTCTGGTCGTGCAGGATCGCGTGACGGTGGAAGAACGTGCCGCGGCCGGCGTCCTGGCCGACCAGGCGCAGCTTGTGGCCCTCGCCGAGCAGGGTGGCGTAGGCCAGGTTCTCGGCGAAGCCCCAGTCGCCCGGCAGGTCGCCGGCGGCCATCTTCACGCGGTCGTCGTAGATCTTGGCCACGCGCGGATGCAGCTCCACGCCGGCCGGGATCGTGGTGATGATCTTGGCCAACTGGTCCAGGGTCTTGCGCTTGACCGTGGTGTCGACCTTGTCGGCGAGCTTGCCGGACAGGTAGTTGCTCCAGTCGATGGCGAATTCGTCCGGCTTGCGGGTCGCCAGCTCGGTGGTGTATTCGCCCGAATCGAGCTTGTTGCGGTAGCTGTCGACCAGCGCCTGCGCCTCGCCCGACTGGATCACGCCCTCGCTTTCCAGCTGCGCGGCATACAGTTCGCGGGTGGTCTTGTGCTTGCGGATGGTCTGGTACATCACCGGCTGCGTCGCCGCCGGCTCGTCGGCCTCGTTGTGGCCCCAGCGGCGGTAGCAGACCAGGTCGATGACCACGTCCTTCTTGAACTGCTGGCGGAAGTCGTAGGCTAGGTTGGCCACGAACGCCACCGCGTCCGGATCGTCGCCGTTCACATGGAACACCGGCGCGCCGATCATCTTCGCCACGTCGGTGCAGTACAGCGTGGAGCGGGCGTCGTCGCGGGCGCTGGTGGTGAAGCCGATCTGGTTGTTGATGACGATGTGCACGGTGCCGCCGACCGCGAAGCCGCGCGCCTGCGACATCTGGAACAGCTCCATCACCACGCCCTGGCCGGCGAACGCGGCATCGCCGTGGATCACCACCGGCAGCACCGTCTTGCGCGCGGCGTCGCCGTAGCGCTCCTGGCGCGAACGCACGCTGCCGACCACGACCGGGTCGACGATTTCCAGGTGCGAGGGATTGAACGCCAGCGCCAGGTGCACCGAATTGCCGTCGGCCACCGCCACGTCGGCGGAGAAGCCCATGTGGTACTTGACGTCGCCGGTGTGGGCGCGGTCGTCGTGGGCGTGCTCGAACTTGCCTTCGAACTCGTCGAACAGCTTGCGCGGGTTCTTGCCCAGGGTGTTGACCAGCACGTTGAGGCGGCCGCGGTGGGCCATGCCGACCACGATGTCCTTGACCGCATCGGCGCCGGCGCGGCGCACCACCACGTCCATCATCGGGATCAGCGCATCGCCGCCTTCCAGCGAAAAGCGCTTCTGGCCGACGTACTTGGTGTGCAGGTAGCGCTCCAGGCCTTCGGCTGCGGTGATCCGCTCCAGCGTGCGGCGGCGGCTGTCGGCGTCGCCGGCGATGTTGCCGCCGGCGTTCTCCAGCCGCTGGTAGATCCACTGGCGCTGCTCGAATTCGGGGATGTGCATGAATTCGCTGCCGATTGACCCGGTGTAGGTCGCCTTCAGCCGCGCCAGCAGGTCGCGCAGCTTCATCCGCGGCTGGCCGCCGAGGCCGCCGGTGCTGAACTCGCTGCCCAGGTCGCTTTCCGACAGGCTGTGGAACGGCAGGCCCAGGTCCGGCGGATTGATCGGCGGGGTCAGCCCCAGCGGATCGAGCCGGGCGCCGAGGTGGCCGCGCGAGCGGTAGGCGGTGATCAGCCGGCCGACATGGCGTTCGCGCTCGTCGCCGCCCGGGCTGGTGCCGCTGTTGGCGGCCTGGCGCGCTGCGCTGGCGATGTGCGCGATGACCGCCGAGTGGGGAACGTCACCGGCGTCGCGGCCCTGGAAGCCGTCGAAGTAGCTCTTCCACTTGGGGTCGATGCTGTCGGGAGAGACCAGGTACTGCTCGTACAGGTCTTCGATATAGGCGGCATTGCCGCCGGCGAGTTGCGATGACTGCGCAAACTGCTTTAGGAGATTGTCCACGATGGTGGGGTCGGGTCGCTTTGTGGGTTGGCTTGCGGTTGGAACCGGCGGACGCGTGGCCTGCGCGGGCGTAATCAAGCGAAAAAATTATACCCCCATGCGCAAGCCGGGGTGTGCATTTCGGATACACAGGGGCTACGCAGGGTTCATTCATCGCGTCATCGGCGGCGGCGGCGCGGCGCTACCAGCCCAGCGCGCGCAGCTCGGTGCAGTCGCGCGAGCGCTCCCAGACCCGCGCGAACGCCTCGCGCAGCTGGCGCGCGCGGCCGCCGCCGAGCAGGTCGGTCTCGCCGTCGTAACGGTGACCCAGCGCACGGAAGTAGTAGCCGCCGCCGTCGTTGACCAGGTACGCGGCGGCATAGCCCTGGTCGACCGGATCGACCACTTCGCGGAAGCGGAACACGCTGGGCAGGCGTTGCGCCAGGGCCAGCAACGGCGCGGCGGCGCGCTGCGGGGCGGCCGCATCGTGCAGCAGCACGCGCACCTGCTTGTCGTGCGCGGCCACCGCGAAGCGGCGCAGTTGCGCGAGCAGCGGCGCGCTGTCCAGCAGGCCCGGATCCAGTGCGCGGCTGTAGATCAGCACCTGGCGCCGCGCCTGCGCGACCAGCGCGGCGCTGGCCGCGATCGCCGCGGCCGCATCCTCCACTGCGGCCGCGCCGCCGAGCAGCCGTTGCATCGGCTGCCGTTCGCCGCCAGCGTCGGCGCCGCGCGCGCCGGCCGGCAGGAAGCCGTGCCGTGCGTAGAAATCGAGCGTAGCCGGCGGCGCCTGCAGCTCCAGGCGCGGCCAGCCCCGGCGCTGCGCTTCCTCGATCAACGCGGCCAGCAGCGCGCTGCCGACGCCGCGACCGCGCCAAGCCGGCAGCACCGCCACGCAGCCGATGCGCTGCTCGGGGCCAAGCCGTGCGCTGCCGAGCGGCCGGCCGTCGTCGGCGCGGGCCAGCACGTGGTGGCTCAGCGCATCCAGGGCCTGCTCGGCCGCATCCACATCCGCATCCGCAGGCGTCGGCAGGCCGGCCTGCTCGCGCAGCGCGCGCAGTTCTCCGGCCTGGCGGGCCGGGTCGAGCGTTTCGATGCGGAAGCCTGGGGCGGCGGGCATGGCGGGCGGCTCAGTCGTGCGCGTCGGCATCCTCGTCGCCGTGCTCGCTCTCGTCCAGCGGCTGGTAGAAGCCGGCTTCGACCAGCTGCAACAAGGTTTCGCGGCCGGCGGCGGACAGCGCCGCGTAGTCGCCGCCGTCGAGGTGCTCGGCCGCGGCCAGGCGCCGCGCGTCCTTGATCGGCAGGGCGAATTCCAGGCCGCTGCAGAACAGGGTGGCGCCGCGCGTGGCCCGGCGCCAGGCCGGCCGCGCCCACGGGTGGCGCTGCAGGACCAGGCCCTGGTCCAGCGCCGCGGCCACTTCCTGCGGCGCCGGCGGGTTGGCCGGCGGCAGGATCTCGCCGGCGGCGCGATAGGTGGTGATGAAGCGGCCGAACCAGGCGCCGAGGCGGTCGGGATCGTTCATGCGCAACGCGTTCAGCGCCTCGACCACGCGGCCCATCGCCGCCGCATCGATCTCGTACGGATCGGCCGGCACCTGCAGGTCCTCGTCGTGGTAGCGCAGCGCCTCGTCGGCGCCGTCGATCAGGGTGTCCAGGTAGTCGCCGATCAGTTCGGCCGAGGACGGCGCGCGGGTGCCCACCGAGAAGGTCAGGCAGGCGTCTTCGGCGACGCCGTGGTGCGGCACCAGCGGCGGCAGGTACAGCATGTCGCCGGGGCCGAGCACCCAGTCGTGGGTGGGGCTGAAGCGGCGCAGCAGCTTCAGCTCGACGTCCTCGCGGAAGTCGGTCGGCGGCGCCGCGCGGCCCATCGACGCGCTGGCGTCGATCTGCCAGCGGCGGTGGCCGTGTGCCTGCAGCAGGAACACGTCGTAGTGGTCCACGTGCGCGCCGACCGAGCCGCCGGGGGCGGCGAAGCTGACCATCACGTCGTCCACGCGCCAGCGCGGCAGGAAACGGAACTGCTCGAGCAGGGCGCGGATGTCCGGGTCCCATTTGTCCACGTCCTGCACCAGCAGGGTCCAGTCGTGGTCGGGCATGCCCGGGAATTCGCTTTCCTGGAACGGCCCGCTGCGCACGCTCCAGCGGTCGTTTGCGCGGTCGTGCACGATCAGCCGCGACAGCGCGGCCTCTTCGCAGGCCAGGCCGGCCAGATCGCCCGGCTCGATCGGCGAGACGAAGCCGGGGAAGGCGTTGCGGATCAGCAGCGGGCGCTTGTGCCAGTAGTCGCGCAGGAAGCGCGCGGCGGGCATGCCCAGCGGCAGTTGCCGGGTGGCGTCGATTTCGATCGGGAACGAGGCGGGTTTGTTCATGGGCAGACGGTCCGGCAGGGCGAGGCCGACGTGGAGGCCGGCGATGGCCGCCATTGTCGCCCAGCCCGCCGCACGCTGCGTTGTCCGTGCGCATGGCGGCGGCTGCGGCGGCGTGCTTGCGGGCGCGGCTGGCGCCATGTCCGTGCCGTCGCGGTTGGCCCGCCGTCGCGGCGCCGGTTTGACAAGCGGCCCGCGCGCAAGCTGAAGTGCGCGCCTCAGGACCAGGAGGGAAGGGAATGCGTTCACTGCCGATCTTGCTGTCGTCGTTGTTGTTGGCAGGGTGTGGGGCCGCGGACACGCCGGGTACGCCGTCCGCGCCGGCGGCTGCCGCGGCCAAGGCCTCCGCCCCGCCCGACACCACGGCCGCCGCTGCGACGGACGTGCCTGAGTTTCCGGCCATTCCGCTGATCGTGGTCCCGGAAATCCTCGGGGTGACGCCTGCGCAGCGTGCGCTGGAAGCGTCGATGAAGGGCGCGCTGGATCCGATCCAGGGCGTCAGCATCGCGCCGGCGCGCTGCGGCACCGATGGCGTGCTGGTCAACGATGCCGGCATCACCGGCGTCGATGCGCAGGGCAATCTGCTGCGCAACGGCGCGGACGGCCTGTTCAAGATCAACGCCGACGGCAGCGGCACGGCCAACTTCGAAGGCGGCCTGGTTCAGGTCAACGCCGACGGCAGCGGCACCATCAACGGCACGGTCGGCGACGGCGAGGACGCGATCGTGCGGGTGCAGGCGGATGGATCGGGCAGCTACAACGGCCCGGCCGGCCTGATCACGCTGGACGGCAGGGGCGCAGGCACCTGGAACGGCGGCAGCGGCCTGATCCAGAACAATGGCGACGGCAGCGGCACCTGGAACGGCCCTGAAGGCCTGGTGACCATCAATGCCGACGGTTCCGGCACCTGGAACGGCGAGCACGAAATGATCCGCAACAACGGCGACGGTACCGGCATGATCGGCACGCCCGGGCGCAAGGTGGCGATGGCGCCGCTGCCCAAGGTGCCGCCGGCCGGGCGCTTCCCGCCGCTGCGCAAGTTCGCGCCGCCCGGCGCGCCATGCGGCTATCTGATCACCTTGAACGACCGGGTCCTGTTCGACTTCGACAAGTCGCAGATCCGCGCCGATGCCGCAACGGTGCTCGACACGCTGGCGACCGCGCTCGGCACCGTGCAGGCGCGCGACCTGGAAGTGGGCGGGCATACCGACAGCAAAGGCAGCGACGACTACAACCAGGTCTTGTCCGAACGCCGTGCCGCGGCGGTGCTCGAGGCGCTAAGGGCGCGCGGGCTGGCGCTGAAGGCGTCCGCCAAGGGCTACGGCGAATCGCGCCCGGTGGCGCCGAACCAGTTGCAAGGCCAGGACAATCCCGCCGGACGGCAGTTGAACCGGCGCGTGGAGATCTTCGTCAGGACCTGAGCGCGGTGCGCGGCCCGGCCGCGTGGCGTCGGCACGCTCAGTTGCCGGCGATCTGATTGTCGCGGCCGTAGTCCTGGACCTGCGCCTTGCCGGTTTGCTGGGTGAGCCGGTTCTTGCTGCCGTGCAGGGTCGCCGACCCGATGGCGACCGCGCGCAGCTGGTTATCGTCGCCCGGCACCGCCAACTCCTCGATGCGGCCCATCTGCAGGTTGCCGTGGCGGCCGAACAGCTCGACGCTCTTGGCGTCGCTGCGCATGACCACCTGCGCGTTGTCGCCGACCACGCGCACGCCTTCGGCATGCTCGATCTGCAAGGTGCCGTTCGCGCCCAGCAGCGCGATCGTGCCGCACTGTCCGCGCAGCACGAGCCTGGCATCGCGGCCGGTGATGTCCAGGTTATGGCCGTCGCAGTCGATGGTGCCGCTGGTCGAGGTCACCATCAGCGTCGGACGTTCGCCGTTCGGCTGGCCGCTGGCCTGCGCGTCGCCGGTCGCTTGTGCCGACATGCTGGGGACTGCAGGCACCGGCGCGATCGGTGCCGCGGCCGTGGTGGCGGCGGCAGGCGCGGCCGCTGCAGGTGGGGTCGCAACGGCGGCCTCGGTGCCGGAGGGCGAGGGCTGCTGGGTGCAGGCCGCCAACGCCAGCAACGGTAGGCAGAGAAACAGACTCCGTGTCATCGCATATCTCCTTGTCGGGGTTCGAAGGCAGCGTCACCGCGCCGGCGAGGGCGCGGCCGGCGCGTCTGGCTCAGATCGCGCGCGCCAGGCGCTCGGCCAGGCCGGTATAGCCGCCCGGGGTCAGCGCGCGCAGGCGTTGCTTGGCGTCCTCGGGCAGTTCCAGGGTTTCGACGAAGGCCTGCATCGAGGCGGCGGTGATGCCCTGGCCGCGGGTCAGCGCCTTCAGCTGCTCGTACGGGTTGGGCAGGCCGTGGCGGCGCATCACCGTCTGCACGGCTTCGGCCAGCACTTCCCAGGCGGCGTCGAGATCGCCATCCAGGCGCTCGGGATTGACGGTCAGCTTGCCCAGGCCCTTGGCCAGCGAATCCAGCGCCACCTGGCTGTGGCCGAACGCGGTGCCGAGCGCGCGCAGCACGGTGGAGTCGGTGAGGTCGCGTTGCCAGCGGCTGATCGGCAGCTTGGCGCTGAAATGTTCGAACAGCGCATTGGCGATGCCGAAGTTGCCTTCGGCGTTCTCGAAGTCGATCGGGTTGACCTTGTGCGGCATGGTCGAGGAGCCGACCTCGCCTTCCTTGAGCTTCTGCTTGAAGTAGCCCAGCGAGATGTAGCCCCAGATGTCGCGGGCCAGGTCGATCAGGATGGTGTTGGCGCGGCGGGTGGCATCGCCGAGTTCGGCGACGTTGTCGTGCGGCTCGATCTGGGTGGTGTAGGGGTTGAACACCAGGCCCAGGCCTTCGACGAAGCGCTGCGCGAACGCCGGCCAGTCCACGTCCGGATAGCTGGCCACGTGCGCGTTGTAGTTGCCGACCGCGCCGTTGATCTTGCCGGTCAGCTCGACCGCGGCGATCTGCCGGCGCTGGCGTTCCAGGCGCGCGACGACGTTGGCGATCTCCTTGCCCAGCGTGGTCGGCGAGGCGGTCTGGCCGTGGGTGCGCGACAGCATCGGCTGCGCGGCCTGGGCATGGGCCAGCGCGCGCAGCGAGGCGACCACGCCGTCCAGCGTCGGCAGCAACACCTCGCGCCGCGCCTGCTCCAGCATCAGTCCGTAGCTGAGGTTGTTGATGTCCTCGCTGGTGCAGGCGAAATGCACGAACTCCAGCGCCGGGCCGAGTTCGGCGTCGTCCTTGAGCTGCTCCTTGATGAAGTACTCCACCGCCTTGACGTCGTGGTTGGTGGTGCGTTCGATCTGCTTGACCCGCGCCGCGTGCTCGACGCCGAAACGATCGGCCAGCGCGCGCAGCCGCTGCGTGGCGGCCGCCGAGAACGCGGGCAGCTCGGCGATGCCCGGTTCGGCGCCCAGCGCCAGCAGCCATTCGATTTCCACCTTCACCCGGGCCTTGATCAGGCCGTATTCGGAGAAGATCGGCCGCAGGGCATCGACCTTGCCGGCGTAGCGGCCATCGAGCGGGGACAGGGCGAGCAGGGCGGAATCCGACATGGGCAGGGGCAGGGCGGCAGCGGTGGGGCAGATATTCTACGCCGGCCGCGCACCGGCCATGCCGTGCCGACAGCCGCAGGACATCGACGAGCGGGCGGGCGCGTGTGGACACGGCCGCTGCGGCGGACCGAAGCCTGGTTCCGCGACGGTCCGCATGCTGGCGCAGGACAAATGCGTGTTGCTAGAATGCGCGGCTGTAACCGTTTTCAACAGGGACGTACTCCTATGCATTCCCGCTTCCGCCTGGCTGCGCTGGCCGCTGCCGTCTCCGTTTTCCTGGTCGCCTGCGGCGGCAAACCGTCGGCCACTCCCGCCGCCCCGGCCGACGGCAAGGCGCCTGCCGACCACGCCGCGAGCGATCCGGACGCGGCGCTGACCAGCAAGCTCAACGCATATATCGAGTGCTTCAACAAGGTCGATGCGGACATCCACCGCGGCGCCCAGTCCTATGTGCGCTGGATGAAGGATCCCGCTGCCGGTCCGACCGGCAAGGAAACGACCGTGTACGGGCCGGCCAAGATCGACGAGTACGACATGAAGGTCTGCGATGCGCCGATGGTGCAGGCGGCTGCCGCCAAGCCCGTGCTGCCGGCGCTGGATGCGGCCGCGAAGCGCTATGCGGCGGCGCTGAAGACACTGCAGCCGTTGAGCAACCAGGTCTTCGATTACTACGAGCGCGAAGACTACCAGGACGACGCGTTCGCCAAGGGCAAGCAACTGCATGCGCCGCTGATGGCGGCCCTGTCCGAGTTCGCCGAGGCGAGCCAGGCGTTCAACGACGAGCTGGACGCGCAGAACGATGCCGCGCAGCGCGAGCAGCTGAAGGCGATGGAGCAGGCCGAAGGCCGCACCCGCGAGTTCTATCGGCTGTCGATGATGCTCGAGGCCAAGGAGATCGTCGCCCTGCTGCAGGAAGACGCGTTCGATACGGACAAGGCCACCAGCCTGGTCGACGGCTTCAACAAGCTGTCCGACGAGGCGCACGCCAAGGTCGCCGACCAGGAGCCGGGCAAGCTGGACTGGAACAGCTTCGAGACCGCCGCGGAGAACTTCCGCAAGGAAGGCAAGGCGCGGATCAAGCGGGTCGTGGAAAAGACCCCGTACAGCAGCATGGAGCAGGGCTGGCTGGACAACCCGACGCTGGCGCCGGAAGGCTCGCCGGGACGGCTGCTGAAGAAGTACAACGATCTGGTCTTCCAGAGCAACCGCCAGTAATCGCAGATCGCGGCGGCCGGTTGCCATGCGGCCGCCGCTGCGCCTGGATCGGGAGCGCGACCGCGCGGCGATGTCGCGCCGGGCGCTGCCGAAGTGCCCAGGCATTGGCGCCGCCGCCGGCCGATTCCCGCGCTCGATCCGGGTGTGCCTGCACCAGGCGCGCCCGACCAGATGCCTGGCCGCCACTTCATTTCCTGCGCGGGGATGTCCACGCCGCCGATACCCGCAAGGCATGCATGCCGGCAGCGGTGTGGCGGCGGTGACGCGTTCCGTCCGCAGCGCCATGCCGCCGCGGCGCCGCGCCTCCAGGCCTTGCTAACAACTGCTGGCGCACACTGCTGACGCCGGGCGCTGCGCCGCGGATAATGCCTGCGCCAGCCGCAGCTCCGCCAGCCTGCCTTCCCGGACGTCCCTCGCGACAGCGCCGGTTGGAATTCCTCTTATGCAGATGTGGAGATTGCGCAATGAGCGACAAATTCAGGGTCGAGCACGACAGCATGGGCGAGTTGCAGGTGCCGGCCGAGGCGTTGTGGGGTGCCCAGACCCAGCGTGCGGTGCAGAATTTTCCGGTGTCCGGGCAGCCGATGCCGCGCGGCTTCATCCGCGCGCTGGGCCTGATCAAGGCCGCCGCGGCCGGGGTCAACGCCGACCTGGAGCTGCTGCCCAAGGCCGTGGCCAAGGCGGTGCAGGCGGCCGCGCTGGAGGTGGCCGACGGCAAGCACGATGCGCATTTCCCGATCGACATCTACCAGACCGGCTCGGGCACCTCGTCGAACATGAACGCCAACGAGGTCATCGCCACGCTGGCCTCGCGCGCGGCCAAGCCGGGCGCGCCGGCGGTGCATCCGAACGACCACGTCAACCTCGGCCAAAGTTCCAACGACGTGGTGCCGACCGCGATCCGCGTCTCCGCCCAACTGGCCACGCAGGAACAGCTGCTGCCGGCGTTGAAGCACCTGCGCAAGGTCATCGACAAGCGCGCCAAGCAACTCGACAAAGTGGTCAAGACCGGGCGCACGCACCTGATGGATGCGATGCCGCTGACCTTCGGCCAGGAGTTCGGGGCGTGGTCGGCGCAGTTGGCCTCGGCGCAGGAGCGGCTGCAGGACAGCCTCAAGCGGCTGCGTCGGCTGCCGTTGGGCGGCACCGCGATCGGTACCGGGATCAACGCCGATCCGCGCTTCGGCGGCAAGGTGGCCAAGGCCTTGTCCGCGCTGACCGGCTGCAAGTTCGACAGCGCCGACAACAAGTTCGAAGGCCTGGCGGCGCAGGACGATGCGGTGGAACTGTCCGGCCAGCTCAATGCGCTGGCGGTGGCGTTGATCAAGATCGCCAACGACCTGCGCTGGATGAATGCCGGGCCGCTGGCCGGCCTCGGCGAGATCGAATTGCCGGCGCTGCAGCCGGGCAGCTCGATCATGCCGGGCAAGGTCAATCCGGTCATTCCCGAGGCCACGGTGATGGTCTGCGCGCAGGTCATCGGCCACCACACCGCGATCACCGTGGCCGGGCAGACCGGCAACTTCCAGTTGAACGTGGCGCTGCCGCTGATCGCGGCCAACCTGCTGGATTCGATCAACCTGCTGGCCAACGTGTCGCGGCTGCTGGCCGATTCGGCGATCGCCGGGCTGAAGGTGCGCGAGGACCGGGTCCGCGAGACCCTGGACCGCAATCCGATCCTGGTCACCGCGCTGAATCCGATCATCGGCTACGAAAAAGCGGCGGCGATCGCCAAGCGCGCCTACAAGGAGAACCGCCCGGTGCTGGAGATCGCGCTGGAGGACAGCGGCCTGGGCGAAGCCGAACTGCGCAAGCTGCTCGACCCGGCGGCGCTGACCAAGGGCGGCATCCACGCCGGCGCGGGCGGCGGCGGCTGAGGCGTGGCCTGCATGGTGCGGCGGGTGCCGTGCCATGCGGGCTGGCGTGTCGCGTTTGAAAGCGGATGTAGGTGGCCGGAGGCCGTCCGCGCGAGGTGTAAACCGGAGCCGCTAGACGAGCTTCCGGCAGATCGGCCAATCAGCCGCAACACAGTTCCGAAGCCTGCACCTTCACGGCTTCGCGCGTCGCGACTGAAGTCGCTCCCACAACTGGGTTATGGGAGCGCCAGCTAGATGCACTGTAGGAGGGCTTCAGCCTCGACGGTATCGAAGCCGGAACCTTTGCCACCGTGCTTGTCGCGGCTGAAGCCGCTCCTACAGGGGAGCCTGCGATGGAATGTCCGGGTGCACTGTAGGAGCGGCTTCAGCCGCGACAGGGTCCGGCGTTGCACGTCCATCGTCACCGCCGCGGTCGCGACCGATGGCGTGTGTGCGGCAGGCGCCAGCTACTTCAGCGACGCTCCGCCTGCAGGTTGCCGAAGCTTTCCTGGTACGGCTGCAGCGACGGGATGTCGCGCAGCAACGCGCTCTGCAGGGCGCTGATCTCCGGCGTGGTGGCGAAGCCGACCGAGCGCATGTTCGGGTCCGGCGCCGCGGTTTCCAGGGTGCGCTGGCGCTGCATCTGCAAGTGCATGAACAGCTGTTGCAGCTGGGTGCGTTGCGCCTGCGGCAGCGGCAGTTCGATGTCGTCGATGCGCAGGCTGCCGTCGGGGCCGATCGAGGCGTTGGCGGCCGGCGCGCGGCGCAGCATCACGGTCATGCTGTCCACCGACACGCGCGGCTTGCCGCGTTCGGCGCGCGAGGACGAGGCTGCGCCGTCGCGCGCGCCGCACGCCGCCAGCAGCAGGCACAGCGAGACCAGGGAAAACCAGGCGACTAGCGTCTTCTTCATCGATCGATTCGGAGCAGGAGGGTCCCGGCCATTTTAGGCCGGGACCGCCGCAATTACTTGACCGATTTGTCGCAGTCGCTGATGTCGCTGGCATCGAGGCTGGCATAGGGCCGGAATGCCGGCAGCTGCTGCGCCAACGTGTCCTGCGCCTGGCGCAGCGTCGCCACCTGCCCGCAGATCTTCAGCGCTTCCTGCTTGAGCTTCTCGGCCTGCACCTCGATGTTCTCGCCGACGTGGTCGGTGTTGCCGCTGATGACCCCGGCCAGCGCATCGCCGGCCGCCTTCACCCCGAGCGCGGCGCCTTGCTTGCCGACTTCCAGGCCCTGCATGCCGACCGCGCCGAGTTGCGCGCGGTAAGACACCAGCAAGGCGTGCTGCTCGGCGCTGACCGCGACCGGCTTGCCGTCGATCAGCAGGTCGCCGGCACGGGTGATGGTCGCCGGCGGTTGCCCGGACACCTTCAGGGTGATGTCGCCGTTGTCGAAGCTCAGGCTGCGCGCGCTGGGCGTGTTGCTGGTGGTCCGGTCGGACTGCGGCGTCGAGGGCTGGCAGGCGGCCAGGGCCAATAGCGCGATCAGGGCGACGCCGGCTGGCGCCAGGGAATGATGCTGCATGGGTGTGTCCTCGGTCGAAGCGAGAAGGGAAGGCCGCGGCTCAGCGCGGCTTGGGCACGTTGACGCTGCCGCGCACGCCGCTGTGGTGGATGTCGCCGCTGCCGACCCGCTCCACGGTGAGGTTGCCGCCGACGCCGCTGACTTCCAGGTCGCCGGAGCCGATCGACTGCAGCGCCACGCTGCCGGTCACGTCGCGCAGCTGCGCATCGCCGGAGCCGATGCTGCCGATCTGCACCGCGCCGCGCACGCCGTGCACGGTCAGGTCGCCGGAGCCGACGGTGCCGATCTTGACGTCGCCGCCGACCTGGCTCGCCTTGACGTCGCCCGAACCCAGCGTCGGCAGGCTGAGGCTGCCGACGTCGCGCAGTTCGATGTCGCCCGATCCCACCGTGGCGCTGACCGCGCCGCGCACGCCGTGCGCATGCAGGTCGCCGGAGCCGACCGTGGTGTCGAGCGAGGCCACGCCGCCGATGTCGGCATCGCCGGAGCCCAGCCGCAACTGCACCGGCAGCGAACTGGGCACGCTGCCGGCCAGGTCCAGGTAGGCATAGCGGGTGCCCGAGCTGATGCCGTGGATCTTGCCGTCATGCTGAAGGGTCACGATCAGCGTGTCGCCTTCGCGGCGCTGGCGCACGGTCAGTTCTTTCAGCATGTCCGCATCGGAGGCGCAGGCGCGACCGCGCAGTTCGAACGCGGCGCCGCTGCTGGCGCCGGTCAGCTTGAGGTTGTTCTGCTGCGCGTCGAAGATCACATTCTTGGCGCCGGCCAGGTCCAGTTTCAGGTTGCGTGGCTCCGAATGCCGGCATTCGTCGGCCAGGGCCAGGCCCGGTACCAGCAGCAGCGCGGACAGCAGCAAGGTCTTGCGCATCATCGTGAACTCCATATGCAAAGAGGGAATCGGGAAAGAGAGAGAGAGCGGTGCGGATCAGGCTTCGTCGCGCCAGCGGCGCAGGTAGATCGCCGCGACGATGAAGGCCACGCCGACCGCCGCGCCGATCCAGATGTCGGCGCTCTGGAAGATGCGCCAGGCATCGCTGAGCTGGATCGCGTTGGCCAGGTCCTGCGCCCCGTCGATCTGCGCCGGCGGCGCGCTCTCGCTCAGCACCGGCAGCCAGGTGCCCGGCAGCACGCTCAGCAGGCCGCGGTAGACCACCGTGTACCAGATCGCGTTGTGGTTCACGTGCAGCATCGGCAGGATGCCCATCATGCTCGCCATCACGCAGCCCAGGACCGGGATCAGCACCGCCCACAGGAACGGCTTGGTACGCGCCCAGGCCGAGCACAGCATCAGCCAGCCGATGGTCGGCAGCGACCACATCACGTAGATCGGCAGGTTCGACAGCACCCCCCCGATGATGCGCAGCGGATGCGAGTGGGTGAACACCGCGCCGCTCTGTTGCACGCCGTTGACCGACAGGGTCAATGCGGTGATCACCCACAGCGCGATGCCGATCAGCAAGCCGATGCCGATCGCCACGATCGGCGCCAGCAGCAGCGCCCAGGCGGCCTTGGACAGCACCGTGTTCAAGTCCGACAGCGGCAGCGACTTCCAGAACAGCACGCTGCGGTCGCGGCGGTCGTCGTACAGCGAACCCAGCGCGTAGAAGAACACCACGAAGCCCAGCACGATGCAGGCCAGCAACACGCCGGCCAGCATGGTGCCGTCGCCCACGGCGCCGATGATCTCGTTGACCTTTTGCGGGCCGCCGTCCCAGTTGATGCTGTTGGTATCGTTGCCGCGGCCGGCCACGGTGCCGATCAGCGCGAGCACCGCGTACAGCACGGTGATCACGCTGCCGGCGATGACCGGCGCCCACAGGAAACCGCCGCGGTTTTCCCAGTATTCGCGCTTCAGCAGCCACTTGAAGGTGGTCAGGGCAGAGATGGACTTTGCGGGTGCGTTCATGCGTAGGTCCCCTTCATGATGGCGACGAACAGGTCGGCCAGGCCGGGATTGCGGGTTTCGCCGAGTGCGGCCAGCTGCGCCTGCGGCACGCCGTCGTACAGGAACACGGTCTTGCCGAACGGCAGGCCGCGCTCGTCGATCGGCTGCAGCGCGCGCGCCGCGTCGATGCGTTCGGCCGGCACCAGCAGTTCGGTGTAGCGCGTGGCCATGTGCTCCATGTCGGCGCTGAGCACGATGCGGCCGTCGCGGATGAACAGCACGTCGGTGAGGATGTGCTCGATCTCTTCGACCTGGTGGGTGGTGATGACGATGGTCTTCTGTTCGTCGAAGTAGTCTTCCAGCAGGCGCTGGTAGAACTCCTTGCGGTACAGGATGTCCAGGCCCAGGGTCGGTTCGTCGAGCACCAGCAGGCGCGCGTCGATGGCCATCACCAGCGCCAGGTGCAGCTGCACGATCATGCCCTTGGACATCTCGCGCACGCGCAGCTTGGGGGTGAGCTTGGTATTGGCCAGGAAACGCTCGCACTTGGCGCGGTCGAAGCGCGGATGCACGCCGGCGACGAAGTCGATCGCCTCGCGCACCCGCATCCAGCGCGGCAGCACCGCCACGTCGGCGATGAAGCACACGTCGTTCATCAACTCGTTGCGCTGCCTGCGCGGGTCCATGCCCAGCACGCGCAGTTCGCCCTCCACCGCGGTCAGGCCGAGCACCGCTTTCAGCGCGGTGGTCTTGCCGGCGCCGTTGGGGCCGATCAGGCCGACGATGCGGCCCGGCGCGATCGCGAAGGAGGCATCGGCCAGCGCCGGCTTGTGGTTGTAGGTCTTGCGCAGCGAGCGCGCGGAGACGACGGATTCGGATGCGGCGACAGCGGCAGTCATGGTGTTTTCCCCGGTGGCAACAAGTCTTCCAATGTCAGGCCCAGGCGCTGGATCCGTTCCAGCACCAGTGGCCACTCTTCGTTGAGAAAGCGGTCGCGTTCGCTGCCGCGCAGCTTCTTGGCCGCTTCCTCGGTCATGAACATGCCCAGCCCGCGGCGCTTCTCGACCAGGGCCTCGTCGGCCAGTTCCTGGTAGGCGCGCGAGACGGTGATCGGGTTGAGCTGGTATTCGGCGGCGACCTGGCGCACCGAGGGCAGCGCGTCGCCGGGCTTGATGATGCCGTCCAGCATCATCGCGATCACGCGATCCTTCAGCTGGCGGTAGATCGGAGCGCCATCGCTCCATTGGATATCGCTCATGGTCAGCTCCGTGGACGCAGGGTGTGCGCGAAGGAGAAATAGGGCATCGACAGCGATGCACGCATCCGCCGCACCGGCGCGGGCGCGGCGGGAGGGGCGTGGCTGTCTTCCTGCGGCTCGCTGGCGCCATAATCGGGCGACCGTCCCTGGCTGCCTTGGGCGCCGACCCAGCTCACCGAGAACAGGGCGCCGACGATGACCATGGCCGGAAGGCTGCGCTGCATGCGTTGGAGGTTCATCGTTGGCCCTGCTCTGGGTGAGTGGTGTTGTATTTAACTATAACACCGTCACACGTCATGTCAACACAGCGATCGCCCCAACTCATGGCCTAGTGCCTGCGCGTTTCTTTTTTCCTCTTACGGTGCCCTGATGAAACTATCCAAGCGTTTGTTTTTCCTCGCGATCCTGGCCGCTGCCGGCACCGTCGGCAGTGCCTGGGCGGCCTCCCTGCTGGACCTGGACTACCGTCCGCTGGCCGGCAAGGACAAGGTGAATCTGAACAAGACCTACGGCGGCAAGGTGCTGCTGGTGGTCAATACCGCCAGCAAGTGCGGCTTCACCCCGCAGTACGACGGCCTGGAGCAGTTGCAGCAGCGCTACGCCGCGCAGGGTTTCAGCGTGCTCGGTTTCCCGTCCAACGACTTCAAGGGGCAGGAGCCCGGATCGGAGAAGCAGATCCAGGAATTCTGCACGCTGACCTACGGGGTCAAGTTCCCGATGTTCGAGAAGGTGCATGTGCTCGGCGCCGAGGCGACGCCGCTGTACCAGCAGCTGACCAAGGCCACCGGCGTGGCGCCGGGCTGGAACTTCCATAAGTATCTGATCGCGCGCGACGGACGCGTGGTCGCGCAGTTCCCCAGCAAGATCGCGCCGGACGATCCGTCCTTGCGTGCGGCCATCGAACGCGAACTGAAAGCGCAGCCGGGATCACATTGAATCCGGGTCGATATCGTTGCCGCGCATGCGACAATGCGGCCTCTGCGCCATGGCGGCGCCTCTAATTCACTTCCAGGAACGTAGCGAATGAAGATGGGAATGCGCGGCGCCGTAGCGTCGCTGTTGATGGGGATGGCGGTGGTCGCGGGCGCCGCGTCCGCGCAGGCGCCGGCGGCGGCCAAGCCCGCGGCGCTGGGCAGCGAGAAGCAGAAGGTCAGCTACGCGATCGGCATGGATGTGGCGCGTTCGTTCGAGCCGATCGCCCAGGACATCGACCTGGACGCCATGCAGCGCGCGATCGAGAACGCGTTCAAGGGCGGCAAGCCGCTGCTGTCCGACGAGCAGGCGCAGGCCACCGACACCGCATTGCGCACGCAGATGGCCGCGCGCGCCGGGCAGCCGATCCCGGGCATGGCGCCGGGCAGCCAGCCGCCGCCGGTGTCCAAGCAGAACGTGGGCCTGATGCTCGGCGATCGCGCGGTCGGCCCGTCGCTGGCGCGGATCCAGAACGAGATCGATCTGGCCACCTTGATGGGCGCGGTGCGTACCGTGTTCGCCAAGGGCGACACCGCGATGACCCAGGAGCAGGCGGCCGCCACGCTGCAGGCCTACAGCGCCTCCAAGCAGGCCGCCGCGTCGACCGAGAACCGCGAGAAGGGCAATGCCTTCCTGGCCCAGAACAAGACCCAGAAGGGCGTGGTCACCACGCCGTCGGGCCTGCAGTACATGGTGCTGCGCCAGGGCAGCGGCGAACGGCCGATGCCGACCAGCAAAGTGCGGGTGAACTACGAAGGCAAGCTGCTCAATGGCGAGGTGTTCGACAGTTCGTACAAGACCGGGCAACCGGCCGAGTTCTCGCTCAGCCAGGTGGTGCCGGGCTGGAGCGAGGGCGTGGCGTTGATGCCGGTCGGCTCCAAGTACCGTTTCTGGATTCCGTCGAACCTGGGCTACGGCCCGCAGGGCACGCCGGGCGGCCCGATCGGCCCGGATTCCATGCTCACCTTCGACGTTGAACTGTTGGGCATCCTTCAATAACCGAAAGGAGATTACATGCGCGTAGCGATATTCGGCACCGGCTATGTCGGGCTTGTCACCGGAACCTGTCTGGCCGAGGTAGGCCATCACGTGGTATGCGTGGACATCGACCAAGCCAAAGTGGATGGGCTCAACAAGGGCGTGGTCCCGATCTACGAGCCTGGCCTCTCGCCGATGGTCAAGGCCAATCACGCCGCACGGAGGCTGTTCTTCACCACCGATGCGGCCAGCGCCATCGCGCATGGAGATATCGTGTTCATCGCCGTCGGCACGCCGCCGGACGAGGACGGTAGCGCCGATCTGCAGTACGTGCTGGCGGTGGCCCGCACCATCGGCCAGCACATCCAGGGACCGACCGTGGTGGTCAACAAGTCGACGGTGCCGGTCGGGACCGCCGACAAGGTGCGCGCGGCGATCGCCGCCGAGCTGGACAAGCGCGGCGAGACGATCGAGTTCGACGTGGTGTCCAATCCGGAATTCCTGAAGGAAGGCGACGCGGTCGCCGACTGCATGCGTCCGGACCGCATCGTGATCGGCAGCAGCAAGCCGGGCACCGCCGCGCGCCTGCGCCGCCTGTACGCGCCGTTCAACCGCAACCACGACCGCATCGTGGAGATGGACGTGCGTTCGGCCGAACTGACCAAGTACGCGGCCAACGCGATGCTGGCGACCAAGATCAGTTTCATGAACGAGATCGCCAACATCGCCGAGCGGGTCGGCGCCGACGTGGAGAAGGTACGCCAGGGCATCGGCTCGGATCCGCGCATCGGCTGGCACTTCATCTACCCGGGTGCCGGCTACGGCGGCTCGTGCTTCCCCAAGGACGTGCAGGCGCTGGCGCGCACCGCGCAGCAGTACGGCCACGAGGCCAAGCTGCTGGATGCGGTGGAAGCGGTCAACGAGGCGCAGAAGGGCCATCTGTACGAGTTGATCCAGCGCCACTACGGCGGCGCCAGCGTGGCCGGCAAGACCTTCGCGGTGTGGGGCCTGGCGTTCAAGCCCAATACCGACGACATGCGCGCCGCGTCCAGCCGCCGCCTGCTGGCGCAGCTGTGGGAGGCCGGGGCGACGGTGCGTGCCTACGATCCGGAGGCGACCGAGGAAGCCAAGCGCATCTTCGGCGAACGCGGCGACCTGAGTTTCTGCGAGGACGCCTTCGCGGCGCTGGAAGGCGCCGATGCGCTGGTCGTGGTCACCGAATGGAAGCAGTTCCGCAGCCCGGATTTCACCCGGATCAAGGAACTGCTCGGCGACGCAGTGGTGTTCGACGGCCGCAATCTCTACGATCCGCAGGAAATCGAGACCTTCGGCCTCGCTTACTATGGCATCGGCCGCGGGCGTTCGATCAGTGAAGCATGACTTCTCCACCCAGGATCGACTGCTGGAGAACCGGTTGATCGAGCTGGAGACGCGCCTGTCCTTCCAGGAACAGGCGCTGTCCGAGGTGAGCGATGCGTTGGCCGAGGCGCGTGCCGAAAGCCAACGCAACGCCACGCTGCTGCGCCATCTGCTCGAAGACCTGGGCAAGGTGCGCAGCACGCTGTATGCCGATGCCGCCGACGAACCACCCCCTCCGCATTATTGATACCGATCCGATCCTGCCACGATGAGCGATACCCTCCGCGACCAGCTGCTGGGCCTGGGCTTCAAGCCTGTGCCGAAACCCGAACGCCCAGAGCGCAACGCCACGCCCGCGCCGCCCTCGCGAGGGCGGCCCGGCCAGCGTCCGGCGCACGGCCACAAGCCGGCCGGCGCGCGTGGCGAACGCCCGCATGCCGCGGGCAAGCCCGATGGCGCGCGTGCGCATGACGGCACCGGCCGGCCGCGCGGCGACGGCGCCGCGCGCCCGCATGCGGCAGGCGACGGCCGCGGCCGTCCGCAGGGTGCGGGCAGGCCGCAGGGCGCGCCTGGCCAGCAGCCGGCGCGGCCGCATGCCGCACGGCCGCCGCGCACGCGCGAGGACATCGACCTGGCCAAGGCCTATGCGATCCGTGCGCAGCGCGAGAAGGACGAGCGCATCGAGGCCGAGCGGCTCAAGCAGGAACAGGCGCGGCTGCGCCGCGAGGCGCGGGCCAAGCTCGACGAACTGCTCAAGGACCAGGCGCTGAACCACGCCGAGGCCGACATCGCCCGCCATTTCCCCTATGGCGGCAAGATCAAGCGCATCTACGTCACCGCCGAGCAGCTCAAGGCGCTCAATGCCGGCGAGCTGGGCGTGCTGCAGCAGAACGGCCGCTACCTGCTGGTGACCGCGGCGCTGCTGGATCAGGCCGAGGCGATCTTCCCGGCGTCGGTGGCGCTGCGGGTCGATCCGAACGCCACGGCCGAAGAGGATCCCTACGCCGATCCGAAGTACCAGATCCCCGACGACCTGGTCTGGTAAGCGTGGCTTTCCCAGGGTTGGGGCGCGCAGGGGCCGGGCGCCTGCACCCGTCATCGCCCGCGCACGCGGCGGGCGGCTATCTGCCGTATATCGACGGACTGCGCGCGCTCGCGGTGCTGGCGGTCATCGCCTACCACCTGGATCCGGCCTGGCTGCCGGGCGGGTTCACCGGCGTCGACGTGTTCTTCGTGATCTCCGGCTTCGTGGTCAGCGCCTCGCTGCAGCGCTTGCCGGCGGCCGGCAGCTGGGGCGTGTTCGCGCAGTTCTATGCGCGGCGCATGCGCCGCATCGCGCCGGCGCTGGTGGCCTGTCTGCTGGCGACCGCGCTGGCCAGCGGCCTGTTCATTCCCGACTCCTGGTTGAGCGAGACCAGCGCCAAGACCGGGCGCATGGCCTTCGTCGGCCTCAGCAACTGGGTGCTGGCCGCCAGCGACAACGATTACTTCTCGCCGAAGGCCGAGTTCAATCCGTACACGCATACCTGGTCGCTGGGCGTGGAAGAGCAGTTCTACCTGCTGTTCCCGTTGCTGTTCCTGGCCTGGAACCGTGGCGGCCGCGGCCGCGCGTGGTCGACGCTGCTGGTGGCGCTGGCTTCGGCCGGTTCGCTGGCGTATGCGCTGCTGCGCAGCCGCGGTGGCGGCGAGGCCGGCGCTGCCTTCTATCTGACCACCGCGCGCTTCTGGCAACTGGGCAGCGGCGTGCTGCTGTACCAGGCGCTGGCGCTGAGCGGACGCTTCGATGCCGGCGCTGCGCCGGCGCCGCGTGCTGCCTGGAACTGGCGTTCGCCGCTGCTGGCGTTGGCGCTGGGCTTGGTCGGCTACGGATTGTGGCGTGCGCGCCCCGGGTACTCGCCGTGGCCCGACGGCCTGTGGCCGGTACTGGGTACGCTGGGCCTGCTGGGATTGCTGCATGGCGCGCCGGCCGGCTGGATCAAGCGGGCGCTGTCGCAGCGCGCGGTGGTGGCGATCGGCCGCGTCTCCTATTCGCTGTACCTGTGGCATTGGCCGGTGTTCGTGCTGTTTCGCTGGACGGTGGGCCTGGAGTCGGCGCTGGCCAAAGCGATGGCGCTGCTGCTGGTGGCGACGCTGGCGATCGCCTCGTACCGCTGGGTGGAACTGCCATGGCGCAGCGGCCGCATCGGCAAGGCGCGCACGCCGGCGCGCACCATCGCCGCCGGGCTGGGCCTGATCCTGCTCGCCGCCGGCGTGCATGCGCTGCTGCTGGACACGCAGCGCTACTACTCTCTGAGCACGGTGAGCCGGCATCCGCTGGATTGGTACGCGTATGCCAAGGGCATGCGCAAGGAGTTCCCGCACTGCACGCTGAAGAGCGGACGGGCGGAGTTGCAGGTCGGCAGCGCCAAGCTGTTCGAGCGCGGCGATTGCGACCTGCACGACCGCGGCCTGGAGACGCCGCACAAGCCGACCCAGTTGTTCGTCGCCGGCGATTCGCACGCACTGGCCTACAACGAACTGCTGCGCCGCTTCGCGCTGCAGAGCGGTGTGGCGGTGCGCCTGTACGGCGTCGGCGGGTGTCCGATCGTGGGCCTGCAGGCCTGGCAGGCGACGCACGCCGGTTGCCAGGCCTACGAGCGCAGCACCCTGGCCGATGTCACCGCGCATGCGCGCGACGGCGACGTGCTGTTCCTGCCCGCGCTGCGCCTGCTGCGCCTGGCCGAGCAGACCCAGCTGTTCGACGAGGCGGCGGTGATGGCCGAGCAGGACAGTGCGCAGGCGCAGGCGGTACGCGCTGCCGGCGAAGAGGCGGCGGTCGCGTTGCTGCAGCCGTTGGCGCAGCGCGGGGTACGCATCGTGTTCGAGGCGCCCAAGCCGTTGCTGCGCGCGCCGCCGTACCGCTGTTCGGACTGGTTCAACCGCGGCAACGCGATCTGCGCGCGCGGCACGCAGATCCAGCGCGACACGATGGAACGCTACCGCGCGCCGGTGCTGCAGAGCCTGCAGCGGATCGCCGCGCGGCTGCCGCATGCCTCGGTCTGGGATCCGTTGCCGGTGCTGTGCGAGCCGCAGCGTTGCGCCGGCATGCGCGACGGGCACCCGTTGTTTTTCGATGCCGATCACCTCAGCGGCTACGGCAATCGGCTGCTGTTGCCGAGCTTCACGGCGCACTTCAAGGCGGTGCAGGCAGAATCGGGCACGGCGCCGTGAGCGGCGGCGCTCGCTCTTGCGGAGGCAGACCATGACCACAGCCAGTTCCGTTGCGCCGTTGCGCGCGCAGGTCCGCATCCGCGGCGCATGCGCAACGCATCGCGCCGCGGCGTTCCTGCATTGCGCGCTGGCGCTCGGCGCTCTGGGCGCCGCGCGCGTCGCCCATGCCGACGACGCGCCGGCGTTCGACCGCCCCGGCATCGGCTTCGCGTCGCAGACCCTGCCGGCCGGCGGCATCGCCTGGGAGCAGGCGCTGTCGGACGTGAGCTACGACCGCAGCGGCGGCGTGCACACCACCGAGTACGTGGCCGACAGCCGCCTGCGGATCGGCCTGAGCGCGCAGGCGGAGCTGCAATTGGCCATCGACAGCCAGGTCTGGCAGCGCGTGCGCGGCACCGGCCAGGATTTCCGCGGGCATGGCGGCGGCGATGCCAGCATCGGTTTGAAATGGGCGTTGCCGAGCACGCGCGACACGTTTTCCTGGGCCGTGCTCGGCACCGCCGCGGTGCCGGTAGGGCGCGCGCCGTACGGCGACGATGGGCATCGCTACGATCTCGGCGTCAGCGCCGGCTGGGACCTGGACGGCGGCCGTAATGTCGCGCTGTACGCCAACCTCAGCGACAGCGACGACGGCCACGGCTGGACCGTGTCGCCGAGCTATACGTTCTACGCGCGGGGCGACCTCAGCGCCTATGCCGAAGCCGGCTTCGGCGGCGGCGAGGACGAGATGCGCGCGCTCGGCACCGGGCTGACCTGGTTGATCGCCCAGCGCGTGCAACTCGACCTGTCGGTGCTGCGCGGCTTGTCCGCGCCGACGTCGGATTGGCAGGGCGGCCTCGGCGTATCGGTGCTGCTGCGCTGAGCGGCCCTAAGCCCCTCTCCCCCCGGGAGAGGGGTTGGGGTGAGGGTCCGGCGCGCAGCGACTCGCGGACTTGGGTGCAGGAGGCTGCGCCCGTACCCTCATCCGCCCCTCCGGGGCACCTTCTCCCGA
>NZ_JACSQX010000001.1:282019-397709 GCF_014836395.1 Xanthomonas bonasiae
AGGGAGAAGGGAGTAGCCGTAAGCCCCTCTCCCCCCGGGAGAGGGGTTGGGGTGAGAGTCCGGCGCGCAGCGACTCGTGGAGTTGGGTGCAGGAGGCTGCGCCCGTCCCCTCATCCGCCCCTCCGGGGCACCTTCTCCCGAAGGGAGAAGGGAGTAGCCGTAAGCCCCTCTCCCCCCGGGAGAGGGGTTGGGGTGAGAGTCCGGCGCGCAGCGACTCGCGGAGTTGGGTGCAGGAGGCTGCGCCCGTACCTTCATCTGCCCCTGCGGGGCACCTTCCCCCGAAAAGGGGGCCATGGTCCCGAGGGGCGATGGGAATAGCCGTAAGCCCCTCTCCCGTCGGGGGAGGGGTTGGGGTGAGGGTACGGCGCGCAGCGTCTCGCGCAGTTGGGTGCATGAGGCTACGCCGATGCCGGCGCGCGCTCACTCGCGTGCGGGCTCGCCGTCGCCGGGTGGCAGGACCTCCGGGACGTGCTGGTCGTAGTGCGCCAGCACCTCTTCGAAGCCGTAACGCGGTCGCCAGTCCAGCGCCTGCAGCGCCTGCTGTGCCGAGTAGACGCGGTCGATCCGCGTCGGCAGCGGCCAGCCGCGGCGCCGGAACGCGTCGACCAGCAACGGCGCGCGCTGCCGCAGCAGCGCCTGCGGGTCGAGGTGCAGCGCCTGGCAATCCTCGCGCAGGAACGGCGTGGCGCCGGAGACGACGAAGGTCGCTGCGACCGGGCCGGCATGGGCCAGTGCCGCCGCGTGCGCATCGGCGACGTCGCGCGCGTCGATGCCGCGGTGCAGGCGGAACACCGCCATCAGATTGGCCGGTTCGGGGAAGCAGCGCGACATGCGCAGGATGCGCACGCTCGGCCCGCCTTGGGCGGCCGCCTCGCGCAGCAGCGCTTCGGCCTCCAGCTTGGTGTGGTGATAGATGGTCTGCGGCTGCGGCGCCAGTTCTTCGTCGACCCAGGCGGCCGTGTCGACGGGGCTGGCGGCGCTGCCGTACAGCGCGGTGGTGCTGGTGAAGACGATGCGGCCGACGCCGGCCGCGCTCGCCGCATCGAGCACGCGGCGGGTGCCATCGACGTTGACCTGGCGGAACCTGGCTGCGCCGACGTGCGGCACATGCGGTGCGTGCAGCGCCGCGGTGTGCACCACCGCGTCCGCGCCCCGCATCGCACGCGCCAGCAGCGCGCTGTCGGCCAGGTCGCCGACCCAGGCGGCGGTGGAGGAGGGCGCGCTGTCGAAGCCGTCGACGCGGTGCTGCCGCGACAGGCGGATGTGGATCGCGCGGCCGATGCGGCCGCTGCTGCCGGTGACCACGACCTTCATGGGGACAGTTCCGATGGCTTGGAGGCTTTGCTCAGGGAGTGCGTTGCGGCGACTGCACGTGGGCGGCGACCGGCGGCGGGTCCGTCACGGCTCACTCCGGATCGTAGTCCAGGTTCGAGGCCAGCCAGCGCTCGGCCTGCAGCAGCGGCACGCCCTTGCGCCGCGCGTAGTCGGCGACCTGTTCCTTGGTCAGACGCCCGACCACGAAATACTGGCTCTGCGGATGGCTGAAGTAATAGCCGGACACCGCCGCGGTCGGCAGCATCGCGAAGCTTTCGGTCAGCGCCATGCCGGCGTTGCGTTCGGCGTCGAGCAGCGCGAACAGGGTCTTCTTCTCGCTGTGCTCGGGACAGGCCGGATAGCCGGGGGCAGGGCGGATGCCGCGGTACTTCTCGGCGATCAGCGCCTCGTTGTCCAGCGCCTCGTCGGCGACATAGCCCCAGAATTCGCGGCGTACGCGCTGGTGCAGGCGCTCGGCCAAGGCCTCGGCCAGGCGATCGGCCAGCGCCTTGAGCAGGATCGCGTTGTAGTCGTCGTGCGCGGCCTCGAACCGCGCCACGTGCGGCTCGATGCCGATGCCGGCGGTGACCGCGAACGCCCCGATCCAGTCCTGCTTGCCGCTGTCCTTGGGCGCGATGAAATCGGCCAGGCAGAAATCGGGCCGTTCGACCGGCTTGTCGACTTGTTGGCGCAGGAAATGCAGGAGAAGCCGGGATTGGGGATTGGGGATTGGGGATTGGGCGGGCTGTTGCGAATCTCCAATCCCGACTCCCGAATCCCGGTGATCCTCCAGGATCACCTCCACATCGTCGCCCACGCTATTCGCCGGCCACAGCCCGAACACCGCCTTGGCGGTCAGCCACTTCTCGGCGACGATGCGCTTGAGCATCGCGCGCGCGTCGCGGTACAGCTCGCTGGCCTGGCTGCCGACGACCGCGTCGCTGAGGATCGCCGGGAACTTGCCGGCCAGTTCCCAGGCCTGGAAGAACGGGGTCCAGTCGATCAGGTCGATCAGCTCGGGCAGCGGATAGTCGTCGAACACGTGCAGGCCCGGCTGCTTCGGCACCGGCGGCGTGTAGGCGTCCCAGCCGCCGTCGAAGCGCTGCGCGCGCGCCTTTTCCAGCGACACCAGGCGCTTGGCGTCGCCACGGTTCTTGTGGCGCTGGCGGATCTCGGCGTAGTCGGCGTCGTTGGCGGCGACGAACGCGGCGCGCAGGTCCTTGGAGATCAGCGACTGGGCCACGCCGACCGCGCGCGAGGCGTCCTTGACCCACACCGTCGGCGCGCCGTAATGCGGGTCGATCTTCAGCGCGGTGTGCGCACGCGAGGTGGTGGCGCCGCCGATCAGCAACGGCATCGAGAAGCCCTGCCGCTGCATCTCGCGGGCGACGTGGCTCATCTCCTCCAGCGACGGGGTGATCAGCCCGGACAGGCCGATGATGTCGGCGTTCTCGGCGCGCGCGCGGTCGAGGATGGTCTGGGTCGGCACCATCACCCCCAGGTCGATCACGTCGAAATTGTTGCAGGCCAGGACCACGCCGACGATGTTCTTGCCGATGTCGTGCACGTCGCCCTTGACCGTGGCCATGATGATCTTGCCGTTGGACTTGCCGGTGTCGCCGGTGCGCAGCTTTTCCGCCTCGATGTACGGCAGCAGGTAGGCCACCGCCTTCTTCATCACCCGCGCCGACTTGACCACCTGCGGCAGGAACATCTTGCCGGCGCCGAACAGGTCGCCGACCACATTCATGCCGTCCATCAGCGGGCCTTCGATCACGTCCAGCGGGCGCGTGGACTGTTGCCGCGCTTCCTCGGTATCGAATTCCACGTAGGCGTCCACGCCGTGCACCAGCGCGTGCGCCAGCCGCGCGCGCACCGGCTTCTCGCGCCAGCTCAGGTCCTCGACGCTGCTCTGGCCCTTCTTGCCCTTGTAGCGCTCGGCGATCTCCAGCAGGCGCTCGGTGCCGTCGCGGCGGCGGTTGAGGATCACGTCCTCCACCCGTTCGCGCAGGTCCGGGTCGAGGTCGTCGTAGATCGGCATGCCGCCGGCGTTGACGATGCCCATGTCCATGCCCGCGGCGATCGCGTGGTACAGGAACACCGAATGGATCGCCTGGCGCACGGTCTCGTTGCCGCGGAACGAGAACGACACGTTGGACACGCCGCCGGACACGTGGCAATGCGGCAGGGTCTTGCGGATGATGCGGGTGGCCTCGATGAAGTCCACCGCGTAGTTGTCGTGTTCCTCGATGCCGGTGGCCACGGCGAAGATGTTCGGGTCGAAGATGATGTCTTCCGGCGGGAAGCCGACCTGCTCGGTCAGGATCCGGTAGGCGCGGCTGCAGATCTCGACCTTGCGCGCGCAGGTGTCGGCCTGGCCCTGCTCGTCGAACGCCATCACCACCGCGGCGGCGCCGTAGCGCAGCACCTTGCGCGCGTGCTCGACGAACACCGCCTCGCCTTCCTTCAGCGAGATCGAGTTGACCACGCTCTTGCCCTGCAGGCACTTCAGCCCGGCCTCGATCACGCTCCACTTGGAGGAGTCGACCATGATCGGGATGCGCGCGATGTCCGGCTCGGACATGATCAGGTTGAGAAAGCGGGTCATCGCCTTCTCCGAATCGATCAGGCCCTCGTCCATGTTGACGTCGAGGATCTGCGCGCCGCTGGCGACCTGCTGGCGCGCCACCTCCACCGCCTCCTCGTAGCGTTCTTCCTTGACCAGCTTGCGGAACTGCGCGCTGCCGGTGACGTTGGTGCGCTCGCCGACGTTGACGAACAGCAGGTCCGGGGTCAGCAGCAGCGGCTCCAGGCCGGACAGGCGGGTAATGCGGACGGACATGGGCTCAGCCTTTCGGGATCGTTGCCGCGGCCGCGCGCGCGCGACCGACGGGCGCAGCGCACACCGGACGGCGCGCGTGCACTGCGAATGCGTGAAGCGATAGCGGACGCGCGCGCATCTCAGGCGGCCTGTGCCTGGGCCTGCGCCGCCAGCGGCGTGCGCGGACGCAGCCCGCGCATCGCCTCGGCGATCGCCTGGATATGCGCCGGGGTGGTGCCGCAGCAGCCTCCGACCAGGTTCAGCAGGCCGGATTCGGCAAACTCCTTCAGCGTCGCCGCCATTTCCTCCGGGGTCTCGTCGTACTCGCCGAAGGCGTTGGGCAGGCCGGCGTTGGGATGCGCGCTGACGTAGCCGTCGGCGATCCGCGCCAGCGTCTCCACGTGCGGGCGCAGGTCGCTGGCGCCGAGCGCGCAGTTCAATCCCACCGACAGCGGCCGGCCGTGCGCGACCGAGGCGTAGAACGCCTCGGCGGTCTGCCCAGACAGGGTGCGCCCGGAGGCATCGGTGATGGTGCCGGAGATCATCACCGGCAGCCGCCCGCCGCGCGCGTCGAACACTTCCTCGATCGCGTACAGCGCCGCCTTGGCGTTGAGCGTGTCGAAGATGGTTTCCACCATCAGCGTGTCGGCGCCGCCGTCGATCAGGCCCTCGACCGCTTCGCGGTAGGTGCCGCGCAGTTCGTCGAAGCTGGTGTTGCGGAAGCCGGGATCGTTGACGTCGGGGCTGATCGAGGCGGTGCGGCTGGTCGGGCCGAGCACGCCGATGACGAAGCGCGGCTTGTCCGGGGTGAGCGCCTCGACCGCGTCGCAGCACGCGCGCGCGACCTGCGCGCCGGCCTTGTTCAATTCGTAGACCAGATGTTCCAGGTGGTAGTCGGCCTGGCTGATCGAGGTGGCGTTGAAGGTGTTGGTTTCCAGCAGGTCGGCGCCGGCGTCGAGGTAGGCGCGATGGATGCCGGCGATCACTTCCGGCCGCGACAGCAGCAACAGGTCGTTGTTGCCCTTCAGGTCGTGGCCCTGCGGCGCGTGGTCGCAGCCGGGTCCGTGCACGTGCGCGCCGTCGTAGCCGGCGGCGAAGCGCTCGCCGCGGTAGTCGGCTTCCTGCAGGTCGTGGCGCTGGATCATGGTGCCCATCGCACCGTCGATGATCAGGATGCGTTCGGACAGCGCCTGCAGCAGCGTCTGCGTGCGCTGCGGATGCAGCCAGGGGACCTGGGATTGGGAAGAAACGTCAGAGATGCTCACGCGCCTGCTCCTGCCTTTGCCTTTGCGATTGCCGAATCCCCATTCCCGAATCCCGGCTTCACCGCAATCAACGAAATCACCTCGAAATGCGGCGGCCGCTTCTCGCGGGTCACGGTTTCCAGGCTGGACACGTCCAGCCCTGCCTTGTCGACGAACTTGCGCAGTTCCTTGGAGGCGAAGCCCAGGTTGACGTGGCCGTAGGCCTGCACCGCGGCCTTGTGTTCGTGGCGGGCGAGGCTGCACAGCAGCAGGCGCCCGCCGGGGCGCAGCACCCGCGCCGATTCGGCCACCGCCTGCGCCGGCTTGGCCGCGTAGGTCAGCGCGTGCATCATCACCACCAGGTCGAAGCTGGCGTCGGCGAACGGCAGCGCGTGCATGTCGCCTTCGCGCACTTCCACGTTGCCGAGCCGGCGCAGGCGTTCGCTGGCCGCGGCCACCACCCGTGCGCTGGTGTCGATGCACACGTAGCGGCGCGCATGCGGGGCCACCAGTTCGGCCAGCACGCCGTCGCCGGAGGCGATGTCGAGCACGTCGCCGGTTTCCAGCAGCGGCAACGCGGTGCGCGCCAGCGCTTCCCAGGTGCGCCCGGGCGAGTAGTGGCGCTCCATGTCGCCGGCCACCGAGTCGGCCCAGTTCTGGTCGGCGGCGCGGTTGGCCAGCACCGCGGCCACGCGCTCGGCGTCCTGGCGCAGCAGCGGATCGTCGCTGCCGGTGCTCAGCGCCAGCCACAGCGCGCGCTGCGCCGGGTCCAGCTGCGCCTCGTCGAAGCGGTAGTAGGCCGACACGCCGGCGCGGCGGTCGCGCACCAGCCCGGCCTCCTTCAGCTTGGCCAGGTGGGTGGACACGCGCGGTTGCGCCAGCCGGGTGATCGCCGACAGCTCGGCCACGGTCAGCTCTTCCTGCTCCAGCAAGGCCAGCAGGCGCACCCGGGTCGCATCGGCGAACACCTTCAGCCGGGTCGACCAGTCCTCCAGATCCATAATATCTTCCTATCGCGATATAGAGATATTCTGGTCCCGCGGACGCATCGGGTCAAGTCGTGCACACGCCTGCGTATGGTCTGGGTGGCTACAATGGCGCACCAGACAGCCCGGGAGGGGTTCTACGTGGATTTCAGCTTTACTGAAGAGCAATTGATGATCCAGGACGTGGCGCGACGCATCGCCCAGGAACGGATCGCCCCGAGCGCCGAGCATCACGACCGCACCGGCGAGTTCCCGCTGGAGAACATCCGCCTGCTCGGCGAGAACGGCCTGATGGGCATCGAGGTGCCGGAGGAATACGGCGGCGCCGGCATGGACCCGATCGCCTACGTGCTGGCGATGGTCGAGATCGCCGCCGGCGACGCCGCCCATTCCACCATCGTGTCGGTCAACAACTCGCTGTTCTGCGCCGGCATCCTCAAGAACGGCAACGAGGCGCAGAAGCAGAAGTACGTGCGCGCGATCGCCGACGGCAGCCACATCGGCGCGTTCGCGCTGACCGAGCCGCAGTCCGGCTCCGACGCCACCGCGATGCGTTGCCGTGCGGTGCGCCAGGACGACGGCAGCTTCGTGATCAACGGCAAGAAGAGCTGGATCACCTCCGGCCCGGTCGCCAAGTACATCGTGCTGTTCGCGGTCACCGACCCGGAGCAGGGCTCGCGCGGCATCACCGCGTTCGTGATCGACACCGACAAGCCCGGCTTCCACCGCGGCAAGACCGAGCCCAAGCTCGGCATCCGCGCCTCGGCCACCTGCGAGATCGAGTTCCAGGACTACGTGGCGAGCCCGGACGAGGTCCTGGGTGCGCCGGGCGAGGGCTTCAAGATCGCGATGAGCGTGCTCGACGCCGGCCGCATCGGCATCGCCTCGCAGGCGATCGGCATCGCCCGCGCCGCCTACCAGGCCACCCTGGACTACGTGAAGGAGCGCAAGGCGTTCGGCTCGCCGATCGGCGCGTTCCAGATGACCCAGGCCAAGATCGCCGACATGAAGTGCAAGCTCGACGCGTCGCTGCTGCTGACGCTGCGCGCGGCATGGGTGAAGGGGCAGGGCCAGCGCTTCACCACCGAAGCCTCGGTGGCCAAGCTGACCGCGTCCGAAGCGGCGATGTGGATCACCCACCAGGCGGTGCAGATCCATGGCGGCATGGGCTACTCGAAGGAAATGCCGCTGGAGCGCTATTTCCGCGACGCCAAGATCACCGAGATCTACGAAGGCACCTCTGAAATCCAGCGCTTGGTGATCGCCCGCAACGAGACCGGATTGCGTTGAGCTGGGAATAGGGAGTCGGGAATGGGGAATCGGACCGGCGCTGCGGCAGGCAGTGCCGGAACCGGCAAAAAAAAAGCGGCCGATAAGGCCGCTTTTTTTGTTTGCAGGAACCTGAGGCTCTCAAGGACCCGGGATTCCTGACGAATCCCGACTCCCCAATCCCCAATCCCGGCCCCTCACCGATCCGGCTGGTTCCGGTTCTGCCCTTCCTGCTGGATCGCCACGTACTCCTTCGACGGCTCGTCCAGCTTGTCGCCGAGCATGCGCCGCACCACCACGAAGAACAGCGGGATGAACAGCACGCCGAGCAAGGTGGCGAACACCATGCCGCCGATCACGCCGGTGCCGATCGAGTGGCGCGCGTTGGCGCCGGCGCCGCTGGAGATCGCCATCGGCAGCACGCCGAGGATGAACGCGAACGAGGTCATCAGGATCGGACGGAAGCGCAGGTGCGCCGCCTCCGTGGCCGCTTCGCGCAGGGTCTTGCCCGCCGCGCGCTGCTCCACCGCGAACTCCACGATCAGGATCGCGTTCTTCGCCGCCAGGCCGATCACCGTGATCATGCCGATCTTGAAGTAGATGTCGTTCGGCAGGCCGCGCAGCAGCGAGAAGGTGATCGCGCCGAGCACGCCGATCGGCACCACCAGCAGTACCGAGACCGGGATCGACCAGCTCTCGTACAGCGCCGCCAGGCACAGGAACACCACCACGATCGACAGCACCAGCAGCAGCGTGGCGCTGTTGCCGGCGATGATCTCCTGGTACGACATGCCGCTCCAGTCGAAGCCGAAGCCCGGCGGCAGGTCGTTGTTGACGATCTCCTCCATCGCGCTCATCGCCTGGCCGGAACTGCCGCCCGGGGCCGGGTTGCCGACCACGTTGACCGCCGAATAGCCGTTGTAGCGGCTCAGCGACGGCGAGCTGTAGATCCAGTTCGACTTCACCACCGTGCTCAGCGGGATCATCTGCGGCAGGCCGTCGCTGTCGGTGGCGCTGCTGCTGGGCACGTAGAAGTTGCGCAGCGACTCCGGACCGGTGCGGAACGGCGCGTCGGCCTGCATGTTGACGCGCTTGATGCGGCCTTCGTAGAAGAAGTCGTTGACGTACACCGGCGCCAGCATCATCTGGATCGACTGGTAGATGTCGCTGACCGACAGGCCCATCGACTGCGCCTGCACGCGGTCCACGCTCAACTGCAGCTGCGGCGCGTTCTCCAGGCCGTTGGGGCGTACCCCGGCCAGCGCGTCCTGGCGCGCGGCGGCCTTGCCGAGCAGGATGTTGCGCGCCTGGGTCAGCGCTTCCTCGCCGGCGCCGGTGCGGTCCTGCAGCCACATGTCGAAGCCGCCGAACTGGCCCAGCCCGTTCACCGTGGGC
The DNA here is from genome assembly GCF_014836395.1 of Xanthomonas bonasiae. Classification (NCBI taxonomy): domain Bacteria; kingdom Pseudomonadati; phylum Pseudomonadota; class Gammaproteobacteria; order Lysobacterales; family Lysobacteraceae; genus Xanthomonas; species Xanthomonas bonasiae. The sequence continues at coordinate 291,049 of NZ_JACSQX010000001.1, forward strand.
AGGTTGACCACGAAGATCTGCGCGCCCTTGATGCCGTAGAACATCCCGTTCAACTGCTGGATCAGGTCGGTGGCGGTGACGTCGCGGTCGGCCCACGGCTTGAGCCGGATGAAGCCCATGCCGACGTTCTCGCCGCGGCCCAGGAAGCTGAAGCCGGCCACCTGCAGCATGCCTTCCACGGCCTTCTGCTGCTGCAGCACGCCGCGCATCTGCGCGAACACCTCGTTGGTGCGGCCGACCGTGGCGCCCGGCGGCAACTGCACGATCGCCAGCGCGAAGCCCTGGTCTTCCTCGGGCAGGAAGCTGCCGGGCATGCGCGTGAACAGGAAGCCGCACAGCACCACCAGCAACGCGAACACCGCCATCCAGCGCGGCGCGCGGCGGATGGTGCCGCCGACCGCGGCGACGTAGCGGTGCGCCAGCTTGTCGTAGTACTTGTTGAAGTTGCGGTACACCCAGTTCGGGTTCTCGTTGTGGGTGGCCTTCAGGAACGCCGCGCACAGCGCCGGGGTGAAGCTCAGCGCCAGGAACGCCGAGAACCCCATCGCCATGGCGATGGTGATCGCGAACTGCTTGTAGATCGCGCCGGCCGCGCCGGGCTGCATCGCCGAGGGGATGAACACCGCCGCCAGCACCACGGTGATCGCCACCACCGCGCCGGTGATCTGGGTCATCGCCTTCTGCGTGGCCGCCTTCGGCGCCAGGTGCTCTTCGGACATGATGCGTTCGACGTTCTCGATCACCACGATCGCGTCGTCGACCACGATGCCGATCGCCAGCACCATCGCGAACAGGGTCAGCTGGTTGATGGTGAAGCCGATCACCCACATGCCCAGGAAGGTGCCCAGCAGCGCCACCGGGATCACCAGGGTGGGGATGATGGTGGCGCGGAAGTTCTGCAGGAACACCAGCATCACCAGGAACACCAGCACGATCGCCTCGGCCAGGGTCTTGACCACTTCCTCGATCGAGATCCGCACGAAGGTGGTGCTTTCGTACGGGGTGAACCAGCTCACGCCCTGCGGGAAGCTCGGCTGCAGCTCGTCCATCTTGGCCTTGACCGCCTCGGACACGCTCAGCGCATTGGCGCCGGGCAGCAGCTGGATCGCGAACGCGCCGGTCGGCTTGCCGTTGTACTGGGTGTCGAAGCCGAAGCTGGTCGGGCCGAACGCGACCCGCGCCACGTCCTTCAGCCGCACCACGCTGCCGTTGCTGTCCGCGCGCAGGATGATGTTCTCGAACTGCTCGGGCGAGCTGAAGCGGCCTTCGGCGGTGACCGTGGCGGTGAACGACTGCCCGGACGGGGCCGGATCGGAGCCGATCGAGCCGGCGGCGAACTGCACGTTCTGCGCGCTGATCGCGTTGTACACCTGGCTCGGCGACAGGTGATAGCCCTGCAGCTTTTCCGGGTTCAGCCAGATGTCCATCGCGTATTCGGCGCCGAACTGCTGGGTGCTGCCGACGCCGGGCACGCGCGAGATCTGCTCCAGCACGCGCGAGCCGACGATGTCGTTGAGCGCGCTGCGGTCGATCGACGGGTTTTCCGAGCGCAGCGCGATCACGCTGAGGAAGCCGGCGTTGGCCTTGGCCACCACTACGCCCTGCGCGGTCACTTCCGAGGGCAGGCGCGGCGTCGCCAGCGACACCTTGTTCTGCACCTGCACCTGGGCGATGTCGGCATTGGTGCCGGTCTCGAAGGTCAGGGTGACGGTGGCGGTACCGCTGGAGGAGGACGAGGAGCTGAAGTACAGCAGGTGATCGATGCCGGTCAGCTGCTGCTCGATCACCTGGGTGACCGAGCGCTCGGTGGTGTCGGCGCTGGCGCCGGGGTAGGTCGCGGTGACGGTGACCTGCGGCGGCGCGATCGAGGGATAGGATTCGACGCCGAGGTTGAGGATGGCGATCACGCCGCTGAGCGAGATCAGGATCGCCACCACCCAGGCGAAGACCGGGTGTTCGATGAAGAACTTAGGCATGGCGGGGGTCCGTTACTGCTGCTCGGGCTTGGAATCGGCCGCGGCGGCCGGCGTGTCGCCGCTCGCTGCGCCCTGCGGTTGGCCGGCGGCCTTGTCCTGCGGCGCGGCGCCGGCGGGCGCCTGGCCCTGCGGCGCGGCGCCGCCCGGGGCCTGGCCCGGAGCGCCCGGGGTCCACGGCGTGGCCTTGGCCGGCGCGCCTTCCTTGGCCTTCTGCAGGCCGGAGACGATGACCTGGTCGCCGGTGGCCAGGCCGGAACCGACGATCCACTTGCCTTCCTGCTGGCCGACCGTGACCACGTCCTTGCGCAGCACCTTGCCGTCCTTGCCGACCACCAGCGCGTAGGCGCCCTTGGCGTCGCGCTGGATCGCTTCCTGCGGGATCAGGTAAGCGTTGTTGCGCTGGCCCAGGTTGGCGGCGAAGCTGACGAACGCGCCGGGCAGCAGCACCCGGTCCGGATTGGGCAGCAGGGCGCGCAGGGTCACCGAGCCGGTGCTCGGGTCGACCGCGGTATCGGAGAAGTCCAGCGTGCCGGACTGCGCATAGACGCTGCCGTCGCCGAGCTTGACCTGCACGGTCGACTTGCCCTCGTCGTTCAGCGCCACGTTGCCCTGGGTCTGCGCCTGGCGCAGCTGCGCCAGTTCGTCCGAACTCATCGAGAAGTTCACGTACAGCGGGTCGAGCTGGTCGATCGTGGTCAGCAGGGTGGTGTCGCCCTGGCCGACCAGCGCGCCTTCGGTGACCTGCTGCTTGCCGGCGCGGCCGGCGATCGGCGCGGTGACGGTGGCGTAGCCCAGGTTGATGCGTGCGGTGTCCACCGCGGCGCGCGCCTGCTGCACCGATGCGGCCGAGGTGCGTTCGGTGGCCTCGGCGGTGTCCAGGTCGGACTTGGACACGTAGGCCTGCGGCGCCAGGCTGCGCGCGCGGGTGGCGGCGACCTTGGCGTTGGCGTAGGTGGCCTCGGCCGCGGCCAGCTGGCCCTGCGCCGACGCCAGCGAGGCGCGCAGCGGCGCCGGATCGATCTGGAACAGCGGCTGGCCTTCCTTCACGTCGGTGCCTTCGGTGTACAGGCGCTTTTCCAGCACCCCGGCCACGCGGGCGCGCACGTCGGCGCTGCGGTAGGCGGACAGGCGCCCGACCATGTCGCGCTGCAACGGCAGCGTCTGCGGCTTGGCTTCCAGCACGCCCACTTCCGGCGGCGGCATGGCCTGCTGTTCTTCTTGTTTCTTGCAGGACGCCAACACCACCACGACGGCGCAGGCCAGGGCGAGAGAACGCAACGGGGAGGTCATCGGGTGGTACTCCGGTCTGGTGTCGAAAACGAAAGGGAAGGGGCAGGGGGCGCGGCGAACGCGCGCAGGAAACCGTCGACGGCGAATTCGGCCCAGGCGCGCTGCGCGGCGGCGTCGCTGCGATGGGCGGTATGGAAGCGTTGGCGCTCGAAATCCATCCCGACGATCATGCTCAACAGCAGTTCGGCCATGAAGTGCGGATCGTCATGGCGCAGCTGGCCGGCGGCCACCGCCAGTTGCAGGCGTTCGCTCAGGCGCTGCATCAGCGCCTCGGCGCTGTCGCGGAACAGCGCGCGGACCTGCTCGGGGAAATGCCGCGATTCGGCCGCGATCAGCTGGCAGCTCTGCAGCACGCTCGGCTCGGACAGCTGCTCCAGGTACTCGCGGGCGAAGCGCAGCAGGCTGCCGCGCAGTTCGCCCTGCGCCGGACCCAGGTGCGTGGCGCTCAGTTCGGTATGGTCCTGCATCACCCGCTGCAGCAGGTCCTGCTTGCTGCGGTAGCGGCTGTACAGGGTCTGCTTGGAGCAGCCGGCGCGGGCGGCCACCGCATCCATGCTCAGGCGCATGCCGGCTTCGGCCAACAGTTCGCGCACGGCGGCGTACACGCGCTGATCGCGCGCCTGAGGCAGGCGGGACGGGGCAGGGGAGGCGGTCATTGAATGTGGACTATACCGTCCAGTTTAGAATTGGAACAGCCTTGACATCGGCGCGCCGATCGCGACAAGTCCCGGCATCGGCGACGCTCCACTGCACGAAGTTATGACGGCGTGACGGCGGCGCGCGCGACTTTGCCCGATATGGCGCGTCGTTTCGTTCCCGGCGCTGGTTTGCGCCATGCAGCAAGGTAGTTGAACGCGCCACCGGTACAATTCTGGCTTTCCCAACGAGCATCGTTGTTGCTCCCCGTCATGAAACCCAAATCAGACGCTTCCCGTTCCAGCACGTCCTCGGCCGGATCCTCCAGCAAGTCCGCGTCCAAGCCCGCTTCCCCCTCGTCCAAGGCGTCCGCCAAGCCGTCGGCCAAGCAGGCCAAGGCCGCACCGGTCGCGAACAAGCGCGGCGCGGCGCGCGCCACCGCCAATTCGCGGGTGATCGACGCCGTGCCGGCCGCTTCCGCCGGCGGCTTCAGCCTGGAGCCGGTGTACGCGGCCCTGCGCCAGCGCTACCCGGGCGGCCGCCAGGCCGAGGCGCAGGCCTTCGCCGAGGAGTTCTACAAGCGCATGGAGGAGGACGAGTTCCCCCACCACAGCGCGCAGGAATGGGCCGCGCTGGCGGCGTCGATGCTGGAGTTCGCGCGCAAGCGCAAGACGGGCACGTTCAACGTGCGGGTGTTCAATCCGAGCCTGAAGGAAGACGGCTGGGAGTCCTCGCGCACGGTGCTGCAGATCGTCAACGACGACATGCCGTTCCTGGTGGATTCGGTGAGCATGGCGCTGTCGGAGCTGGGCATCGGCGTGCACGTGCTCGGCCACCCGGTGCTGCGCATGAGCCGCGACAAGGGCGGCAAGCTGGAGACGGTCGGCGAGGGCAAGCCGGAATCGCTGATGCTGCTGGAGATCGACCGGCAGCCGCCGGAGGACATGCCGCGGGTGGACGCGGCGATCCAGCGCATCCTCGGCGAGGTGCGCAACATCGTGCGCGACTGGAGCGGCATGCGCGAGAAGATGCTGACCCTGGCCGACGACCTGACCACGCGGCGCCTGCCGGTGGACGACAAGGGCCGGCGCGAGGCGCAGGAATTCCTGCGCTGGGCCGCGGCCGACCATTTCACCTTCTTCGGCTACCGCGAATACCGGGTCGAGAAGCAGGGCGGCGAAGACGTGCTGGCGCCGCTGGAGGACAGCGGCCTGGGCCTGCTGCGCGGCCACGACAAGTCGCCGGCGCGGCCGGTGCGCACGCTGGCCGCGCACGGCCTCAGCGAATCGGGGATCAAGGAAGCGCTGATCCTGACCAAGACCAACGCGCGCTCGCGGGTGCACCGCAGCGGCTACATGGACTACATCGGCGTGCTGGAGTTCGACGCCAAGGGCCGCATCGTCGCCGAGCAGCGTTTCCTCGGCCTGTTCACGTCCAGCGCCTACAACCGCCGGCCGTGGGAGATCCCGCTGGTGCGCGAGCGCCACGACTACGTGATGCGCAAGTCCGGGCTGACCCCGAGCAGCCATAGCGGCAAGGCGCTGCGCCACATCCTGGAGACGCTGCCGCGCGAGGAACTGTTCCAGTCCAACGAGGAGGAGCTGTACCGCACCGCGATGGGCATCCTCGGCCTGCAGGAGCGGGTGCGCAGCCGCCTGTTCCTGCGCCGCGACAAGTACGGCCGCTTCATTTCCGCACTCGTGTACATCCCGCGCGAGCGCTTCAACACCGACGTGCGCCTGCGCATCGAGGCCCTGCTGAAGGACGCGCTGCACGGCGAATACATCGATTCCAGCGTGGTGCTGGGCGAATCGCCGCTGGCGCAGCTGCACCTGATCGTGCGGCCCAAGCCCGGCGAAGCGCTGGAATTCGATACCACCGAACTGGAAGCGCGCCTGGCGCACCTGCTGCGCAACTGGCAGGACGACCTGCGCGAGGCGCTGGTCGCCAGCCGCGGCGAGCGCGACGGCCTGCGCCTGGCGGCCAACTACGGCCGCGCGCTGCCGGCCGGCTACATCGAGGAATCGACCGCGCAGATCGCCGCGCGCGACGTCGAGCGCCTGGCCGCGCTGCGCGGCCCCGACGACCTGCACCTGAGCCTGCAGTCGCTGCGCCGCGACGGCGCCGACAGCCTGCGCCTGAAGCTGTACCGCCAGCGCGACGACCTGCCGCTGTCGGACGTGCTGCCGATGATGGAGAACCTGGGCCTGCGGGTGATCTCCGAACGCCCGTACCGGCTGACCGTGGACGGCACGCTGCTGTACATCCAGGACTTCGAAGTGGAGCCGCTGGCCGGCAGCATCGACGTCGAACGCGCCGACGCGCCGCTGTGCGAGGCGTTCGTGCGCATCTGGCGCGGCGATGCCGAGAACGACGGCTTCAACCGCCTGATCGTCGGCGCCGGCCTGGGCTGGCGCCAGGTGGCGATCCTGCGCGGCTACTGCAAATACCTGCTGCAGACCGGGGTGCCGTTCTCGCAGGCCTACGTCGAAGAGACCTGCACGCGCTATCCGTTGCTGGCACGGCTGCTGGTGGAACTGTTCGAAGCGCGTTTCGATCCGGCCACCGGCAACGAGAGCAAGGCGCAGATCGCCGACGGCCAGGCCGCGCTGACGGCGCAGCTGCACCTGCTGGCGGCCGGCGACGAAGGCGCGCTGAAGGCGCTGCAACCGGTGATCGACGCGCGCCGCGGCGACCGCGATGCGCAGCTGGAGGCGGCCAATGCCGCGCTGCTGAAGCTGTTCGACCAGGTCGCCAGCCTCGACGAGGACCGCATCCTGCGCAGCTTCAAGGGCGTGATCGAAGCGACCCTGCGCACCAGCTACTACCAGACCGGCAAGGACGGCGGCTTGGGCCACTGCATCAGCTTCAAGCTCGATTCGGCCAAGGTGCCGGAGCTGCCCAAGCCGCGCCCGTACCGCGAGATCTTCGTGTACGGCCCGCGCGTGGAAGGCGTGCACCTGCGCTTCGGCGCGGTGGCGCGCGGCGGCCTGCGCTGGTCCGACCGGCGCGAGGATTTCCGCACCGAGGTGCTGGGCCTGGTCAAGGCGCAGATGGTCAAGAACACGGTGATCGTGCCGGTCGGCGCCAAGGGCGGCTTCTTCTGCAAGCGCTCGCCCGCCGGTGGCGACCGCGACGCGGTGCTGGCCGAAGGCATCGCCTGCTACAAGCTGTTCATCCAGGGCCTGCTCGACATCACCGACAACATCGTCGGCGGCAAGATCGTGCCGCCGCCGCAGGTGGTGCGCCACGACCAGGACGATCCGTACCTGGTGGTCGCCGCCGACAAGGGCACCGCCACGTTCTCCGACATCGCCAACGGGCTGGCGATCGACCACGGCTTCTGGCTGGGCGACGCGTTCGCCTCCGGCGGCTCGGTCGGCTACGACCACAAGGGCATGGGCATCACCGCGCGCGGCGCCTGGGAGTCGGTCAAGCGCCACTTCCGCGCGCTGGGCCGCGATTGCCAGAGCGAGGACTTCAGCGTGGTCGGCATCGGCGACATGTCCGGCGACGTGTTCGGCAACGGCATGCTGCTGTCGCGGCACATCCGCCTGCTGGCCGCGTTCGACCACCGCCACATCTTCCTGGATCCGAATCCGGACCCCGCGGCCTCGTTCGCCGAGCGCGAGCGCCTGTTCAAGCTGCCGCGCTCCAGCTGGGCCGACTACGACGCCAAGCTGATCAGCGCCGGCGGCGGCCTCTATCCGCGCACGCTGAAGTCGATCGAGATCAGCGCGCCGGTGCGCGAGGCGCTGGGCCTGGAAGCGGGCGTCAAGCAGCTCTCGCCGAACGAGCTGATGAACGCGATCCTCAAGGCGCCGGTGGACCTGTTCTGGAACGGCGGCATCGGCACCTACGTCAAGGCCGCCAGCGAGACCCATGGCGACGTCGGCGACCGCGCCAACAACGGCCTGCGCGTCAACGGCGGCGAGCTGCGCTGCAGGATCGTCGGCGAAGGCGGCAACCTGGGCCTGACCCAGCTCGGCCGCATCGAGGCCGCGCAGGTCGGGGTGCTGCTCAACACCGACTTCATCGACAACTCGGCCGGCGTGGACACCTCCGACCACGAGGTCAACATCAAGATCCTGCTCAACGACGTGGTGCAGGCCAAGAAGCTGACCGTGGCGGCGCGCAACACGCTGCTGGCGTCGATGACCGACGAGGTCGCCGAGCTGGTGCTGTGGGACAACATCCGCCAGAACCAGGCGCTGAGCCTGATGGAGCGGATGAGCGTCAAGCGCCTGGGCTCCAAGCAGCACTTCATCCGCACCCTGGAAGCGCAGGGCCTGCTCGACCGGCAGATCGAATACCTGCCGTCGGACGCGGAGATTTCCGCGCGCAAGGCGCGCGGCCAGGGCCTGACCCGGCCGGAGCTGGCGGTGCTGCTGTCCTACTCCAAGCTGGTCGCGTTCCAGCAGCTGCTGGAATCGGACATTCCCGAGGACCCGTACCTGTCCAAGGAGCTGCAGCGCTACTTCCCGCAGCCGCTGCAGAAGAAGTACGCCGATGCGATGGAGCGGCACCGGCTGAAGCGCGAGATCATCGCCACCGCGGTCACCAACACCACCATCAACCGCATGGGCGCGACCTTCCTGATGCGCATGCAGGAAGACACCGGGCGCAGCATCGGCGAGGTGGCCAAGGCGTACACGATCAGCCGCGAGACGTTGGACGCGCGCGCGCTGTGGACGCAGATCGACGCGCTGGACGGGCAGGTGCCCGAGTCGGTGCAGATCGATGCGCTGGAAGTGATCTGGAAGCTGCAACGCGCGTTCGTGCGCTGGCTGTTGTTCCGTCCCGGTCCGATGCCCGGCATCACCGCGGCGGTGGAGCGCTACCACGAGCCGTTCAACGACATCCGCGTCGCCTCCGGCGTGCTGTCGGACTCGCAGCGTCCGCTGTACGAGGCGCTGGTGCAGGAATGGCAGGACAAGGGCCTGCCGCCGGCACTGGCGCAGCAGCTGTCGGAACTGCGCTTCCTGGAGCCGGCGTTCGACATCATCGAGATGGCGCGCACCCGCAAGCTCAAGCCGGTGGAGGTGTCGAAGGTGCATTTCCGCCTCGGCGAGGCCTTGCAGCTGCCGTGGCTGTTCGAGCAGATCGACGCGCTGGAGGTCAACGGCCGCTGGCATGCGGTGGCCCGCGGCGTGCTGCGCGACGAACTGGCCAAGCACCACAGCGTGTTGGCCGGGCAGGCCCTGGCGTTGCCGGGCGGCAATGCCGAGGCCAAGGTGCAGCAGTGGCTGCAGCGCGACGACAGCAGCCTGCGTTTCACCTTGAACATGCTGCAGGAGCTGTCGGCGCAGAAGGCGCTGGACTACCCGACCGTGTCGGTGGCGGTGCAGCGGCTGGGCCAGCTGGCGGCGCACGGGGTGTGACCCGTGCGCGGGCCCGCGACGCGGGCCTGACGCGCAGGTCGGCAGCGCCGGGCCCTGCGGCCCGGTCGCTGCGGCCGTCGCCATGCCTCTTTCACGAAAGGGGCGTGATCGCAGGCGTCGCGCTTGTCGCGATGCCGGCGCACGTCGCATGATGCCCATGGCCATGCGCGTGGGGCCGTTTGTCCTGGCGCTGGCCAGTCCGGTTCCCCGCGTACCGTCCGCTTCGCGTTCCGCGGCTTCGCGCCGGCAGAGACCATGCTCTACCTTCTGATTCCCGCGTTCGTCGTGCTGCTGCTGGTGCTCATGGCCCGGCGGCCTTCGCTGGAGGTGCGGCTGCAGCGTGCGTTGCAGCAACAGCGGCAAGGCAACCTGGCGCCGCTGCGCGCGCTGTCCAGGAAATCCTTCGGCGATGCCGCGTATGCCTGGTTTCTGCACCTGGATGCCAGCGGCGAGCCGGTCGCGGCGCTGGCCGCATTGAAGCGCGCGGTCTACGCCCGCACCTGGCTGGACAATCGCTTCAGCGTCGCCTACCGCGAATATGGCCGCCGTTGCTTTCTGGGCATCGGCACCGAACCGGATCATGCCGCGCTGCTGGCGCAATGGGGCGCGCGCGGCTGGCGCGAAGGCGCGGGCTGGGAACCCGAACTGGCCTGGATCCAGGCCTTTGGTCCGCAGCCATGCCGGGATGTCGCACGCGCCTGGTACTGGTTGTGTCTGGCCGATGCGCGGCAGGGCGAGGGCATGGGCGACATCAAGTCCGCGCAGCTGGCGCAGCAGGTCCGCGAACGCCTGATCGCCGTCGTGCCGGCGTCGGTCCGCCAGGACATGCAGGAACAGGCCGCGCGCACCGTCTACGACGATTACGCGTCCGGACGCTAGCGTCGCCGCCGCCGGGGTGGCCGCGCGCGCGTAACGGCGTGCCGGGTATGATCGCGGCATGAACGTTCCTGTCCTGCCGTCTTCTCCCCGCATCTGTTTCCTCGCCAGCACCGCGCCAGCCGCGCTCGCGGCGCGCGATCAGCTGATCGCGCGCTACGGCGACCATGCGCCGGCCGACGCCGATGTGCTGTGCGCGCTCGGCGGCGACGGCTTCATGCTGCAGACCCTGCATCGTCACGGCGGCCTGGGCAAACCGGTGTTCGGCATGAAACTGGGCACGGTCGGCTTCCTGATGAACCAGTATCTGGACGACGATCTGGTGGTGCGGCTGGCGCAGGCCGAGCCGGCCAAGCTGCGGCCGCTGGAGATGCTGGCGCAGACCGAGTCCGGCACCACAACCGGTTCGCTGGCCTACAACGAAGTGTCGCTGCTGCGGCAGACCCGCCAGGCCGCGCACGTCAGCATCGACCTCAACGGCCAGACCCGCGTCGACGAACTGATCTGCGACGGGGTGATGGTGGCCACGCCGGCCGGCAGCACCGCCTACAACTCCTCGGCGCACGGCCCGATCCTGCCGCTGGGGTCGCACACCCTGGCGCTGACCCCGATCGCCCCGTACCGGCCGCGGCGCTGGCGCGGCGCGATCCTCAAGGCCGACACCGAAGTGCGCCTGCGCGTGCTCGATCCGTACAAGCGCCCGGTCAGCGTCACCGCCGACTCGCACGAAACCCGCGACGTGGTCGAAGTCACCATCCGCGAATCGCGCGACCGCCTGGTCACCCTGCTGTTCGATCCGGAGCACAACCTGGAGGAGCGGATCTTGAGTGAGCAATTTATGGTTTGAAAGCGGGGATTGGGGAGTCGGGATTAGGGATTCGCAACCGCCAGTCTGCCTTTCTGTCGCTTTCTCTATCTGCTTTCCGATCCAATTGACCGCTTTTGCCAATCCCGAATCCCCAATTTCGAATCCCTGCCCAATGTCCGACAACTCCCCCCGCCTGCTAACCGTCGCGATCACCTCGCGTGCCCTGTTCGATCTGGAAGAGGGCCATGCCCTGTTCGAGCAGCAGGGAGTGGAGGCGTACAGCGCGTACCAGCGCGAGCGCGAGGACGATGTGCTGGCGCCGGGCGTGGCGTTCCCGGTGGTGCGCAAGCTGCTGGCGCTGAACCAGGGCACGCCGCCGGAGACGCCGCCGGTGGAGGTGATCCTGCTGTCGCGCAATTCCGCCGATACCGGGCTGCGCATCTTCAATTCGATCCAGCACTACGGACTGGGCATCGTCCGCGCCACCTTCACCTCCGGCGAGGCCACCTGGCCTTACGTCAAGCCGTTCGGCACCGACCTGTTCCTGTCGGCGAATCCGGAATCGGTGCGGCGCGCGCTGAGCCACGGCATCGCCGCGGCGACGATCCTGCCCAAGCCGCCGGGCGAACATGCGCAGGAAGCGGCCGCGGCGGCCGGAGCGATCGATTCGGAGCGGTTGTCCACGCAGCTGCGCATCGCCTTCGACGGCGATGCGGTGATTTTCGGCGACGAGGGCGAGCGCTTCTCGCGCGAGCAGGGCGTGGAGGCGTTCGGCCGCTACGAGCGCGAGAACGCGCGCGAGCCGCTGACCGGCGGGCCGTTCCGCAATTTCCTGTCCGCGCTGCATGCCTTGCAGTCCGCGTTCCCGGCCGGCGAAGCCTCGCCGATCCGCACCGCGCTGGTCACCGCGCGCTCGGCGCCGGCGCACGAGCGGGTGATCCGCACGCTGCGCGAATGGGGCGTGCGGCTGGACGAGGCGCTGTTCCTGGGCGGCCGCCACAAGGGGCCGTTCCTGCAGGCGTTCGGCGCCGACATCTTCTTCGACGACTCGCAGCACAACATCGACAGCGCCGCGCGCGAGCGGGTGGCCGCCGGGCATGTGCCGCACGGCGTGGCCAACCTCATCGCCAAGCCGTGAGCGCGGCCTCCGGCGGCGGCGCAGGCCGCTGGGCCACACTGCGCCAGTTGCTGCGGCCTGACCGCGCGCAGACGCAGGCGCTGCGCCCGGGACGGCCGTACGTGGAGCGCGGCTGGCGCTACACCAGCCTGCAGTTCAAGGGCGAGGTGACGCAAAGCCGGATGCTCACCTGGTGGCCGCACGTGCTGGAAGTGGACTACACCCGCAGCATGCTCGGCGCCCTGCTGCTGCGGCCGGAGCCACGCTGCATCGGCATCGTCGGCCTGGGCGGCGGCTCGCAGGCCAAGTTCTGCTACCGGCATCTGCCGCGGGCGCGCATCGAGGCGATCGAGGCCGATGCCGACGTGCTGGCGCTGCGCGACGCCTTCCACATCCCGGCCGACGACGCGCGTTTCCAGGCGCTGCACGGCGACGGTGCGCAACTGCTGCCGCAGCGCCGCGGCCGCTACGACCTGCTGCTGCTCGATGCCTACGATGCCGACGGCATCCCCGCGGCGATGCGCACGCGCGGTTTCTACGACGATTGCCATGCCGCGCTGACGCCCGGCGGCGTGCTGGCAGTGAACCTGTACGACACCGACACCCGCCAGCACGTGGCGCACCTGCGCAAGATCTTCGGCGGCCGGGTGCTGCGCATGGACGAGCCGGAACTGGACAACCACGTGGTGTTCGCCTGGACCGGCGATCTGCCGGCGCTGGACGCGCGCGCCGCGCTGGCGCACCTGCCGTGGTCGGCGCGCTGGCAGTTGCGGACGACGTTCCGGCGCCTGCAGCGGGCATTTGCCGCCACTGCGCGTTCGCCCCGGTAGGACGCGAACGGCTGCGAACGGCGTCGGCATCGGCCGTTGCCAAGCGCGTCCGGCATGCCGCATACGCCGCGCTGTTCGGGACGGTGGTGAATCGTGCCGTCGCCGATGGCGCGCGCGGCGGGATCACCGCGCGAGGGTATGGCGCTCGTACCAGCCGCGCGAGCGGTTGACCACACGCACCACCAGTAGCATCACCGGCACTTCGATCAGCACCCCGACCACGGTGGCCAGTGCCGCGCCGGAGTGGAAGCCGAACAGGCTGATGGCAGCGGCGACCGCCAGTTCGAAGAAGTTGCTGGCGCCGATCAGTGCCGACGGGCCTGCGATGCTGTGTTTCTCGCCGGCCTGGCGATTGAGCCAGTACGCCAGGCCGGAATTGAAGAACACTTGGATCAGGATCGGCACCGCCAACATGGCGATGACCAGCGGCTGCGCGATGATGGCCTTGCCCTGGAAGGCGAACAGGAGCACCAGCGTCAGCAACAACGCCGCGATCGACAGCGGGCCGATGCGCTGCAGCGTTCGCTCGAAGGCGGCCTGGCTCCTGCGCAACAGTGCCCGCCGCCAGAGTTGCGCGAGGATCACAGGAATGACGATGTATAGCGCCACCGACACCAGCAGCGTGGCCCATGGCACCGTGATCGACGATAGTCCCAGCAGCAAGCCGACGATGGGGGCGAAGGCGAACACCATGATGGTGTCGTTGAGGGCGACCTGCGACAGCGTGAACACCGGGTCGCCGCCGGTCAGTCGGCTCCATACGAACACCATCGCCGTGCACGGCGCGGCGGCCAGCAGGATCAGGCCGGCGATATAGCTGTCCAGTTGTTCGGCCGGCAACCAGTGCGAGAACGCGTGGCGGATGAAGATCCACGCCAGCAGGGCCATCGAGAACGGCTTGACCGCCCAGTTCACGAACAATGTCACGCCGATGCCGCGCCAGTGCCGCCTGACCTGGCCGAGCGCGGCGAAGTCCACCTTCAGCAGCATCGGCACGATCATGATCCAGATCAGCACGCCGACCGGCAGGTTGACCTGGGCGACTTCCATCCGGCCGATGGCCTGAAACACCCCCGGCGCGAACTGGCCCAGCGCGATGCCGACGATGATGCACAGCGCCACCCACACGCTCAGGTAGCGCTCGAAGCCGCTCATGGCGGAGGGTGCTGGCGAGTAGCCGGAGACGTCGGTGTCGGTGCTCATGGCGCCTGCCTCACTGCTGGCCGATATCGCGCAGTTCGCGTTGCAAGGACATGCTGTCGAGGCGCTGCAGAGGCAGCGACAGGAACAGGTCGATGCGCCTGCGCAGCGTGACTGCAGCGTCGAGAAAGGCCTTTTGCTGCTGTTCCTCAGAACCCTCGACCGCGGCCGGGTCGGGTACGCCCCAATGGGCGGACACCGGCGTGCCCGGCCACAGCGGGCACGCCTCGCCAGCGGCGTTGTCGCAGACGGTGAAGATGAAGTCGAACCTCGGTGCAGCGGGGGTCACGAATTCGTCCCAGCTCTTGCTGCGGTAACCCGCCGTCGGCAGGCGCAGCCGTTCCAGCGTCGCCAGCGCCAGCGGATGGACCTCCCCTTTGGGGTGGCTGCCGGCCGAATAGGCATGAAAGCGGCCCTTGCCCAGTCCGTTGAGCAGGCCTTCGGCGAGGATGGAACGGGCCGAATTGCCCGTGCAGACGAACAGCGCGTTGTAGGTGGTGTCGGTCGTCATGATGTCAGCAGTCGCAGCGAGTGGAAGGGGAAGCCTCAATGACCTCGCAGACGCCACCTTGGCAGCAGTGCTCTGTGAGATAGCCGATCAAGCCGTTCATATGGCCGTATTCGGCGCGATAGATCAGGTTGCGGCCCTGCTGCTCAATGCTGACCAGTCCGGCATGCGCCAGTTCCTTCAAGTGGAAGGACAAGGTGTTGCGGGCGACATCGAGGCGCTCGGCGAGAATGCTGGGCGTCATGCCCTCCGGACCGGCCACGACCAGGGCGCGGAACACGCGCAGGCGTTGGGTGTGGGCCAGGGCACTCAGGGCGGAGACAGCGCGCTCTTCGTTCATGGTTCGATGATACATCATTTATTGAATTATTTTGTTTGATGGTGCTTCGTCTTGAAAAAGAGTCGTGCCCTGCATATGGTTGCAGGTAACAACCAATTCGGTCCAGGTTCCGATGTCCGCCGCACGCACTGCCAAGCTCGACGACGATGCCCGGGCGCTGAGCGAAGCGGTGTCCGATCTGGTGAGGCTCTATCAGTTTCGGGACCGCGATCAGGTGTCCTGTCTTGGCATATCGGTGACCCAGTGCCATGTCCTGGAGACCTTGGTGGAGCAGGGCCCGCTGCGGGCGGGGGATGTCGCCAGGCGGCTCTTCTTGAACAAGAGCACGATGAGCCGCGTCGTCGATGCGCTGGAGCGCAAAGGCCATGTCAGGCGCCAGGCCGACGCGACCGACCAACGTGCGTGGCTGCTCGAAGTCACCGCGTCCGGCCATGCCTTGCATGCCCGAATCAAGGCGGATCTGCTCAGGCAGCACAAGGCCATCGTGGCCCACTTCGACGCGCAGACCCTGGCCAGCGCCGCCGCGGTGATCCGCCGCTTCGCTGACGCCGCCGCGCGGCGGTTTCATTCGGATACACCTCCAGCTGCAGCGTCCGAGTAAGCCGGTGTGTTTCCGCGCGTCGCGGGGTGTTTGAGTACATGGTTGCCACCAACAACAAACAGGAGGGCCGCTGCATGCCGATTCGAATCGCCACCCGGGACGATGCCGAAGCCATCGCCGCGATCTACAACCAGGGGATCGCCGAGCGCCGTTCGACATTCGAGACCCAGCCGCGCGGTACCGAGGACATCCGCGAAAAGCTGGGGGCGCAGGGTCTCATGCCGTATCTGGTCGCAACCGATGCCGACGGCACCGTGCTGGGCTGGGCCAATATCAGCTGCTATCGCCCGCGCGCCTGTTACGCCGGGATCGGAGAGTTCTCGATTTACCTCGAACGCGGATCGCGAGGTCGTGGCATCGGCCTGGAACTTCTGGGAGCGTTGATTGCGGAAGCGCGCCGCCTGGGCTACTGGAAGCTTTTGTCGCGGATCTTCCCGATCAATGCGGCAAGCCGTGCGTTATGCGCGCGATGCGGCTTTCGCGAGGTGGGCATCTACGAGAAGCACGCGCAGCTGGAAGGGGAGTGGCTGGATGTGGTGATCGTCGAGCGGGTGATCGCGGAAAACCTGACGCCCGAGCGCGTGCTCGACATGACTGAAAAGGCTTCCTATCGCAGTGGCGCGTGCTAGTCGGAGCGCTCGACGGATCGGCATGCAGCCAATCCAGCCAATCGGGTGTGGCGTCGATCTCGGCCGCTCCCGGGGGACTTCGTGGGGCTCTGGCCCCCGGTCGTCCATTGGCCGAGTTGCATGGAGATTCCTACAGGGGCAGCAGGATGTTGCTGAGCTTCCAGCGCAGCCCGTCGCGGGTGAAGACGCAGGGCACCGCGGTGCCGTCGGCGGTGTGGAGGGTGGCGACGAAGCGCGAGGTCGATTCGAAGCGGTGCTCGGCCTGCCGCAACTGTTGCGGCGGACGCGGCGCGGCGTAGGTGTCGCCGCCGACGGTGTCGCCGCTGGCGCGCTTCCACAGCGCGTCGCCCTGCAGCAAGGCGCCGATCCCGGCCGGGGTGACCATCGCATCCACGCCCATGCCGCTGACGCTGCCGGCCAGCGACAGCAGCGCGCCGCCGAACAGGCCGGCCTGCAGGTCCGGCCCGGCGCGGCGCAGCAACGCATCGTCGACCTGTGCCTTCAGGTTGACCCGCAGGGTGGGGAAGTCGACGTAGCGCTCCAGCGCCGCCGCATCGCGCTGTTCCAGCGCCTGGCTGATGCCGCGGATCGCCAGGTAGGGCCCAGCGACGACGTAGCCGCCGAGCGCGAGCAAGGCGAGGAACAGCAAGGCCAGCCATTTTTTCATCGTGTGCCTCGGTGCGGATGCAATCTTTTGTAGGAGCGGCTTCAGCCGCGACAGGCGTTACCGATGATGCCTGTCGCGGCTGAAGCCGCTCCTACAGGGAAAGCGGACTGCCTCAAAATTCCAGATCCAGGGCCGCGCACAAATAGTCCACGAACGGGGCCAGCGTCTGCAGATCGGCCGCCACCAGCGAGCGCAGCTTCGGCCCGGTCATGGTGGCGTCGTCGAGCTGGCGCCAGAACACCCAGTTCTTGTGCTTGAGATCGTCGATGAACTCGAACTCGGCGGGGAAGCCGCGCGGCGGCCGCACCAGCATTTCCGTGGCCTCGAAATCGAAGCGGCGGCGCAGCTTCGGCGCGTGCGCGGCGGCTTTCCAGCTGCCCGGGTTGTCGAAGATGAACTGGCGCACCTTGCGCTGCGTGTCCGGCTCCGGATGCCACAGGCCGGCGCCGACGAAGCTCTCGCCCGGCTGCAGGTGGATGTAGAACGACGGCGCCGGCACCTGCTTGCGCCGCTCGTGGAACAGGCGCGCGCCCTGCCAGGTCTTGTACGGCGACTTGTCGTGGGAGAAGCGCGCGTCGCGATGGATGCGGAACAGCGAGCCGCCGACGCCGCGCGGGTCGGAGCGGAAATGGTCGCTGACCTGGGCCAGGTCCGGCTGCAGGTCGGTGATCAGGCGCAGGAACGGCTGGCGCACGTGCTCCTCGTACTTGTGCCGGTTGTCGTTGAACCAGGCCTTGTCGTTGTGCCGCGCCAGGGCACGCAGGAACTTGAAGCTGGCGTCGCTGAAATAAGAAGTCATAGGGTACGTTGCAGGTCCTGGCCCCAGGCGGCCAGCTGATCGAGCAGGGCTTGCTTGGTAGCATCATCGGAGTGAGCCAGACGTAAATCGGCGAGCTGCGCGAAGTAGCCGTCCAGGCCGAGTTCGGACAGGCCGCTGTCGCCATGCAGGCGCCGGCGCCGGTAATCGTCCCAGCGGTTCTGCTCGACGATGGACAGCGTCTGCGGCCAGTTGCGCGCGCGGTAGCGGAACAACAGCTCGGGCAGGCGCGGATCGCGGAAGCCGGTTTCCAGCGGCGCCAACTGTGCCGGCGGGGTCGCGCGCACCTGCGCCATCGCGCGCTTGTCGGTGTCGGCCAGGAAGCCGTCGTACAGCGAGGCATCCACGTCGGCCGGAGCCGAGGCGCGTTCGTTGCCGAACACGCGGCGGACCTTCTCGGCCAGTTCCGGCCCGGCCTCGCGCAGGCGCGCGGCCTTGGCCAGGATCTGCGCCGGGTCGATCTGCAGGCGCGCGAAATCCGCATCGCGCAGGTGCGACCAGGCGACCAGCGCCGGCGCCTTGTTCAGGTGCACTTCCTTCAGCGGGATGCGCTGCTCGCCTTCGGGCAGGTCGGCCTGCGGGGTGTACAGGCGGTCGGCGATCTGCTCCGGGGTGTAGCGCAGCAGCGGCTCGATATCGCCTTCCAGGTCGAACACCAGCACCCGGCTGTCGATCCGCGGATGCCGCGCCAGCGGCAGCACCGGCGCGGCGCACAGGCGCGCGGCAGGATAGCGCATCGACACGTGCAGCACCGGCTGCATCGCCACGACGTCGAGCAGGCCGCCGCAGAAGCGCTTGTCGCGCAGCTTCAGCGCGTAGTCCCACAGCCGCGGTTGCCGCTCGCGGAACAGCCGCGCCATGCCGATGGTGGCGTAAACGTCGGACAGCGCCTCGTGCGCGTCGCCGTCGCGCACGCCGTTGGCCAGCGCCAGCTGTTCCAGCTTGAACGAGGTGGCGCCGTCCTCGCGCTGCGGCCAGACCACGCCGTCGGGGCGCAGCGCGTGCATCAGCCGCAGCATGTCCAGCAGGTCCCAGCGCGAATTGCCGCCGCGCCACTCGCGCTCGTACGGATCGTGGAAATTGCGGAACAGGCCGTGGCGCACGAATTCGTCGTCGAAGCGCAGCGAGTTGTAGCCCAGCGTGCAGGTCTGCGGCCGCGCCATCTGCTCGGCGATGCGCGCGAACGCATCGGCCTCGTTGACCCCGTCGCGCAGGGCCTGCTGCGGGGCGATGCCGGTGATCAGCGTGGCGATCGGCGAGGGCAGCAGGTCGTCGGCCGGCTGCACGAAGAAACTGACCGGCTCCTCGACCACGTTCAGCGCCGCATCGGTGCGCACCGCCGCGAACTGGGCGATGCGCGTGCGCCGCGGATCGGCACCGAAGGTTTCCAGGTCGTAGAAGAGAAAGCTGTCGGGCATGGTCGGACCAGAGCGGTGTGGGGTAGTGCGCGTCGGCCGCGAATGCAACGCGCGGGCTCGCTTTTGCAGGAGCGGCTTCCGCCGCGGCCAACGCTACCGGTAATGCCGGTCGCGGCTGAAGCCGCTCCTACAGGGTAAGGCAGAGAGGCTCAATGCGCGCCGTCCAGCGGTGCCAGGCGATCGTGCACGGTGCGTTCCAGCCAGGCCCAGTCGATCCGCGACAGGTCGCTGTGGCCCTGCGTGGCCTGTACCAGGATCTGGCGCTGGATCTCGCTGCGCTCCAACGCCAGCGCGTACGGCGTGCGCAGGAAGGTGACCATGGTGTAGTGCGGCACGAAGCGGGTCGGGTGGCGCTCCTGCAGCGCCTGTTCCAGCTCGCGTTGCAGCAGGAAGCCGGCATCGCCGACGCGGTCGCGCATCTCGATGTAGTTCTCCAGCGCCATCTGCTGGATCGCGCTGGCGTTGGGCTTGCGCTCGGCCTCGAAAGCCGCGTAGGCGCGGCCCAGGTCCGGTTCGCGCTGCAAGTGCGCGGCCAGGGCCACGCAGTCCTCGAACGCGCAGTTCATGCCCTGGCCGTGGAACGGCACCATCGCATGCGCGGCATCGCCGAGCAGCACCGCGCGCCCGTCCAGGTGCCAGCGTTCCAGGCGTAGCGTGCCGAGCAGGCCCGGCGGGTGCTGTTCCCAGTGCTCGGCCAGTTGCGGCATCAGCGGCAGCGCATCGGCGAAGTCGCGTTGGAACAGCGCCAGGGCTTCCGCGCCGCTGCGGGTGGTGGCGAAACTGGGCTCGCCTTCGTTCGGCAGGAACAGGGTGACGGTGAAGGTGCCTTCGTCGTTGGGCAGGGCGATGCACATGTAGTGCCCGCGCGGCCAGATGTGCAGCGCGTTGGCCTCGATGCGGAAGCCGCCGTCGGGGTTGGGCGGGATCTCCAGTTCCTTGTACGAATGGTCCAGGAACTCGGTGTGCTCGGCCATCGGCGACTTGCGCTGCATCGCCGCGCGTAGCGCCGAGCCGGCGCCGTCGGCGCCGATCATGCTGCGGAAGCGGATGTCGTGCGGCTGGTCGTCGCGGTCGTCGATGAAGCGCGCGTAGCCGGCGTCGAAGTCCACCGTGTGCAGGCGCCGGTAGAAGTGGATCTGCGCGCCGGCCTGTTCGGCCAACTGCAGCAGGGTGATGTTGAGGTCGTTGCGGTGCACCGACCAGATCACTTCGCTGTCGTCGCGGCCATAGCGCTGCAGTTGCTGGCGGCCGTCGGCGAAATGCACCATGCGCCCGCGCATCATCACCGCCTTGGCCATCACCGCGGCGTCGGCGCCGGCCTGGCGCAGCGCATGCAGGCCGCGCTCGGCCAGTGCCAGGTTGATCGAGCGGCCGCGCTCGTAGTCCTGGATGCGCGGATCGCCGCGGCGCTCGTAGACGGTGACGCGCCAGCCCTGGCGCGAGAGCAGGATGGCGAGCAGGGAACCGGCCAGGCCGGCGCCGATCAGGGTGATGCTACGGGGGGAGGCGCTCAAGGAGAAATCCGGCATGACGCGCGGCGGTGGCCGCGCAGGAGGGGGCGGCTCAGACGCCGGCCCAGGTTTCCGCTTCCTCGACGAAGCGGTAGACGTCGCGATAGCGGGTGTACAGCGGCACCGGGCTGATCCGGATCACGTCCGGCTCGCGCCAGTCGCCGAGCACGCCGACCGATTGCAGGTACTCGAACAGCGCACGGCCGCGTTCGCGGCCGCCGATCACGCGCAGCGACAGCTGGCAGCCGCGCTGCGCCGGGTCGGCCGGGGTGACGATCTGCAGGGTCTCGGCCAGGCGCGCGCGGATCAGCGTTTCCAGATAGCCGGTCAGCTGCAGCGACTTGCGCCGCAGCGCCGGCAGCCCGGCGCGTTCGAACAGCTCCAGCGAGGCGCGCAGCGGCGCCATGCTCAGGATCGGCGGATTGCTCAGCTGCCAGCCGTCGGCGCCGGGCGCGGCGACGAACTCCGGGCGCATCTGGAAGCGGGTGCGCTTGTCGTGGCCCCACCAGCCGGCGAAGCGCGGTGTGTCGCCGTGGCCATGGCGCTCGTGCACGAAGGCGCCGGCGACCGCGCCGGGGCCGGCGTTGAGGTACTTGTAGTGGCACCACACCGCGAAATCGGGCGCGGTGTCGTGCAGGGTCAAAGGGATGTTGCCGACCGCATGCGCCAGATCGAAACCGACCGCGGCGCCGGCCGCGCGCGCCAGCCGCGCCACCGCGTCCAGGTCGAAGGCCTGCCCGGTGCGGTACTGCACGCCCGGCCACAGCACCAGCGCCAGGCGCGGGCCGTGTTCGGCGATCGCGCGCTCGATCGCCGCCAGCGACACGGTGCCGTCGGCGCCGTCGGGCTGCACTTCGATCAGTTCGGTCGCCGGGTCGAAGCCATGGAAGCGGATCTGCGAGGCCAGCGCATGCTGGTCGGACGGGAACGCGCCGGCCTCGATCAGGATCGCCGGGCGCTCGCGGGTGGGGCGGTAGAAGCTGACCATCAGCAGGTGCAGGTTCACCGTCAGCGTGTTCATCGCCACCACTTCGTGCGGCAGCGCGCCGACCAGCTGCGCCAGCGGCGCGGCCAGCAGTTCGTGGTAGGTCATCCACTGCGTGTCGCCGGTGAAGTGGCCTTCCACCGCCAGCGTCGACCATTTGTCCAGCACCTCCTGCACCGCGGCGCGCGCGCCGCGCGGCTGCAGGCCCAGCGAATTGCCGACGAAGTAGGCCTGGTCGGCGCCCTGGTGCTGCGGGAACAGGAATTCGCGGCGCAGCTCGCGCAGCGGGTCGGCGGCATCGAGCGCGGTGGCGTGGTTGCGGGTCAGGATCTCGTTCATCGGCAGCGGGTAACAGGACGAGGGCACAGTCTACCGGTCGCGGCGTAGCGCTTCGTCGGCGGGCGTGGCGGTGGCCGGCAGCATGGCGCTGCGCAACAGGTGGGTGAGGGTGCCGACGCTGTCGGCGACGCGGTCGCCGGTGTCGGCCAGCGCGGCCAGCGCCGAGCCGTCGCTGGCCTCCTGCAGATGCGCGGCCAGCGCCTCGGCCAGGCGCCGTTCGTCGTTGCGCAAGGTCGCCTGCGGCGGCGGGGTGCCGCTGCGCAGGCTGTCGGCCAGTTGGGTCAGCGCCGCATGCGCCTGCTGCCGAAACTGCGCCAGTTCCGGCAGCGGCGGCAACGCCGGGCTGTCGCGCAGCACCGCTTCCAGCGCCAGCGAGGCGCGGATCAGGCGATTGCCGTTGGCCAGCACCGATTCGGCCAGCTTGAGTTCGCGCAGGTTGCGCTTGCGCCGCGGTTCGCCGCGCAGGCGCTCGATCGAGGCCTGTACGTTGGTGCGCGCGGTACGCGACGCGGCGCGGGTCTCCGGCAGCGCCTGCAGGCGGCCTTCGAGCAGCGCGGCGAGATGGTCGCGATAGGCCAGCAACAGCTGCGCCAGGGTGGCGCGGATATGCCGCCGCTCCCAGGTCGGCCACAGCGCATAGGCGACCAGCGCCAGCGCGCTGCCGAGCACGGTGGCCTGGATGCGTTCGCCGATCGCCTCGCCCGGGGCCATGCCTTCGAACGACAGCAGCAACACCAGCATGCCGGTCAGGCAGGCCACGCCGAGGCCGTAGTTGACCTGGGTCAGCAGGCGGAAGCCCAGGCAGAACACGGTCAGCAACAGCAGCCGCACCACCGCGCCGTCCATCGTGAAGTGGGCCAGCACGGTGGCCAGCACCAGCCCGGCGAAGGTGCCGGCCACGCGCAAGGCGCCGAAGCTGAGGGTGCCGCCGAAATCCGGCTTGAGCACGATCGCCGTGGTCATCGGGATCCAGTAGCCGTGCGGGATCGCCTGCCAGCGTTCGAACAGCACCGCCAGGCTCAGGCACACGCCGCAGCGCAAGGCATGCCGGAACGCGACCGAGGAGAAGCCGAGGTTGGCGCGCAGGGTCTGCAGCGGCGCCAGCGGGCGCAGCGCCGCCGGCAACCGGGCCTCGGCCAGCTCGGCCTGGATCTCGCCGCGGCTGCTGGCCCAGTGGCCATTGCGCACCAGCGCGCGCAGCTGCCCGCCCAGGCCCTGCGCGCGGGCCACGGCAATGCGCAGCAGGCGCCGCTCGCGGGTGTCCTGCGCTTGCGCCTGGGCCTGCGCCAGCGCCTCGGCCAGATCGTCGAAGCCGGTCATCGAGGCCTCCGCCGCGGCCGGGTCTTCGGCGTTGTCCAGCGCGTAGGCGAGCTGGTCCAGCACCACCGCGCTGCGCTCCAGCACGCGCTCGATCGGCAGCCGCGCGGCGGCGGCTTCGTCCAGGCGCCCGTGCAGGTCGGTCAGGGTCAGCAGTTCCAGCCGCGCGCGTTCGCACAGCTCGGCGATGATCCGGAACGACTGCACCGCCAGCCCGCGCGAACGGTGCTCGCCGTGCAGCATCACCATCGCCTCGAGCACCGCTTCGGTGGCCGGCGGCGCCAGCGTCGCGCTCGGCCGCTGGCGGGCGATGCCGGCCAGCTGCCGCATCAGTTCGGCCAGCGCGAACCGCTCCGGGCGGTAGCGCTGCAGCGGCCAGGCGGCCAGCGCCATCAGCATCTGCAGCACGCCGCCGGCGAAGATCAGCGCGGCCACGCCGACGCTCTGTGCCGCAGGGAGGCGCACGTCGGCGCTGACCACCAGCAGGATCATGCTGGTCAGCCCGACCCGCGCCGCGACCGGGCCCAGCGCCACCAGCAGGCCGCCGCCCAGGCCCAGCAACAGCGCCGCCAGCGCCAGCGCCGGGGTATGCGCGCCGATCAGCATGCCCAGCAGCGCCGCGCCGCCGGCGGCCAGCGCCGCCATCAGCATGCGCTGCATGCGCGCCCGGTACGGCCCGGGCTGGTCGGAGAACATGGTGTTCAGCGCGCCGGTGGCCATCGCCAGGCCGAGTTCGGCATGACCGCTGGCCACGCCCATGGCGAGCGGGGCGACCACCGCGAAGGTGTTGCGCAGGGCGACGCGCAGCGGGACGTCGCGCGGCTTCAGCGCGATCAGGCTATGCAGCATCGCAGCCCGGCGCGACGGTCGGCGAGGGTGCGCTCACGGCGCGGCGACGGGCGCCGGCACCGGGTGCAGCTGTCCGCAACGGCCGCAGGTGCGCAGCGCCTCGGAGGCGTAGAAGCGCGCGAACACCGGCGGAAAATCGGTCTCGATATTGCGCAGCGGAAAATATTCTGCGTACAGCAGGTGGTTGCAGCGTTCGCAATACCACTGCAGGCCGTCGTTCTCGTGCGGCAGGCGGCGGCGCTCGATCACCAGGCCCACCGAATCGGGCAGCCGCTGGGGCGAATGCGGCACCTTCGGCGGCAGCAGGAAGGTCTCGCCGGCGCGGATCGGGATCTCGCGTACCGCGCCGTCTTCCTGGATCCTCAATACCATCTCGCCTTCGAGCTGGTAGAACCACTCCGGACCTTCGTCGTAGTGGAAGTCCGAGCGCGCGTTCGGCCCGCCGACCGCCATCACGATGAAGTCGCCGGCGTAGATGCACTTGTTGCCCACCGGCGGCTTCAGCAGGTGCCGGTGTTCGTCGATCCAGGCGTGCAGGTTCAGCGGGGCGGGGAGCATGCGGTGTCCTTGGGCAGTCGTGTCGGCGCGGGCGCCGGCACCGGATCAGCGATCCTCGCGGTCCTGGCAGATCCGCGCCAGTGCGGCATCGTAGCGCGGCGCCAGGTCCTCGATCCGCTCCAGTTCCATGCCCAGGTCGTGCACGCGGCCGTCGCGCAGGCTGTAGACCCAGCCGTGCACGGTCAGTTCCTGGCCGGCGGCCCAGGCGTCGCGCACGATCGAGGTGCGGCTGACGTTGACCACCTGCTCGAGCACGTTGAGCTCGCACAGGCGGGCGTGCTGCAGGGTCAGGTCGCCGGCCTGCTGCAGGCAGCCTTCGTGCTTTTCGGCCACGTCGGTGACGTGGCGGATCCAGTTGTCGACCAGGCCCAGGCGGGCGCGGGTCAGGCCGGCATGCACGCCGCCGCAGCCGTAATGGCCGACCACCAGGATGTGCCGCACCTTCAGCACTTCCACCGCGAACTGGATCACCGACAGGCAGTTGAGGTCGGTATGCACGACCACGTTGGCGATGTTGCGATGGACGAACACCTCGCCCGGCGCCATGTCGATGATCTGGTTGGCCGGCACCCGCGAATCCGAGCAGCCGATCCACAGGTATTCCGGGGTCTGCTGCTTGGACAGGCGGCCGAAGAAGTCCGGATCCTCGCGATTGATCCGCTCGGACCAGGCACGGTTGTTGTGCAGTAGCTGATCGATTTTGCTCATAGCCGCGCATTATTCCAGAAGCCGGCGCACACATGGGCGCGTCGCGGCGGCGGCGGGCGTGGCGCGGTTCATCGGCGCGGACACACGCCGGCGTATGTTGGTCGGGACGCGCGGCGCGCCCGCGCTCGTGCGCGGACGCAGGCGCCGTCAGCGCCGTTGCAGGCGCTCGCGCATCAATGCGGCCACCGCCTGCGCGCCAGGATCGGCCTGCGCCTGCAAGGCCGCGCTCACCGCCGTCGCGTTCGCGGGCGGGTGGTTCTGGCTCAGCTTGAACTTCAGTTCCACCCGCTCCGGTTCGAAACGGAAGCCGACGATGCCGCGCAACTGGCGCCGGTGCGCATCGTTGTCCGGCTCGTAGCGCCAGTCGCTGCCGAGCGCGCGCTCGTGGCGTTCGCTGAGCCGGGCCACGATGTCGGCCAGCAGCGCTTCGTCGTCGCTGGCCTGCAACCGGCCATGCAGGTGCGCGGTGGCGTAGTTCCAGGTCGGCACGCGCGCCATCGCCTCCTTGTCCGGATACCAGCCCGGCGACACATAGGCCTGCGGCCCGTGCACGATCAGCAGCGCCGGGCCGGCATGCCGCGACTGCGGGTTGGCGCGCGCCCAGTGGCCTTCGATCACGATGCGCGCGCCGTCGCGCCGATACAGCACCGGCAGCGGCGTGGCGCAGGGCAGGCCGTCGGCGACGGTGACCAGGGTGACGAACGGATCGCGCGCGATCAGCGCGTCGAGCGCGCCCAGGTCGGTTTCGGCGAACGCCGGCGGGACGTGCATCGGCGGCTCAGGCGCGCGTGCCCAGGGTCTGGGTCATGCGTCCGCGCAGCGCGGCATCGTTGTCGGCCTGCGGCGGCGCCACTTCGTGCAGCGAGAACCCGCGCGCCAGCGCGTCGTCCTCGTCCAGGCCGTCGAAGGCGACGAACTCGGCGTCGAACAATGCCGCCTGCGCGGTGTCCTCGCTGTCGTAGCTGAGCGTGTTGCCGTCGCTGTCCAGCACCTCGGCGGTGCCGGCTTCGCGCACGCGCAGGCGCGCCCACACCAGGATGCGGCCGAGGCTGGCCAGGTACCACCGATCGGCGGCGGAAGCGTCTGAAGTCATGGAATCACCAGGGAAAGCAGCCAGAGCAGGGCGGCCATGCCCAGGCCGAAGAAGATGGTCAGCAGCGACAGCCAGGCCGGGGTCGCCAGCCCGGACAGCGAGCGGTCGCCGAGCGGGCGGTAGCGCCGCGCCAGCAACCAGCCCAGCGCCACCGGCTTGAGAAACGCGCCGGGGCCGAATTCAGCCACCAGCGGCGGATGCCGGTCGCGGATATGCACCAGGGTCAGCGGCCAGAAGATCAGGAACGCGCTGAACCCGGCGATGGCCACGCCGACGAAGCACAGCGCAAAGAACAGGATCATGCCGAGGTCTCCTCGAGCGGAGCATCGAAGCGCGCCACGATCTCGATGAGACCGACGATATTGTCGTTCAGCGTCTCCAGCGCCTCGGCCGGGATCCACCACTCGGTGTGCTGCGCGCCGCCCACCTTCTGGATCGGATAGGGCGCCATGAATGCCGCGCGCACCGCGAACCGTGCCACGTAGCCGACGCCGCTGTCCTTGACGTTCCAGCGCCCGGCGATCTCCTCGGCGTAGCGCTGGTTGGTCACCGGATAGAAGATCGGCTGTTCCGGCAGCCGCGGCGGCCAGCGCCGGAACCCGGAATCGCGCACCAGCGCGAATTCCTCCGGTCCCAGCGGCCGGTACATGGTCACCGTGGCGTCGGCGTCGGCCATGTCCTCAGAACTCGGCGCTGCCCGGCGCGCGCGGGTAGGGGATCGCGTCGCGGATGTTGCTCAGCCCGCAGATGTAGACCACCAGGCGCTCGAAGCCCAGGCCGAAGCCGGCGTGCGGCACCGTGCCGTAGCGGCGGAAGTCGCGGTACCAGCCGTAGTGCTGCGGATCCAGGCCGAACTGCACCATGCGCGTGTCCAGCACGTCCAGGCGCTCCTCGCGCTGGCTGCCGCCGATGATCTCGCCGATGCCCGGGGCCAGCACGTCCATCGCCGCCACGGTCTTGCCGTCATCGTTCAGGCGCATGTAGAAGGCCTTGATGTGCTCGGGGTAGTTGGTCACCACCACCGGGCGGCCGACGTGCTGCTCGGTCAGCCAGCGCTCGTGCTCGGTCTGCAGGTCCAGGCCCCATTCCACCGGGAACTCGAACTTGTGCCCGGACTTCTGCAGCAGCGTGATCGCATCGCCGTACTCGATGCGCTCGAACGGCGAGTTGATGAACGCCTCCAGCTTGCTGATCGCGGTCTTGTCCACGCGCTCGGCGATGAACGCCAGGTCGTCGCCGCGCTCCTCGAGCACCGCGCGGAACAGGTACTTGAGGAAGTCCTCGGCGACCCGCGCGTCCTCGGCCAGGTCGGCGAAGGCGATCTCCGGCTCGATCATCCAGAACTCGGCCAGGTGGCGGGTGGTGTGGCTGTTCTCGGCGCGGAAGGTCGGGCCGAAGGTGTAGACCTTGCTTAGCGCCAGGCAGTAGGCCTCGACGTTGAGCTGGCCGGACACGGTCAGGAAGGTCTCCTTGCCGAAGAAGTCGCGGCCGAAATCGACCTGGCCCTTGCCGTCGCGCGGCAGGTTGGCTAGGTCCAGGGTCGACACGCGGAACATCTGCCCGGCGCCCTCGGCGTCGGAGGTGGTGATGATCGGGGTGCTGATCCAGTTGTAGCCGTTCTGGTGGAAATAGCGGTGCACCGCCTGCGCCAGGCAGTTGCGGATGCGGGTCACCGCGCCGAACAGGTTGGTGCGCGGGCGCAGGTGCGCGACCTCGCGCAGGAATTCCAGCGAATGCGCCTTGGGCTGGATCGGATAGGTTTCCGGATCCTCGACCCAGCCCACCACCTCGATCGCCTCGGCCTGGATCTCGAAGCTCTGGCCCTGGCCCTGCGAGGCGACCAGGCGCCCGCGCGCGATCACCGCGCAGCCGGCGGTCAGCCGCTTCACTTCCGCCTCGTAGTTGGGCAGCTCGGCCGGCGCCACCACCTGGATCGGCGCGAAGCAGGAGCCGTCGCTGACGTTGACGAAGGACAGCCCCGCCTTGGAATCGCGCCGGGTGCGGACCCAGCCGCGTACCGTCACCTCGCCGCCCGCCGGGATCTTCCCGGCCAGCGCATGCTCAACGCTCACCACCGTCATGACTTGAATCCTCGCCGCAGCGACTCGATATGGAACGGGCAAGTGTACTGGCTGAACCGCGGCGCTTGCGAGGCGCGGTGCGCATCCGCCGCCGCGCTTCCTCCCTATAATGACCGTTCGCTGTTCCCGGAGTCGTTCGCCATGGCCATCCATCTCACTCCCGTCGCCTTCGAGCGCGTGCAGCGCTTCGTCGCCCAGACCCCCGGCGCGCTGGGCCTGCGCTTCGGCGTCGAACGCACCGGCTGCTCGGGCTGGGGCCACGTCACCGACCTGGCGCGCGAAGCGCACCCGGACGATGCGGTGTTCGAGCAGGATGGGGTGCGCATCTACGTCAACGCCGCCAGTCTGCCGCTGGTCGACGGCACCGAGATCGATTTCGCCAAGCAGGGCCTGGGCGAGACCTTCATCTTCCGCAATCCCAACGCCACCGCCGAATGCGGCTGCGGCGAGAGCTTCACCACCGACGCCGAGCATGCGGCGGCCGCCGCGCGCTGAGCGCCGGCGCTGCGCTCACCACGCGTAGTGGGTCAGCACCAGCTGCGGATCCAGGTCCAGCCGCGCAAAACCGATCTCGCAGGCCTGGCCTTCGACGAACTGCGCGCATAGCGTCTCGGTGAGCCGCAGGCGCAGGCGCTGCCGCACCGGATCGACCCCGCAGACGCGGGCCGCGGCGAAGTCGAAATAACGCCCGACCGCGCCGAACGCGGCCTTGAACAGACTTTCCTTGGCCGAGAACAGCGCGGTCAGCAGCGCATCGTGCGACCACTGCGGGTTGGCCGCGGCCGCCAGCAGCTCGGCTTCTTGCGCATCGATCGCCACGCCCAGCACGGCCTCGCGCGCGGCCGGCGCGAGCAGCCGTTCCAGGTCGATGCCGATGCCATGGGCCTGGCCGGCCGGCAGCGCCACTGCCGCCGCGCAGCCGCCGCTGTGGGAAATGCTGCCCAGGCCGCCGGCCGGCCAGCATGGCTCGCGCGACGCGCCGATCGCGATTTCGGCTCGCGCCTGCGCCGGGCCGAGCGCCTCGTCCAGCGCCAGCCGCGCGGCCAGGCGCCCGAACAGGAATTCCGCCTGGCGCTTGCGCACGCTGCGCGCGACGCTGTCCGGGCAGGCGATCGTCGCCGCGGCGAAGGCCTGGGAGTGGAAGCGCTCGGCGTCGAATCCCAGCGCGTACAGCGGCGTGCCGTCGTGCAGCAGGTAGCGGTGTGCACTGCGCAGGGCGGTGGCGACCGCCGGCGGCAGGTCCAGCTGCAGCGGCTGGCCGACGCGCAGGGCAGGGTCGGCGTCCAGGCGGGCGCTCAATGCGCGTACCCGGCCGACATGCCGCGTATGCGAAAGGGGAGCGCGGCGCTTTCGGCGCGGCGTACTCGTGCAGGCCTGGCCGCAAGGTCGCGGCCTGCGGCAGCGGGCAGGGCAGGCCGCTGCGCGGGCAGGCGTGCAGGAAGCGCGCTGGCGTCGGTGGCTGAGGGCGAGGGCGGTGTGCGGTTCACCCGGCCAGTGTCGCAAAACCGGCGCCGGCGCGGCAGCGGCCCAGGCGGGCGCATCGGCTGCAGCCGGTGGCACCCGCTCAGGGCGGGTGACAGCCCCCGCCTTGCGGCGCGGCCTCTGCGCTGCCATACTTTCCGGCTTCCTGCGCCTGTCGTGGCGGGATCCCTTGCCCCACCGCACCCGTTTTGGGCCTCGCGGGGGGCTGTCCGGCCCTCGGGCCACATCCGAAAGGTATAACCACATGAGTCGTCATTACGAAATCGTGTTCCTGGTCCATCCGGACCAGAGCGAGCAGGTCCCGGCCATGATCGAGCGCTACAAGTCGCTGGTCGAGAACGGCAGCGGCACCATCCACCGTCTGGAAGACTGGGGCCGCCGCCAGCTGGCGTACCCGATCCAGAACCTGGTGAAGGCGCACTACGTCATGCTCAACATCGAAGTGGACCAGGCCATCCTCGCCGAACTGGTCGAGAGCTTCCGCTTCAACGACGCCGTGCTGCGCCACCTGGTGATCAAGCGCGACGGCCCGGACACCGAGCAGTCGCTGATCATGAAGAGCAAGGACGAGAAGGGCGACAAGCCCGAGCGTAGCGAGCGCCGTCGCCGCGACGACGAGGAAGGCGATGCGCCTGCCGCCGCCACCGAAACCGACGGCGACGCCGCCGAAGCCGCCTAAGGAGCACTGCCATGTCCAAGTTCTTCCGTCGTCGCAAGTTCTGCAAGTTCACCGCCGAGGGCGTCAAAGAGATCGACTACAAGGATCTCAACACCCTGCGCCAGTACCTCACCGAGAACGGCAAGATCGTGCCGAGCCGCGTGACCGGCACCAAGTCCAAGTACCAGCGTCAGCTGGCCACGGCGGTCAAGCGCTCGCGTTTCCTGGCGCTGATCCCGTACACGGACAACCACGATATTTGATGTGACCGCTCCGGAAGCGCCCGCACGGTTGTGCGGGTCCTTCCGGGCAACAGCCCAAGCATCCGTGCGCGGGCTACTCAATAGAAGTCTGGCGATCGAAGAGTGCGGCGTTGCTCGGGGATTTTGCGATTCCCGATTCCCGATTCCCGATTCCCGGCTTTTCCTATTCGGACAGCAAGCGTTGCGGGCGCCTTCGGGCGTGCGCTAACGAATAACGGAGCAACACCATGCAACTGATTCTTCTGCAGAAAGTCACCAACCTGGGCGGTCTCGGCGACAAGGTCGACGTCAAGCCGGGCTATGGCCGCAACTTCCTGGTGCCGCAGGGCAAGGCCGTGCCGGCCACCGCCGCCAACATCGCCGAGTTCGAAGCCAAGCGCGCCGAGTACGAAGCCAAGGCACAGTCGATCCACGCCGACGCCGAGGCCCGTGCGGCCAAGCTGGAAGGCGCCAGCGTGACGGTCAAGGCCAACGCGTCCACCGAAGGCAAGCTGTACGGCTCGGTCGGCCCGCGCGACATCGCCGAGGCGTTCACCGCCGCCGGCCTGCCGCTGGAAAAGGGCGAAGTGGTGCTGGGCGAAGGCGCGTTCCGCAACATCGGCGAGTACGAGGTGCTGGTGCGCCTGCACGCCGACGTCGAGACCACGGTCAAGGTCGTGGTCGAAGCCGAAGCCTGATCCACGGCTTCATGCTGTACCGAAACGGGCACCGCAAGGTGCCCGTTTCGTTTGCGGCCTCCGGCCCCGGCCCTCGCTGGGTGCCGTTATACTCATCGGTTCGTGCCTGTTTCCTGTCCGGCGATCGTAGTCGTATCAAGGACTTGGAAGCGGGACTTCACCTGGATATTCATTAGCGGCAGCGCGTGCCGGCCCGCCGGCCGCCGCCTGCCATGGATTGCCTGCCCCATGCGCCTGTCGACCATCAAGCTGTCCGGCTTCAAGTCCTTCGTCGATCCGACCACGCTGCACCTGCCGACCAACATGACCGGCATCGTCGGTCCGAACGGCTGCGGCAAGTCGAACATCATCGACGCGGTGCGCTGGGTGATGGGCGAAAGCTCGGCCAGCCGCCTGCGCGGCGACTCGCTGACCGACGTGATCTTCTCCGGCTCCTCGGCGCGCAAGCCGGTGTCGCAGGCCACGGTGGAGCTGATCTTCGACAACTCCGACCACACCATTTCCGGCGAGTACGCCTCGTTCAACGAGATCTCGGTCAAGCGCCAGGTCAGCCGCGACGGCAGCAGCAGCTACTACCTCAACGGCACCAAGTGCCGGCGCCGCGACATCACCGACCTGTTCCTCGGCACCGGCCTGGGTCCGCGCAGCTACTCGATCATCGAGCAGGGCATGATCAGCCAGATCATCGAGGCGCGCCCGGAAGACCTGCGCGTGTACCTGGAAGAGGCCGCGGGCATCTCCAAGTACAAGGAGCGGCGCAAGGAGACCGAGACCCGCATCCGCCATACCCGCGAGAACCTGGAGCGGTTGGGCGACCTGCGCGAGGAGATCGGCAAGCAGCTCGAGCACCTCAAGCGCCAGGCGCGCCAGGCCGAGCAGTACCAGGCGCTGCAGGAAGAGCGTCGGGTCAAGGACGCGCAGTGGAAGGCGCTGGAATACCGCGGCCTGGACGGCAAGCTGCAGGGCCTGCGCGAGGCGCTGGGCCAGGAAGAGACGCGCCTGCAGCAGTTCATCGCCGAGCAGCGCGAGGCTGAGGCGCGGATCGAGACCGGCCGCGTGCGCCGCGAGGAAGCTGCCGACGCCCTGAGCAAGGCCCAGGCCGAGGTCTACCAGGTCGGCAGCACCCTGGCGCGCATCGAGCAGCAGATCCAGCACCAGCGCGACCTGTCGCAGCGCCTGCACAAGGCGCGCGACGAAGCGCAGCTGGCGCTGGCCGAACTCGGCCAGCACATCAGCGGCGACGAGGCCAAGCTGGCGCTGCTGCGCGAGTCGGTGGACATCGCCGGGCCGCAGCTGGAGCAGCTGCAGGAAGACAACGAATACAAGCAGGAAGCGCTGCGCGACGCCGAGGCCAGGCTGGCCGACTGGCAGCAGCGCTGGGAAGCGCACCAGCGCTACACCGCCGAGGCCTCGCGCGCCGGCGAAGTGGAGCGCACCCGCGTCGACTACCTGGACCGGCAGTCGCTGGAAGCCGAGCGCCGCCGCGAAGCGCTGGCCGCCGAGCGCGCCGGGCTGGACCTGGACGCGCTGGCCGCCGCGTTCGAACAGGTGGAGCTGCAGCACGAGACCCAGCGCGCCGCGCTGGACGGGCTCAACGAACAGGTCGAGACCCGCAAGCAGGCGCTGACCGCGCTGCAGGAACAGCAGCGCGGCGCGCAGGCGGAACTGGCCGAGGTGCGCAAGCAGGCGCAGGCCGCGCGCGGCCGGCTGTCGTCGCTGGAAACCCTGCAGCAGGCCGCGCTCGGCCAGGAGCAGGGCGCCGCGGTGGCCTGGCTGAAGGCGCGCGGGCTGGATTCGGCGGCGCGCGTGGGCGAGCGCATCAGCGTCGAAAGCGGCTGGGAAAACGCGGTCGAAGGCGCGCTCGGGCAGTTGATCGAAGGCGTGCTGGTCGATGCGCCGGAGACCCTGGTCGACGCGCTGGGCGAGCTCGGCGAAGGCCGTATCGCGCTGGTCAGCAGCGACGAGGAGGCCGGCCACTTCGCGCCGACCTCGCTGGCCGCCAAGGTGCAGGGGCCGATCGCGATCCGCCGGCTGCTGTCGCGGCTGCACGCGGCCGAGGACCTGGCCGCCGCACGCGCCTTGCTGCCGCAGCTGGGCGAGGGCGACTCGGTCATCACCCGCGACGGCGCGCGGCTGGGCGAAGGCTGGCTGCGCGTGTCGCGCTCCGGCGCGGCCAAGCAGGGCGCGTTGCTGCGCGAGCGCGATATCCAGGCCCTGCGCGGCCAGATCGATGCGCTGCAGGACCGCGAAGCGGAACTGGACCAGCGCCTGGCGAGCCTGCGCGAGCAGTCGCTGGCCGCCGAGCAGCAGCGCGAGGAAGCGCAGCGCCAGCTGTACCAGGCGCACCGCAGCGTGTCCGAACTGGCCGGGCAACTGCAGAGCCAGCAGGGCAAGGTGGACGCCGCGCGCACCCGCATCGAGCGCATCGAGACGGAGATCGCGCAGCTGCTGGAAACGCTGGACAGCAGCCGCGAGCAGGCGCGCGAGGCGCGTTCCAAGCTGGAAGACGCGGTCACCAGCATGGGCGACCTGGAAAGCACCCGGCACACCCTGGAGAGCGAGCGTCGCCAGCTCACCGAAGCGCGCGACCTGGCCCGCGATGCCGCGCGCCGGGTGCGCGAGGCCTCGCATGCGCTGGCCCTGACCCTGGAATCGCAACGCACCCAGATCGCCTCGCTGAGCCAGGCGCTGGAGCGCATGGGCAACCAGCGCGGGCAGCTGGATTCGCGCCTGGGCGAACTCAGCGCGCAGCTGAGCGAAGGCGATTCGCCGGTGCATGCGCTGGAAGCCGAGCACCAGGCGGCCCTCAGCGAACGCGTGCGCACCGACCGCGCGCTCGGCGAGGCGCGCGCGCTGCTGGACGGCATCGACAACGAATTGCGCGGCCTGGAACAGACCCGACAGCAGCGCGACGAACAGGCCCTGGCGCAGCGCGAGCGCATCGCCCAGCGCCGCCTCGACCAGCAGGCGCTGGTGCTCAGCGCCGAGCAACTGTCGGCGGCCGTGGTCAAGGCCGGCTTCGTGCTCGAGGACGTGATCAACGGCCTGCCCGAACAGGCCGATCCGGCCGAGTGGGAGCAGGCGGTGCAGCAGATCGACGGACGCATGCGCCGCCTGGAGCCGGTCAACCTGGCCGCGATCAGCGAATACGGCGAGGCCGCGCAGCGCGCCGAATACCTGGAAGCGCAGGACGTCGACCTGAACACCGCGCTGGAAACCCTGGAGGACGCGATCCGCAAGATCGACCGCGAGACCCGCGGCCGCTTCAAGGACACCTTCGACCGGGTCAATTCCGGCGTGCAGGCGCTGTATCCGCGCCTGTTCGGCGGCGGCCACGCCTATCTGGAACTGACCGGCGAAGACCTGCTCGACACCGGCGTGGCGATCATGGCGCGTCCGCCCGGCAAGCGCGTGTCCAGCATCTCGCTGCTGTCCGGCGGCGAGAAGGCGATGACCGCGGTGGCGCTGGTGTTCGCGATCTTCCAGCTCAACCCGGCGCCGTTCTGCCTGCTCGACGAGGTCGACGCGCCGCTGGACGAAGCCAACGTCGGCCGCCTGGCGGCGATGGTCAAGGAGATGAGCGAGAAGGTGCAGTTCCTGTTCGTCAGCCACAACAAGGCCACGATGGAAGCGGCGCACCAGCTCAGCGGCGTGACCATGCGCGAGCCGGGCGTCAGCCGCCTGGTCAGCGTGGACCTCGAGGAAGCCGCGCGTTTGGCGGGCGCGGCCTGACGTGACATGCTAAATACCTTGTCTTCCCCCTACGCACCCCTGCCGGAGTAACCCCCGAATGTCCGACATGGCAATGCTGCGCATCGGCATCCTCGCCGCCGGTCTGTTGCTGATCGCGGCGATCTTCCTGTTCGGCCGCCCGAAGAAACCGACCCAGG
Organism: Xanthomonas bonasiae; assembly: GCF_014836395.1. NCBI lineage: Bacteria > Pseudomonadati > Pseudomonadota > Gammaproteobacteria > Lysobacterales > Lysobacteraceae > Xanthomonas > Xanthomonas bonasiae. Next base: position 326,554 of record NZ_JACSQX010000001.1, read on the forward strand.
GTCGGCGCGTGGAGCCGGCCGACCCGGCCGCACCGCGCCGCGAACCTTCGCTCGGCGATGCCGCGGCGCCCGCCGACGGCGACGCGATCGCCGCGCCCGACCAGGACGGCGCCCTCGGCCAACCCGAACTGGGCCTGTCGGCCGCCGAGGCGGCCAACGCCGAACTCGGCAAGCGGCCGAGCCAGGACTTCGACAAGATCGTCTCGCTGTACGTCGCCGCGCGCGCCGGCCAGGTGCTGCGCGGCGAGGACATCGTCGTCGCCGCCGAGAAGACCGGGCTGGTGTTCGGCCACATGAGCGTGTTCCACCGCCTGGTCGAAGGCCATCCCGAGCGCGGCCCGATCTTCAGCATGGCCAGCATCATGAAGCCGGGCAGTTTCGACATGGCCCACATCCGCGAGATGGAGACCCCGGCGATCGCGTTCTTCCTGACCCTGCCGGCGCCGCTGACCGCGCTCGACGCCTGGGAAAAGATGCTGCCGACCGTGCAGCGCATGGGCGAACTGCTCGACGGCGTGGTCCTGGACGACAGCCGCAACGCCCTCGGCCGCCAGCGCATCGCCCACATCCGCGACGAACTGCGCGCCTACGACCGGCAGCATCAGGCGCCCCCGTTGACCAAGGCGCCGCGCTGGTAGCGTGGCGCCGGGATTGGGGAGTCGGGATTGGGGATTCGTAACAGCGAATCCGCTGCGCCTTCCCTTCTCCCATCGGGACTCACGGCCCCCTTTTGGGGGGAAGGTGCCCCGAAGGGGCGGATGAGGGTACGGGGGCCGATGAGGTTACGGGCCGATGAGGTAAGCGGCGAAGCCAGCTTTTACGAATCCCCAATCCCGACTCCCCAATCCCAAGCGCGCTATTTGCGCGCTTTCAACACCGCCTCACGAAACCGCAGCATCTCCGCCTCGGTGCCGACGGTGACGCGCACCAGCTTCGGCCAGATCGGCCAGCTGCGGCCGATCATCACCCCCTGCTTGGCCATCGCCGCGGCGAACGCCTTGCCGTCGCGCTTGACGTCGACCATGAAGCAGTTGGCCTGCGACGGCAGGCACTTGTAGCCCTTGCTCTGCAGCCAGGCGATGGTCTCGTTGCGGATCCGCGCATTCTCCGCGCGCCGCGCCGGCACCAGTTGCACGTCGCGCAGGCTGGCGATGCCGGCGGCCACCGCGGGGATCGCCACCGGGTTCTCGCCGAACGCGGCCAGCTTGGTCAGCAGTCCCGGCGAGGCCACCGCCAGGCCCAGGCGCAGCCCGGCCATGCCGTACAGCTTGGAGAAGGTGCGCAGCACCAGCAGGTCCTGGCGCTGGCCGATGAGGTCGATCACCGAGGGCTGCTCGCTGTAGTGGATGTAGGCCTCGTCGACCAGCAGGACGCTGGAAGCGGGCTTGTTTGCCAGCAGCCATTCGATGTCGGCGCGCGCGGTGATCGAGCCGGTCGGATTGTTCGGGTTGCACAGGTAGATCAGCCCGGCGTTCGGATCGGCGCTGGCCATCGCCTTGACGTCGTGCCCGCCGTCGGCGCGCAGCGGCACCCGCCGCACCGGCGCACCGTGCGCGGCGGCGACATCGGCGACCGCTTCGAAGGTCGGATCGGCCACCACCACGCCGGCGCGGGCCGAAGTGAACGCACGCGCGGCGCGGTTGAGCGGGTCGCTGGAGCCGGGATAGACCGCGACGTGATCGCTGGGCAATTGCTGCTCGCCGGCGAACAGCGCGATCAGGTCGTTCTGCAGTTCGAACAGGTAGCGGCCGGCGCGCGGCAGGATCGCCTGCGCCGCATCCAGCGCGGCCGGCGCCGGACCCAGCGGACATTCGTTGAAGTTCAGATAGACCGGGCCGACCGCCGGCGCCACGCCGGGCGTCGCGACCGCAGCCGCCTTGCGCTTTGCCGCTTCCGCAGCGGGCGCCAGGCCCAGTGCGCCGACCGCCAGGCCCGAGGTGGCGAGGGAAAGGAAGGAACGGCGCGAAACCGGTAGCGACACGGGCACTCTCCAGCGAAACGTCAGGGCGGGGAGGCAAACCTAATGTTTCCTTAACGTTTCGGCAAGTTTTCTGAATAGTGGGAAAACAGGGAATCGGGAAAGGGAGTGGGGAATCGGAAAAGCGCGGCGCTGCGATCGGAGCGTCCGCTGAGCCCCTTTCCCCTCGGGAGAGGGGTTGGGGTGAGGGTGCGTCCGCCGCGCTACCGGTCCCCCATCTTCAGAGCCCCAATCCGAATCCCCAATCTCCAATCCCGGCCTCACCCGCATTTCCCCTTGCCAGGCACGCAGTTACTATCGCCTCCCTCTCCGTCACCAGGTCCCCGGCCGCGCATGACCGCCACGCCCGATCTCCAGCAGCGCGCCGCCGACTTGCGCCAACGCATCGAAGACGCCAACGACCGCTACTACGTGCACGACGATCCGTCGATCACCGATGCCGAGTACGACGCGTTGATGCGCGAGCTGGAGGCGCTGGAAGCCGAGCACCCGCAGCTGGCGCGCGCCGACTCGCCGACCCGCACTGTCGGCGCGCGGCCGGACGGCGGCTTTCCGGAAGTGCGGCATGCGATCCCGATGCTGTCGCTGGCCAACGCGTTCGAGACGCCGGGTCTAGCCGAGGATGCCGACGACCGCGAGCGCTTCGCCGAAGTCGCCGATTTCGAGCGGCGCATCGAGCGCGCATTGGACCTGGCCGCGCCGGTGTTTTCGGTCGAGCCGAAACTGGACGGCCTGGCGATCAGCCTGCGCTACGAGGACGGCGTGTTCGTGCAGGGCGCCACCCGCGGCGACGGCAGCACCGGCGAGGACGTCACCGCCAACCTGCGCCAGGTGCGCTCGGTACCGTTGAAGCTGCGCGACCTGGGCACGCCGTTTCCGGCGGTGCTGGAGGTGCGCGGCGAGATCTACATGCCGCGCGCGGCGTTCGCTGCCTGGAACGCCAAGGCGCTGGAACGCAACGAGAAGCTGCTCGCCAATCCGCGCAACGGCGCCGCCGGTTCGCTGCGCCAGCTCGATCCGGCGGTCACCCGGCGGCGGCCGCTGGCGTTCTTCGCCTATTCGGTCGGCGAGGTGCGCGGCCTGGAACTGCCCGAGACCCATTCGCAGACCCTGGCCCTGTTGCGCCGCTATGGCTTCCCGGTGGCGCCCGAGGTCGCGACGGCGACCGGCTTCGACGGCCTGATCGCGTATTTCCGCCGCATCGGCGCCAGGCGCGACGCGCTGCCGTACGACATCGACGGCGTGGTCTACAAGCTCGACGACTACGACCAGCAGGCGGCGATGGGCTTCGTCTCGCGCGCGCCGCGCTGGGCGCTGGCGCACAAGTTCCCGGCGCAGGAACAGTCCACCGTGCTGCGCGCGATCGAAGTGCAGATCGGCCGCACCGGCGCGGTCACCCCGGTGGCGCGGCTGGAACCGGTGCAGGTCGCAGGGGTCACCGTCACCAACGCGACCTTGCACAACGCCGACCAGATCGCGCGGCTGGATGCGCGCGAAGGCGACACCGTGATCGTGCGCCGCGCCGGCGACGTGATTCCCGAAGTGGTGCGGGTCATCGAAGAACGCCGTCCCGCCGGCACGCTGCCGTGGACGATGCCGGCCACGTGCCCGGTGTGCGGCTCGGAGCTGGTCAAGGAAGAGGACGCGGTGGCCTGGCGCTGCAGCGGCGGTCTGGCCTGCGCGGCGCAGCGCAAGGAGGCCGTGCGCCATTTCGCCTCGCGCCGGGCCATGGACATCGAGGGCCTGGGCGATCGCCAGGCCGATGCCCTGGTCGAATTCGGTTTCGTGCAGTCGCTGGCGGATCTGTATGCGCTGAGCGTCGAAGACCTGGTGCGGATGAAGGCGGCGCTGGATGCGGCGACCGCGGCCGACCTGGTGCAGGCCGTGAACGACAGCAAGGGTGCGCTGATGCTCGATGCGCGAGCGCAGGCGCTGCTGGCGCAGGAATCCCCGGACTGGAAGCGCGCCGACTTCCTGCGTGCGCACCTGGCCGTGGATCTGGGCGGCAAGCTGGCGACGAAATGGGCGGAGAACCTGGTCGCCGGGATCGCCGCCAGCCGCAACACCACATTGCCGCGCTTCCTGTTCGCGCTGGGCATCCCGCATCTGGGCGAGACCACCGCCAAGGCGCTCGCGCACTGGCTGGGATCGCTGGACTTCGTGCGCAGCACGCCGGCGGTGCTGTTGCAGGCGCTGCCCGATATCGGCGGCGAGGTCGCGCGATCGATCGCGACCTTCTTCGAACAAGCCGGCAACGCGGCCGTGGTCGATGCGCTGGTCCAGGCCGGCATCCGCTTCGCCGACGAGGGCGCGCCGCCGGCGGAACTGCGCGAGCGGCTCGACCTGGCGCACCTGCTGACCACGCTGCCGGTGGACAAGCTCGGCGGCAAGAGCGCGCAACGGCTGGCCGCGACCTACGGCACGCTCGATGCGCTGCTGCGCGCCAACGAAAGCGGCTGGACCGGCGCCGGGCTGTCGGCGGCGGGCGCGGCCAATCTCGCCGCCTATCTGGCCGATGACGCGCGGTTGCAGGCGTTGCGCGCCGCCGACGCGGCGATGCGGCGCCTGCTCGACGCGGCGCCGGCGCAGGCCGCGCGCCGCGCCGCGCCGCTGGACGGGCAGACCGTGGTGCTGACCGGCACCCTGCAGCAACTCAGCCGCGACGCGGCCAAGGCGCGCCTGGAAGCGCTGGGCGCGAAGGTCGCCGGCAGCGTGTCGAAGAAGACCAGTTTCGTCGTCGCCGGCGCCGAGGCCGGTTCCAAGCTGGACAAGGCGCAGGAACTGGGCGTTGCGGTGTGGGACGAGGCGCAGTTGCTGGCCTTGCTCGGCGAGCACGAGGGGCAGGGGTGAGCCGGCTTCTGGGCGCGAGGCATCCGATCGGATCGCCGCGATGAGCGAGGCCGTGGACATCGCGGCGCTGCGCCTGCGCGCCGCGCTCAACGCGCGCATCCGCGCCTTCTTCGCCGCGCGCGACGTGCTCGAGGTGGAGACGCCGATGCTGTCGGCGGCCGGCAACACCGAACCCAACATCGACAGTTTCCAGACCCGCTTCAGCGGCCATGTCGATGCCGGCCCGGCGCTGCGCTGGCTGCGCACCTCGCCCGAGTATCCGCTCAAACGCCTGCTGGCCGCCGGTGTCGGCGATTGCTACGAACTCGGCCGGGTGTTCCGCAACGGCGAGGCCGGCGGCCGCCACAATCCCGAATTCACCATGCTCGAGTGGTACCGGGTCGGCTGGAATCATCTGCAGCTGGTGGACGAGACCGTGGCGCTGGTGCGCGAGGCGCTGGCGCTGGTCGCGCGCACGGCGACGCTGCAGGTCGTCACCTATCGGCAACTGTTCCTGGATACGCTGGGCATCGATCCATTGCTGGCGCCGCTCGATGCGCTGCAGCAGCCATTGCGCGACATCCGCATCGACGCTGCAGGGCTGACCCGCGACGACTGGCTCGACCTGCTGATGACGCATCGCCTGCAAGCGGCGTTTCCGGCCGACCGCATCACCGTGGTCCACGACTGGCCGGCCACGCAGTGCGCGCTGGCGCGCGTCCGCGACGAACAGCCGCCGGTGGCCGAACGCTTCGAACTGTACCTGGGCGGCTACGAGCTGGCCAACGGCTACCACGAACTCAACGACGCGGCCGAGCAGCGACGCCGCTTCCTGCGCGATCACGCGCTGCGCCGCGAGCGCGGCGCGCAACTGCCGCCGCTGGACGAGCGTCTGCTGCAGGCCTTGCCGGCGCTGCCCGATTGCGCCGGCGTCGCGGTCGGCGTGGATCGCCTGCTGATGGCGATGCGCGGCACCGCGTCGATCGGCGATGTGCTCGCCTACGATTTCGCGCGAGCCTGAACCGTGCGTTGTTCATGTAGCATCTTCTTGCTTTGTCGACATCGATGATGGTTTGATCCAGCCCAGCATGCGGTCGATGCGCGATATCGGTGGAGTGGTCTTCGTTGTTCAGGTTCCACGCATAGGGGCAGAGCCAAGCATGAAGTGGTCGTACGGGCTCGGTAGCTGGTGTTGGCTGGGGTTGGCGGTATCGGCGTGTCCGGCGAAGGCGTTCGCGCAGGCGCCGGACGGTTACGACGCCGCGGTGGTGCGGTGCGAATCGCGCGACATGAGTTGGGTGCATTGCCCGATGCCGACCGAACAGGGCGTGGAATTGATCCGGCAATTGTCCGACAACGACTGCATCCGCGGCAGCGAATGGGGCTCGGACGGCACCGGGGTGTGGGTGACGCTGGGCTGCCGCGCCGAATTCCGTTCCAATCCGCCCGAGCCCACGCGCAGCGCGATGCGCCGCGTGCTGCGCTGCGAATCCGACGGCCGGGTCGAGAGCTGCCCGGTGATGCTGCGCGGCGCGCCGGTACGGCTGATGCGCCAGCTGTCCTCGGTGCCGTGCCGCGAGGAGCGCAGCTGGGGCGTGCGCCGCAACGAGATCTGGGTGTCGCGCGGTTGCCGCGGCGAGTTCGAGATCGGCGCCAGCGACGGGTCCGGCTTCCCGGTCGGCGCGCGTCCGGTGCTGTGCGAATCCAAGGGCCGCTCGCGGCGCCGCTGCGGGGTCAGCATCCACAACAGCGTGCAGCTGCGCCGGCAGCTGTCCGGCACCGCCTGCGTGCAGGACGACAGCTGGGGCTGGGACCGCGACGGCATCTGGGTGGACAAGGGCTGCCGCGCGGAATTCAGCGTCAACTGAGCATCGCAGCCACCGTGCGCCGAGCGCCAGGGCAGGGCAGGGCCCATGGCAGCCGCACGCAGCACCGCTTCTGCGAATGCCCAAATCCCCAATCCCCAATCCCCGCCGCTAAAATAGCCGGATGAACGCCGACCTCGATATCGATTACGCCCGCTACGACCATATCCGCCCGATCCTGTGGACCGGCGAGGCGCTGGAGCTGCTGGACCAGCGCAAGCTGCCGTTCGTGGTCGAGCACGTGCAATGCACCGACAGCGACCAGGTCGCCGACGCGATCCACACCCTGGCGGTGCGCGGTGCGCCGGCGATCGGCATCGCCGCCGGTTGGGGCGTGGTGCTGGCCGCGCGCGACGTGCAGGCCGACGACGGCGCGCAGGCGCTGGCCAAGCTGGAACCGGCGCTGCAGCGGCTCAATGCGGCGCGGCCGACCGCGGTGAACCTGGCCTGGGCGCTGATGCGCATGCGCAAGGTGCTGGCCGCGGCCGGCGCCGACTGGCGCGAGGCGATCGCACGCCAGGCGCAGGCGATCGCCGAGGAAGACCTGGCCGCCAACCGCCACATGGGCGCGCTCGGCGCGGGCCTGATCGCGCCCGGCAGCGGCGTGCTGACCCATTGCAACACCGGCTCGCTGGCCACCGCCGGCTTCGGCACCGCGCTGGGCGTGATCCGCGCCGGCATGGCCCAGGGCCGCATCGCCAAGGTATTCGCCGGCGAGACCCGGCCGTGGCTGCAGGGCGCGCGGCTGACCGTGTGGGAACTGCAGCAGGACGGCATCGACGCGACCCTGATCGCCGATTCGGCCGCGGCGCACCTGATGAAGACCGGCGCGGTGCAGTGGGTGATCGTCGGCGCCGACCGCATCTGCGCCAACGGCGACACCGCCAACAAGATCGGCACCTACCAGCTGGCGATCGCCGCGCGCCACCACGGCGTCAGGTTCATGGTGGTGGCGCCGTGGTCCACCGTGGACATGGACACCGCCGACGGCGCGCAGATCGAGATCGAGCAGCGCGACCCGGGCGAGCTGTTCGGCGTGGGCGGGGTGCGCACCGTGGCCGAGGGCATCGCCGCCTGGAACCCGGTGTTCGACGTGACCCCGGCCGAATTGATCGATGCCATCGTCACCGAACGCGGGGTGATCGAACGGCCGGATCCCGAGCGCATGCGCGCCGCGTTCGGCGGCTGAGCCGCGGCAACCGCGGCAGCCGCCCTGCACGGCCCCGCAAATCCACGCAAGTGCTTGTTCGGGCCGGCAAAAACCGGGCATGCGCGCGCCCGTCATGATAGAATCCGGCGGTTCGATCGACCGCTGCGCGCCGTAGATTTTCGGTGCCGGCAGGCCCGCTTGCCGCGGGCCGGCGTCCTGGTCGATTAGCCACCAGACTTACGGAACCCGAATGGCAGAATCCGCCAAGGAAATCATCCAGGTCAACCTGGAAGACGAGATGCGCAAGAGCTACCTCGATTACGCGATGAGCGTGATCGTGGGGCGTGCCCTCCCGGATGCGCGCGACGGCCTCAAGCCGGTGCATCGCCGCGTGTTGTTCGCGATGAACGAGCTGGGCGCGCACAGCAACAAGCCCTACTACAAGTCGGCGCGTATCGTCGGCGACGTCATCGGCAAGTACCACCCGCACGGCGACCAGTCGGTGTACGACACGCTGGTGCGCATGGCGCAGCCGTTCTCGCTGCGCTACCTGATGGTGGACGGGCAGGGCAACTTCGGTTCGGTCGACGGCGACTCCGCGGCGGCGATGCGTTACACCGAGGCGCGCATGTCGCGGCTCGCCCACGAGATGATGGCCGACATCGACAAGGAAACCGTCGATTTCCAGCCCAACTACGACGAGAAGGAACTGGAGCCGACGGTCATGCCGACCCGGTTCCCGAGCCTGCTGGTCAACGGTTCGGCCGGCATCGCGGTGGGCATGGCGACCAACATCCCGCCGCACAACCTGACCGAATCGATCAACGCCTGCCTGGCGCTGATCGACAATCCGCAGATCGACGTCGACGGGCTGATGGAATACATCCCCGGCCCGGATTTCCCCACCGCCGGCATCGTCAACGGCACCAGCGGCATCGTCGCCGGCTACCGTACCGGCCGCGGCCGCGTGCGCATGCGCGCCAAGGCCGAGATCGAGATCCAGGACAACGGCCGCGAGGCGATCGTGGTCAACGAGATCCCGTACCAGGTCAACAAGGCGCGGCTGATCGAGAAGATCGCCGAGCTGGTCAAGGAAAAGAAGCTCGAAGGCATCAGCGAACTGCGCGACGAGTCCGACAAGGACGGCATGCGCATCTACATCGAGATCAAGCGCGGCGAAGCCGCCGATGTGGTGCTGAACAACCTGTACCAGCAGACCCAGATGGAGTCGGTGTTCGGCATCAACATGGTGGCGCTGGTCGATGGCCGCCCGCAGCTGATGAACCTCAAGCAGATGCTGGAGGCGTTCGTCCGCCACCGCCGCGAAGTGGTCACCCGCCGCACCATCTTCGAACTGCGCAAGGCGCGTGCCCGCGCGCACATCCTCGAAGGCCTGACCGTCGCGCTCGCCAACATCGACGAGATGATCGAGCTGATCAAGACCTCGGCCAACCCGACCGAGGCGCGCGAGCGCATGCTGGCCAGGCGCTGGGACGCCGGCCTGGTCGGCGCGCTGCTCGGCGCCGCCGGTGCCGATGCCTCGCAGCCGGAAGACCTGCCGGCCGGCGTCGGCCTGCTCGCCGACGGCTACCAGCTGACCGAAGTGCAGGCCTCGCAGATCCTGGAAATGCGCCTGCACCGCCTGACCGGGCTGGAGCAGGAGCGCCTGACCGAGGAATACAAGCAACTGCTGGAAGCGATCGCCGGGCTGATCCGGATCCTGGAAAACCCCGACGTGCTGCTGCAGGTGATCCGCGAGGAGCTGATCAGCATCCGCGAGGAATACGGCGATGCGCGCCGCACCGAGATCCGCCACAGCGAGGAAGACCTCGACATCCTCGACCTGATCGCGCCGGAAGACGTGGTGGTGACGCTGTCGCATGCCGGCTACGCCAAGCGCCAGCCGGTCAGTGCGTACCGCGCGCAGCGCCGCGGCGGCCGCGGCCGCAGCGCCGCGGCGACCAAGGAAGAGGATTTCATCGACCAGCTGTGGCTGGTCAACACCCACGACACGCTGCTGACCTTCACCAGCAGCGGCAAGGTGTTCGCGCTGCCGGTGTACCAGTTGCCGGAGGCCGGCCCGAACGCGCGCGGCCGCCCGATCATCAACTGGATCCCGCTGGAGAACGGCGAGCGCGTGCAGGCGGTGCTGCCGGTGCGCGACTATGCCGGCGGCCGCTACGTGTTCTTCGCCACCCGCAACGGCATGGTCAAGAAGACCCCGCTCAGCGACTTCGCGTTCCAGCGCAAGGCCGGCAAGATCGCGATCAACCTCGACGAGGGCGATGCCCTGGTCGGCGTGGGCCTGACCGACGGCGAGCGCGATGTGCTGCTGTTCGCCTCCAACGGCAAGACCGTGCGCTTCTCCGAACGGCCCAAGGACGACGAGGCCGAGGACGGCACCATCGACGAGGGCACGGGCGAGGACAACGGCGACGATGAGATCGCGCTGGCCGAGGCCGTCGAGGACGGCGACGACGCGCGCAGCCCGCGCCGCAAGAGCCGCGGCGGGGTCAAGCCGACCGGGCGCAGCAGCCGCGGCGTGCGCGGCATCCGCCTGGCCAAGAGCGAGTACGTGGTCAGCCTGATCGTGGCCGAGCCGGCCGTGGGCCAGGACGAGGATGCCGAGGACGTCGAGACGGCACCGGAGACGGAGGCCGACGTCGATGCCGAGGTCGCGGTGCGCAACGGCGACGAGCCCGATGCCTACATCCTCACCGCCACCGAGAACGGCTACGGCAAGCGCACCCCGCTGGCCGAGTACCCGCGCAAGGGCCGCGGCACGCAGGGCGTGATCGGCATCCAGACCAGCGAGCGCAACGGCAAGCTGGTGGGCGCGGTGCTGCTGAGCACCAAGGACGAGGTGTTGCTGATTTCCGATGGCGGCACCCTGGTGCGCACCCGCGCCTCGGAGATCTCCCGCGTCGGCCGCAACACCCAGGGCGTGACCCTGATCCGCCTGTCCAAGGGCGAGAAGCTGCAGGCGGTGGAGCGCCTGGACGGTTCGCTGGTCGAGGAAGAGCCGGCCGAGCCGATCGTGGGCGAAGGCGGCAGCGCCGAGATCGCCAGCGAGTTGCCGCCGGAAAGCTGATCGCGCGTGCTGGAGGCATACGACGACGCCAGCGCGATGCCGGCGTCGTCGTTTCTGGCGCGGGCAGGGCGCGGCATGACACCGCCGCCAATGCAATGCAGGCACGCATGCCATGCGCGGCTTCTTCCGCACCTCATCCGCGCCTTCAGGACGAAAAGGCGGCCATGGTTCCGACGGGAGAAGGAAACGGCCGCGGCGCGCTTAAGCCCCTCTCCCCCCGGGAGAAGGGTTGGGGTGAGGGTACGGCGCGAAGCGGCTCGTGGAGTTGGGTGCAGGAGGCTGCGCCCGTACCCTCATCCGGCCCTGCGTGCCGTTCCGCCTTCCCCCGGCGGGAGAAGGGATCGGCCGCTGATCGATCGCCGAACATGGAGTGCAGCCCGCACCGCCAAGGGTTCAGTTCTGGTCACCACCGGCAGGTCAGGCCTCCACAGGGACATGGAAGTCGATGAAGGACCCTGGCTTGTGCGGATCGAAGCGGCCGTCGTAGAGCTCAAAGTCGGGACCATCGACGACCCTTAAGCCCGAGGCCGGGATTAACTCGCCCCAGATGGATGCCAGCGCCTGTTTGACTTGCGGGTGCAGCGCCGTGCCATTGAGTGCGATGCGGAATACTGCGTAGGTCGCGGCCGGGATCTGCATCGTCGAAAAGTTGGTTGGCGGCACGCAGGCGGATTCGACGCCGACGCCCGCCATGTACTGAAAGCAGCCCTCAACCTTGTCGACGACGGAGACGACGCCGTAGGTCGCCCAGCTCTGAACCTGGCCCGCGAATGGCAGCGCACCGATCAACGCCGACCACAACTGCGGGATCTCCGCCTTGCTGGCCTCGTCGAACTGGCGCGCGGGTCCGGCGACGCGGAAAGCCGGCATCGCTACGAGCTCGGGCAGGCGAAAGACGGATGTGTTGTGGGCGGTAGGCAGATGCATGGGATATTGGCCTTCGATGGGTTCGACCGCAAATCCGCTGCGGAACCGGCCAGGAGAGACGCCGAACAGGCGCTTGAACGCGCGCGTGAACGCCTCCTGAGATTCGAATCCGCAGTCGAACGCCAGGTCGACGAGCTTCAGATAAGGCTCATCGCAGAGCCGTCGGGCCCCGCGCACGAGTCTGCGGCCGCGCACGTGGGCCATCACGCTGCGGCCCATGCGCGCGGTGAACAGCCGCGAGAAGTGATACGGCGACAAGCCAGCCCGTGCTGCGACCTGTTCCAGAGTCAGCGACTGGTCGAGATGCTGCTCTATCCAGGCGACGACGCTCGAGAGCGGGTCGAGGACGAGTGGTGTCGTGCTGTTCATGGCCGCATCGTGTCAAAGTGAGGGCGCAGCGTCTTGACCGAATTTGCTGCGCGGAAGAGACGACCAATCACGGCTTGCCCACATAGCCAAGAGCTGCCGCCCGCCACTACCCGTGGCCGGTGGCCGAAATCCAATCTCCGTGTCCTGAAACCACTAGTTGGTCAAGATGGGGCGGTCGTTGGCTTACGGCCTGTCGCGGCTGGCCAGTTTGCTCGGCCTGGTACTGGGCCAGCCAGCGATGCACGGCACATCGACCAAATCCAGATCGCGGCATGCCTGGCCCACGCTCAGGCCTTGGTCCCGGATCATCTGCACCGCCTACTACAGCTTGAAGGCGGTATCGAAGGTTCTATGCGGGCGGGATGTCATGTCGTGCTCGGTCCTCGTTGGCGATGATCACCCCCTATCGAGGTGTCCACGAGAATTAGACCAGGACAAAGGGAGGTCCGATTAGCCCCTCTCCCACCGGGAGAGGGGTTGGGGTGAGGGTACGGCGCGAAGCGACTCGCAATGATCGATTGCATGAGGCGTCGCTCATACCCTCATCCGCCCCTGCGGGGCACCTTTCCCCGAAAAGGGGGCCATGGTCCCGATGGGAGAAGGGAACGGCCGCACATGCATGGCACTGCGGCCGCCAACTACTCCAACTGCTCGCGCGCGAACGCCGCGTCCAGCGCTTCCATCGCGTCGCGCGGCTTGAGCTTGGCGGCTTTTTCGAATGCGCCGGCGGCCGCGTCCTCGCGCTTGTCGCCGTGCAGCAGCAACAGCACGTTGGCGTATTCGACATGTGCGATCGGCGCATCCGGCGTCAGCTTCAGCGCTTGCTGGATATGCTGTTCGGCGGTCGCGGCCTTGGCGCCGTAGGTGAGTCCGCCGATCATCGCGCCGACCTTGCCGATGATTTCGGCGTGGTACAGCGCCAGCGCCATGTGCGCCTCGGCGTGCTTGGGCTCCAGTTCCAGCGCGGCCTCCAACGATTGCCGCACCTTGCCGGCGATGCCTTGCTTGAGCGCCTTGACGATGCTCAGCCCCTGGCTGTAACGGCCCAGCGCGAACGCGTGGCGATAGTGGCTGTTGGCCTCGTCCGGCAGCGCGGCGATCGCCGCTTCGGCCAGCGTCGCGGCCTGCTGCAGGCGTTGCAGTTTTTCCTTGTCGTCGTCGACCAGGTAGCTGGCGTGGATGCCCAGCGCCTTGACCGCGACCGAGGCGCCGAACACGCCCAGCGCCTGCCCGGCGCTGTAGGCCTGCTGGAACTGGCCCTGGTGGAAGGCGCGCCAGGCCTCGATCAGCGCTGCTGACAGCGTCTGCGCATCGTGGCCCTTGCCGGCCTTGCCGGCGGCAGCGAGCAGCGCCTGCGCGCGGGCCGGGTCCGGGAACGGCTCGCGGTCGCCGGCGTGCAGCTTGGGCCAGGCTTTCTTCAGCGCCTCGCCCGGGTAGGCGTAGGCGTTGGCGTCGTACGGAAACGGCGCCCATGCGGTCGGTTTTGCTGCCATGCCTGGCCTCCCTGGAGTTCGCGCCGAGCATGGCGCCGCGATGGCCGGCTGGCAAGCTGCACTGCGGATAGTGTGTTTGCTCAAGCCGCTGCCGCCAGCATGCGTCGCATCGGTGCCGCTGTCGGCATCCAAGGAGACCTGCGATGGCGACCAAGAAGCGTTCCACCTCTGCATCCCGATCCGAGACCCTGGCGCCGCGGCACCTATGGCTGGCCGGCCTGGGCCTGGTGTCGCTGACCCGCAAGCGTGCGCTGGCCGCGGCCGCCGATGCCGCCAGCGGCGCAACCACGTTGAAGGCGCTGGTGGCGCAGCTGGCCGACGGCGCCGAAAGCAGCGTGCGCGAGGGCGCCGCGGCGCTGCGCGGCCAGGTGCAACCGTTGAGCGCCGAGGTCGAGGCGCGGCTGCAGCCGGTGCTGGTCAAGCTGGGCCTGCAGCCCAGGCCACGCGCCACGCCGCGCAAACGTGCGGCGGCGACCAAGACCGCGAAGCGGGCGACGAAGAAGACCGCTGCGCCACGCCGCGCGGCGAAGCGCAGCGCACGCTCGCCATAACAGCGCACGGCATCGCTGCCGGATGTGGGGCGCGTCGGGTGCGGGCACGGCGATCCGCGTGCCGCGTGCTGGATGCTGTCGCGGCTGAAGCCGCTCCTACAGGGGCTTGCGGCAGGTCTGCCGGGTGCGCTGTGGGAGGGAGGTCAGTCCGGACTGTGACCGGAGCCGGGAAGATCCGCCGCTGTGCCGGTCGCGGCTGGCGCCGCGCTTGAAAGGACGGTTGCGTGCCGGGTGGAAGGCGAGTCTACAGAGGGGCGCCGCGAGCTGCTTGAACGCGTTGCGGTAGCAACAGGGCTATGCGGTCGATCCGCCAATGTGCCGATGGAGGCCGGCCACCACGTCGGCGCGCTAGCGCGGCGTCCTGACCATGCGTTCGAGCAGATGCTCGACCACGCGCTCGGGCTGGGTGGTGCGACCGACGTGCGCGGAGGACATCTGGATGATGGAGCTGCGCCGCGCGGTCAGCCAGTGGAAGCGCGCGCGCGGCGGCAGCAGTGCGATCGGGCCGGCATCGGCGTCGCCGCGGCAGATCGCCGGGATCGCGTCCAGGTACGGACGCAGGCGTTCGATGTCCAGGGTCGGGTCCAGCGCGTGCAGCCGTGCCGGCGCCAGTTCGATCGCCGCATGCAGCAGCTTGGAGGTCGGGCACGACACGATCACCCCGACGTTGACGAATTCCTCGCGCTCCACCCGCGGCACCACGCGGATGACCGCGTAGTCATACGTGTGCAGCGTGGGCACGGAGCGCCTCCTCGACGAACGCCGCGCGCAGTACCAGCCGCTGCTTGAGGTAATCGGCATAGGCCTGGCGATGCGCGTCCACGCTCGCGAAGCTGGCTTCGGCCTGCAGCCATGCGTCCGGGATCTGCGCCACGATCGCGTCGATGACCGCATCGGTCAGCCGCGGCGCCAGTTCCGCGTCGGCCTGGGCGATGGCGCTGGCGTAGGGCAGCAGCACGTGGTCGCGGATGCGCGCGAACGGCGAGGCGCAGGCGCTGCCGGCGTGCTCCCAGTCGTGGTGGAAATACAGCGCCGCGCCGTGGTCGATCAGCATCAGCTTGCCGTGCCAGACCATCAGGTTGGTGTTGCGCGCGGTGCGGTCGACATTGGTGACGAAGGCGTCGAACCAGACGATCGCCGAGGCCAGCGCCGGGTCCGGGCGCAAGGCGGCCGGGTCGTAGTTGATCGCGCCGGGCAGGTAGTCCAGCGCCAGGTTCAAGCCCTCGCTGGCGCGGATCAGGTCCTGGATTTCCGGATCCGGCTCGGTGCGCGCGAACTCGCGGTCGAGCAGCGCGAACACCAGTTCCGGCATCGGCAGGCCCAGCGCACGCGCCAGTTCGCCGCCCAGCAGTTCGGCGATCAACGCCTTCGGGCCTTGGCCGGCGCCGCGGAACTTCAGCACGTACAGGCCGTCGTCGTCGGCCTCGACCACCGCCGGCAGCGAGCCGCCTTCGCGCAGCGGGGTCACGTAGCGGGTGGCGACGACGGTTCTCACGCGGATTCCGGGCGGCGAGGGCAGGGCGGCAAGCCTAGCCGATGCCGGCCGCGCTTGGCGAATCGCTGCGCGCGGCGCACCTGGGACCTGGCGTCGCGTCGTCGCCTGCTGGGTGGGCGCGTTCCCCGCGCTCAGTCCAGATAGGCCTGCATCAGCGTGGCCAAGTGCGCGCGCTCGGCCTCGCGCAGGAACGGACTGATCAGCAGCATCACCTGCACGATGCCGTGGCGGATCGCCAGTTGCTCGTCCTTCTCGCCGCGCGCGGCGGCGTAGTTGAGCCAGAACGTGGCCACCACCAGCACGTTGGTGGCGATGCCGCCCAGTTCCTGCGCGGTGGCGCGCATCGCCCCGGCCTGCGCCAGGCCCTGGAACACCGCCTGGGTGCTGTCGTCGGCGCGGCGCAGGATGCGCGCGAAGCGCAGGCGCAGGCGTCGGCTGCGGCTGAGGATCTCGATCAGGTCCCGGTACAGGAAGCGGTAGTCCCAGATGCACTCGAACACCAGGTGCAGCTGCAGCCAGATGTCCTCCAGCCCGGGCAGGCGCGCGCTCGGCAACTCCAGCGCCGCGTCCATGCGCTCCTCGTAGCGCGCGAACAGGTGCTCGATGATGTCGTCCTTGTTGCGGAAGTGGTAGTACAGATTGCCCGGGCTGATCTCCAGCTCGTCGGCGATATGGTTGGTGGTGACGTGCGGCTCGCCCTGTGCGTTGAACATCGCCAGGGCCGTGTCGAGAATGCGCCGGCGGGTGTCGCGCGCCATCAGGCCAGCAGCTTCTTCACCAGGTCCACGTACTTCTTCTGCGCCTCGGCCTGCGGCATGCCCTTGAGCTTGGCCCAGGCCTCGTACTTGGCGGTGCCGACGAAGTCGAAGAACCCCGGCTTGGCGCCGGCGACGTCGCCTTCCGCGCCCTGTTTGTACAGCGCGTACAGGCGCAGCAAGGTGTCGTTGTCGGGACGCTCCTCGCGCTGCTTGATGTCCTTGGCCGCTTTTTCGAAGGCCGCCTTGATGTCTGCCATGTCGCTGCTCCCACCCGGATCGGGACGCATCACAGCACGCGCGACCGGTCCGGTCAACGCGGGCGCCAGGGGCGCGCGTTCGCCCGGTGGTGGTACGTCAGGCGACCGGTGCCGCGTGCAGTTCCGCGCTGGCCTGGGTCTGCGCCTGCCGCGCCAGCGATGCCTTGGCGGCGATCGAGCGGATGGCGTCGGTCACATCGGCGAGCGGGACGTGGCTGCTCAGCCGCTGGAACGTGTCGCGGCTGTTGTAGCCGGATCCGTCCTTCAGATATTGCTCGTACATCGCCAGCAGTTCGGTGCAGGCGGCGGTCAGGGTGTCCACGTTGCCCCTGGCCAGGGCGTGGCCGATCTGGTCCAGGCTGTGCAGGCAGTCGGAGAGCCAATGCAGGTCGTAGCGCGCGCTGCTCAGCTCCGGCGCGTTGTGGCCGCGGCTGTAGGCGCTGTAGCGGCGGATGCTCCGGGCCACCCGCGCCACGTGCGCGAGCAGCGTGCCGATCTCCGCGGAAATGTCCAGGCGTTCCATCACCAGGATCGGCACCGGTGGCCGCTCCACGGCCTGCTCGGCCGGCGGCGCGTCCTGCTGCGCCTGCAGTTCCAGCGTCTGCCGCAGGCTGGCGTAGGCCTGTTGCAGCGCCTCCAGCTCGCGCGCGCTGACGGCCGCACGCGCCTTCATCTGCGACAGCGCGGCCTGGTGGCGGGCGAGGCTGTCCTGCACGCTCGCCTGTTGTTGTTGTTCGCGGCGCAGGCGGCCGAAGAAAACCCAGGCGAGAACGGTGGCGGTGATCGCCCAGAGCGCGACGGCGGGAGTCAGGTAGATCAGGATGCCCATGAAGGCTCCTCGAAACGTTGCATCTCTTGTCGGCGCCGGTTCGGCGATCTTGAGCCCGCGTGTCGCAAGGCGTGACCGCGTTCCAGTTGCGCGCCGTTCGCGCGCGATCCGGGTGGCCGCGGATGCGGCGCCCGCCAGCGCGGCGGCTTGGCCTGCGCTATTTGCCCAGCCTGGTCAGGACCGCGTTGACTTCGTATTCCCTGGGCACCTCCCCGGTACAGCCGCCGGCGCGCCGATAGACGCAGTAGGCCTTGCTGGAGCACCCCAGCAGCGCGTATTCCGGGGCCAGCGGCGGGGCCTGTGCCACCGACAGCACGGTGTCGTAGGCGCTGCGGTAACGCAATGCGGCGGCGTGGTCGTCGCGCGTGTCGAACAGGTAGATCGGGGTCTGGCGACCGTACAGGGCGTAGGCGGCGCTCAGTGGATTCGGTGGCCGGTACAACGCCATTCCGCAGGTGTCAGGGTCGGCGCCGGCCAGTTGCATCGCCGCGATCAAGGGGCGCCCGGATTTCCAGTAGCGTTTCACCGGCCCGGTGGTGGCCACCAGCAGCGAGGCCAGCAGCCACAGCAGCAGCGCCTGCCCGCACAGAAGCTGCAGACGCAGATCGTCGCCGGCGGCGCGGCGCTGCAGCGCGTCGACGGTGCCGAACGCGGCCAGCACCACCAGCAGCGTGGTGGAGAGCAGGACGAAGCGGTATTCCTTGTGCGGGATCAACGAATGCATCAACAGGTTGACCAGCGCTACCGCCAGCAGGACCGGGTAGCGCCGCGCGCCGAGGATGGCCAGCGGCAGGATGCCCAGCGCCGCGAGCCGCCACTGGTTGCAGATCCGGGTCAGATACCAGTACGCCGGTTTGGTGCCGAAGCTGGCGCTTTTCTGCTCCACCAGGTTGATGTGGAAGTTGGCGTAGATCCAGCGCAACGGCGGCTGTCCTGCGACCAGCATGTCCACCGCCGCATCCACGCCCAGGCCGAGCAGGCCACCGGCTGCCAGCCACAGCCAGGCACGCCAGCGCAGGCCGCAGGCCCAGGCCGCAAGCACGAACAGCGCCGGCGCCAGCTGGAAGCGCGCCGAGAAGCACAGGCCGAGCAGCAGCCCGGCGCCTGCATAGGTGGCCCGGGTGCGCTGCGCCAACGGCCGCGTGAGCAGCAGCGCGGCCGGAAAGAACAGCGCCATCGCCACCGGTTCGGACATCGCCCGCGGCCCGAAATAGACCAGTTCGGCCCAGATCGCGGCGACCACGCCGGCCATCGCGCCATGCAGCCGCGACAGGCGCATCCCCATGCCGGTGGCGCAGGCGACGGTGGACAGCGACAGCAGCACCAGCATCAGGCGCGGCAATGCCAAGGTCAGGCCGCCATCGGGCGCCAGCCAGGCGCCCAGCCGCATCGGCATGGCCAGCAAGGCGGGGATCAGCCAGGTGCGGATGCCGTCGCGGTATTCCCATGCCACCACCCAGTGCCCGAACACGAGGCGATGCGCCGGTTCCAGGTATTGCCAGATCTCGTCGGGGTGGTGGTAGTTGCTCGGCACCATCGCCAGCAACCGCAGCAGCAGCGCCAGCCCCAGCACGCCTGCGAACATGCGCCGATCGGTGGACCACCACCACGCCAGGCGCGAGACGCCTGGCGTGCCGCCAACCGGCGGCTGGAGTTGGGCCGCAGGCGAACCGGACATGGGCGCGTGCATCAGCGCGACGACACGCGCAGCTCGACCGCCACCGCCTCGGCTTGCGGCGGATTCAACGTCGACGACCATGCCGTGCGCTTGGCCGCATGATAGTTCCACAACGCGGCAGCCACGCTGCCGGCGCCCGTCGCCAGCGCCCAGTTGACGCCGGCCGCGTGCAAGGCCCAGCCGATGCTTTCGTTGACGAACGCACCGAACATGCAGGCCAGATAGAACATCAGCAGGCCGCTGAGCATGCGTGCGCCACGTAGGCGGCAGTGGCGAAACGTCAGGATGTTGTTCATCAGGAAATTGCAGGTCATCGCCGCCATGATCGCCACCAGTTGCCCGACCCAGAACGGGCAGCCGGCATGCAGCAGCGCCCACAACGCAGTCAGATGCACTGCCAGGCCGCCCAGCCCGACCGCGAAGAACAAGGCCATCTGCGCCGGCAGCAGCCCGCGCGTGCGCTTTTCCAACAGCAGGGTCAGCAGGTCGGCCACCACGCGCGGATCCATCTTGGACACGCCGCCGCGGCGCTCGCCCAGTTGCGTGGGCACCTCGGCGGTGTTCGGGCGGCGGCGGCCGGAGGCCACCACGTCCACCAGGATCTTGAAGCCGAGCCCGGACAGGTGCGGACGCACGTCGGCGTACCAGTCGCGGGTCATCGCAAAGCAGCCGCTCATCGGATCGGCCAGCCGCGCGCCGAGCAGCAATTGGGTCAGGCGGACCGCACCGCGGCTCATCGCATGCCGCACCAGGCCCAGCCCGGAGCTGCGGCTGTGCAGATAGCGGCTGGCCACCACGACGTCCTGTCGGCCCTGCTCGAGGAGCCGGAACATCTGTGCGATCAGGCGCGGATCGTGTTGGCCATCGCCGTCCATGATCGCCAGGTACTGTCCACGCGCCGCATCCCATCCGGCGATCGCCGCGGAGGCCAGTCCTCGGCCTTCGCGCCGGCGCAGCAGGCGGATCTGGGGCGTGTGCGCGGCACAGGCCAGGACCGCCTGCGCGGTGAGCTCGTCGTGCGAATCGTCCACCACCACGATCTCGTGATCGATGCCGGCCATCGTTGCGGAGAGTTCGTCCAGGACGCCAGCGATGGCGTCCGACTCGTCCAGCGTGCAGATCACCACGGACAACCTTGGACCGGAAGAGCAGGGGGAAGCGATGCCGATGGACGACATGGATGGCCTTGGCGGACTGGAGTTCGCCGAAGGTTCAAAACCGTCTGTTGCGCTCGATTGGCGAATTGCGCCGTCCGCTGCGATGCGCCAGCACGTGACGGCGCGTGGCATCCGCAAAGCCGCCGCCGATCCGCCCGCGACCCTTGTGCCTGCAATCGATCGGCGTCCGCAGGGCGCGTGCGCGGGCATGGCCGAAAAGCTTGAATCGCCCCTGACTGCTTCGACCGGCATCCTCTCCAGGCCGACAGCCGCAGACCGCTATTGCGCGTATTTGCGCAATGTGCACAGGCTCTGGATTGGCGCGACGATGTCCGGTTTGTGGCCAATACAGCCGCAGCATCGCGGTCGGCGCCGCAGGCTGCCCGGGTCGGGCGGTCGGTGTCGGTCGGCAGACGCGTTCGCTTGCGATGTACGGCGTGTCGCTGTGTGTCCGGCCTGTTGCCACTGGCCGTCACCGGCCTCCAGCGGCTCGCGCAATCCAGCGTTCGGATCGGCCGCGCGTTTCTGCGCGGTAGGCGCGTTGCGTTGATGCCCGCGATGTCTGCGATGCGAGCCGGCATGCCATGCAGCCCCTTGCGAGGCCATGCGCACCCCGCTGCCCCGTGACGCTTGCTTGAGCACGATTGTCGCGATGCGTGGCGGCGGTCCGGTTACGCTCCAGTCGGCGCGCTTTTCGTTGCGTTTGCGCTCGCTCGAACGCGTGGACCGGCATGCAATGCATTCTGCGCAGATCTGGTTCGGGGCGGGCGGCTGTCCAGCAAACGCGACCCTAAGGAATGGGCTTGGACAGCGCCTTCGACTTCGCGTACAGCGCCTTGGCGATCTCGGCATCGCCCAGCGCGGCGCGGCATTCGGCCAGGCTGTCCCAGGCATTGACCGAGTCCGGATACAGGTCGGTGTTGAGGGTGAACACCTTCAGCGCCCTGCCTGCACCGAGACTCTCGCGGATGGCGTAGCCGCTGGCATTGATCGCGCGTTCCCGCTCACTGGCGGGGACGCCGTCGCCATCGCGCAGCCACGCACGCATGGCGTCCGCAGCGCCGGCGCGTTCGTCCATCGCGTAGGCGATCAAGCGTTCGGCGAGGACCGCATGCGGGAACTCCTTCGGCGCGACCTGCGCCATCGTGCTTTCCAACAGCGTGCTGGACCAGACATTGCGGGCGCTGCCGTTGGTGAAGTACACGAATACCCAATAGCCGCTGGCCAGGGTGCCCTTGTAGGCCAGTCTCGCCCGCACGCGGGTGCCGCCATCGTGGCCGACCTGGGTATAGCCATCGCTGCGGGTGGTATCCCATCCGGTGGAAAAGAAGTTGCTGCCGCCGCCGGTCAGCATCTGCGGTTGCCACAGTCTTTCCAGGGTTGCCGTGCGCACCAGCTTGCCGTTGGCCAGCGCCTGCAGGAATCGGTTGATGTCGCCTACGGTGGTCTGCAGGTCGGCGTGGCCCCAGCCGTAGCTCGGCCAGGGGTCTTCATTGGCCGGCTGCAGCGTGCCGTCCTTGCCGATGTACGGCACGGCCGCGCGATCCGGCGGGACGCTGGCCAGGCCCCACGACGTGCTGCGCATCTTCAGTGGCTGCAGGATGCGTTCGCGTGCGATGGCCGGGTAAGGCTTGCGGTAATGCGCTTCCAGCAGGGCAGTCAGCACCAGGTAGTTGGCCTGCGTGTACTGCACACGGCTGCCGGTGGCGAACTGCATCGGTGCCGCGCCGGCAACCTTCAGCGCAGCGGCGAGGTCGGGCGCCACGCCGGGGTAGCCCTTGCTCACCCAACGGTTGTCCACACGGTCGTAGTACTCGGCAATGCCGGAGCTGTGATTGAGGAAATCGCGCACGCGGATCGCCTGCCACGCGGCCGGCAGGTCCGGGACGTAGCGGCTGGCTGGGGCATCCATATCCACCTTGTCCTGATCCACCAGCTGCATCACCAGCGTGCTGGTCAACAGCTTGGCCATCGACTGCGCGGCGAAGATGGAATCGACGGTGGCCGGCACGTGGGTGGCCGGATCGCGTTCGCCGCTGGCGCCCTGGTAGAGCACCTGGCCATTGTGTGCGACCAGCACCGCCTGACCGGCGATGCCATAGCGTTCGCGGTTGGCCTGCAGCTGGGCGTCCAACTGCGAGGCGAGGTCGTGCGGTGTATCCCGAGCCGAAGCAGGCAGGCTGCCGAGCAGGGCGCAGAGCAGTGCGGCAGCAAAGGCGCGAGACATCGCGGTGATCCGTCAGCGGCGATCGCGCATCATCGTCACGACCGGGGACAGGGTCAAGCGTGCGTAGCCGAGCCTTTGCGCGGCTGCTCCTGGATGAGGCAGCGTGCGCCCGGATCCATTGAGCCGATGCCCGGCTCTACGGAAAGAGGGCGCTTGCAGGCAAGCGACCTGCAAGCGCCCAGCGGCACTCGGTCAGCCCACAATCCCAGGCAGATCCAGTCCCTTCTCCTTCGCGCATTCCACCGCGATCTCATACCCCGCATCCGCATGGCGCATCACACCGGTCGCCGGGTCGTTCCACAGCACGCGCGCGATGCGCTTGGCCGCCGCCTCGCTGCCGTCGCAGACGATGACCATGCCGGCGTGCTGGGAGAAGCCCATGCCGACGCCGCCGCCGTGGTGCAGCGAGACCCAGGTGGCGCCGCTGGCGGTGTTGAGCAGGGCGTTGAGCAGCGGCCAGTCGGAGACGGCGTCGGAGCCGTCGGCCATCGCTTCGGTCTCGCGGTTGGGCGAGGCGACGCTGCCTGAATCCAGATGGTCGCGGCCGATCACCACCGGCGCCTTCAACTCGCCGTTGGCCACCATCTCGTTGAACGCCAGACCCAGGCGGTCGCGGTCGCCCAGGCCGACCCAGCAGATGCGCGCCGGCAGGCCCTGGAACTTGATCTTCTCGGCGGCCATGTCCAGCCAGCGGTGCAGGTGCGGGTTGTCCGGGATCAGCTCCTTGACCTTGGCATCGGTCTTGGCGATGTCCTCCGGATCGCCGCTCAGCGCCGCCCAGCGGAACGGGCCGATGCCGCGGCAGAACAGCGGGCGGATGTAGGCGGGCACGAAGCCGGGAAAGTCGAAGGCATTCTCGACGCCTTCTTCCAGCGCCATCTGCCGCAGGTTGTTGCCGTAGTCCACGGTCGGCACGCCCAGCGCGTGGAAAGCGAGCATGGCGCGGATGTGGTTGGCCATCGAGTCGCGCGCGGCGGCCTCGACTTCCTTCGGCGCGCTGGCGCGCTTTTCGTCCCACTGCTCGACGCTCCAGCCCTGCGGCAGGTAACCGTTGACCGGGTCGTGCGCGGAGGTCTGATCGGTCAACAGGTCCGGCTTGACCCCGCGGACCAGCAGCTCGTCCAGCACGTCGGCGACATTGCCGAGCAGGCCGACCGACAGCGGTTTCTTCGCCGTGCACGATTCCTCGATCAGGCGCAGCGCTTCGTCCAGGTCGTCGGTCCAGGTGTCGAGATAGCCGGTGCGCAAGCGCATGTCGATGCTGCTCTTGCGGCATTCCACCGCCAGGCACGAGGCGCCGGCCATCACCGCGGCCAGCGGCTGCGCGCCGCCCATGCCGCCGAGGCCGCCGGTGAACAGCCACTTGCCGGCCAGGCTGCCGGCGTAATGCTGGCGGCCCATCTCGACGAAGGTTTCGTAGGTGCCCTGGACGATGCCTTGCGCGCCGATGTAGATCCAGCTGCCGGCAGTCATCTGGCCGTACATGGCCAGGCCCTTTTTATCGAGCTCGTTGAAGTGGTCCCAGGTGGCCCAGCGCGGCACCAGGTTGGAATTGGCGATCAGCACGCGCGGCGCATCGGCGTGGGTGCGGAACACGCCGACCGGCTTGCCGGATTGCACCAGCAGGGTCTGGTCGTCGTCCAGGCGCTTGAGCGCGGCCACGATCGCGTCGAAGGACTCCCAGTCGCGCGCGGCGCGGCCGATGCCGCCGTACACCACCAGTTCCTGCGGGCGTTCGGCCACGTCCGGATGCAGGTTGTTCATCAGCATGCGCAGCGGCGCTTCGGTCAGCCAGCTCTTGCAGGTGAGGGTGCTGCCGGTGGGCGCTTGGATCGTGCGGGTGGTGTCGAGGCGGGTCATGCGGATTCCTTGATCTGAAGAGTCCGCACATGCAGGTGCGGGGTTTGCGAAGGATTCGCAGCGTCAAACGTTCGTGGAGGGCGGTGCGGGTGCTGGCGAGGAATGCGCGCTGTCGCGGGCGAAGTCCAGGCACGCCTGCAGCACCTGCTGCAGCACCGCGCGCAGCGGCGCGGCGTAGTCCGGCTGCCACGGCGAGGGCCAGTTGTCCGGCGCCACCTCGGCCGGTTCGTGCATGTAGCCGCGGCAGGCCAGTTCCATCTGGATCGCATGCACGCCGCGCCGCGGCGCGGCGTGGTGGCGCGTGCTCCAGCCGCCCTTGAAGCGGCCGTTGCGCACGTGGCTGAAGCCGCTGCCGGCGCAGACCCGTTCGACCGCATCGGCCAGCGCGGGGGCGCAACTGCTGTCGTTCGCGCCGGAGGGCCCGGCGCTGCCGATATTGAACTGCGGCAGTTCGCCGTCGAACAGGTGCGGGATGCGCGAGCGGATCGAATGCGCGTCGTAGACCACGATGGCCGGGTGATGCGCACGCAGGCGCTCGATCTCCGCGTCGAGCGCGGCATGGTAGGGGTCGAACCAGTGCGCACGGCGCGCCGCGATCTCGTCCGCGTCCGGCTCGGCGCCGGGGCGATACAGCGGTTGCGCGTCGAAGGTGGTCAGCGGGCACAAGCCGGTGGTGTTCTGCCCCGGATACAGCGACGTGCCGCCGGGATCGCGATTGACGTCGATGACCGACCGCGAGATCGCGGTGCGCACGGTGGTGGCGCCGAGCGCGGCGGCGAAGGCGTACAGCTGGTCCACCCACCAGTCGGCATCGCGTTGCGCCAGCCACGGCGACACGAAGCGATCGGCCAGCGCTGCCGGCAGCTCGGTGCCGGTATGCGGAAAGCTGACGATCAGCGGCGCATCGCCGCGATGGAGGGTGAGCCAGTCGGGGAGGGTGGTCATGCGGGGCCTCGCTTTTTTTTGTAGGAGCGGCTTCAGCCGCGACCGGGTTTTACCGGTAAGGCCCGGTCGCGGCTGAAGCCGCTCCTACAGGGTCATGATCCGGACGTTGCGTCGGGCAGGGACACATCGACCGCTTCGGCCAGCGCGCCGCCGCGCACCAGCGCCGTGGCGGCCAGCATGTCCGGATGGAAATAGCGGTCGTCCTGCAGCGCCGGCACCTGCGCGCGCAGCAGCGCGCGCGCCGCTTCCAGCGCGGCGCTGGAGGTCAGCGGCGCATGGAAGTCGCAACCCTGCGCGGCGGCCAGCAGTTCGATGCCGACCACGTTGGCCGCGTTCTCGGCCATCGCCAGCAGCCGCCGCGCGCCGTGCGCGGCCATCGACACGTGGTCTTCCTGGTTGGCCGAGGTCGGGATCGAATCGACGCTGGCCGGGTAGGCGCGCTGCTTGTTCTCCGACACCAGCGCGGCGGCGGTGACCTGCGGGATCATGAAGCCGGAGTTGAGCCCCGGCTTCGGAGTCAGGAACGCCGGCAACCCGGACAGCGCCGGATCCACCAGCATGGCGACGCGGCGTTCGCTGATCGAGCCGATCTCGCACACCGCCAGCGCCAGCATGTCGGCGGCGAAGGCCACCGGCTCGGCGTGGAAGTTGCCCCCGGACAGCGCCTCGCCGGTGTCGCTGAACACCAGCGGATTGTCGGACACGCCGTTGGCCTCGATCGCCAGCGTGGTCGCGGCCTGGCGCATCACGTCCAGCGCCGCGCCCATCACCTGCGGCTGGCAGCGCAGGCAGTACGGATCCTGCACGCGCACGTCGTTGTCGCGGTGCGAATCGCGGATCGCCGAGCCGTGCATCAGTTCGCGCAGCGCGGCGGCGGTGGCGATCTGCCCGCGCTGCCCGCGCAAGGCGTGGATGCGCGGATCGAACGGCGTGTCCGACCCCTTCGCCGCTTCGGTGGACAGCGCGCCGGCGACCAGCGCGGCATGGAACACGCGTTCGATCTCGAACAGCCCGGCCAACGCGTAGGCGGTGGAATACTGGGTGCCGTTGAGCAGCGCCAGACCTTCCTTGGCGCCCAGCGCCAGCGGCTGCAGCCCGGCCTGCGCCAACGCCTGCGCGGCGGGCAGGCGCTGGCCGCCGACGAAGGCCTCGCCGACCCCGATCATCACCGTGGCCAGATGCGCCAGCGGCGCCAGGTCGCCGGAGGCGCCCACCGAACCCTGGCACGGCACCACCGGGATCACGTCGTGCCGCAACAACGCTTCCAGCAGCGCCAGCGTGGCCGGGCGCACGCCGGACGCGCCCTGCGCCAGGCTGGCCAGCTTCAGCGCCAGCATCAGCCGCACCACCGGCACCGGCATCGGCTCGCCGACACCGGCCGCATGCGACAGCACGATATTGCGCTGCAGGGTATCCAGGTCTTCGCGCTCGATGCGCACGCTGGCCAGCTTGCCGAAGCCGGTATTGATGCCGTACACCGGCGCACCCTTGGCGACGATCGCCTCCACCGTCTGCGCGCTGCGCAGCACCGCCTCGGCGCAGGCAGGATCCAGGCGCACGCCGGCGCCGCGGTACACGGCGCGCCACTGTGCCAGGCTCACTGCGCCCGGGCGCAGCACGATCTCGTTGCTCATTGTCCCCTCCAGATGCGCGCATGCAGCGGGTTGAAGCCCATGCGATAGACCAGTTCGGCCGGTTGTTCGATGTCCCAGATCGCCAGGTCGCACTGCAGCCCGGCGCGCAGCCGGCCGACCTGTTCGTAGCGTCCGAGCGCGCGCGCCGCCTCGCGGGTGAAGCCGGCGATGCATTCGGCCACGCTCATGCGGAACAGCGTCGCCGCCAGGTTCATCGCCAGCAGTGGGCTGGTCAGCGGCGAGGTGCCGGGATTGCAGTCGGTGGCCAGCGCGCGCGGCACGCCGGCGGCGCGCAGTGCGGCGATCGGCGGCAGCTGCGTGTCGCGGGTGAAGTAGAACGCGCCCGGCAGCAGCACCGCCACGGTGCCGGCGGCCGCCATCGCGGCGATGCCGGCGTCGTCCAGGTACTCGACGTGGTCGGCCGAGCGCGCGCCGTAGCGCGCCGCCAGCGCCGCGCCACCCTGATTGGATAGCTGTTCGGCATGGATCTTCAGCGCCAGGCCATGCCGCTGCGCGGCCTGGAACACCTGCTCGGTCTGCGCCGGGGTGAAGGCGAGATGCTCGCAGAACACGTCCACCGCCTCGGCCAGGCCTTGTGCGGCGACGGCGGGAATCATCCGCTCGCAGACTTCGTCGATATAGGCCTGCGCCTCGGCGCCCGGCGGCACCGCGTGCGCGCCGAGGAAGGTCGGCGCCACCGCGACCGCGCGCAGTTCGCCCAGGCGCCGCGCCACCCGCAGCATGCGCAGTTCGTCGTCCAGAGTCAGTCCGTAGCCCGACTTGATCTCCACCGTGGTTACGCCTTCGGCGAGCAGCGCGTCCAGCCGTGGCAGGCTGGCGGCGAGCAGTGCAGCTTCGTCCGCGGCGCGGGTGGCGCGCACGGTGGCGACGATGCCGCCGCCGGCACGGGCGATGTCGGCGTAGCTGGCGCCGAGCAGGCGTTGCTCGAACTCGCCGGCGCGGTTGCCGGCGTAGACCAGGTGGGTATGGCAGTCGATCAGGCCCGGGCCGATCCAGCGTCCGCCGCAATCGACGCTGTGCTGCGCGGCCAACGGTTCCGGCAGCGCCGCGGCGGCGCCGGCATAGACGATGCGTCCGTCGCGGCAGGCGACCACGCCGTCGCGGACCAGGCCCAGGCCGCCGTCGTCGGCGTCCAGGGTCATCAGGTGAGCGTTGTGCCAGAGCGTGTCGCAGGGCATGGTCACGGGCGGGCTCGTCGGTTATTTTGTATATACAATATTGTGGTCGACGGAGGGTGTCCAGTGCAGACCCTGGCGCAGCAACAGGCAGGCGGGAACGAGGCGGCGAGCGGTTTCTGGTGCGCGCAGGCGCTGCTGCCGGACGGCTGGGCGCGCGACGTGCGGATCGAGGTGCGTGGCGGGCGCATCGCCGCGGTGCAGTCCGGCGTGGCCGCGGCGTCCGGCGACCATGCGCTGGCGATCGCCGTGCCCGGGCTGGGCAACCTGCACAGCCACGCGTTCCAGCGCGGCATGGCCGGGCTGACCGAGGTCGGCGGCCGCAGCGGCGACAGTTTCTGGAGCTGGCGCGAGCTGATGTACCGCTTCCTGCAGCGGCTGGACCCGGACAGCATGCAGGCCATCGCCGAACAGGCCTACGTGGAAATGCTCGAGGCCGGCTTCACCCGGGTCGGCGAATTCCATTACCTGCACCACGCCGCCGATGGCCGGCCATATGCCGACCGCGCCGAAATGGCGCAGCGCCTGGCCGCCGCCGCGCACAACAGCGGCATCGGCCTGACCCTGCTGCCGGTGTTCTACGCGCATGCCGATTTCGGCGGCGCCGCGCCGAACCCGGCGCAGCGGCGGCTGATCCACGACGTGGACGGTTACGCCGAACTGCTCGACGGCAGCCGCCGCGCGCTGCGCGGCCTCGACGACGCGGTGCTGGGCATCGCCCCGCACAGCCTGCGCGCGGTGACCCCGGACGAACTGGCCGCGCTGCTGCCGCTGTGCGACGGCCCGGTGCACATCCACATCGCCGAGCAGACCCGCGAGGTCGAGGCCTGCCTGGCCTGGAGCGGGCAGCGGCCGGTGCAGTGGTTGCTGGCGCATGCGCCGGTGGACGCGCGCTGGTGCCTGGTCCATGCCACTCACGTCGACGCCGCCGAAGTGCAGGCCATCGCCGCCAGCGGCGCGGTGGTCGGCCTGTGCCCGATCACCGAGGCCAACCTCGGCGACGGACTGTTCCCGATGCGCGCGTTCGTCGAGGCCGGTGGCCGCTTCGGCGTCGGCTCCGATTCCAACGTGCTGATCGACGCGGCCGAAGAGTTGCGCCTGCTCGAGTACGGCCAGCGCCTGCAGCTGCGCGGGCGCAACGTGCTCGCTGGGGACGCCGCGCAGTCCAGCGGCCGTTTCCTGTTCCAGTCCGCGGCGCAGGGCGCGGCGCAGGCGCTGTGCGTGGAACAGGGCCTGCGCGTCGGCGTGCCGGCCGATCTGGTCGAACTGGATCCTGCGCATCCTGCGCTGTGCGCGCGCAGCGGCGACGCCTTGCTGGACAGCTGGATCTTCGCCGCGCGGCGCGGCGCGGTGCGCTCGGTCTGGCGCAACGGCCGCGCACTGGTGCGCGAGGGCCGCCATCCTCGCCGCGATGCGGTCGCTGCGGCTTATGCGCGCGCGCTGACCGCGCTGTTGGACGCATGATCCGGCAGCGCCTGCGGCACGCTGCCGCGCGGACGCGCCGATGAGCCCGTCCCGGCCCGCGGCGACGCTCAACCACCGCATCCGCAGCGATATCGAAGGCCGCATCCGCAGCGGCGAATGGCCGCCGGGCCATCGCATCCCGTTCGAGCACGAACTGATGGCGCAGTACGCCTGCTCGCGGATGACGGTCAACAAGGTGCTGGCGCTGCTCGCCGACGCCGGCATGATCGAGCGCCGCCGCCGCGCCGGCTCGTTCGTGGCGCGGCCGCATCCGCACATGGAACAGGTGGCGCTGGAGATCCCCGACATTCCGGTCGAGGTCGCCGCGCGCGGCCATGCCTATCGCTTCGAACTGCTGGATCGGCGCCAGCGCGCGCCGCGCGCCGAACTGCCGCAGGAGGCCGAGGTCGCTGCCGCCGGCACGCTGCTGTCGCTGCACTGCCTGCATTTCGCCGACGGGCGCCCGTTCGCGCTGGAGGAGCGGGTGATCAATCCGGTGGCGGTGCCGGAAGCGCTGCGGATGGATTTCGCGGTCGTCGTGCCCGGCAGCTGGCTGCTGCAGCACGTGCCGTGGACTCGCGCCGAGCACCGCATCAGCGCCGTCGGCGCCAACCCCGCGCAGGCGGCGCGGCTGCAGGTGGCCGCCGGCACCGCCTGCCTGCTGATCGACCGGCAGACCTGGCGCGGCGAACAGGCCGTCACCTTCGTGCGCCAGGTGTTCCTCGGCGACACCTACGACCTGGTCGCGCGCTTCTCACCGGGCGTGCGTTGAGCGCCACGCGGCATGCGAAACCCGCCGTGTCGCAGGCGACCGATGCTGCGCTGCCGCACGCTGCGCGTCCGCGCCGTACCCCGGCGTGCGTTTGTCCTGCCTGCCGCACTCTGGCAAGTTAGCGGCCAGGACGGGGCGAGGGGCCGCGGCCGCAGCACGAGGGATGGTTCGGCATGACGTATTTCGTTACGGGCGCCACCGGTTTCATCGGCCGTTATCTGATGGCCAACCTGATGCGGCGCAAAGGCCTCATCCACGTCCTGGTCCGCAAGGAGTCGCAACGCAAGTTCGATGCGCTGGTGCGCGAGCAGGGCTGGGACGCCAAGCGCCTGGTCGTGCTGCACGGCGATGTCGGTGCCGACTGTTGCGGCCTGGACGAGGCGCAACGCAAGACGCTGCACGGCAAGGTCAAGCACTTTTTCCATCTGGCCGCGCTGTACGACCTCACCGCCAAGGCCGAGGCGCAGCGCGTGGCCAATCTCGACGGCACCCGCAACGCGCTGGAGCTGGCCGCGCAGATCGGCGCCGGCGTCTTCCACCACACCAGTTCGATCGCGGTGGCCGGGCTGTACCCGGGCATCTTCCGCGAAGACATGTTCGAAGAGGCCGAAGGCCTGGACGATCCCTACCTGCGCACCAAGCACGACGCCGAGGCGCTGGTGCGCGCGGAAACCCGGATCAAGTGGCGGATCTACCGCCCCGGCATGGTGGTCGGCGATTCGCGCACGGGCGCGATCGACAAGATCGACGGGCCGTACTACTTCTTCCCGCTGATCAAGAAGCTGCGCCAGCTGCTGCCGCCGTGGGCGCCGATGCTGGGCATCGAGGGCGGGCGCATCAACCTGGTGCCGGTGGATTTCGTCGCCGATGCGATGGACCACATCGCGCACAAGCCCAAGCTCGACGGCCACACCTTCCATCTCACCGATCCGGAGCCGCTGCGCGTGGGCGAGGTGCTCAACGTGTTCTGCCGCGCCGGCCATGCGCCGGAAATGACCTTGCGGGTGGATGCGCGGATGTTCGCGTTCGTGCCAGCGGGGATCCGTGCCGCGGTCGGCGGGCTGCCGCCGATCCGCCGCTTCACCGGCATGCTGCTGCGCGATTTCCGCATCCCGCGCGAGGTGCTGAAGTTCATCACCTATCCCACGCGCTTCGACAGCCGCGAGACCGAGCGCGCGCTGAAGGGCAGCGGCATCGCCGTGCCGCGGCTGGAAGACTATGCCTGGCGCCTGTGGGACCACTGGGAACGGCACCTGGACCCGGACCTGTTCGTGGACCGCACGCTGAAGGGCAAGGTGCGCGGCAAGGTGGTGCTGATCACCGGCGGCTCCTCCGGCATCGGCCTGGCCACCGCGCAGCGCGTCGCCGAAGCCGGCGCCACCACGATCATCGTCGCCCGCGGCGAACAGGAACTGTTTGCCGCACGCGATGCGATGAACGCCAAGGGCGGCAAGGTGTTCGCCTATACCGCCGACCTGTCCGACCTGGCCGGCTGCGATGCGCTGCTCAAGACCGTGCTCGAAGCGCACGGCCACGTCGACGTGCTGATCAACAACGCCGGCCGCTCGATCCGCCGCTCGATCGAACTCAGCTATGACCGCTTCCACGATTTCGAGCGCACCATGCAGCTGAACTACTTCGGCAGCCTGCGCCTGATCATGGGCGTGCTGCCGGGCATGACCGGGCGGCGCAAGGGCCACATCATCAACGTCAGCTCGATCGGCGTGCTGGCCAATTCGCCGCGTTTCTCCGCCTACGTGGCCTCCAAGGCGGCGCTGGACGCGTGGAGCCGCTGCGCGCAGGGCGAGCTGTCCGGCAAGGGCATCAGCTTCACCACGGTCAACATGCCGCTGGTGAAGACGCCGATGATCGCGCCGACCAAGATGTACGACAGCGTGCCGACGCTGAGCGTGGAGGAAGCCGCCGATCTGATGGTCAAGGCGATCATCGAGCGCCCGAGCCGGGTGGCGACGCGGCTGGGCATCTTCGCCGCGCTGGTCAACGCGGTGGCGCCGAAGGCCTACGAGGTGGTGATGAACACCGCCTTCGAACTGTTCCCGGATTCGGCCGCGGCCAAGGGCGACCGCAAGGCGCTACGCGAGGCCAAGCCCAGCCAGGAGCAGATCGCGTTCGCGGCGCTGATGCGGGGCGTGCATTGGTGATGGGCCGGGATTTGGGATTGGGGATTCGCAAGAGCGATAGCACCTGCGAGTCCATCTTCCCGCTGCTGCATCCGGCGCGGCAAAAAGCGCTTTTACCAATGAGCCGGGATTTGGGATTTGGGATTCGCAAGAGCGTTAGCATCTGCAAGTTCATCGTCCCGCTGTTGCATCCGGCGCGGCAAAGCCGCTTTTACCAATCCCGAATCCCGACTCCCCAATCCCGGCTCAAAACGTCCTACATTGCCGCCAACGCACCGGCTCGTCGCGGTCCGGGCGTGGATTGAGCTGGATGCGCACGGTGCGCAGCGAGGGATAGCGCTCCACTTCCTTGCAGATCCGCGGCCACACCCGCGCGTCGTCGTCGCTGCGGTCGATCACCAGCGTCATCTGGGTCTGCCAGATGCCGCGGATCACGCCGGGCGTGCTGGCCAGGGCCTTGGAGACCGAATGGCGATACTCGGCCTCGGTGGCCGGGTCGGGGTCTGCGCTTGCCGGCGGTGCTTCGGTGACGGATGCGGCAGCGGCAGCGGCCGCTGCCGCAGGCGCGGCCACCGGCGTGGTGCCTGGTGCCGGCGGCGCTGCCGGCGTGGGCGCGGCGGGCGCGTGGGGCGCGGCCACGGACGTGGCATCGGCGCTGCGCTGCTGCAGCGCCAGCCCGCCCAGTCCCACCAGCAGGCCCAGGGTCAGCGCGGCCAGTGCGGCGATCGCGGTATGCCGCTGCGCACGCCGGCGACTGGCGCCGATCACCCCGTCCTCCAGTTCGCTGGGCAGGTAGCGCTTGAGCATCGGCCAGATGCGGCGGCCGTCGAGGATCTCCACCGACTGCTTGTCGGCCGCGGCGATGCCGTCGCGCTGCACCTTGCCCTCGGTGACCAGGATGCCGCCCTGCGCGCCCATCAGCCGTGCCGCGGCCCCCAGTTCGTTGACCGCGGCCGAGCCGATCCGGTAGGCGCGACCGTGCTTGCACGACAGCAGCCAGCGCGCATCGCCGCGGGTCATCACGAAATCGCTCTGCGGTTCCTGGGAAACGTCCTCGTCGGCCACCGCGTCGTGCAGGTCGCGCTGCTCGCGCATCGCGCGCCGCACCATGCGCGAGAAATCGCGCCAATGCAGTCCGGCCAGCGCATGCAGCCCGGCGGTGGTTTCGTTCTCGCGGCGCCGGACCACCCACAGGTAGAGCGTGGCAGCGAGCCATGCTCCAACTGCCAAGACCGTTGCCACTATCCAGGAAAACATGCTCGCACCCGCGTAACGCTATTCGATGACGCCAGTCTATCGCCAGCGTGTCACAGCGCCGGCAAGGCGACAGCGGGGAACGGCGGACAGGAGAAGACCCGCCAGTCCGAAGCCGAGAGGGGAGGGGAGCAAACGGTCTTCAGATGGACTGGCGGGTCCGTCCCGATTGTCGGAAAAAATCTGCTGCTTTGCAACAAAACCTTATTCGGCCGCTGCCGGTGCCGCTGCACGCTTGCGGCTGGCGCGTTTCGGCGCGGGCGCGGCGCTGGCCACGACCGGACCGGCACGGCGTCGCGCCGGCGCTGCCTGCTTGGCCGGGCGGGATTTGGGCGCGGCGGTCTTTGCCGCCTTCTTGGCTGCCGGCGCCTTGCCCGGCGCCTGGCGTGCGCGACGGCCGCTGCCGAGGTTGCGCAGTTCGGCATTCAAAGCGTCTACGCGGTCGACCAGCGTGCCGAGGTCTTCGCGGCTGGGCACTTCCAGTCTGCGCAACGCGCGCTGCACCCGGTCCTCGAACACCTTCTCCAATCGGTCCCAGGTGTCGGCGGCGCGCTCGCGCGCCTGGCCGACCCGGTTCTCCACCACGTCGCGCACCGCATCGACGCCGCCGCCGGCCAGCTTGCGCGTGCTCTGCTCCAGGGTCAGGCCTTCCTTGACCAGGGTTTCGAACAGCTTGCCGCCTTCGGCCTGGGCACGGCCGAACGCGCCGACCCCGGCCAGCCACACCTGCTGCGCGGATTCGCCCAGACGCTTGGACAGCTTTTCCGCCTGCGCCTGCAGGCCCTCGTCGGCAGCGGCGGCAGACTTCTTCTTGCGTGCGGATTTCTTCAGGGTGGCCATGACGGTGCGGTTCCTTCGGCGGTTGGGTGGCTGGATTCGAGACTCACGGCGTTGGTTAGAGTAATCACACCAGCGCCGGCGCCTCAGTCGGCGGAAAGCGGCGGCGCGCGCCGGGTGCGGC
Source organism: Xanthomonas bonasiae (assembly GCF_014836395.1). NCBI lineage: Bacteria > Pseudomonadati > Pseudomonadota > Gammaproteobacteria > Lysobacterales > Lysobacteraceae > Xanthomonas > Xanthomonas bonasiae. Next base: position 361,435 of record NZ_JACSQX010000001.1, read on the forward strand.
GGGTGGCGCGGCGCCGCGCAATGACCTGGTCGACGTCGTCGAGCGCGCGGCGCAGGCGCGCGGTGGTTTCGGTGGTGCGCCCTTGCTGCACGTCCACGCCGTCGATGAAGGTGCGTTGGCGATCGTTGAGGATGTCGTGGCGCAGCGCGATGCCGTGCGCGGCCAGCATCGGCTCCAGCACGTCGGCGTTGCGGCGCAGGTCGGCCAGCGTGTTGCGATAGGCCAGCTGGCAGACGCGGTGGCGTGCGGCATAGCTGAACAGATTGGTGAAGAACAGTTCGCTGTTGTCGGCGTTGGGTTCGAACACCAGCTGGTCCACGCGCGGATATTGCCGCGCGTACTTCTCCAGCCCTACCTGCATGCGCGACTGCAGGAGGGTGCGGAAGGTCTGCGACAGCACCGCCGGCAGGCCGCCGTTGAGCAGCCGCGCGCGGTCGATCTGGCCGTTGCGGCGCGGCGCGTGGGTCGCGTCGTAGGGCACCAGCGGGTTGATCCCGATCATCAGGTCGATGCCGCGCTCCAGCAGGGTGGAGGCATGCATCGTGCGCCGCAGCGCGCCGTCGACGTAGTGGTGGCCGTCGATCTCCACCGGCGGGTACAGCCCCGGCAGCGCGGCGCTGGCCTGCACCGCCAGCGAGATCGGCACCTGGTCCAGGCCCGATTCGCCGAAGCGCACGGTGCGGCCGCTGTCCAGGTCCACCGCGACCACGAACAGGTCGGTGTCCAGCGCGCGGAAATCGTTGCTGCGGCCGCGGCGGCTGAACACGTCCTGCATGAAGCGCTCGACCCCGGCGTTGTCGAACAGCCCGCTGGGCACCAGTCCGCCGAAGCGGGTGATCAGATCCGACCAGCGGGTCTTGCGCGGCTCGGTCAGCAGGTCGTGCCACCAGCCGTAGGCGAGCTTGGGCAGGGTCGCGGCGCGGCGCAGGTATTCATAGACGTTGGGGCGCAGGAAATCCTCTGGCCGGAAGTGCGCATCGTCGCTGTTGCCGGTGACGAAGATCCGGCAGATCTCGGCGCTGCTGATGCGATTGGCCAGGCCGGCGGTCAGGAACGCGCCGGAACTGACGCCGACGTAGCAATCCAGCCGGGTCAGGTCGAGTCCGTCCAGGGCCTCGTCCAGCGCGCGCAGCGCGCCGAGTCCGTACATGCCGCCGATCGGGCCGCCGCCGGCGATGGCCAGGCCGATACGGCCGTGGGAACGGGGGCGTGGCGAGGCGCTGTGGAGGGAAAGCATGCGCGGTCCGCGAAGGGCGTTGGCCGGAGTGTAGCCGAGCGGCATGATGCTTGCGGTCACGCGCGGCGACCAGCATCATCGGCGCCCATGGCGCGCAGCAATCCCGTCCTGGAACGACTCGGCCGCCGTCTGGCGTGGCATCAGGCCGTGCACGATCCGGCGCACGAGCCGCGCAATGCGCTGCGTTGGCTGCAGGAACTGCGGCGCTGGCAGACGCAACGGCTGGAGCGCAGCTTCGAACACTTCCTGGAGGACCCGCAGCGGCGCCCGGCGGCGATGTTCTTCCTGACCGACGTCTATGGCGACCGCGATTTCAGCCGGCGCGATGCCGACATCGTCAAGGTGCTGCCGATGATGCAGCGGCTGATGCCGGCCACGCTGCTGGACACGGTCGCCGACGGCATCGAGCTGGGCGTGCTGACCCACGCGCTGGACCTGCGCATGGCCGAAGCGCTGCAGGCGCTGGCGCCGCGCCGCAAGCGCCTGGACGACGAGCTGTACGCCGAGGCCTACCGGCACACCGGCCTGCGCCGCCTGCGCCTGCATCAGATCGACCTGATCGCCAGCGTCGGCCTGGGCCTGGCCACCGCGGTGCACACCCCCGGCGTGCGCATGCTGCTGCGCTTCGCGCGCGGCCCGGCCAAGGCGGCGGGGCTGTCGGAGCTGCAGGGGTTCCTGGAACGCGGTTTCGACGCGTTCTCCAAGCTTGGCGACGCGGAAGGCTTCATCGGCGACATCGAGACCACGGAGCGCGAAGTCTCGCGGCGCCTGTTCGCCGGGCACCCGCAGCCGTTCGCGTTCGACTGAGCGGGCCGGACCCTCACCCCAACCCCTCTCCCGGTGGGAGAGGGGCTAAAGCGCTGCGGTTGTTCCCTTCTCCCATCGGGACCATGGCCCCCTTTTCGGGGGAAGGTGGCCCGCAGGGCCGGATGAGGGTACGGGCGAAGCCTCGCGCGCCCAAACACAGCGAGCCGCTTCGCGCCGGACCCTCACCCCACAACCCCGCTCCCGACGGGAGAAGGGCTTTGCCGCTCAGCCCAGCTTTTCCGCCAGCACGCGGCGGATCTCGCTTTCCACCGTGCCTTTCAGCGCCGACAGCAGGAAGCCCAGCTCGGCGGTGACGTGCACCTGCTTGGGCAGCAGTTCGATGCGCCCGTCCACGCCGGAGCGCGAGAACAGCAGCGCATCGCCGTCCCAGCGCGATTCCAGGTCGAAACGTTCGGACAGCTTCTTGGCGGCGTCTTCGATCGCCTTGCGCGCCTGTGCGGGGGTCTTGCCGTGGTCGTGGCGGATGTCGATGCTGGACATGCTGGCTCCTGTGCGGGCATGCGGCCCGCGGAAAAGATCAGGCATTGTGCGTATGCGCGGAGTGTTGTCCAGGTGCGGCGCGCTTCTTCAAGCGCGGGCAACCTGCTAGGCTCCCCGCCGTGCCCGACCTGCAAGTCCATTTCAGCAACCGCCAGCAACCCGACCGGCCCTTGCGCGCGGGCGTGCACCGCATCGTGCGGCAGGCGTCCGGGCATGTGCGCGTGGTCGACGACACCCAGGGCGCGCTGCTGCTGGCGCAGTTCTGCCTGGACCGGCGCGGGCTGTGGCTGCAGGTGGCCAACGGCGTCCGCGGCATCCACGTGAACGGGCGTCCGGTGCGGCGCATGGCGCTGCTGCGCGCCGGCGATGCGGTCTATGCCGATGGCGTGGAAATGGTGGTCCGGGGCGTGTGCGAGCCGCTGCAGCGCCTGCCCGATGCGGCGGAAGGCGAGGGCGACGATCCGCGGCTGGTGTTGCGCGGGGTCGGCGGCCAGCATCATGGCCGCAGCTATACCCTGGACCGGGTGCGCAGCATCGGCCGCCTGCGCGACTGCGATATCTGCATCGACGATCCCGCTTTCGCCGAACGCCACGCGCGCCTGGAGCGCCATGGCGAACGCGTGCTGCTGCGCGGGCTCGGCGATGCGCAGACCCAGGTCAACGGCAATGCGGTACGCGATTGCTGGCTGCAGCCTGGCGACCAACTGGTGTTCGACACGCAACACCGCTTCGTGCTGGAAGTGCCGCAGGCGGCGGCCGGCGAACCGCTGAAGCACGATCCGGCCAGCGTCCCGCTGGCTGCCGCAGCGGAGCCCGCACCGCGCCCGGCCACCGCGCTGCGCTGGCCGTGGCTGCTGCTCAGCGCCTTGCTGCTGGCGGCCGCGCTCAGCGGGCTGCTGTGGTTCGGCGCGCGCTGAGCGCCCGCCAGCCGCGCCAGCCCAGCAGCAGCGCCAGGATCGCCGCGTACAGCAGCGGTTCGCGGATGTCCGATTTCACCAGCCACCAGAAATGCAGCACCGCGAGCACGCCGATCGCGTAGATCGCCTTGTGCAGCTTGCCCCAGTTGCGCTTGAGCCGGCGCATCCAGCCCTGGGTGGAGGTGATCGCCAGCGGGATCAGCAGCAGCCAGGCGAGGAAGCCGACGGTGATATAGGGACGCTTGACGATCTCTTCGAAGATCTGCGCCCAGTACCCGCGCAGGTCCAGACCCAGATACACGCCCAGGTGCACGCAGGCGTAGAAGAACGCATATAGCCCGAGCATGCGCCGGAAGCGCAGCAGCACCGATTGCCCGCTCAGCTGCCGCAGCGGCGTGATCGCCAGGGTCAGCAGCAGCAGGCGCAGTGCCCACAGCCCGGTGCGGTGCTCGATCTCGGCGACCGGATCGGCACCGAGCGCATCGCTGCCGCTCTGCCACACCTGCCAGAACTGCCAGCCCAGATAGGCCAGCGGCGCCAGCGCGAGCGCATGCACCAGCGTCTTGGCCGCGATCAACGAAGCGGATGTCTTAGCCATGCGCCATCATCGAGCCGCGTTGGAGCGACAGGCGCGAACCGCAACCGCGGCGCGCCCAGGCTGCATGGCGTTCCGCAGCACAACCAGGCGCCACGCTTTTCCCATTCCCGATTCCCGGTTCCCCATTCCCAGTCTCTACTCAATACCATTTCTTCAGATCCATCCCCGCGTACATCCCCGCGACCTGCTCGGCATAGCCGTTGAACGGGCGGGTCGGGATGCGTTCGGCGAACAGCTTGCTGGCCTTGCCGGCGATGCGGCGTTCGGTCTTCTGGCTCCAGCGCGGATGGTCCACCGCCGGATTGACATTGGAGAAGAAGCCGTACTCGGAGGCCTGCAACTCGTGCCAGGCGGTTTCCGGCATGCGTTCGACGAAGCGGATCTCGACGATCGACTTGATGCTCTTGAAGCCGTATTTCCACGGCACCACCAGCCGCAGCGGCGCGCCGTTCTGCTGCGGCAGCGGCTTGCCGTACAGGCCGGTGGCGAGCAGGGTCAGCGGGTTCATCGCCTCGTCGATACGCAGGCCTTCCTTGTAAGGCCAGTCGATCGAGCGGTAGCGGATGCCGGGCATCTGCTGCGGATCGGCCAGCGTGGTGAAGGCGACGTACTTGGCCTTGGAGGTCGGTGCGAAGCGCTTGAGCACCGCGGCCAGCGGTACCCCCAGCCACGGGATCACCATCGACCAGCCCTCGACGCAGCGCAGCCGGTAGATGCGCTCCTCCGGGCTGCTGCCCTTGAGCAGGTCGTCCAGCGCCAGGGTGCCGGGCTTTTCGCATTCGCCGGAGACCTTCACCGACCACGGCGCGGTGCGCAGGGTCTTGGCCGCCTTCGACGGATCGGTCTTGTCGGTGCCGAATTCGTAGAAGTTGTTGTAGCTGGTGACGTCCTCGTAGCGGGTCAGTTCTTCGCTGGTGCGAAAGCCGCTGCGCGCCTGCTCCGGGGTCACCACGGTCTTCGGCGGGGCCGGCGGCTCGGCCTCGGCGCAGCCGACCAGGCCCATCGCCGGCGCCAGCGCCAGGGCCTGCAGCAGGCGTCGCCGATCGCGGTAGACCGCCTCGTCGGTGATCTCGCGGCTGGGGATGTTGAGCGCATCGCGCAATGACATGGCTGACTCCTGGAGGGGGCGGGCGACCGTTGGCGGCTTCTTGGCAAAGACTACGCTTGCGCCGGGCCAATGGATGCAAATGCAACCTAAATTGCCCGGGCCGCAAGCTGGTGCGCTGCGGCATACTAGGCGTCTTGTCCGATAGGTGCCCCATGACACGCGCGTTCAATTTCAGTGCCGGCCCCGCTGCATTGCCGGAATCGGTCCTGCGCCAGGCGCAGGCGGAGATGTTGGAGTGGAACGGCGTAGGCGCCTCGATCGTGGAGTTGAGCCACCGCGGCGCCGAGTTCATGGCGGTGGCGGCCGAGGCCGAAGCCGACCTGCGGCGCCTGATCGGCATCTCCGACGACTACGCGGTGCTGTTCCTGTCCGGCGGCGCCACCACCCAGCAGGCGCTGCTGGCGCTGAATTTCGCCGCGCCCGGGCAGACCGTGGACTACGTGGTCACCGGGCACTGGGGCAAGACCGCGATCAAGCAGGTCACCCCGTACGCCAACGTGCACGTCGCCGCCAGCAGCGAGGCCGGCGGCTTCCATGACATCCCGCCGCGCGACAGCTGGCAGCTCAGCGCCGATGCCGCCTACGTGCACATCACCGCCAACGAGACCATCCACGGCGTCGAATTCCGCGACGCGCCGGACGTGGGCGCGGTACCGCTGTTCGCCGACTTCAGTTCCAGCATCGCCGCCGAGCCGATCGACGTGTCCAAGTACGCGGTGATCTACGCCGGCGCGCAGAAGAACCTGGGGCCGGTCGGGGTGGCGGTGGTCATCATCCGCAAGGACCTGTTGCAGCGCAGCGGCCAGCCGCGCGCCGACATCTTCGACTACCGCTCGCACGCCGCGCGCGATTCCATGCTCAACACGCCGCCGACCTGGAACTGGTACCTGGCAGGGCTGGTGTTCAAGTGGATGCTGGCCGAGGGCGGGGTGGAGGAATTCGCGCGCCGCAACCAGGCCAAGTCGGCGCTGGTGTACGCGGCGATCGACGGCTCCGGCGGCTTCTACCGTAACGAAGTGGTGGCCGATGCGCGCTCGCGGATGAACATCCCGTTCTTCCTGCCGGACGAGACCCTCACCGCGCGCTTCGTCGCCGAATCCAAGGCGGCCGGATTGCTGGCGCTGAAAGGACACAAGGCGGTCGGCGGCATCCGCGCCTCGCTGTACAACGCGATGCCGGTGGCCGGCGCGCAGGCGCTGGTCACCTTCATGCGCGACTTCCAGCAACGCAACGGCTGAGCCGTCCCCCTGTAGGAGCGGCTTCAGCCGCGACCGGATGCTTCACAGGCGCTCCGGAACATCGAGGAACCACGATCCATGGCCGCAAAGCCGAACAAATCCCGAACCGCTGACGCCGAATCGAGCAAGCCGACCAGGAAGGCCAAGCCGGACAAGCCGAAATCGACGGCGATCGCCGAGCCCGCCGCGGCGGCGCCGGCGCTGGCCGACGTGCGCGCCAAGATCGACCAGATCGACCGCACCATCCAGGCGCTGATCGCCGAGCGCGCGCAGTTCGCGCACCAGGTCGGCAAGGCCAAGGGCAAGCTCGCCGCAGCGGTGGACTACTACCGTCCCGAGCGCGAGGCGCAGGTGCTGCGCATGGTGGTGGACCGCAACCAGGGGCCGCTCAGCGACGAAGTGCTGGTGCACGTGTTCCGCGAGATCATGTCCGCCTGCCTGGCGCAGCAGGAGCCGCTGAAGATCGGCTATCTCGGTCCGGAAGGCACCTTCAGCCAGCAGGCGGTGCTCAAGCATTTCGGCCGTTCGGCGGTGGGCCTGCCGATGGCGACGATCGAGGAGGTGTTCCAGGAAGTGGAGAGCGGCAACGCCGATTTCGGCGTGGTGCCGGTCGAGAATTCCGGGCAGGGCACGATCCAGGTCACGCTGGACATGTTCCTGACCTCGAACCTGAAGATCTGCGGCGAGACCGAGCTGCGCGTGCACCAGTATCTGCTGTCGCGCACCGGCCGGCTCGATGCGATCGAGCGCATCTATGCGCATCCGCAGTCGTTCGCGCAGACCGCGGGTTGGCTGCGCGCGCACCTGCCGAAGGTGGAGAAGATTCCGGTGTCGAGCAATGCCGAGGGCGCGCGGCGCGCACGCAATGCGGAGGATGCGGCGGCGATCGGCGGGGAGAGTGCGGCGCATGTGTATGCGCTGAAGAAGGTGATCATGAAGTCGATCGAGGACGACGACGACAACACGACGCGCTTTCTGGTGATCGGCCGGCAGATCTTTCCGCCGTCGGGGCACGATCGGACGTCGGTGCTGGTGTTCATCCACGACAAGCCGGGTGCGCTGTTCGATGTGCTGAGCCCGTTCGCGCGGCATGGGATCAGCATGAACCGGATCGAGTCGCGGCCTTCGCATCAGGCGAAGTGGGAGTATGGGTTCTTCATCGATCTGGCTGGGCATGTGGAGGACGAGTCGATGAAGCAGGCGCTGGCGGAGTTGAAGGCGCATTCGGCGCAGATCAAGGTGTTGGGGTCGTATCCGGTGGCGGTGCCCTGATCTGATGGTTTGCTTACGGGCGGCTTTAGCTGGAAACCAAAGCCAGAGCTAGAAGCCGGAGCTAGAAGCAAAGGCTTTCGCGCGTTGCGCGACTTACTTTTCTTTGTACGGCCAAAGAAAAGTAAGCAAAAGAAAGGCCGCCCCAGTCGGGTCGCCCCGCGCTGCGCGCGGGGTCCGCGAGCAACCTGGGATTTTTCGATGGCACATCCATGTGCCAGCGAAAAACGTCGCGCATCCTGCGCGCCGCCCCTGCGGGGTTCTTCCCAGGCCGCTCGCCGACCCTCAATGGGGACCCCTGAAAAGCGAAGGGCAACAACAGCAACAACAACATCAGCAACAGCAGCAGCAAAAGCAACAGCAGCAAAAGCAACAGCAGCAAAAGCAACAGCAGCAAAAGCAACAGCAGCAGCAACAGTGGAATCGGCTGCAACAACAAGATCAACAGCGCGGGGCCCGCTTGCGGGTGACGACGGCAATCTCAGGAACGGTGATGAGCAACGAGCAGTACTGGATCGCGACGAAGGGCTCTGCCTTGCAGGGGACGTTGAATGTGCCGGGCGACAAGTCGGTCTCGCATCGGGCGGTGATGTTCGCGGCGCTGGCCGATGGGGTGTCGCATATCGATGGGTTCCTGGAGGGTGAGGACACGCGGTCGACCGCGGCGATCTTCGCCAGGCTCGGGGTCAGGATCGAGACGCCGTCGCCGTCGCAGCGGATCGTGCATGGTGTCGGCGTCGATGGCTTGCAGGCGCCGCAGGGCGAGCTGGATTGCGGCAATGCCGGGACCGGCATGCGCCTGCTCGCTGGTTTGCTGGCGGCGCAGCCGTTCGACAGCGTGCTGGTCGGCGACGCGTCGCTGTCCAAGCGGCCGATGCGCCGCGTGACCGAGCCGCTGGCGCTGATGGGCGCGCGCATCGACACCGACGCCAACGGCGTGCCGCCGCTGCGTATCCATGGCGGGCAGCCCTTGCACGGCATCGAGTTCGCCTCGCCGGTGGCCAGTGCCCAGGTCAAGTCGGCGGTGCTGTTGGCCGGGCTGTATGCCGACGGCGTCACCTCGGTGCAGGAACCGCATCCGACCCGCGACTACACCGAGCGGATGCTGTCCGCGTTCGGCGTGGAGATCGCGTTCGAACCCGGCCAGGCGCGCCTGCGTGGCGGCCAGCGGCTGCGCGCCACCGACATCGCGGTGCCTGCCGATTTCTCTTCGGCGGCGTTCTTCATCGTCGCCGCCAGCATCGTTCCGGGTTCGGACATCACCCTGCGCGCGGTCGGCCTCAATCCGCGCCGCACCGGCCTGCTCGCGGCGCTGCGGCTGATGGGCGCGGACATCGTCGAGCACAATCACAGCGAACACGGCGGCGAGCCGGTGGCCGATCTGCGGGTGCGCTACGCGCCATTGCGCGGAGCGCAGATTCCCGAAGCGGTGGTGCCGGACATGATCGACGAGTTCCCGGCGCTGTTCGTCGCTGCCGCCGCAGCGCAGGGCCAGACCGTGGTCACCGGCGCGGCCGAGCTGCGGGTCAAGGAATCCGATCGCCTGGCCGCGATGGCCACCGGTCTGCGCAGCCTTGGCATCGTCGTCGACGAGACGGCCGATGGCGCCACGATCCATGGCGGCCCGCTGGGTAGCGGGGTGATCGAAAGCCATGGCGACCATCGCATCGCGATGGCGTTCGCGATTGCCGGCCAGCTGGCCGATGGCGAGGTGCGGATCAACGATGTGGCCAACGTGGCGACCTCGTTCCCGGGCTTCGACACGCTGGCGCGCAATGCCGGATTCGGGCTGGTCGCTGCCGGTTGAGAGGGGCCGCGGCCTGCCAGGCGCAGGCCGCGACGCGTGCATCGTTTGCCGGCCGCAAGGCGGTCCGGCGAGCGCGTCGCTACGGAGCGCGTGGAGGATCGTTGGCAGGCGTCGCCGGCGCGGGGACATTGGTAGGCATGTCGTCGCCGCGATCGCGGCTGAGCCACCAGCCGCCGGCGGCCAGCACCAGCGCGACGACAAGGATCCATGCCCAAGGCGAACCCCGGTGGGCATGCGAACGGGCCTTGGTGTCGTTTTCCCGCGTGTACAGCTCCTGGGTATCGTGCGGTCTCGACATGGTCGTGCTCCTGCGTCTTGAGGACGCGACCAGTCTTGCCTCGATCCTGTTCAAGGTGTGTCAGCCACCTGTGAACGCGCAGCGCGCGCCGCAAGCTTTGTTCAGCTTACTGAGCCGGCTTGAAGTCGAACGGAATCTCAAGGCTGCCGGCGACCGCCTGGCCCTTCTGCTGCGCCGGGCGGAAGCGCCAGCGACGCACGGCTTCCATCGCGGCGCGATCCAGTTCGCGCGAGCCGCTGCGCTTGACCAGGGCCACGCCACCGGGGTTGCCGCTGGCGTCCACCTCGACCCGCACCACCACCGTGCCGCTGTCGCCGCGGCGCAAGGCCGCCGACGGATAGCGCGGCGGCGGTTGCCCGTCCAGCGGCACCGGACGATCGCCCGGTGCCAGTGCGGTGGCGTTGGTTCCCGCAGCAGCGCCTTCGGTGCCGCCGGGCACCGGCGCCATCGCATCGGCGGGCGGCGGGGCCGGCGGCGCGGTCTCCACCAGTTTCGGCGCTTCTTCCGCTGCCGGCGGCTTGGCCTGCGGCATGTCGCTGGCGCCGCTGCCGGCGGGCAGGGGTTCGGGCAGCGGCTTGATCTCTGCCGCATCCTGCTGCACCTGCGCCGGCTGCGGCTTGTAGAAGTCGTTGTCCTTGCGCCCGACCAGCCATACCGCCAGGAACAGCAGCAGCCCTGCGCAGAAGGCGATGCCGACGATCACGAGGAGGCGGCGCGGCAGGCGCAGCACGATGCCGGTGTTGGAGGACGGAGGCGACGTGGACATGGGACTCACCGTAGGGAACCGCTGGATTCTGGCATAGCCGCGGTTAATCGGGTGCGCAGCGCGGCGCAGCCTGGCTGTTTCGGCAAAAGCGCGGCCGACAGGCGATAATGCGCGGCTCCGATCCATCCACGTGCCGCGCCCATGCTCGATCCCGTCCTGCTCCGCCAACAGCCCGCCGACCTCGCCGAGCGCCTGCGCACCAGCCGCGGCTATGCGCTGGACGTGGCCGCCCTGGAAGCGCTGGAGGCCGACCGCAAGCGCATCCAGGTGCGTACCCAGGAATTGCAGAGCCTGCGCAACAGCCGTTCCAAGGCGATCGGCCAGGCCAAGGCCAAGGGCGAGGACGTGGCCGCGCTGATGGCCGAAGTCGCCGGAGTCGGCGACGAACTGAAGGCCTCCGAACAGCGCCTGGACGAAATCCGCGCGCAGCTGGAGACGCTGGCGCTGGAGATTCCCAACCTGCCGCAGGCCGACGTGCCGGCCGGCAAGGACGAGGCCGACAACGTCGAGGTGCAGCGCTGGGGCACGCCGCGCGCCTTCGATTTCGAGGTCAAGGATCATGTGGAACTGGGCGCGCGCCATGCCTGGCTGGACGGCGAGACCGCGGCCAAGCTGTCGGGCGCGCGTTTCACCGTGCTGCGCGGGCCGATCGCGCGCCTGCACCGCGCGCTGGCGCAGTTCATGCTCGACCTGCATACCGGTCCGCACGCCTACCAGGAAATCAACGTGCCGGTGATCGTCAACGCCGACAGCCTGTACGGCACCGGCCAGCTGCCCAAGTTCGAAGAGGACATGTTCGCCACCCAGCTCGGCGAGCAGAAGCGCTACCTGATCTCCACCTCGGAGATCTCGCTGACCAACCTGGTCCGCGACGAGATCGTCGAGGCCGAGCGCCTGCCGCTGCGCATGACCGCGCACTCGCTGTGCTTCCGCTCCGAGGCCGGCAGCGGCGGCCGCGACACGCGCGGCATGATTCGCCAGCACCAGTTCGAGAAGGTGGAACTGGTCAGCATCTGCCGTCCCGAGGACAGCGCTGCCGAGCACGAGCGCATGACGCGCTGTGCCGAAGTGGTGCTGGAAACGCTGGGGCTGCCGTACCGCAAGGTGCTGCTGTGCACCGGCGACATGGGCTTCTCGGCGACCAAGACCTACGACCTGGAAGTGTGGCTGCCGTCGCAGCAGACCTACCGCGAGATCTCCTCGTGTTCCAACTGCGGCGATTTCCAGGCGCGGCGCATGCAGGCGCGCTGGCGCAATCCCGCCACCGGCAAGCCGGAACTGCTGCACACGCTCAACGGCTCCGGCACTGCGGTCGGCCGCGCGATGATCGCGGTGATGGAGAACTACCAGAACGCCGACGGCTCGATCGACGTACCCGACGCGCTGCGTCCGTACATGGGCGGTATCGACCGCATCGGTTGAGCTTCAGGCCCCTGCGCAGGCGGCGCGGCGGCCGGTCTTGCGGCAGTCTCCGGCGGTAAGTGCGGGAGCGAGGTCAGTCGCGACGGGCATTGCCGGGAACGCCTGTCGCGACTGACCTCGCTCCCGCCGTCGTTGCCGGTTGACGAAAGCCGCTCCGGCGTGGCGTCCTGTGCCTTGCCGCTGTGCGGATGCGGTGGCTGCGCATTCGCCCGCCCCCAGGCAAGATTTCCATCCGACCTGGCATCCCTGGCACGTCGCTCGTCTGCGTTAGGGTCAGGCGCATTCGATCGCATCGGCGCACCGGCAACCAAGACGCCGGTGTTGCTGCATGCTTGAATGGCTGCGAACGACCCAACAGCCACGTGCCGATGCAAGGCTCAGGGCCGGGGCAGGGCGTTCACGTGATCACTCTGTCGCGAACCGGGAGCTGCTGCGTCGTTGCTGCCGGACGGGCCGCCGCGACGCGCTCGGGGATGCGTCATGCCAGGCAGGCCCGATTGCACAGCCCGGATCGTTGTGGGAGTAGAATGAATCCAACGCGATTTCATCCATCGTTCTAAATATCGAAAGAACATGCACGATCTCAACGACCTGTACTACTTTGCGATGGTGGTCGATCACGGCGGTTTCGCCGCCGCCGAGCGCGCCCTGGGCATTCCCAAGTCGCGCCTGAGCCGCCGCATCAGCCAGCTGGAAACCGATCTGGGCGTGCGCCTGCTGCAGCGCTCCACGCGCCGCTTCGCGGTCACCGACCTGGGCATGAGCGTGCATCGCCACGCGCAGACGATGCTGGCCGAGGCGCAGGCCGCGCGCGAGGTGGTGGATCGGCTCAGCGCCGAGCCGCGCGGTCTGGTACGGGTCAGCGTGCCGGTGTCGCTGGCGCAGATGCAGCTGCCCAAGCTGCTGCCGATGTTCCTCGACCAGTACCCGAAAGTGCGCCTGCAGTTGAACATCAGCAACCGCCGCGTGGACATCATCAACGAAGGCTACGACGTCGCGCTGCGGGTGCGCTCGCGCCTGGACGACGACGGCAGCCTGGTGATGCGCAGCTTCGGCCAGGTGCAGGAACTGCTGGTCGCCAGCCCCAAGTATCTCGACCGCGCCGGGCGTCCCAAGGATCCGGAAGAGCTGGCCTCGCACGTGACCTTGAGCATCAGCGAGGACGAGGCGCGGCAACGCTGGGAACTGCACGGACCGGCCGGCGAAGTGCGCCGCGTCGACCTGCAGCCGCGCGTGGCCGGCTTCGATTTCCCGTTGCTGCAGTCGATGGTCAAGGACGGTTTCGGCATCACCTTGCTGCCCGAAACGGTCTGCGCCGACGCGGTGCGCAACGGCGAACTGGAAGTGGTACTGCCGGAATGGTCGCTGCCGCAGGGCATCTGTCACGCCGTGTTCGCCTCGCGCCGCGGCCTGTTGCCGGCGGTGCGCGTGTTCATCGACTTCCTCGCCGAGCACCTGCCGCGCCAGATCGAGGCCTCGCGCCTGGACTGCAGCGGCTGCCCGGAGCGGATCAAGGTCAAGCATTCGACCCTGGGCGCGATGGCGGTCGAGGCCGGCTGAGCAAAACCGGCGCGGTCGTGCGAAAATGCGCGGCAGCAGCGCTACGCCAACGCTGTGAGCCGTTCTAATCAGTTGCAAGCGCATGCCAGGCAATCTGGCATGCAGCGTGAAGTGGTGTAGTCGCAATCGGAGAGATGGCCGAGCGGTTTAAGGCACCGGTCTTGAAAACCGGCGAAGGGTCAAACCTTCCGTGGGTTCGAATCCCACTCTCTCCGCCAGTCGGTTCGACCCTGTTTCTTCGACAAGCGCCGAGCGCGCCCTTTGCGCGTGCGATTGCGCTGGTTGCATGCGCCATGCACGCCTGACATGTGGTCGTTGTGGAGCGTCAGAAAATTCCGCTTCGGTACGGCGTACAACTGTTGCATCGAAACTCGGATTTCGGGTCGAGCGAGGTCAGGAAAATCTGACCCGACATCAGGCTTTGTCCTGATAACGTTGTCGCGGGTTGGCCGCGATACTGCGCTTGCCTGACGCAGGTACCGCCGCGCTTTCCTAGAGGAGCGAACAGGCTGGTCACTCGCCCTGCGTGCCGAGCCTTGAGTAAGCTCGGTGTGGTGTTTTTTTCAGCATGATGACAGTGCGGCGTGGCTAGCTGAGCAGGCTGTGAAGTCTGGATGATTTTGTCTACAAATTGTAGTTGCCCTGAACAATTCACGCCGCTAGTCTGACTATGCGGCGTTCGCTGCGTTGGGGTTATACGAGATGGCCATTAGAGTTTTTTTGGTCGACGATCACGCTCTTGTCCGTACCGGCATGAAGCTGATCCTTTCGAATCAGACCGATATCGAGATCGTCGGTGAGGCCGAGAGCGGCGAGGCCGCGATGCCGCAGATCCGCCAGCTCAAGCCGGACATCGTGCTCTGCGATCTGCACATGCCTGGCGTCAGCGGGCTCGAGGTCACCGAGCGCATCGTCAAGGGCGATCACGGCACCAAGGTCATCATCGTGTCGGTGCTGGAGGACGGTCCGCTGCCCAAGCGCCTGCTCGAGGCCGGTGCGTCCGGCTATGTGGGCAAGGCCGGCGACGCGCAGGAGCTGTTGCGCGCGGTGCGCGACGTGGCGATGGGCAAGCGCTATCTCGGTGCCAACATCGCGCAGAACCTGGCACTGGCCAATCTGGAAGGCGGCGGTTCGCCGTTCGATGCGCTGTCTCCGCGCGAACTGGAAGTCGCGCTGCTGCTAACCCGCGGACTGCGTCAGGAAGACATCGCCAAGCGTTTGAGCCTCAGCGCCAAGACGGTCAACACGCACAAGGCGCGGCTGTTCGAGAAGGTCGGCATCCACGACAACATCGCGCTGGCGCGGCTGGCGACACAGTACGGTCTGCTGGATCCGGCGCATCCGCTGTAGCGCCACGGATTTTCCTTGCGCAAAGGAAAGCGACCTGACGGGTCGCTTTTTTTGTGTCCGGCGTGTGCATGCGGTGCCGTCGGACGTCGCCAGTTTGCAGGGTTTGCTTCGGGTGTCCGCCCCCGGCATCATCCGCGGCATGCAAATCGTTGCCTCCATCCTGTGGCGCAGGCTCGACGCACCGGGCCATGACGCTTGCCGGCTGCAGCGCAACGCCAGCGCATGGCAGCTCGACGGCGCCGCCGTGTTCCGCCTCGAACATGGCCGCATCGGCCAGTTGCAGTACCGCGTGCAATGCGATCTGCACTGGCACACGCAATGGGGCACCGTGCGCGGCTGGCTCGGCGGCGGGACGGTCGACCTCGCGATCGCGCGCGATGCGCGTGGCCACTGGACGCTCAACGGCCGGCCGGTGGCCGACGTGTCGCACTGCATCGACCTCGACCTCGGCTTCACGCCGGCCACCAACCTGCTGCAACTGCGCCGGCTCCGCCTGGCAGTGGGCGAGGGCGCCGACGCCCCGGCGGCCTGGGTCGACCTCGACGGCGGCGGCACGCTCAGCGAGCTCATGCAGCGCTACGCGCGCACCGCCGACGATGCCTACGCCTACCAAGCGAAGCGCTTCGGTTATTCGGCGACGCTGCATGCGACCGGCGAGGGCTTCGTGCGCGACTATCCGGGGCTCTGGACCGCAGAGGCCTGAGCGGTCGCTCCAACGGCGAGCGTCTCCCGCCATCGGTTCCCGATTCCGTGTTCGGTCCGCTCCGATCGCGTGCGCCCAAGCTGCCCACGGCCAAGATGTGGTGCGCGAATAGAGATGGATCCACGCCCAGACAAAAAAAGCGGCCCGAAGGCCGCTTTTTTCTGCTGCGAAGAACGGCGCCGGATCAGCTGGCGCGTTCCTTGTGCTCCTTGTCGTCGTCGCTTTCGCCTTCGCCGGACTTGCTGGCATGCGGCTGGTGCTGAGCGACGCTGACCGGCGCGTCTGCCGGAGCAGCGGGCGGCGCATCGAACAGGCCATTGCCAGCCGCAGCGGCAGGTGCCGGTTCGGCATCGCCGACGTGGCGGCTTTCGGCGCTGTCCCTGTCCGACACCGGAGCAGCAGCGACCGGCGCGTGCACCTGCGTCGGTTCGACCGCGGCGGCCGGCTGCTCTTCATGGAAGACGTCCAGCAGGGTGGTCTGCACCGGTACGTAAGCCGGCTTGCTGGGCGCTTCTTCCTCGGCGAGCGGTTGCTGCGTCGTGGTCGTGGCGTCCTGCTGCGGCTTGCTGTCTGTCGTGGATGCCGTGACCGGTTCCGCGACCGGCGCGGCCGGCGCTGCAACAGTCTCCATTCCGGCGTCGCGCCTGGTCGTGGCGGCCGGGACGGGCTGCTCGACGATCGGCGCCGGTGTCGGCTGCAGTGCGTCCTCGATGGTTTCCGGAGACGCCGTTGCGGAAGCGGCCGACTCGGTGACGATCGACGGAGCAGGCTCCGCGGCAGTCGCGGCCTCGGAACGCGCCGCTGGCGCCTCGGCGACGACGGACGGCAGCGGTGCCGCCGCTACCGGCGCCACCGTTTCCGCCTGCGCGGTACCGACCGATGCTGCGTCGACCGCCGCCGTCTCGGCAACGGAAGGCGTGGTTGCGATCGCTGCGGCTGCGGCCACCGGCGCGGCCTGCACCTGCACGGTGCGGTCCTCGGTCTGCGGCGCTGCGGTTGCGGCGACCGGTGCGACCTGCTGCGCGGGGGCAGTATCGCCCTCGGCCTGCGGCACCACGCTTGCAGCTGCGACGACCGGCGCCGGGGCGCTGGCGGCCTGCTCGTGACGCGGCGGCCGCGGCTCGCGCTTCTCCCGCGGCGCACGCGGCGCTTGCTGCGGCTTGGCCTCGGCGGCCTCGGCGGGCGCTGCGTCGTCGTCGAAGTCGAACTCCGGCTGGCTGCGGCTCGGCGCCGGCGCGGTTTCGCCGTCGCCGTCGCTGTCGCCGGCATCCAGGTCGTTGTCGTCGAACGCTGCACCCTCGCTGCCGCTGCCGGCTTCGCCATTGCCGCGACGACGGCGACGGCCGCCACGACGGCCGCGGCGGCGGCGGCCACCGGCCTCGCCATTGGCGTCGTCGGCTTCGCCGTTCTCGCCGACCGGTACGGCCTGCGCGGTTTCCGCAACGCTCTCGCGCTCGTCGACGCCTGCCGGTGCCGGGTTCGGCTGTGCCGTCACCGGAGTCGAGGCCGTGGTGTTGGCCTCGCTGGCCGGCGCATCGCCGCTCAGCGCGACGGCACCGCCGGCCACGGCAGCGGCCGCGATCGTGGTGGCGTCCTGCGTTGCGGCGGCAGGTGCGGTAACGGGCTTGGCCGCGACTTCATCCTGGCGCGGCTGACGCTGCGGCTTGTCGCCCTGCAGGGCGGCCTGCGCCGGATCCTGCTGCGGCTTGGGCTGGCGCGGCGGGTTCTGCGGCTGCTGCTGCTTCGGCGCCTTCGGCTGCTGCTGCGGGTTCTGTTGCTGCGGCTTGGCCTGCTGTGGCGCCTGCTCGTTGCGCGGCGGCTTGGGCGCAAGGTTCTGCTGGCCGCCCTGCGGGTTGCCGCCGCCGTTGCCTGGACGACGCTCGTCGCGGCGCACGTTGCCGCCGTTGCCGCGCGCGGCATTGCCGCCCTGGCCGCCGTTGCGGTTGCCGCCGTCGCGACGCGCGTTGCGGTCGCCGCGGTCGTTGCGGTTGCGGTTGCCGTCATGGGCACGCTGGCGTTGTGCCGGCTCGCTCGCGGCCGGGGCCGGCGCCGGGCTTTCGCCGGCACCGAAGATCCGCTTCAGCCAGCCGACCACGCCGGTGGCCGGAGCCGCGACCGGGGCGGGCGCCGGTGCCTGGACCTGCACGGGCGCAGCGACCGGTTCCGGTGCCTCGACCACTTCGCGCACCGGGGCCGGCTGCGAGTGCTTCACGTTGGTCACCGCCGGCGCCGGAATATTCAGCTGCGCCTTGGTCAGCGCATGCACCGGCAGCTTGCGCGGGGTGTTGCGCTGGTAGCTGGGCTTGGCGCTTTCCTCGCCGAGCTCGTTCTCGCGCAGGCGGGTCACTTCGTAGTGCGGGGTGTGCAGCTGCTCGTCGGCGACGATGACGATCGGCGCGTCGTGGCGCTTCTCGATCTCGCTGAGCGCGCGGCGCTTCTCGTTGAGCAGGTAGTTGGCGATCTCCACCGGGGCCTGCACCAGCACCTGTCCGGTGTTCTCCTTCATCGCATGCTCTTCGGCGACGCGGATGATCGACAGCGACATCGACTCGACGCTGCGCATGCGGCCATGGCCGTCGCAGCGCGGACACACGATCTGGCTGGACTCGCCCAGCGACGGACGCAGGCGCTGGCGGCTCATTTCGAGCAGGCCGAAGCGCGAGATGCGGCCAATCTGCACCCGCGCGCGGTCGTACTTGAGCGCGTTCTGCAGGCGATTCTCGACCTCGCGCTGGTGCTTGTTGGAGGCCATGTCGATGAAGTCGATGACCACCAGGCCGCCGAGGTCGCGCAGGCGCAGCTGGCGCGCCACCTCTTCGGCGGCCTCCAGGTTGGTCTGGAACGCGGTGTCCTCGATGTCGCTGCCCTTGGTCGCGCGCGAGGAGTTGACGTCCACCGCGGTCAGCGCTTCGGTCTGGTCGACCACGATCGAGCCGCCGGACGGCAGGCGCACGCTGCGCTCGTAGGCCGCCTCGATCTGCGATTCGATCTGGAAGCGGTTGAACAGCGGGATGTCGTCGGTGTAGTGCTTGAGCTTGCGCAGGCTCTGCGGCATCACCTGCTGCATGAACTCCTGGGCATCGCCGTACATCTCGGGGGTATCGACCAGGATCTCGCCGATATCGGCGCGCAGGTAGTCGCGCAGGGCGCGGATGATCAGCCGCGATTCCTGGTAGATCAGGAACGGCGCCGGCTTGGCCAGCGCGGCCTCGGCGATCGACTTCCACACCTGCAGCAGGTAGTCCAGGTCCCACTGCAGTTCTTCGGCATCGCGGCCGACGCCGGCGGTGCGGATGATCACGCCCATGTCGTCGGGGATATTCAGCTTGTCCAGCGCTTCCTTCAGCGCGGCGCGGTCCTCGCCCTCGATCCGGCGCGAGACGCCGCCGGCGCTGGGCGAGTTCGGCATCAGCACCATGTAGCGCCCGGCCAGCGAGATGAACGTGGTCAGCGCGGCGCCCTTGTTGCCGCGTTCTTCCTTGTCCACCTGGACCACCACCTCCTGGCCCTCGCGCAGCAGTTCGCGGATCGTCGCCTTGTTGTGGTCGACGCCGGCCTGGAAGTAGTCGCGGGAGATTTCCTTCAGCGGCAGGAAGCCGTGGCGCTCGCCGCCGTATTCGACGAAGGCGGCTTCGAGCGAGGGTTCGAGCCGTGTGATCCGGCCCTTGTAGATGTTGGACTTCTTCTGTTCCTTGGACGGCTGCTCGATGTCGATGTCGTACAGGGTCTGGCCGTCCACGATGGCCACACGCAGTTCTTCCGCCTGCGTGGCGTTGATCAGCATTCGCTTCATTGTTGCGTTCCTCGCGCTGCTACCGCGCGGAACGCCATGGGGTTTCGCTTCTGGTCACGCTTCGCCGCCCATCGCGCAGGCGCGGGGAGGGCGGCTTGGGTTTCCAGCGCTACGACACCACGGCGAGCCGCGGG
Source organism: Xanthomonas bonasiae (assembly GCF_014836395.1). NCBI lineage: Bacteria > Pseudomonadati > Pseudomonadota > Gammaproteobacteria > Lysobacterales > Lysobacteraceae > Xanthomonas > Xanthomonas bonasiae. The sequence continues at coordinate 380,943 of NZ_JACSQX010000001.1, forward strand.
AGCGCTTCTTTCTTTTAGGTGGTTCAGGACCGGCGGCGACTCCAGCCAGGCTGGGCGCCGCACGGGGCATGTTCAGCGCGGACGCTTGTGGCATCCGGCGATGGCCGGGTAGGCCGGTGAGCCGCTAACATGGCCGCCCCGGGGGCGGTGGTCGCGCACTGTGCCGGAATCGTCGCAAGCCGGGCTTCTGGCCCTGAGCTAACTTCCAACGAAATCAAACCCTTATCTCGCCCCCCGAGTGTAACAGAATAAACTGCCTGATGACTTCTTCCCCGATCCCTCCCAAGCCGCGCGACGTCGCAACCAGCGCGGTGCGCATTCTCAAGGTCCCGGAAGACAGGGCTGGACAGCGTGTAGACAATTTCCTGCTCGGCCAGCTCAAGGGCGCCCCGCGCAGCCTGATCTACAAGCTGATGCGCAGCGGCCAGGTCCGGGTCAACGGCGGCCGCACCAAGGCCGAGCGCAAGCTGGAGGCGGGCGACGAGGTGCGCATCCCGCCGGTGAAGCTGCACGAGGAGGGCGAGAAGACCGCGCCGCCGGACGCGTTCATGGCCCGGCTGGAGGCGGCGATCGTCTATGAGGACGCCCGCTTGCTGGCGCTGAACAAGCCGTCCGGGGTCGCCAGCCATGGCGGCAGCGGGATCAGCTTCGGCGCGATCGAGACCTTGCGCGCCCTGCGCCCGAACCAGACCCTGGAACTGGTGCACCGGCTCGACCGCGACACCTCCGGGCTGCTGATCGTGGCCAAGAAGCGCTCGGCGCTGACCGAGATGCAGGCGCTGATGCGCGAGGACGACCGGGTCGAGGGCCGCGGCATCAGCAAGCGCTACCTGACCCTGCTGGTCGGGCGCATGCCCGACGGGGTGATGAGCGTGGATGCGCCGCTGCACATCGGCCTGCGCCAGGGCGGCGAGCGCCATGTGCAGGTGAACGCGGCCGGCAAGGAGTCGCTGAGCCATTTCCGGGTGCTGGAGCGGCGCGGCGGGCATTCCTATTGCGAGGTGCGGATCGAGACCGGCCGCACCCACCAGATCCGCGTGCATGCCCAGCACCTGGGGCATGCGGTCGCCGGCGACGACAAGTACGGCGATCCGGCGGTCAACAAGCGCCTGCGCGAGCAGATCGGGCTCAAGCGCCTGTTCCTGCATGCCGCGTCGCTGGAATTCACTCTCGACGGCGGCAAGACCCCGTATCTGCTGAATGCGCCGCTGGCCGACGAACTGGCCGAGGCGCTGAGCCGCCTGGGCGGCTGAGCCAGGCGCGGACGGGCGGCGGTGTGTACGCCGCCCGCCGGTGCCGTCTATCCGTTGTGCTTTTCGTGGTCGTGCTCGTGGTGCGGCTCGGAATGCGCTTGTGGCGGACGCGAAGCGGGGCGCGGCTCGGTCGCGTGCATCGGCTGCGGCCGCGGCGATGCGACCCGCGCCATGCGCTGCTCCTGCATCGGCGGCCGCTGCTGTTCCTGTCGCGACATGGCCTGAACGCGCTCAGGGAACTCGCGCATCGGTGCCTCCCGGTGCGCGGGTGCCGGCTGCTGCGCATTGAACGCGGCGAACTGGTGCGGCGCCTGCCGTGCCGGCTCGGGCTGGGCGAATCGGGCCTGCTGCGCACGCGGATCCTCGTGGTGCGGTGCCGGCATCGACATCGCCCGCGGCTGTGCGGCATGCGCCATCTGCATGTTTCCCATCGGCATCGGCGCGTTGGCGCGCGGCGCCTGCGGCATGTCGCGGCGCGGCGCTGCGGCAGCGTTGGCCATCGGCATGGCATGGCGGGAATCGGCCGCGGACATCGGCATCGGCGCGTGCGGCGGTTGCGCGAAGGGCGGCTGCGCACGCGCATCGCGTGCGGCACTCATTGCGTTCGGGCCGTTCAGCCCGGGCAGCGGCGACCGCTGCGCCGCATTGGCCACGACCGGACGACCCGGCTGCAGCATCCGTTCGTTGAAATGCGGCGTGGACAGCTGTGCATAGTCGACTGGGTGGCGCGCCGCCGCCGCCGGTGCGAACTGCGGCGTGGGGCCGCGCGGGTTCTGGGCCAGATGCGGCGCCAACGCGGCAGTGGCGGCCGCCGCAGGCATCGCCGCCAGCGCTGCCCGCTGCGGGAAGCTGCGGTTGTCGTTGTGCACGAAGCTGCGCGCGTCGATCCGGTTGTTGCTGATGTTATTGGTGATGTTGTTATTGATGATGGTGGTACGCGGCGCGTACACGCGGTTCTGGTAGACCACGTAGTGCGGTGCCGAGGGCGGGGCGTTCCAGTTCATGCCCCAGCTGTTCCAGCCCCAGCGGTGCCAGGCCGGTTCCGGTTCCAGCCAGCCCAGCGGGCCGTGGTGATGGTGTTCCAGCGCGTCGCCGACCAGCACGCCGACGCCGAAGGAGATGATGCCGGCGGTCACCAGATCGCCTTCGCTGTAGTACCGCGGACGGTAGCGGTACTCGCGGTACACGTCGACCGGGGCGCCGTAGACCACGTCCGGATCGTAGCGCGGCACATAGACGACATCCGGCTGCGCCGGTTCGATGACGATGGTCTGGCGCGGCGGCGGGATCCGCTCGTCTTCATAGGCCGGTTCCACCACTGTGCGTTGCACCACCTGCACCCGTTGTTGCGGCGTGCTGCGCAGATGGCCCTGCGCCTGCGCCCGCCCGCGCATGACCTGGATCGCGTCGAGCACCTCGTTGGGGTCGTGCGCATAGGCATCGCCGAGCGCACGGGTCCAGTCGCCGTTGCTGGCCAACTGCTCGATCACGTCGGGAAAGGCGATCAGCGCCTTGACGCTGGGATCCCATGGCTGCGCTGCCGCCGCCTGCAGACGGTCCGCCGCGGCCAGGCCGCTGTTGCTATGCAGCCAGCCCTGGGCATCGCCGACCTGGTCCGGATACACCGAGGCGGCCAGGGTCTGCGCGAGCAGCTTGTCGGGAAACAGCGCGATCGGCGCGACCAGCTTGTACAACTGATCGGCGCTGGGCGGCACGTAGGGTGCGGGCGCGGCGGCGGTCGCCGCGGCCGGTGCCGGTGCCGGTGCAGGCGTCGGTTGCTGTTGGCACGCACTCAGCGCCAGCACGCTCACCGCGGTGACCAGCGCCAGCGTCAACTTCGTTGATGGCAGGGAGCGGATATCCATGCTGCACCTTTTCGACGTGGTGTTCGGAAGTTGCGCGCAGGATGCTCTGTGTTGCATGTCTGCAAGCTTTCTGCGAAGCGCTGCAACACGGGCGCGCCAGCGTTCGTTCAGCCGGGCCGCCGCTGCCGGCTCAGGGCGTGGTGGACAGGCGGAACAGCACCAGGCTCAGCGCCAGCGTGGCCATGCCGGCGACCAGTCCGTACACGGTTTCGTGGCCCTTTGCGTAGCGCTTGGCCGCCGGCAGCAATTCGTCCAGGGCCAGGAACACCATCACCCCGGCGATGACCCCGAACACCGAGCCGAAGATCGCCTCGGACAGGAATCGCGACAGCGCCACGTAGCCGATGATCGCGCCGATCGGCTCGGCCAGGCCCGACAGCAGGCTGGCGGCGAAGGCATAGGATTTGCGCCCGGTGGCGTAATGCACCGGCACCGCGATGGCGATGCCTTCGGGGATGTTGTGCACGGCGATCGCGAACGCCAGCGGCATGCCCACGGTGGGGCTTTCCAGGGTGGCGAAGAAGGTCGCCAGGCCTTCCGGAAAGTTGTGCGCGGTGATCGCCACCGCGGTCAGCAGGCCGACGCGCTTGACGTAGGCGCGGTTGTCGGCGCGGAACAGCGGGTCCTGGGCATTGAGGCTTTCGTGCGGATTGGGTACCAGCCGGTCGATCACCACGATCAGCGCCATGCCGGCCAGGAACGCCAGCGTGGCATAGGCGTAGCCCAGGCGCGGATCGAACGCGTGGCTGAAGGAGGCGACCGACTTGCCGAGGATCTCGGTCAGCGACACGTACACCATCGCGCCGCCGGCGAAGGCCAGGCCGAAGGCGAGCAGGCGCGGATTGGGGCCTTTGGTGAACAGCACCAGCACACTGCCCAGGCCGGTGGCCAGGCCGGCGGCCAGGGTCACCGCCAAGGCGATCCATACGTTGTGCGACGGAATATCCAGCATGCGCCAGGCGGCTCCTGTGTCGAGACGGGGATGGAGACAGGGATGAAAGCGGGCGCGAGGCTGGCGGAATGTGAAGGCGGCGTACCGCCAAGGCCGGCGGCGCGCGCAAGCGGCCCGCGGGCCGCGTTCAGCTGGAGTGGTGCGCCTGCGCGTCGAGCGCGAAGCAGCGGTCCGGCCGCGGTTGCGGCGGATTGAAGTTGACCGGCACCTGGATCGTGCGCGGCACCGCCTTGCCGTCGCGCGTGGCGGGCTTGAAGATCCACTCGCGCACCCGCTGCTGCGCCGACGCGTCGAGTTTGGGCTGGCCGCTGCTGCTGACCAGCTGCACGTCGGTGGGCTTGCCCTGCACGCCGACCACCACGCTCAGCACTGCCTTGCCGCCGAGCCCGGCGCAGGCCAGTTCGATCGGGTAGTCCGGCGGCGGGGTCTGCACCGCGGCGACTTCGGTCGGCGCGGCGGCCACGCTCTGGGTCTGCGATTGCCCGGACTTGCCGCAGCCGCCGAGCAGCAGGACGGCAGCGAGCGGCAGGCAGGAGGCGGCGAGGATGGAACGGCGGGATGCGGCAGGCATGGGGATCATTCCGGTAGGGCCGAGGCTTTGGCGGCGCAGATGAAGTCGTTTTCGCTGAGGCCGCCGACGTCGTGGGTGGAATAGCGCACCACCACGCGGTCGTAGTGCACGCCCAGGTCGGGGTGGTGGTCTTCGCGGTGCGCGATCCAGGCCAGCGCGTTCACGAACGCCAGGGTGCGGTAGTAGTCGGGGAAGCGGAACGTGCGGCTGATCGCCATGCCGTGTTCGACCAGCTCCCAGCCGGGCACCTGCGGCAGCAATTCGGCCAGGCGCGCCTGGGTGAGCTTGTATTCGTTGCCCTTGCAGGGCGAGCAATGGGCCTGTGCGAGCGGGATCAGGTCGTTCATTGTTGGAGCCTCCGCGGCAGGCTGGCTGAACGCGCCGCCGATGGGAAAAGTTCGCGATGAGCCGGTCGCGTGGAAGCGTTAGAATAACCGCATGATCCAGATCTCCGACAACGCGCAGACCCATTTCCGCAAACTGCTCGAACGCGAGGCCGTGCCCGGCATGGGCGTGCGCCTGAGCGCGGTCGATCCCGGCACCGCACGCGCCGACGCGCGGCTGGAGTTCGCCGAGCCGGCGGACCTGGCTGGCGACGAATGGGCGATCGACTGCGCCGGCTTCACCCTGTATGTGGCCGCCGACAGCGTCGGCTGGCTGGACGGCGCCGAGATCGACTACGTCACCCAGGGCACCGGCCAGCAATTGACGATCAAGGCGCCGAAGATCAAGGGCGAGGCGCCGGGCGAGGCCGCCTCGCTGGTCGAGCGGGTGCGCTGGGTGGTCGAGAACGAGGTCAATCCGCAGCTGGCCCAGCACGGCGGCCGCGTGGCGGTGCAGGAAGTGTCGGCCGAGGGCGTGGTGCTGCTGCGCTTCGGCGGCGGCTGCCACGGCTGCGGCATGGCCGACGTGACCCTGAAGCAGGGTATCGAGAAGACGCTGATGGGACGCGTGCCGGGCATCACCGCCGTGCGCGACGCCACCGACCACGACAGCGGCAGCGCCCCGTACATCCCGCGCGATTCCGCGGCCTGATTCCTCCGCTACGCCGGTGACGCGCGCCGCCGACATCCTCGCCGCGCTGTTGGCGCGCTCGCCGCGCAAGCTGCTGCGCGATCGCCGCACCGGCCTGCCGTACGGCTGGGCGCACTGGATCTCCTCGCAGCCGGTCAAGCCGCGTCCGTTCGTCTCCTCCGAGTTGATCGCGGCGTTGCCGCAACCGGTGCCGGCACCGACCTCGCGCCTGCCCGCACTGAGTCCATGGCAGGCATTCCGCCGCCTGTGGTGGCAGGACTGGGACCCGGCCCCGTACGACCAGCGCTGGTGGCGGCGGATCGCGGCACTGGTCAGCCTGGCCTTGCATCTGCTGTTCGCGCTGTTCCTGCTGTGGGTCGCCTTCGTGCGCCTGTTGCCGCCGCGCCCGGACGCGAGCGAGGCCGGGCGCGTGCAGGTGGAATTCGTCGGCCGCGGCACGCCGGCCGAGACCGGTGGCGGCGCGGACGCGCAAGACCCGGCGGCCGCAGCCGCCGCGCAAGCCGCAGCGGCGAGTGCGCAGCGGGCAGCGGCGACGACTGCCGTCACCCAGCCCAAGACCGCAGCCGTGGCGCCGGCCGCCTCCGCCACGCCAGCGGCGAGCACCGCGCAGGCGGTGTCCAGTCCCCCACCGCCGCCGCCGGATCAGCCGCTGCAGGTCACGGAGACCACGCAGCCGAGCAGCGATTTCGTGCTGCCGCCGCCCAGCGTGCGCGAACCGACGCTGACCCTGCGCGAGATCGCGCCGCCGAGCGTGCAGGTGCCGGAGCGCGAAGTCGAAGTGGTCACCGAGATTCCGACGGTGGCGCAGATCCGTCCGCGCGAAGTGCCGGTGCCGCGCCCGTCGGAACCCCAGTTGCAGGTACGCGAGCGCGAAGTGCCCGAGCCGCTGCCGCAGGTCCAGGTGCAGATGCCGCAGATCCGCGCGCGCGATCCCGCACCGACGCTGCGCACGCCGGAGGCGCCGCAGGTGCGGCAGATCGAACTGCCGACGCCTGCAACGGCGGCGACGCCGACGCCGCCAGCGGCGGTGCAGCCCGAGGTGCCGGCAAGCGCATCGGCAACTGGCGCGGCCTCGGCGCAGGCGGCGGCCCAGACCAGCGCCGCGGTGCAAGGCAAGGCCGAGTCGCGAACGCCAGCTGGCAGCGGTGCCGCGCCGCCGGGCAGCCAGGCCGCCGCGCCGGGCAGTGGTCCGGCGGCGGTCGCGCACGACGGCGGCTGGGCGACGCCGCAACGCGGCGACGTCTGGGGCGCTTCGGCGCGCAACCGCGCCGGCGACGCCGGAGCCGGCGCCAGCCAGCGCAATGGCATGTTCAACGGCGATGGCAGCGTGCGCGTGCCTGGCGGCGAAGGGCAAGGCAAGGCGCCGCCGCGCGGCGCGCCCGGCAGCGAGACCGACAGCTGGTCGCGCGACCAGATCGCCAACGCCGGGCAGTGGCTCAAGCGTCCGCCGTACGACTACAAGCCGACCTCGTTCGACAAGTATTGGTTGCCGAACGCGACGCTGCTGGAAGAGTGGGTGCGGCGCGGCATCAAGACCGTCAACATCCCGATTCCCGGCACCACCAGCAGCATTTCCTGCGTGGTCTCGATCCTGCAGCTGGGCGGCGGCTGCGGCATCACCGATCCGAACCTCAACGACCAGCCCGCCGGCGCTCGGCCGCCGCCGGCGGTGCCGTTCAAGCCGGGCCTGCAGGAAGACAACGGCAGCGTGAAGTAGGCGCCGGGAGTTCGCGCATCTGCGCTGTGGCGTCCAGCCAGCCGTGATTGCCCGGCACGCATGCGGCAGCGATTCGCCAACATGCAGACGCCTGCCTCCTGCATTCTGCAGGCGCGGCCATCTTGCTGATGCGGCCATCCTGCAGGTACGGCTTCAGCCGCGACAGAATCTATCGGTAAATGCCTGTCGCGGCTGAAGCCGCTCCTACAGAACTCGCGGCCGACGGGTTGAATGCACAGTAGGAGCGGCTTCAGCCGCGACCGATCGCCGAAACCGGCTTAACGCCGGATTGCGTTCGCCGCGGCTACAGAAGAGTGGCTCGCCGCCGACATGCGGGCGATCGCGCTCAATCCAGATGCGCACACACCGCCTCGCCGATCTCGGCCGGTCCGGCACGAAGCCGGGCACCTGACGCCGGCTATGCCGCGTTTGGCGTGCGGACTTGCGGTGGAAACCGGTGCCGGCAAGATGCCGGCGCCGCGATCACTTCACGCCGTGCAGGTCGCGCAGCTGGGTGGCGCGCGATCCGAAATACGCCGCCAGGTCGGCGATGTCCTGGTCGCTGAGTGGCGCCGCCTGCGGGGTCATCAGCGGATGCTGGCGATCGCCGGCACGGTACGCCTGCAGGGCATGCGCGACATAGTCGCCGTACTGGCCGCCGAGCTTGGGGTAGCTCGGGTCGATCGGCGCGTTGCCGTCGGCGCCGTGGCAGTCGATGCAGCTCTGCCCGGTGGCCTTGCCCTTGGCGTGGGCCAGTTTCTCGCCGGCGGCGGCGCGCCCGCTCGGCAGGCCGGCGGACGAGCCGGACCCATGTTCGCCACTGGCGTGGCCGGGGTCGCCGGCGGACTGGCTGGTGGATTCCACCTGCGATTGCGAACACGCCCCCAGGCACAGGGCAGCAAGCAGGACGATGGCGGGACGCAATGCGTGCGCGGCTTTCGGCATGGGATGGCTACTTGAGGGTGGTCAGGTAAGCGGCGATGTCGGCGATGTCCTGGTCGGAGAAGCTCTCCGCCTGGGCCTGCATGGTCGGATGCTTGCGCTTGCCGAGCCGGTATTCGGTCAGCGCCTGGGTCAGGTACTGCGCCGACTGGCCGCCGATCTTGGGAACGCGGTAGCTCGGGTAGGCATTCTTGTAGCCGGTGACGCCGTGGCAGCCCTGGCAGGTATAGGTCAGCAGTCTGCCGTTGTCGGCATGGCCGACGGCGGCAGCGGGCGCCGCCGGGGCGGCGGCTGGGGCGGGAGCGGCGGGCGCCGGCGCGGTCTGCGCCGCGGCCGGGGCAACCCCGAGAGAAACGAGTACGGCCAAAGCAAAACAAGCGGCTAGCGGCTGCGTGCGCATGGTTTCGTGGTCCGGAGGACGGGACTGGGAGTTCCGGCGTGGGGGAACACGGAACGACCCGAGTATAGCCTGGCCTTTCGCGGCTCCGAAACAGGCCTTGGGAATCCTCCACGCCGCACCGTGCGGTGGACCATGACCTTTGGCTCATTCACCTGGGCGTCATCAGGTGATCTACTTACCTACAACACCATTCACGCCATCCACCAGGGACACGACGATGACGCGATATTCCACGCGCCGACGCACCGCCAGCTGCGCCGCCGCGCTGTTGATCACCTCCACGCTGTTGCTCGGCGGCTGCAAGCCGGCGGCCGGCGATGCGCAGGCCAAGGCCAAGGAGGCCGAGAAGGCGCCCGACGCGGTCCCGGTCGAGGTGGCCAAGGCCAGCCGGCGCGCGGTGGCGGCCAGCTACAGCGGCACCGCGGCGCTGGAGGCGCGCGCCGAATCGCAGGTGGTAGCCAAGACCTCCGGCGTGGCGCTGGCGGTGCTGGCCGAGGATGGCCAGCAGGTCCGCGCCGGGCAGCCGCTGGTGCGGCTGGATCCGGACCGCGCGCGGCTGGCGGTGGCGCAGAGCGAGGCGCAGCTGCGCAAGCTGGAGAACAACTACCGGCGCTCGGAGCAACTGGTCGGCCAGCAACTGGTCAGCGCCGCCGATGTCGACCAGATCAAGTACGACCTGGCCAACGTGCGCGCGCAGCACCAGCTGGCGTCGCTGGAGCTGTCCTACGCGACGGTGGTCGCGCCGATCTCCGGAGTGATCGCGTCGCGTTCGATCAAGACCGGCAACTTCGTGCAGATCAATACGCCGATCTTCCGCATCGTCGACGACTCGCGCCTGGAAGCCACGCTCAACGTGCCGGAGCGCGAGCTGGCCACGCTCAAGGCCGGGCAGCCGGTGACGCTGCTGGCCGATGCCCTGCCGGGCAAGCAGTACCTCGGTAAGGTCGATCGCATCGCGCCGGTGGTGGATTCGGGCAGCGGCACGTTCCGCGTGGTGTGCGCGTTCGAGGAAGGGGCCGAAGCCTTGCAGCCTGGCATGTTCGGGCGCATCCGCATCGACTACGACCAGCGCGCCGATGCGCTGGTGGTGCCGCGCCTGGCGCTGCTCGACGACGGCGAGCCGGCGGTGTTCCGGGTCAGTGCCGGCAAGGTCACGCGGGTGCCGGTCAAGCTGGGCTACTCCGAAGGCCCGTGGGTGGAGATCCGCGACGGCCTGCAGCCCGGCGACCAGGTGGTCACCGCCGGCAAGGTCGCCTTGCGCGACGGCAGCCGCGTGCAGGTGATCGCGCCGCAGCGCGAGGTCGCCGAGGTCGGCGGCGGCGCCGCGGTCGGAGCGCACTGATGACCAGCGCCGGTTCCGATCACGGCAGCGATCCGCACGAACATTCGCCGCCGGGCGTGCGCGGCGGTGGGCTGGTCGAATTCGCCACGCGCCGCCGCGTCACCATCGCGATGGCCACGGTGACGCTGCTGCTGTTCGGCGTGATCGCGCTGAACAGCCTCAAGGTCAACCTGCTGCCCGACCTGAGCTATCCGACCCTGACCGTGCGCACCGAGTACACCGGCGCGGCGCCGTCGGAGATCGAGACGCTGGTGACCGAGCCGGTCGAGGAAGCGGTCGGCGTGGTCAAGAACCTGCGCAAGCTCAAGTCGGTGTCGCGCACCGGGCAGAGCGACGTGGTGCTGGAGTTCGCGTGGGGCACCAACATGGACCAGGCCAGCCTGGAGGTGCGCGACAAGATGGAGGCGCTGGAGCTGCCGCTGGAAGCCAAGGCGCCGGTACTGCTGCGCTTCAATCCGTCCACCGAGCCGATCATGCGCCTGGTGCTGGCGAGCAAGGCGACGCCGGCCAGCGACGCCGATGCGGTGCGCGCGCTGACCCAGTTGCGCCGCTATGCCGACGAAGACCTGAAGAAGAAGCTGGAGCCGGTGGCCGGCGTGGCCGCGGTCAAGGTCGGCGGCGGGCTGGAAGACGAGATCCAGGTCGACATCGACCAGCAGCGGCTGGCGCAGCTGAGCCTGCCGATCGACAACGTCATCACCCGGCTCAAGGAAGAGAACATCAACATCTCCGGCGGGCGCCTGGAGCAGGGCTCGCAGCGCTACCTGGTGCGCACGGTCAACCAGTTCGTGGATCTGGACGAGATCCGCAACCTGCTGCTGACCACGCAGGGCGCGGGCAGCAGCGCCGCCGACTCGGCGATGCAGCAGATGTACGCGATCGCCGCCTCGACCGGCTCGGAAGCGGCGCTGGCCGCGGCCTCGGCGGCGCAGAGCGCCTCGTCCAGTTCCACCACCACCATCGCCAACGGCATGCCGGTGCGGCTGAAGGACGTGGCCGAGGTGCGCCAGGGCTACAAGGAGCGCGAGGCGATCATCCGCCTGGGCGGCAAGGAAGCGGTGGAACTGGCGATCTACAAGGAAGGCGACGCCAACACCGTGTCCACCGCGGCGGCGTTGCGCAAGCGCCTGGAGCAGCTGAAGACGCAGATCCCGCCGGACGTGGAACTGACCACGCTGGAAGACCAGTCGCGCTTCATCGAGCACGCCATCGGCGACGTCAAGAAGGACGCGGTGATCGGCGGCCTGCTGGCGATCCTGATCATCTTCCTGTTCCTGCGCGACGGCTGGAGCACGTTCGTGATCAGTCTGTCGCTGCCGGTGTCGATCGTGGCCACGTTCTTCTTCATGGGCCAGCTCGGGCTGAGCTTGAACGTGATGTCGCTGGGCGGACTGGCGCTGGCCACCGGGCTGGTGGTGGACGATTCGATCGTGGTGCTGGAGAGCATCGCCAAGGCGCGCGAGCGCGGCCTGAGCATCCTCGATGCGGCGATCGCCGGCACCCGCGAGGTGAGCATGGCGGTGGTCGCCTCGACCCTGACCACGATCGCGGTGTTCCTGCCGCTGGTGTTCGTCGAGGGCGTGGCCGGACAGTTGTTCCGCGATCAGGCCCTGACCGTGGCGATCGCCATCGCGATCTCGCTGGTGGTGTCGATGACCCTGATCCCGATGCTCAGTTCGCTGAAGGGACGCCCGCCGCTGGCGTTCCCGCCCGAACCCGAGCAGCCGCAATGGCAGCCGCAGCGCGGCTGGCTGAAGCCGGTGGCGTGGGGCCGGCGCGGTGCCGCCGCGGCGGTGCGCGGCGGTTTCTTCGGCGTGGCGTGGCTGGTGGTGCGGCTGTGGCGCGGCGGCGTGGCGGTGATCGCGCCGGTGATGCGCAAGGCCAGCGACCTGGCGATGGCGCCGTATGCGCGCGCCGAACGCGGCTATCTGCGGTTGCTGCCGGGCGCGTTGGCGCGGCCGTGGCAGGTGCTGGGACTGGCTGCGCTGGCATTCGCGGCGACCTTGGCGGTGGTGCCGATGCTCGGCGCCGACCTGATCCCGCAGTTGGCGCAGGACCGCTTCGAGATGACGGTGAAGCTGCCGGCCGGCACGCCGTTGCGGCAGACCGATGCGCTGGTGCGCGAACTGCAGGAAACCCACGGCAAGGACGCCGGCGTGCAGGCGCTGTACGGCGTCAGCGGCAGCGGCACGCGGCTCGATGCCAGCCCCACCGAGAGCGGCGAGAACATCGGCAAGCTGACCATCGCCATGGCCGGCGGCGGCAGCGCGCAGTTCGAGGCGCAGCAGAGCGACCGCATGCGCGCCACGATGCGCAAGCATCCGGGCGTGCAGGTCGGTTTCAGTCGCCCGGAACTGTTCAGTTTCTCCACGCCGCTGGAAATCGAGCTGCGCGGGCAGGACCTGGAGACGATCCAGCACGCCGGCCAGAAGCTGACCGCGATGTTGCGCGGCAATGGCCACTACGCCGACGTGAAATCGACGGTGGAAGAGGGTTTCCCGGAAATCCAGATCCGCTTCGACCAGGAACGTGCCGGTGCGCTGGGCCTGACCACGCGGCAGATCGCCGACGTGGTGGTGAAGAAGGTGCGCGGCGACGTCGCCACCCGCTACAGCTTCCGCGACCGCAAGATCGACGTGCTGGTGCGCGCGCAGCAGAGCGACCGCGCCAGCGTCGACAGTATCCGCCGGCTGATCGTCAATCCCGGCAGCAGCAAGCCGGTGACGCTGGATGCGGTCGCCGACGTGGTCGCCACCACCGGTCCCAGCGAGATTCACCGCGCCGACCAGATCCGCGTGGCGATCGTGTCGGCCAACCTGCGCGACATCGACCTGGGCGGCGCGGTGCGCGAGGTGCAGGACATGGTCGCGCGCGAGCCGCTCGGTGCCGGCGTCGGCATGCACATCGGCGGGCAGGGCGAGGAACTGGCGCAGTCGGCCAAGTCGCTGCTGTTCGCGTTCGGCCTGGCGATCTTCCTGGTGTACCTGGTGATGGCCTCGCAGTTCGAATCGCTGCTGCACCCGTTCGTGATCCTGTTCACCATCCCGCTGGCGATGGTCGGCGCGGTGCTGGCGCTGCTGCTGACCGGCAAGCCGGTGTCGGTGGTGGTGTTCATCGGCCTGATCCTGCTGGTCGGGCTGGTGACCAAGAACGCGATCATCCTGATCGACAAGGTCAACCAGCTGCGCGAAGAGGGCGTGGCCAAGCGCGAGGCGCTGATCGAGGGCGCGCGCTCGCGTTTGCGGCCGATCATCATGACCACGCTGTGCACGCTGTTCGGCTTCCTGCCGCTGGCGGTGGCGTCGGGCGAGGGCGCCGAAGTGCGCGCGCCGATGGCGATCACCGTGATCGGCGGCCTGCTGGTGTCCACGCTGCTGACGCTGGTGGTGATTCCGGTGGTCTACGACCGCCTGGATCGTCGCGCCGACGGCTATTACGCCGAGCGCGGGCAGCGCGCGCGGCGGCGTCTGGAAGGGCTTGGCCAGGGCGCAGGCGACGGCGCGGGTGAACGGGCATGAGCGTCGCCGAGTTCAGCATCCGCCGTCCGATCACCACCATCATGTGCTTCGTGTCGCTGGTGGTGGTCGGATTGATCGCGGCGTTCCGGTTGCCGCTGGAGGCGTTGCCGGACATCTCCGCGCCGTTCCTGTTCGTGCAGTTGCCCTACAGCGGCTCGACCCCGGACGAGGTCGAACGCAACCTGGTGCGGCCGACCGAGGAAGCGCTGGCGACGATGACCGGGATCAAGCGCATGCGCTCGACCGCGACCGCCGACGGCGCCAACATCTTCATCGAGTTCTCCGATTGGGATCGCGACATCGCCATCGCCGCCTCCGACGCGCGCGAGCGCATCGACGCGATCCGCGCCGACCTGCCCGACGACCTGCAGCGCTACCACGTGTTCAAGTGGTCCAGCAGCGACGAGCCGGTATTGAAGGTGCGCCTGGCTGGCGCGGCCGACCTGACCGGCGCCTACGACATGCTCGACCGCGAGTTCAAGCGGCGCCTGGAACGCATCCCCGGCGTGGCCAAGGTGGAAGTGTCCGGCGCGCCGCCGAACGAGGTGGAGATCGCGATCGCGCCGGACCGGCTCAGCGCGCACAACCTCAGCCTCAACGATCTCAGCGAGCGCCTGGGCAAGCTCAATTTCTCGCTGTCGGCCGGGCAGATCGACGACCACGGCCAGCGCCTGCGGGTGCAGCCGGTCGGCGAACTGCGCGACCTGCAGGAACTGCGCGACCTGGTCATCGACAACAAGGGCCTGCGCCTGGGCGATATCGCCGACATCCGGTTGAAGCCGACCCGGATGAACTACGGCCGGCGCCTGGACGGGCGCCCGGCGGTGGGCCTGGACGTGTACAAGGAACGCAGCGCCAACCTGGTCGAGGTGTCGCGCGCGGTGCTGGCCGAGGTGGAGCAGATCCGCACCCAGCCGGCGCTCAGCGACGTGCAGGTCAAGGTCATCGACAACCAGGGCAAGGCGGTGACCTCGTCGCTGACCGAACTGGCCGAGGCCGGCGGGGTCGGCCTGCTGCTGTCGGTGACGGTGCTGTTCTTCTTCCTGCGCCACTGGCCGTCGACGCTGATGGTGACCCTGGCGATCCCGATCTGCTTCACCATCACCCTGGGCTTCATGTACTTCGCCGGGGTGACCCTCAACATCCTGACCATGATGGGCCTGCTGCTGGCGGTGGGCATGCTGGTGGACAACGCGGTGGTGGTGGTGGAGAGCATCTACCAGGAACGCGAGCGCATGCCGGACCAGCCGCAGCTGGCATCGATCATCGGCACCCGCAATGTGGCCATCGCGCTGTCGGCCGGCACCCTGTGCCACTGCATCGTGTTCGTGCCGAACCTGTTCGGCGAAACCAACAACATCAGCATCTTCATGGCGCAGATCGCGATCACCATCTCGGTGTCGCTGCTGGCCTCGTGGCTGGTGGCGGTGAGCCTGATCCCGATGCTGTCCGCGCGCATGCGCACGCCGGCGCTGGTCCGCTCCGAGCGCGGCCTGATCCCGCGCCTGCAGCGCCGCTATGCCCGCGTGCTGCGCTGGTCGCTGGCCCATCGCGGTTGGAGCGTGGCCGCGATCGCGCTGATCACCGCGCTCAGCGTGGTGCCGATGCTGCAGACCAAGAAGGACATGTTCGGCGGCGACGGCGGCGAGCAGATCTTCATCGGCTACCAGTGGAAGGGGTCGTATACGCGCGAGCAGCTGTCCACCGAGGTCGCCAAGCTCGAACGCTTCATCGACGCGCGCCGCCAGCGCTACCACGTCACCCAGGTGTATTCGTGGTTCAGCGAAGTGGAAGGCAGCAGCACCACGCTGACCGTGGACCTCAAGCAGGTGCGCGACCTGCAGGCGCTGATCGAGCAGATCCGCAAGGAGCTGCCGCGCTCGGCGCTGGCCGACTACAGCGTCGGCAGCAACGGCAACGGCAATGGACAGGGCAGCGGCGCGCAGAGCGTGCAGGTGCAACTGGTCGGCGATTCCACCCAGACGCTGCGCGCGATCGCCGACGACGTGGTGCCGCTGCTGGCGCGGCGCAAGGAATTGCGCGACGTGCGCGTGGACACCGGCGACCGCACCACCGAGCTGGCGGTGCGGGTGGATCGCGACCGCGCCTCGGCGTTCGGCTTCAACGCCGAGCAGGTCGCCAGCTTCGTCGGCCTGGCGCTGCGCGGCGCCTCGCTGCGCGAGTTCCGCCGTGGCGACAACGAGGTGCCGGTGTGGGTCCGCTTCGCCGGCGCCGAGGAGACCACGCCCGAGGACCTGGACAGCTTCAACGTGCGCACCAAGGACGGGCGCAGCGTGCCGTTGCTGAGCCTGGTGGACGTGCAGACGCGGCCGGCGGCGACCCAGATCGGGCGCACCAACCGGCAGACCACGCTGACCATCACCGCCAACCTCGGGGTCAAGGTCACGCCGGCGGAGGCCAAGCAGGCGATGGAGGACACGCTCAAGGGCGTCAGCTTCCCGGCCGGCTACCACTACAGTTTCGATGGCGCCGATGGCCAGGACGAGGACAAGGCCGGCCAACAGATGATGTTCAATCTGCTGATCGCGCTGTTGATGATCTACGTGGTGATGGCCGCGGTGTTCGAATCGCTGCTGTTCCCGGCGGCGATCATGAGCGGCGTGCTGTTCTCGATCTTCGGCGTGTTCTGGCTGTTCTGGATCACCGGCACCAACTTCGGGATCATGGCCTTCATCGGCATCCTGGTGCTGATGGGCGTGGTGGTGAACAACGGCATCGTGATGATCGAGCACATCAACAACCTGCGCCGGCGGGGCCTGGGCCGCACCGAGGCGCTGGTGGAAGGGTCGCGCGAGCGCTTGCGGCCGATCATGATGACCATGGGCACCGCGATCCTGGCGATGGTGCCGATCTCGCTGACCACCACCCAGATGTTCGGCGACGGCCCGGCCTACTACCCGATGGCGCGCGCGATCGCCGGCGGCCTGGCGTTCTCCACCGTGGTCAGCCTCCTGTTCCTGCCGACCATCTACGCGATCCTCGACGATCTCAGTGGCGGCGTGGCGCACCTGGTACGCCGCGCCCGTGGCGGCCGCGGCGTGCCGGCGCCGCAGCTGTCCTGACCAAGGCAGATGTGCCGCGCGCCGGAATGGCTCGCGCGCTCGTCGCCTGCGGCATATCGTGCAAAAACTTGTGGGAGGGGCATCAGCCC
>NZ_JACSQX010000001.1:397719-537038 GCF_014836395.1 Xanthomonas bonasiae
CCGACGCCGTTATCGATAGCGCGTCGGGGCTGAAGCCCCTCCCACGACGGTTGACGACACGGCCGCCATACGCGATGGGGCAGGGCGCATGGCCCTGCCGCCGCGGCGCGCTAGCTCAACCGGCCAGCTTGCCGAAGATGCGGAATCCCGCCAGCCACACCCCGACCATGCTGCCGAGGTTGGTCAGCAGGAAGGTCAGCACCACCCGCGAGACGCGGTTGCGGTACCAGCCGCGCAGGTTCTGCGCGTCGTCGCGCAGCGCCAGGAAGTCGCCGTAGGCCGGCTTGCGCATGTGCACCTCGACCAGCGCGCTGAACGCACCGGCCGGCACGCCGGGCCGAAACGGCTTCAGCGGCGCGGCGATGGCGCCGGCGACGATGCTCAGCGGATGGCCGCCGGCCAGCAGGCAGCCGAGCCCGGCCAGGCCGCCGGTGAACAGCACCCACTGCAGCAGCAAGTCCGTGCCCAGCGCGAAGCCGCCGCGCCAGTAGCCCCAGGCCACGCCGCCCAGCACCAGCGCAGTCAGGGTCAGGGTGATCCACGGAACCTTTTTCTTGGTCGGCACGTCTTCCAGCGTCTTGCGCAGCGTGGCCGGATCGTCCTGATCGTCCTGCAGGTGCCTGGCCAGGCCGGCCAGATGACCGGCACCGACCACCGCCAGCACGTCGCGGATGCCGTCGGCACGTGCGCTGTCGAGATAGTCCAGGGTCGCGATCGGCGTCTGGCCGGGCGCGGCCCGCTGCGCGTGTTCCTCGCGCAGGCGGGTGGCCATGTAGCGGTCGCGCTCGGCGATGATGGTGTCGTACAGCGCCGGGCTTTCGCTGGCGAAGTCGCCGAAGCTGGCCTCGAGCATGTCGCCCTGCTTGAGCTTCTCGATCTCCGCCTCGCCGACCTCGTCGGAGGCGAACAGGCCGCCGAGCAGGCCGCTGCCGAGCTTGAGTTTGCCGAAGAAACCGAGCCGGCCGGAGGCGCGCTTGAAGGTCAGTCCGACCTCGCGGTCGATCAGGAACACCGGCAGCTGCCGCTCGCGCGCCAACAGCACTGCGCGCTTGAGTTCGGCGCCGGGTTCGATGCCCAACTGCTCGGCCAGGCGCCGCTGGTAGGCGGCCAGCGCCAGGTTCGCCGCGAACAGCGCCACCCGGCCCTTGCGGATCACCTGCACCAGGTCCAGCTTGGTCAGCGCGTCCGGGTCGGTCAGCGCCTGCAGCCGTTGCGGGTCCAGCTCCACCGCGACCGCATCGAAGCGGCCGCTGTCGATCGCCCGTTCCACGGCGGCGACGCTGGCCAGCGACACATGCGCGGTGCCGAGCAGGGTATAGCGCACGCCGTCGCGCTCGACGATGCGGTACGGCTGGCCAGCGAACAGGGCGTCGTCGCCGGCCTGGGAAAGTTCGTTCATTCCATCACTCATCGGAGGGCGCCTCGTCGGCGCCGGAGCCCAGCGGGCGTTGCATCTGTAGGGTGTCCAGCCAGCGGCCATGCTTGCGGCCGAGTCCGGTGAATACGCCGACCGGGATGAAGCCATGGCGTTCGTGCAGGCGGATCGAGGCCTGGTTGGTCGAGTCGCCGATCACCGCCACCATCTGCCGGAAGCCGCGCGCCTCGCAGTCCGCGATCAGCGCCTGCAGCAGCGCCGTACCGATCCCGCGGCCGTGCAGCGCCGGCGCCACGTAGATCGTGTCCTCCACCGTCCAGCGGTAGCCGATGCGAGCGCGGTAGCTGCTCGCGTAGGCATAGCCGGCGAGGCGGCCGTCGGCGGTCTGCGCGATCAGATAGGGGTAGCCGCGTGCGACGACGTCCTGCATCCGCCGCAGCATTTCCGCCTGGTCCGGCGCATCGTACTCGTAGGTATTGACGTTGCAGCGCACCTCGTCGGCGTACAGCGCGGCGATCGCGGCAATGTCGGCGGCCTCGGCGGCACGCAGCTGCAGGTCGTCCAAGAGGCGGCTCAATCGATGTAGCGCTTCAGCAGATCGCCATAGGCGTCGATGCGGCGGTCGCGCAGGAACGGCCAGATCCGCCGCACGTGCTCGCTGCGCTGCAGGTCCACGTCGCAGACCAGCACGGTCGGTTCGGCGCCGGCTTCGGCGATGAATTCGCCCTGCGGGCCGAGCACGTGGCTGTTGCCCCAGAACTGGATACCGGCCGCGCCCACCACGCCATCGGCAGCCAGCGGCGAGGCTTCGTGGCCGACCCGGTTGCAGCTGAGCACCGGCACGCCGTTGGCGACGGCATGGCCGCGATGGCTGAGGATCCAGGCGTCGCGCTGGCGCTCCTGCTCGGCCTGCGCGTCGCTGGGATCCCAGCCGATCGCGGTCGGATACAGCAGCAGTTCGGCACCGGCCAGCGCCATCAGCCGCGCCGCTTCCGGATACCACTGGTCCCAGCACACCAGCACGCCGAGGCGGCCGACCGAGGTCTGGATCGGGGCGAAGCCGAGATCGCCCGGGGTGAAGTAGAACTTCTCGTAGAAGCCCGGATCGTCCGGAATATGCATCTTGCGGTACTTGCCGAGCAGGCTGCCGTCCTTCTCGAACACCACCGCGGTGTTGTGGTACAGGCCGGCGGCGCGGCGCTCGAACAGCGAGGCGACCAGCACCACGCCATGGCGCCTGGCCAGCGCGCCGAGGCGCTCGGTGCTGGGGCCGGGAATCGGCTCGGCCAGATCGAATTCGTCCACCGACTCGTGCTGGCAGAAGTAGGCGCCGTTGTGCAGTTCCTGCAGCAGCACCAGCTGCGCGCCCTGCGCCGCGGCCTCGGCCACGCGCGATTCGATGACCGCCAGATTCGCCGCGGCATCGCCATGGTTGCGCTCCTGGATCAGCGCGACGGAAAGAGTGTTTCGGCTCATTGCGGAAGGATGGTCGGCGAAAGCGCGCATGGTAACGCGGATGGCGCCGCGGCAGGTTCCCGGCAGATGAATGCCGCCCGGCGCGGCGTGGCGATGTTCCCGGGCGGCATGGCGTGGAGGCGCGAGCGCCGTGCGGTGCCGAATGCGGTGCGTTGTCCAGGTTCCGCAGAGGGGGTATGAATGCCGGCGTTCTGTCGCCATCGCCGCCTCGGGAGCGGAGTCCTCCGGCGGCGCGGATGGCGATGCCTGCGGGGCGGTGCGACCTGGCGAAAGCCTGCAGTCGCTCCCGCGCGCCTTCGATCAGCGAACGCGGATCAGGCCGCCAGTACGCCCTCGGGCAGCTGCATGGTGATGCAGTGCAGGCTGCCGTTCTGCCAGATCAGCGCGCGGCACGGGATCGGCACGATGTCGTGCTGCGGGAACGCCTGCGCCATCACCGCCTGCGCCTGCGCATCGGCCGCATCGCCATAGGCCGGCATCAGCACCGCGCCGTTGACGATCAGGAAGTTGGCGTAGGACGCGGCCAGGCGCCGGCCGTGGTCGATCACCGGCTGCGCCCACGGCAGCGGGAACAGCCGGTACGGGCGACCGTCGGCGGTGCGCAGCGCCGCCAGTTCGGCGCCCATCGCCTGCAGTTCGGCGTAGTGCGAATCGCTCGCGTCGTCGCAGGCCTGGTAGACGATCGCGTCTTCGCTGGCGAAGCGGGCGAGGGTATCGATATGCGCGTCGGTGTCGTCGCCTTCCAGGTAGCCGTGGTCCAGCCACAGCACGCGCTGCTGCGCCAGCCAGTCGGCCAGGTCGCGGCTCAGCGATTCGCGCGAGCGCTGCGGATGGCGTTCGTGCAGGCACTGCCAGGTGGTCAGCAGGGTGCCGGCGCCGTCGCTGTCGATCGCGCCGCCTTCCAGCGCGAAATCGATGCTGCGCACATCGCTGTCCGCAAACAGCTGCTGCGCGGCGAGCGCGCTGACCAATTGGTCGTCGCGGCTGGCCTGGAACTTGCCGCCCCAGCCGGTGAAACGGAAGTCCAGCAAGCGGAAACCGCCGCCGGCGCGGGCCAGGGTGATCGGGCCGGAATCGCGCAGCCAGGTGTCGTCGTAGTCGGCCTCGACGAACTGCACGCGCTGCATGTCCACCCGCGCCGAGCGCAGCCGCGCCTCGGCATAGATCTGCAGGTCGGCATCGGCGACGCAGATCAGCACGCGCTGGTAGCGCACGATCGCCGCGACCAGCGCGATATAGGTCTCCTCGACCTCGGCCAGGCGCTCGGCCCAGTCGGTGCCGGCATGCGGCCAGGCGATCAGGATGGCGGACTGGGGCTCCCATTCCGCGGGAAGGCGAAGGCTGTCGCTCATTGCAGACCACTACTCACGTCGTACCGGACCGAAGCCAGGCTGTTATTTAAGTCCCCGCACATGGATGTGCGGGCTTTTGAAGGATTCGCAGACATCGGGCTCTTGCGAAGGGACTCGCATCCCGACTCGCATCACCGAATCGCAGGCTTGGGCCCAACCTCGTTGGCATCGGCCTGGTTGGCGACCACGTCCACCACCTTGTGCTTCTCGAAGTACACGGTGAAGGCCGGATACACCCAGCGGTTGATGGTCGGCCACTGCCGCTTCTGTCCGCCGCGCGGTTCCAGCTTCTGCTGCGGGGCGCCGTAGCGCGACTCGACCTCGCCCATGCTCAGCCCGCGCGCCGGCATCGCCGCCACGGGTTCCTGCTTGACCCGTTCGACCAGCAGGGTCTCGGCGTGGGCGCCCCCGGCCAGGCCCAGGACGACCAGCAGCGGCAGTACGGACAGACGGTGCTTCATCACGGTGTGCTCCCCAGAGGACGAACGGCGATTACAGCAAATTTCGGCAACAAAAAACCGCCCGAAGGCGGCTTTCGTCGATGACCCGCAACCGTGCGCGCGGTGCCGCAGGGCGGGCCGTCGTCGGATCAGCGCTGGCGAGCCTTGAAACGCGGGTTCGACTTGCAGATCACGAAAACCTTGCCGCGGCGGCGGACCACCTTGCAGTCGCGGTGACGGGTCTTCGCCGACTTCAGGGAGGACAGGACTTTCATGGCACACCTCGGCGTAAACTTGTGGATTAGAGAAGGAAACGGCGCGGCGAAACCACGTCGCTGGATCAGTAAGCCGGCGAGTATAGCCTGGTTTTCTTCATGGTTTCAACTGCTTGCGCCAGCCAGGCCGGCGCCGGGGCTACAATGCGCCGCCCCCCGTCCGAGGAACCGCATGAACGACCCCGCTCCCGTCCTGACCATCGATGGCCCTTCCGGGGCCGGCAAAGGCACCGTCAGTCGCATCGTCGCCGGCAAGCTGGGCTGGCATTACCTGGATTCGGGCGCACTGTACCGGGCGGTCGGCGTGGCCGCCAGCTGGGCGAACCTGGACATTTCCGACGCCGCGGCGCTGGTGCGCTGCACCTTCGATACCCATGTCACCTTCGAGGACGTGGCCGGTCGCGGCCTGCGGGTCAGGATCAACGAGGTCGACGCCACCGACGAGCTGCGGCTGGAGACCACCGGCGCGGTGGCCTCGGCGATCGCCGCGATTCCGGAGGTGCGCGCGGCGCTGAAGCAGCGCCAGCGCGCGTTCCGGCGCCCGCCGGGGCTGGTCGCCGACGGCCGCGACATGGGCACGGTGATTTTCCCGGACGCCCCGTACAAGGTGTTCCTGACCGCCAGTGCCGAGGAGCGCGCCATGCGCCGGCATAACCAGTTGAAGGAAAAAGGAGTTTCCGTTATATTCGACGACCTGCTGCGCGAGATCATGGCCCGCGACGCACGCGATGCCCAACGTTCGGTGGCGCCCCTGAAGCCGGCAGACGATGCCGTCCTCCTCGACACCACCGGCATGGACATCGAACAGGTGGTCGGCCGCGTCCTGGACTTGCTGCCCGCCTGAGGGTCGCGCCGGGAGTAGGGCAGCAGCACGGCGCCGCTTCCGCGGCGTGCAGGCGATGTACCCGCAATCCGCTTCACGTAATGCCGCAATACCGTTGTTCCACGCGCCGCCGCGCAATGTCGCGCTGCGGTTTTTCCCATTTCACACCCGGCCGCGGTTTGGGCCGACTAACCAGGTGGGCAGTCCGCCGTTTCCAGAAGAAACGCACTGTCCGTGTGTCCACGAGAGTAATTTCAAATGACCGAATCTTTTGCCGAACTGTTCGAAGCCAGTCAAACCAATCTGGCCAAGCTGAAGCCGGGCTCCATCGTCACCGGTACCGTCGTGGAAGTCCGCGGCGACGTGGTGGTGATCAACGCCGGCCTGAAGTCCGAAGGCATCGTGCCGATCGAACAGTTCCGTAACGACGCTGGCGAGATCGACGTCGCCGAAGGCGACCTGGTCAAGGTCGCCCTCGACTCGCTCGAGAACGGCTTCGGCGAAACCGTGTTGTCGCGCGAGAAGGCCAAGCGCGCGATGGTGTGGGACGAGCTGGAAGAAGCGTTGGAAAAGAACGAGACCATCACCGGCCGCATCAGCGGCAAGGTCAAGGGTGGTTTCACCGTGGACATCAAGGATGTCCGCGCGTTCCTGCCGGGTTCGCTGGTCGATGTGCGCCCCGTGCGCGACCCGGCCTACCTGGAAGGCAAGGAGCTGGAGTTCAAGCTCATCAAGCTGGACCGCAAGCGCAACAACGTGGTGGTCTCGCGTCGTGCCGTGGTCGAGAGCGAGCACTCGGAAGAGCGCGAGCAGCTGATGGACAAGCTGCAGGAAGGCGCGATCCTGAAGGGCGTGGTCAAGAACCTGACCGATTACGGCGCGTTCGTGGACCTGGGCGGCATCGACGGTCTGCTGCACATCACCGACATGGCCTGGAAGCGCGTGCGCCATCCGTCCGAAGTCGTCAACGTCGGCGACGAGCTGGACGTGCGCGTGCTGAAGTTCGACCGCGAGCGCAACCGCGTTTCGCTGGGTCTGAAGCAGCTGGGCGAGGATCCGTGGGACAACATCGCGCGTCGTTACCCGGCCAACAGCCGCGTGTACGGCAAGGTCTCCAACGTCACCGATTACGGCGCGTTCGTCGAGATCGAGCCGGGCGTGGAAGGCCTGGTGCACGTGTCGGAAATGGATTGGACCAACAAGAACGTCAACCCGTCCAAGGTCGTGCAGGTCGGCGACGAGGTC
Organism: Xanthomonas bonasiae; assembly: GCF_014836395.1. Lineage (NCBI taxonomy): Bacteria > Pseudomonadati > Pseudomonadota > Gammaproteobacteria > Lysobacterales > Lysobacteraceae > Xanthomonas > Xanthomonas bonasiae. The sequence continues at coordinate 404,706 of NZ_JACSQX010000001.1, forward strand.
GAGGTCATGGTCCTGGACGTGGACGAGGAGCGTCGCCGCATCTCGCTGGGCATGAAGCAGGTCGCCGCCAATCCGTGGGAAACCTTCGCTGCCACCCACAAGAAGAACGACAAGGTGTCCGGCCAGATCAAGTCGATCACCGACTTCGGCATCTTCATCGGCCTGGACGGCGGCATCGACGGCCTGGTGCACCTGTCGGACATCAGCTGGAACACCACCGGCGAAGACATCGTGCGCAACTTCAAGAAGGGCGACACGCTGGAAGCGGTGGTGCTGGCGGTGGACCCGGAGCGCGAGCGCATCAGCCTGGGCGTCAAGCAGCTGGAGCAGGATCCGTTCGGCCAGTACATGGCGGCCAATCCGAAGGGTTCGAAGGTCGAGGGCGTGGTGCGTGAAGTGGACGCCAAGGGCGCCACCATCGACCTGGCCGACGGCATCGAGGGCTACGTCGCCGCGCGCGACATCGCCAACGAGCGCGTCGACGATGCGACCCAGCACCTGAAGGTCGGCGACAAGATCGAAGCCAAGTTCGTGGGCATGGACCGCAAGGGCCGCACCCTGCAGCTGTCGATCAAGGCCAAGGACGATGCCGAAATGCGCGAAGTGCTGGAGGAATACCAGTCCGCGTCGGGCGGCACCACCCAGCTGGGCGCGCTGCTGCGTGCGCAGTTGAACGGCAACAAGTCCGAGTAATCCGCCACACGCAGCGTTTCTGGCACGGCCCGGTCGATCCGGGCCGTGCCGGGTTGCGACCCCACCGCACGAATCCGAATGACCAAGTCCGAACTGATCGAAATCCTGGCGCGCAAGCAGGCGCATCTGAAGGCGGACGACGTCGATCTGGCGGTGAAATCGCTGTTGGAAATGATGGGCAGCGCGCTGTCCGGCGGAGACCGCATCGAGATCCGCGGTTTCGGCAGTTTTTCCCTGCATTACCGGCCGCCGCGCCTGGGACGCAATCCCAAGACCGGCGAATCCGTCGCGCTTCCCGGCAAGCACGTGCCGCATTTCAAGCCCGGCAAGGAATTGCGCGAACGCGTCAGCGGCGTCGTTCCGGTCGAGTCCGACACGCCCTGATACACCCCCGAGCCTGCGTCGTCGCGTCCGGACTTTCCCGGAACCCGCGCCTGTTCGGCTAATCTAGTGTCTCCCGACGCTGGAGAGCTTCATGAAAATTGCCCGTCTGCTGATATTGCTGGTGTTCCTGCTGGCCGGTCTGGTCATCGGATCGCTGAATTCGCAGCAGATCGTCATCAATTTCGGTGTCGCCGGCATCAACACCACCTCCGGCATCGCCATCATCGTTTCGCTGTTCGCCGGCGTGGTGATCGGCGCGGCGCTGGTGCTGGCCACGTTGGTGATCCCGCTGTACGCCAAGCTGCGCCGCGCCAACAAGGCCGCGATCGCTGCTGCCGCACCGGTCGTCGCACCGGTACCGACCTATACCCCGCCTGTGGACGGACGCTGATCTTCGATGGACTTCCTGACCGAGTGGTTCTGGTTCTTCCTGTTCCTGCCGCTGGCGGCGCTGAGCGGATGGGTGATCGGCCGCCGCGGTGGCCAGCGCCACGGCGACACGCAGGTCAGCCGGCTTTCCAGCACGTATTTCCGCGGCCTGAACTACCTGCTCAACGAAGAGCCGGACAAGGCGATCGAGCTGTTCCTGCACATCGCCGAGCTGGACAAGGAAACCTTCGAGACCCAGGTCGCGCTCGGTCACCTGTTCCGCCGCCGCGGTGAAGTCGACCGCGCGATCCGCCTGCACCAGGGGCTGGTGCAACGCGCCGATCTCAGCGATCCGCAGCGCGTGCAGGCCTTGCTGGCGCTGGGCGAGGACTATATGAAATCCGGCCTGCTGGACCGGGCCGAGACCGTGTTCACCGAGCTGGCGCAGATCGACCAGCGCGCGCCGCAGGCGCTCAAGCACCTGATCGGCATCTACCAGGCCGAGCGCGACTGGGAAAAGGCGATCGACAACGCCACCCGCTACGAAGACGTGACCGGCGAGCCGATGGGCAAGCTGATCGCGCAGTTCGAATGCGAGCTGGCCGATCGCTATCGCGCATCCGGCAAGCCCGAGCTGGCACGCTCGGCGATCGCGCGCGCCTACCAGGCCGACGCCACCTCGGTGCGCGCCGGCATCCTGGAAGGGCGCATCGACGTGGACGACGGCAACGACGAGGCCGCGATCCGCGCCTTCGAACGTGCCGCGCGGCACGATCCGGACTACCTGCCGGAGATCATGCCGGCGCTGATGGATTGCTATCGTCGCCGCGGCAACGATCTCAGCGGCGCGCGCGCCTTCCTGTCGGAAATGACCGAGCACTATCGCGGCATCGCCCCGGTGCTGGCGCTGACCCGGTTGATGGAGTCGCAGGAAGGCGTGTCTGCGGCGCGCGCCTATCTCGGGCGGCAGCTGAAGGATCGGCCGTCGGTCCGCGGCGAGTCGGCGTTGATCGACCTGACCCTGGCCGAGGGCGCCGATTCCACCGCCACCCTGCAGGACCTGAAGCACATCACCGACCAGTTGCTGGTGCGCAATCCCAGCTACCGCTGCACGCGCTGCGGCTTCGGCGCGCGCACCCATCACTGGCAATGCCCGAGCTGCAAGGAGTGGGGCACGGTCAAGCCCTTGCTCAACTACGCGGTGGTGTAGATGCAGCTGGCAGGGTGGGCGCCGCTCGCCGCGCTGGCGACGTTCAGCGCGGTCGCGACCTGGTTGTCGCGCCGCTATGCCCTCAAGCGCAAGCTGATGGACGCGCCCGGCGAGCGGCGCAGCCATACGGTGGCGACGCCGCGCGGCGGCGGCGTGGCGATCGTGGCCACGGTGCTGGCGGCGTGCGCGTATGCGGCGGCGCTTTGGCCGCAGCAGGGCATGGCCATCGCGGCGTTCGCTGCCGGACTGGCGCTGGTCGCCGGCATCGGCTGGTGGGACGATCACCGCCCGCTGTCGGCCGCACTGCGGCTGCTGGTGCATGCGCTGGCCGCCACGTTGCTGGCCGGACTTGTCTACCGATTGCACCAGAATCCCTGGCTGACCGCGTTGACCTGGCTGGCGACGATCTCGCTGATCAACATCTGGAACTTCATGGACGGCATCAATGGCTTGGCGACCAGCCAGGCGATGCTGGTGGCGCTGGGTTTCGCCGTCCTGTTGCCCGCGCCGCTGCGCTGGCCGTGCTGGGTGCTGATCGTGGCCTGTGCCGGCTTCCTGCCGTTCAACTATCCGCGGGCGCGTATCTTCCTCGGCGATGTCGGCAGTGGCGCGTTGGGGTATCTGGTCGCCACGCTGTTCGCGCTGTGCAATGTTGCGACCAAGCTCACGCCATGGTTGCTGTTGATACCAATATCCGCGTTCGCCATCGACGCAGGCTTCACGCTGCTGTCGCGCATGCTCGCCGGCGAACGCTGGTGGCAACCGCATGCGCAACATTTTTACCAGCGTTGGGTACATACAGGCAGGAGCCACACGGTTGTGACCTTCGCCTATGCCCTGTTCAGCATTGTCGCGATTACAATCGCCTGGTTCGGTGGAACGCTGCGCACCGGGGGGCAGGTGGGGTTGGCGTTTGCCTGGTACCTCTCGGCGAGCGCGCTTTGGCTGACTTTGCGCAAGGGATTGCGCTGAACTCTCATGGATAACTGATGCTTTCGATCCGCGACCGCTTTACCGAGCTGTTCCCCAAGGCCTCCGTGGTCGTGCACGATCTGGTGATCGTCTGGATCTGCTGGCAGCTGCTGCATGCGGCGCGCTACACGATGCTGCCCGGCGAGCATCCGCTGCCGTTCTGGAATCTCAATACCGCCATCGTGCTGTTGGCGCAGGGCCTGGTGTTCTGGAAGGTCGGGCTGTATCGCGGACTATGGCGCTTCGCCAGCGTTCCGGACTTGCTGAACATCTTCAAGGCCAGCTTCTATGGGCTGGTCGCGATCGTGCTGGGGCTGGCGTACAGCCGCTTCGACTCCATTCCGCTGTCGGTGCTGATGGTGTACCCGTTCGCGCTGTCGGCGCTGCTCGGCGCGCCGCGGTTGTTGTACCGCGCATGGAAGGACTACCAGATCGCGCATTCGGACGAGACCGCGCGGCGCGTGCTGATCGTCGGCGCCGGCCGTGCGGCCGAGGCGCTGGTGCGCGACCTGCGTCGTTCGGGCGCTTATAACCCGGTCGGCTACCTCGACGACGCCGGCCATCTGCATGGCGCCAAGCTGCAGGGCCTGCCGATTCTGGGCCGGATCGACGAAGCCGGCGCGATCGCCAAGGAAACCGCGGCCAAGCTGCTGGTCATCGCGATCCCGTCGCTGGACGCGGCCGGCATGCAGCGGGTGGTGGCGATCTGCGAAAGCACCGGGCTGCCGTTCCGCACCGTGCCGCGCCTGCTCGACGTGCTCGAAGGCCACTATCTGCCGGGCGAACTGAAGGAGGTCGCGATCGAGGACCTGCTCGGGCGCAAGCCGGTGACCCCGGACTGGAAGTTGATCAAGGGCTGGTTGTCCGGGCGCACGGTCATGGTGACCGGCGCCGGCGGTTCGATCGGTTCGGAGTTGTGCCGCCAGTGCGCGCGCCATGGCGCGCGCAAGGTGGTGCTGCTGGAGATCGACGAGCTGGCGCTGATCACCATCCATGCCGATCTGCACCGCACCTTCCCCGACCTGGAGATCGAGTGCGTGCTCGGCGACTGCGGCGATCCGGCCGTGACCCGCCATGCGATGCGCATCGCCGAGCCGGATGCGGTGTTCCATGCCGCGGCCTACAAGCAGGTGCCGCTGCTGGAGCGGCAGTTCCGCGAGGCGGTCCGCAACAACGTGCTGGCCACCGAGAACGTGGCCCGCGCCTGCGTCGCCGCCAAGGTCTCGACCTTCGTGTTCATCTCCACCGACAAGGCGGTGAATCCGGTCAACGTGCTCGGCGCCTCCAAGCGCTATGCCGAGATGGTGTGCCAGTCGCTGGACGACCAGACGGTGGGCACGCGCTTCGTCACCGTGCGCTTCGGCAATGTGCTCGATTCGGCCGGCAGCGTGGTGCCGTTGTTCCGCGAGCAGATCCGCCAGGGCGGCCCGGTCACCGTGACCGATCCGCAGGTGACCCGCTATTTCATGACCATTCCCGAGGCCTGCCAGCTGATCGTGCAGGCCGCTGCGTCGGCTTCGCACGGCGCGATCTACACGCTGGACATGGGCGAGCCGGTGCCGATCCGCCTGCTCGCCGAGCAGATGATCCGCCTGGCCGGCAAACAACCCGGCCGCGACATCGCGATCGTCTATACCGGGCTGCGCCCGGGCGAGAAGCTGCACGAGACCTTGTTCTACTCCGACGAGAACTATCGGCCCACCTCGCATCCGAAGATCCTGGAGGCCGGCGCGCGCAGTTTCTCGCGCGAGAACGTGCTGCAGGGACTGCAGCAGCTGCGCGCGGCGGTGGCCGAATACGACAGCGACGCGATCGAGAAATTGCTGCGCACCACCATGCCCGAATTCGCGCCGCTGCGACAACAAGCCGGTCAGGATAGCTCGGCTACAATCGTCCCATTCCCCGCACGCGAGGCCAGAAGGCTCTGATGAGCAAGAGAATCCGCAAAGCAGTTTTTCCGGTTGCAGGTCTGGGTACCCGCTTCCTTCCCGCCACCAAGACGGTGCCCAAGGAAATGCTGCCGATCATCGATCGGCCGTTGATCCAGTACGCGGTGGACGAGGCGATCGAGGCCGGTTGCGACACCCTGATCTTCGTCACCAACCGCTACAAGCACGCGGTTGCGGATTACTTCGACAAGGCCTACGAGCTGGAGCAGAAGCTCGAGCGCGCCGGCAAGCTCGAGCAGCTGGAACTGGTGCGCCATGTGCTGCCCAACGGCGTGCGCGCGATCTTCGTGACCCAGGCCGAAGCGCTCGGCCTCGGCCATGCGGTGCTGTGCGCCAAGCCGATCATCGGCGACGAGCCGTTCGCGGTGCTGCTGCCCGACGATCTGATCTGGAACCGCGGTCCGGGCGCGCTGGCGCAGATGGCCGACGTGGCCGAGCGCTCCGGCGCCAGCGTGATCGCGGTGCAGGACGTGCCGCACGAGAGCACCGGCAGCTATGGCATCGTCGCCACCGAGGCGTTCGACGGCAGCGAAGGCAAGATCACCGCGATCGTCGAGAAGCCCAAGCCGGCCGATGCGCCGAGCGACCTGGCCGTGGTCGGCCGCTACGTGCTCAGCTCCAAGATCTTCGATCTGCTGGAAAAGACCGTACCGGGCGCCGGCGGCGAGATCCAGTTGACCGATGCGATCGCCGCGCTGATCGAGAGCGATCCGGTGCATGCGTACCGTTTCGAGGGGACCCGCTTCGACTGCGGTACCCATATCGGCCTGATCGAGGCGACCATCCGCTATGCGCTGGACCACGAAAAGCTGAGCAAGCCGGCGCAGGACATGATGCGTCGCGCCCTGGCCGACGTGGACGCCGGCGGCAAGTAAACGCGGCAACGCTGCCGGAGCGCGCGGGTCTGCCGCGTCGCGTACGGGGTTCGGCAGCGCGAACCGCCGCGCAAGAAAAAGGGCAGCCTAGGCTGCCCTTTTTCGTGGTCGAGGCGAGGCGTTCAGAGCGCTTCGATGATGCCCGCCGCCCCCATGCCGGTGCCGATGCACATGGTGACCATGCCGTACTTCTGCTGGCGGCGGCGCAGGCCGTGCACCAACGTGGCGGTGCGGATCGCGCCGGTGGCGCCGAGCGGATGGCCGAGCGCGATCGCGCCGCCGAGCGGGTTGACCTTGGACGGGTCCAGGCCGCTGTCGCGGATCACCGCCAGCGACTGCGCGGCGAAGGCCTCGTTGAGCTCGATCCAGTCGATCTGGTCCTTGCTCAGCCCGGCCTGCTTGAGCGCCTTCGGAATCGCCGCGATCGGACCGATGCCCATCACTTCCGGGCGCACGCCGGCGACCGAGAAGCTGACGAAGCGGGCGAGGGGAGTCAGGCCGTAGTCCTTGATCGCCTGCTCGGAGGCCAGCAGCACCGCGCCGGCGCCGTCGCTCATCTGCGAGGAGTTGCCGGCGGTGACGCTGCCGCCGAACTGGCCGTTGCGGAACACCGGGCGCAGCTTGGCCAGGCCTTCGATCGAGCTGTCCGGGCGCGGGCCCTCGTCGGTGTCGACCAGGCGCTTGCGCAGCGCGATGACGTTGCCGGCCAGGTCGGGCTGGTGCGACAGGATCTCGTACGGGGTGATCTCGTCGCGGAACTCGCCGGCGGCGATCGCGGCGATGGCCTTCTGGTGCGAGGCGAGCGCGAACGCGTCCTGGTCCTCGCGCGACACCTTCCATTCCTCGGCCACCTTCTCGGCGGTGATGCCCATGCCGTAGGCGATGGCGACGTGGTCGTCGGCGAACACGCTCGGCGACAGCGCGACCTTGTTGCCCATCATCGGCACCATCGACATCGACTCGGTGCCGCCGGCCAGCATCAGGTCGGCGTTGCCCAGGCGGATCTGGTCCGCGGCCAGCGCCACGGCCTGGATGCCGGAGGAGCAGAAGCGGTTGATGGTCTGTCCGGCGACCGAATTCGGCAGCCCGGCCAGCAGCACGCCGATGCGCGCCACGTTCATGCCTTGCTCGCCCTCGGGCATCGCGCAGCCGATGATCGCATCGTCGATGCGCGAGGGGTCGATGCCCGGCGCCTGCGCGACCACTGCGCGCAACACGTGCGCCAGCATGTCGTCCGGACGGGTATTGCGGAACACGCCCTTGGGCGCCTTGCCGACCGGGGTACGGGTGGCGGCGACGATGTAGGCTTCCTGGATCTGTTTGCTCATGGCTTTCTCCGAAAGCCGGGATTGGGGATTCGGGATTGGGGATTCGTCAAAGCGAATCCCGGTGCCCGAATGTACTTGTGCCCGGCGGATGAATTGTTGGAGGGAATCGTTGGCGAGATGGGGAGTCGCTGTTGCGAATCCCCAATCCCAAATCCCGAATCTCAGTTCCTAAGCGGCTTACCCGTCTTGAGCATGTGCCCAATCCGCGCCTGGGTCTTTTCCTGCTGGGCCAGTTCGACGAAGTGCTTGCGCTCGAGCTTGAGCAGCCATTCCTCGTCCACCAGCGCGCCGCGGTCGACTTCGCCGCCGCACAGCACGGTGGCGATGCGGGTGGCGATCTCGTAGTCGTACTCGCTGATGAAGCGGCCTTCCAGCATGTTGACCAGCAGCATCTTGAAGGTGGCGATGCCGACGTCGCCGGCGACCTGGATGCGGCGGGCGGGCAGCGGCGGGCGGTAGCCGCTCTCGGCCAGCGCGCGCGCTTCGGCCTTGGCGATGTACAGCGCCTCGTAGCTGTTGAACACGACCTTGTCGGTGCCGCGCAGCAGGCCCAGTTCCTTGGCGTTGACCGCCGAGGTGGAGACCTTGGCCATCGCCACGGTCTCGAAGGTCTTCTTCAGCTCGGCGAACACGTCGCCGCCGGGGCCGGCCGCCTGCGAGGCGCGCACCGCGATCTCCTTCAGGCCGCCGCCGGCCGGCAGCAGGCCGACGCCGGCCTCGACCAGGCCGATGTAGCTCTCCAGCGCGGCCACGGTCTTGGCGCTGTGCATCTGGAATTCGCATCCGCCGCCCAGGGCCAGGCCGCGCACCGCCGCGACCACCGGCACCAGCGAATACTTGATGCGCTGGCTGGTGGCCTGGAAGTTGGCGACCATCGCCTCGAACGCATCGACCTTGCCGGCCTGCAGCAGGCCCAGCGCGCCGGCCAGGTCGGCGCCGGCGGAGAAGGGCTCCTTGTGCTGCCACAGCACCAGGCCCTTGAAGTCCTTCTCGGCGCGGCCGACCGCTTCCTGCAGGCCGTCGAGCACCTGGTCGGAGACGGTGTTCATCTTGGTCTTGAAGCTGACCACGGCGATGTCGTCGCCGTCGTGCCACAGGCGCAGGCCGTCGTTCTCGAACACGGTCTCGCCCGGGGCGAACTTCTCGCCCAGCAGCGGATCGGGGAAGCGCTGGCGCTGGTACACCGGCAGCGCCGAGCGCGGCAGTTTGGCGTTGCGCGCCGGGCTGTAGCTGCCCTCGGCGGCATGCATGCCGTCGCGGCCGTCGAACACCCAGTCCGGCAGCGGCGCGCTGGACATGGCCTTGCCGGCGACGATGTCGTCGGCGATCCACTGCGCCACCTGCTTCCAGCCGGCGGCCTGCCAGGTCTCGAACGGGCCCAGCGACCAGCCGTAGCCCCAGCGGATCGCCAGGTCCACGTCGCGCGCGGTCTCGGCGATGTCGGCCAGGTGGTAGGCGCTGTAGTGGAACAGGTCGCGGAATGTCGCCCACAGGAACTGCGCCTGCGGGTGCTGGCTCTCGCGCAGCTTGGCGAACTTCTCCGCCGGGTTCTTGATCTTCAGGATCTCGACCACTTCCGGCGCCGCGCTGCGGTCGGCCGGACGGTAGTCCTGCTTCTCCAGGTCCAGCACCACGATGTCCTTGCCGACCTTGCGGAAGATGCCGGCGCCGACCTTCTGGCCGAGCGCGCCCTTGGCGATCAGCGCGTCCAGCCACTTCGGCGAGGCGAAGTACTGGTGCCACGGATCGTCGGGCAGGGTGTCGGCCATGGTCTTGATGACGTGGGCCATGGTGTCCAGGCCGACCACGTCGGAGGTGCGGTAGGTCGCCGACTTCGGGCGGCCCACCAGCGGGCCGGTCAGCGCGTCCACTTCGTCGAAGCCCAGGCCGGACTGCGCGGTGTGGTGGATGGTGGACAGGATCGAGAACACGCCGATGCGGTTGCCGATGAAGTTCGGGGTGTCCTTGGCATAGACCACGCCCTTGCCCAGGGTGGTGACCAGGAACGCTTCCAGGCCTTCCAGCACCGCCGCATCGGTGCCCTTGGCCGGGATCAGCTCGGCCAGGTGCATGTAGCGCGGCGGGTTGAAGAAATGCACGCCGCAGAAGCGGTGGCGCAACTGCTCGGGCAGCACGTCGGACAGCGCATTGATGCCCAGGCCGGAGGTGTTGGAGGCCAGGACCGCGTGATCGGCCACGAACGGGGCGATCTTCTTGTACAGGTCCTGTTTCCAGTCCATGCGCTCGGCGATGGCTTCGATGATCAGGTCGCAGCCGCGCAGTTGCTCCAGGCCGGACGCGTAGTTGGCCGGCGTGATCGCCTCGGCCAGCGTGGCGCTGGCGAGCGGGGCGGGGCTCAGCTTGGTCAGGTTGGCGATGGCCTTGAGCACGATGCCGTCGGGGTGGCCGTCCTTGGCGGGAAGGTCGAACAGGACGGTGTCGACGCCGGCGTTGGTCAGGTGCGCAGCGATCTGCGCGCCCATCACGCCCGCGCCCAGGACGGCGGCACGGCGGACTAGCAGGGGGTTGGACATAGCGATCAGCCTCTGTGGGTCAACGATTGCGGGATGTGGACAGAACGGTTCTTGCGAAATTACGGCGCGGAGCGGGCCAGGAAGCCCGCCTCGGCGAAACGGATGAGTTCGCGCGCGGCGTGGGCGCGATGCGCGCCTTCGCTGACGCCGGCGGGGCGCTTGATCAGGCCGAAGTCGGCCATGGCATAGGTCAGGGCGCCGGCCAGGAAGTCCAGGCGCCAGTACAGTTCTTCCTTGCTCAGTTCGGGCACGCAGACGGCGATGGCCTTGCCGAACTCGCGCAGCACGTGGCCGTAGTGGTCGGACAGGAACTGGCGCAGGCTGTCGTTCTTCTCGGCGTAGGCGCGGGCGATCACGCGCACGAAGGCGCCGCCGCTCTGGCGGTCCTGGGCCATCGCCAGCGCCGGCTCCACGAACGCCGCCAGCACCGGGCCGAGCTGGCCGGGATGCTGCCGTTGCGCGGCTTCCAGCTGCGCCAGGCGCGCGGCGGTCATCTCGTCCATGCGCCGCCGGAACACCTCATTGACCAGGTTTTCCTTGGAGCCGAAGTGGTAGTTCACCGCGGCGATGTTGACGTCGGCCTGGCTGGTGACCTGGCGCAGCGAAGTGCCGGAAAAGCCGTGCTGGGCGAACAGTTCCTCGGCCGCGCTGAGGATGCGGTCCTTGGTGGAGAAGTGCGCTTGCTTTGCCATGCGGCCGCCGGAATCAATCAAACGATTGTTTGAGTCTAGGCCTGGCATCCGGTCGCGTCATGTTGCGATGCAGCATGATTCAGCCGGCGGCCGTGCAAAGCCCGCTGCGATTGGATAGAATTGTCCATCGCAATTCTGGCTAAGCCCGCGTTTTGACGCGGGTTTTTTTCATGCTAACCTCGGGCCATCCAGTCTAGTGGCCCGCCCAACGGAGAAATTCCCATGGCGCTGGAGCGCACCCTGTCCATCATCAAGCCCGATGCCGTCGCCAAGAACGTCATCGGCGAGATCTATTCCCGCTTCGAGAAGGCCGGCCTGAAGGTCGTGGCCGCCAAGTACAAGCAGCTGTCGCGCCGCGAGGCCGAGGGCTTCTACGCCGTGCACCGCGAGCGTCCGTTCTTCAACGCGCTGGTCGAGTTCATGATCTCCGGCCCGGTGATGATCCAGGCGCTGGAAGGCGAGAACGCCGTGGCCGCGCACCGCGACCTGCTCGGCGCCACCAACCCGAAGGATGCCGCACCGGGCACCATCCGCGCCGATTTCGCCGACTCGATCGACGCCAACGCCGCGCACGGTTCCGACTCGGTCGAGAACGCCGCCAACGAAGTGGCGTATTTCTTCGCCGCCACCGAAGTGGTTTCGCGCTAAGAGGTCATCGTGAACGAGGTCGTCCACACTCCGTTGGCGCTCGCCGATCCGATCCGGACCGGCGGCGCGACCAAGCAGAATCTGCTCGACCTCGATCGCGAGGGCCTGGAGCGTTTCTTCGCCGACACGCTCGGCGAAGCGCGCTACCGCGCCCACCAGGTGATGAAGTGGATCCACCATCGCTACGTCACCGACTTCGACCAGATGACCGACCTCGGCAAGGCGTTGCGCGCCAAGCTGCAACAGCATGCCGAGGTCGTCGTCCCCAACATCGTGTTCGACAAGCCTTCCGCCGACGGCACCCACAAGTGGCTGCTGGCCATGGGCACCGACGGCAAGAACGCGATCGAGGCCGTGTATATCCCGGACAAGGGCCGCGGCACGCTGTGCGTGTCCTCCCAGGTCGGCTGCGGGTTGAACTGCACGTTCTGCTCGACCGCCACCCAGGGCTTCAACCGCAACCTCTCCACCGCCGAGATCGTCGGTCAGGTGTGGGTCGCGGCGCGGCATCTGGGCAACGTGCCGCACCAGCAGCGCCGTCTCACCAACGTGGTGATGATGGGCATGGGCGAGCCGCTGATGAATTTCGACAACGTCGTGCGCGCGATGAGCGTGATGCGCGACGACCTGGGCTACGGCCTGGCCAACAAGCGGGTCACGCTGTCGACCTCCGGCCTGGTGCCGATGATCGATCGCCTGTCCACCGAGAGCGACGTGTCGCTGGCGGTCTCGCTGCATGCGGCCGACGACGCGCTGCGCGAGACGCTGGTGCCGCTGAACAAGAAATACCCGGTCGCCGAGCTGATGGCCGCGTGCGCGCGCTATCTGCGCGCCAACAAGCGCCGCGAATCGGTCACCTTCGAATACACGCTGATGAAGGGCATCAACGACCAGCCCGAACATGCGCGGCAACTGGCGCGGCTGATGCGCCAGTTCGACAACGCGGTGCAGGCCTCGAACGCGGGCAAGGTCAACCTGATCCCGTTCAATCCGTTCCCGGGCACGCGCTACGAGCGTTCCGGCGAAACGGAGATCCGCGCGTTCCAGAAGATCCTGCTCGATGCGCAGGTGCTGACCATGGTGCGGCGCACGCGCGGCGACGACATCGACGCGGCCTGCGGCCAGCTCAAGGGGCAGGTGCTGGACCGCACCCGGCGCCAGGCGGACTTCCAGCGCCAGTTGCAGACCCAGGCGGACCGGGATGCGGCGGCCTAAGCATCCTCTGGCCATCGTCGCGTTGGCCGCGGCGCTGCTGGCGTTGTCGGCGTGTGCCGGGCACGGTACCAAGTCCGGCAAGCTGCGCAACGTCGAGCAGGTGGCGCCGGACTACGATTTCCGCGACAGCGGCGAGGTCAAGGCGCGCTACGCGTTGCAGGAACAACTCGGCCTGGCCGGCAATCGGCTCAGCGGCGGCGATCTGGCCGGCGCCGAGGAGCATGCGCGCAAGGCGCTGGCGCTGGCCCCGGATTCGGTGCAGGCGCACACGCTGCTGGCGGTGGCTGCCGGCCGCCGCGGCGATACCGCCACTGCCGGCGAGCATTACCGCAAGGCCGCCGAACTGGCGCCGAACCGCGGCGAGGCCTTGAACAACTACGGTGCCTGGCTGTGCGCGAACGGTGCCGCGGCCGAGGCGCTGCAGTGGTTCGATCGTGCGCTGCAGGCGCCCGGCTACGCCACGCCGGCGTCGGCCCTGGCCAATGCCGGCGGTTGCGCGTTGCAGATCGGCCAGCGCGAGCGCGGTGAACGCGACCTACGCAAGGCGCTGGCGCTGGAGCCGGGCAATGCCTACGCGCTGGAAGCGATGGCGCGCGACGAAGCGGCGCATGCGCGCTTTTTCGAGGCGCGGGCCTTCTCGGAACGGCGTCTGGCGGCTGCGCCGGCCACTGTATCCGTGTTACAACTTGCTATTCAGATTGAACAAGGGCTTGGCGACATGGCTGCTGCCGGCCGTTACCAACAGCGGTTGCGCAAGGAGTTTCCCGATGCCGCGACCACGACTCCCGGGGCTAGTGCATTGTGATCAGTGATTCCAATCCGAACGCTTTCGACGGCGCCAAAGGTTGCGGGCAACAGCTCCGCGAAGCGCGCGAAGCGGCGGGCCTGAGCATCGACGAGGTCGGTAGCCGTTTGCGCATGCCGGTGCACGTGATCGGTGCGCTGGAAGCGGAGCAGTGGCAGCGCCTCGGCGCGCCGGTGTTCGTGCGCGGTCAGCTGCGCAGCTACGCGCGCCTGCTCGGGGTGGACCTGGAGCCGCTGCTGGCCAGCGCGCAGATCGCGCCGGTGCAGCCGGTGGAGCTGATCAGCCATACGCATACCCCGCCGCTGCGGCGCATGCTCGAGAGCGCGACCCGGCGCATGGTGTACGTGGTGATCACCGCCGGACTGGCGGTGCCGGTCTGGTACGCGACCCGCACCCATTTCGCCGACGACGGCCCGAGCACCGCGTCGCTGGACGTGGTGCCGGCGGCGCCGGGCGACGCGGCGCCGACCGCGACGGCGGGCACCGGCGGCAACCCGGCGCCCACCGCCGCGTCCGGCAATCGCCCCGCGCCGCCTGCGGCGCCGTACATCGCCTCGCTGACGCCGCTGCCGCGCGCCTCCAGCGAGGCGGAAAAGCCCGGCCTGAGCCTGTCGTTCCAGGGCGACAGCTGGGTCCAGATCATCGCCCCGGACGGCACGCCGCTGGAAAAGGCGCTGCTGAAAGCCGGCGAAAAGCGCGACTACGCGCCGGGTCAAGTGGGCCGCATCGTGCTCGGCAATGCGTCGGCGGTCCAGGTTCAGCAATCCGGTAGTACCGTGGATCTGACTCCGTACAAGCGCGCGAACGTGGCCCGCTTTGCGGTATCCTCTGACGGTTCCGTGGTGCCAGCGTCCGAGTGACGGCGGCGCGGTTCCTCAATCTCAACATTCCATGTCCCGCCGTTGCGGCGGGGCGAGAGTACGCATGGCGATCGACGACCTGCTCGACGAGCACGAACAAAGCGAACGCGTCCGCACTTGGCTCAGGAAAAACGGCGCCGGCCTGATCGGCGGCATTGCCCTGGGCATCGGCGCGATCATTGGCTGGCAGTGGTGGACCAAGCAGCATTCCAACGACCTGGCGCAGGCCAATTCCCACTACGACGCCGTGCTCAAGAGCATCCAGGCCAAGCAACTGGACAAGGCCAGCAAGGACATGGCGGCGCTGCAGCAGGGCCCGGCCAACATCTATGCCGAACTGGCCGCGCTGCGCCTGGCCAAGGCGCAAGCCGATGACGACAAGTACGACCAGGCCCTGGCCACGCTGCGCGGCCTCAAGGCCGAGGGCGAGCTGAAGCTGCTCATCGACCAGCGCGTGGCGCGGTTGCTGATCCAGACCGGCAAGAGCGACGAAGCGCTGAAGTTGCTGGCCGCGGCCGACGACAACCAGAGCCTGGAGATCCGTGGCGATGCGCTGATCGCGCAGGGCAAGCGCGATGCGGCACGCGAGGCGTACGCCAAGTCGTTGACCACCCTGGACGTGGCGGCGCCGCAACGGCGACTGCTGGAAACGAAGTTGATGGATGCGGGCGGCACCGTGCCGAATCCTGCGGAGCCGATCTGATGAAGGTAGTCATGTTCAAGCGCATCGCGACCATCGCGCTGCTGGGTCTGGCGCTGTCCGGTTGCAGCACGGTCAAGGGCTGGTTCGCAGGCAAGGACGCGGCCGCCAAGAAGGCCGCCGAGCCGGCCGAGCTGGTCGATTTCAAGCCGTCGGTGAAGATCGTCAAGCTGTGGTCCACCGATGCCGGCAAGGGCGAGAAGCGGATCGGCGTGCGCCAGCATCCAGCCGTGGCCGACGGCAAGGTGTACCTGGCCGCGGCTTCCGGTTCGGTCTACGCGCTGGACCTGCAGACCGGCAAGACGCTGTGGGAATACGACGCCAAGAAGGCGCGCAAGGAGCGCCTGTCGCAGGTGCAGGAGCAGCAGCCGGAGAGCCAGGTCGAGGGCGAATCCAGCAAGGGCCTGTCCAAGGACGAGCGTGCGGCCTACAAGCAGCGCCTGCGCAACGAGAAGCAGCAGGCCAAGGAGCGCAAGCGGCTGGAGAAGAACCGTCCGCTGCCGCGCTTCGCCGGTGGTCCTGGCGTGGGCGAGGGCCTGGTCGTGGTCGGCGGCCTGAATGGCGAAGTGATCGCGCTCGACGCCGCCAGCGGCACCGAGAAGTGGCGCGCCAAGGTGCCCAACGAAGTGATCGCCGCGCCGGTGGTCTCGCAGAACATGGTGTTCGTGCGCAGCAACGACGGCCACGTGACCGCGTTCGATGCGGGCACCGGGCAGCAGCGCTGGTTCCATGTGCAGGAACTGCCGACCCTGACCGTGCGCGGCAACGCGCCGGTGGTGTCCGGCCCGGGCGTGCTGTTCATCGGCAACGACGACGGCACGCTGGCGGCGCTGGCGATGCAGGACGGGCGCGTGCTGTGGGAGCAGACCATCGGCGTGCCGGAAGGCCGCACCGAACTGGAGCGCATGGCCGACGTGGACGGCGCGCCGGTGCTCGACGGCACCACCCTGTACGTGACCAGCTTCAAGAACCAGACCGTGGCGCTGGAAGGCCCGAGCGGGCGTCCGCTGTGGACCCGCGACCATGGCGGTGCCGGCGGTGTCGCGGTCAATTCCAGCAGCGTGGTGGTGGCCGACAATGCCGGTTCGGTGTGGGCGTTGGACAAGGCTTCCGGTTCGGCGACCTGGTCGCAGCCGGCGCTGGCGCGGCGTTCGCTGACCGGCGTGGCGATCCAGGGCGACTACGCCGTGGTCGGCGACTACAAGGGGTATCTGCATTGGTTGAAGCTCGACAACGGCGAGATCGCCGCACGCGAGCGGGTGGGACGCAAGGCGCTGGTAGCGCAGCCGGTGGTAGCCGATGGCATCCTGCTGGTCCAGAACACGAAAGGCGACCTGACCGCGTTCCGGTTGGGTCAATAAAGGAAGGGAATTCGCGATGCTGCCGCTGGTCGCCCTGGTTGGACGGCCGAATGTCGGCAAGTCCACGCTATTCAATGCGCTCACGCGCAGCCGCGACGCGCTGGTCCACGACCAGCCCGGCGTCACCCGCGATCGCAACTACGGCGTCTGCCGGCTGGAGCCGGACACCCCGTTCGTGATCGTCGACACCGGCGGCATTTCCGGCGAGGAAGAAGGCCTGGCCGGGGCGACCGCAGACCAGGCGCGCTCCGCTGCCGGCGAAGCCGATCTGGTGCTGTTCGTGGTCGATGGCCGCGAGGGGTCCTCCTCGCTCGACGACGAGATCCTGGCCTGGCTGCGCAAGCTGGCGCGGCCGACGCTGCTGCTGATCAACAAGATCGACGGCACCGACGAGGACCAGGTCCGCGCCGAGTTCGCGCGCTATGGCCTGGGCGAGGCGATCGCGGTGTCCGCGGCGCATCGCCACGGCATCGACGACCTGCTCGAGGAAGTGCTGTCGCGCTTGCCGGAAGAGGGCGCCGGCGAGACGCTGGACACCGATCCCAAGCGCATGCGCATCGCCTTCGTCGGCCGCCCCAACGTCGGCAAGTCGACGCTGGTCAACCGGCTGCTCGGCGAGGAGCGGATGATCGCGTCCGAAGTGCCGGGCACCACCCGCGATTCGATCGCGGTCGACCTGCAGCGCGACGACCGCCTGTACCGGCTGATCGACACCGCCGGCCTGCGCCGTCGCGGCCGGGTCGAGGAGGCGGTGGAGAAATTCAGCGTGTTCAAGACGCTGCAGGCGATCGAGCAATGCGAGGTCGCGGTGCTGCTGCTCGATGCCACCGAAGGCGTCACCGACCAGGACGCCAGCGTGCTCGGCGCGATCCTGGACGCCGGCCGCGCGCTGGTGGTGGCGGTCAACAAGTGGGACGGGCTGACCGACTACCAGCGCGAACAGGCCGAGGCGCTGCTGTCGCGCAAGCTCGGCTTCGTGCCCTGGGCCGAAGCGGTGCGGATCTCGGCCAAGCACGGCTCCGGCCTGCGCGAGCTGTTCCGCGCGATCCACAGCGCGCATGCCTCGGCGATCCGCGAATTCAGCACCAGCGAAGTCAACCAGGCGCTGGAAGTGGCCTACGAGACCAATCCGCCGCCGAGCATCCGCGGCCACGTCTCCAAGCTGCGCTACGTGCATCCGGGCGGCAGCAATCCGCCGACCTTCATCGTTCACGGCACGCGCCTGAAAGTGCTGCCGGAGTCGTACAAGCGCTACCTGGAGAATTTCTTCCGCAAGCGCTTCAAGCTGGTCGGCACGCCGGTGCGCTTCATGTTCCGCGAAGGCGCCAATCCGTACGAAGGCAAGAAGAACGTGCTGACCGAGCGCCAGATCGCCAAGAAGCGGCGCTTGATGAAACACGTCCGCGGCAAGTAGCCGATGGACGCGCGGCGCGAGGTCACGCTGGGCATCCTCGCCGGCGGCCGCGCGCAACGCCTGGGCGGTTGCGACAAGGCCTGGCTGCAACGCGACGGGCAAGCGCTGGTGCAGCGCCTGGCGCAGGCCTTGGCGCCGGCGGTCGCGGCGGTGCTGGTCAGCGCCAACCGCGACCTGCCGCGCTACGCCGCCGCCGGACTGCACGCGCTGCCCGACCGGATCGCCGCGCCGCCTGGCGCCGAGCGCTCGCTGGGGCCGATCGCCGGCCTGGACGCGCTGGCCGCGGCCTGCGCCACGCCGTGGCTGCTGACCTTGCCGGTGGACCTGTGCCGGCTTCCGCCTGCGCTGCTGGACAGGTTGATCGACGCCAGTGGCGATGCGGATGGCGCCTGTGCCGAGGACGACGACGGCGTACAGCCGCTGGTGGCGCTGTACCGCGTCGCCGCGCTGCGGCCTGCGTTGGCTTCGGCGCTAGATGCCGGTCGCTACGCGCCGCGCGCCTTGCAGCAGCAGTTGGCGATGGTCCGCGCACGCGTGCCCGGGGAGACCTTCGGCAACCTCAACACGCCGCAGGACCTGCGCGCAGCGGGTATCCTGCCGGCGCCATGAACGACTATCCCTCCCGTATTGCCTATTCCGAGGCGCTGGCCATCGTCGCCGCCGTCGCTCAGTCGCGCTCGTTGCCGGCCGAACGCCTGGCGCTGCCGCGCGCCGATGGCCGCATCCTGCTCGAACCGCTGGACGCGCCGATCGACCTGCCGCCGTTCGCCAACAGCGCGATGGACGGCTTCGCGCTGCGCCATGCCGACCTGCATCCGGATGCGCCGACCGTGTTGCGCCTGGCCGGCGAGCAGTTCGCCGGCGAGGACTTGCGCCAGGCGATCGGCGCCGGCGAATGCCTGCGCATCACCACCGGCGCGCCGTTGCCCGCGGGTGCCGATACGGTGGTGATCAAGGAAAACGTGGTCGAGCGCGACGGCCAGGTGCAGGTGCCGGCCGCGCCGGTCGCCGGCGCGCACGTGCGTGCGCGCGGCGAGGACGTGCGCGCCGGTGAGCGCGTGCTCGAAGCGGGCCTGGCGTTGACGCCGTCGCGGATCGGCCTGGCCGCCGCGCTCGGCGTGGCACAGGTGGCCGTGGCGGCGCGACCGACCGTGGCGGTGTTCGCCACCGGCGACGAACTGGTCGAGCCGGGCATGCCGCTCAAGCCGGGGCAGATCTACAACAGCAACCGCGACATGCTGATGGCGCAACTGCGCCTGCTCGGCCTGGAGCCGACCGCGTGGCCGACGCTGCCGGACGATCCGCAGCGGATCGAAAGCATGCTGACCGATGCGGCCTCGGCGTTCGACGTGGTGCTGACCTGCGGCGGCGTCTCCGCCGGCGAGAAGGACTACCTGCCGCGGCTGCTGGCCGAGCGCGGTCGCATCCATTTCTGGAAGGTGCGCATGCGTCCGGGCATGCCGCTGCTGTTCGGCGAGCTGGACCGCGCCCTGTTCCTGGGCCTGCCCGGCAATCCCGTGTCGGTGCTGGCCACCTTCATGGCGATCGGGCGGCCGCTGCTGGACGCGCTGCAGCAGCGCGCCGAGCCGCGCGCGCAATGGCGCGCGCGGCTGGCCTCGGGTTGGGACAAGCGCCACGAGCGCCTGGAGTTCCTGCGCGGGCGCATGCGCTGCGACGCGTACGGACAGCTGTGGGTGGAGCCGAACCCGGCCGACGGCTCGCACCGCCTGCGCGGCGCCGCCGACAGCGACGTGCTGCTGCGGCTGGACGAGGGTGCGCGCCGTTTCGATGCCGGCGACGTGGTCGAGGTGTTCGCGTACTGAGTGTTGCGGGCGCGTCCGTACACAGGTCGCGCGAACGTTCATGCGGGTCGGGCCGCACAGACCGCACGGCTGGAGCAGCTCGACTCAGGTTGCGGGCTGGTTGCACGCGCCGTCGGCCGCCGCCGCCGCAGGTCAAGGTGTTCTCGATCGCCGGAAGCCGGCCTGCGTTCCGCACTGGCGCCCGTCACGTCGCGCGATGTGCGCGGCAACCGGCGAGCGCTCAGGACTGCGTGGCGATCGCGAACTCGTCTCCGGGGAGTGTGTGGCCAGCCAGTCCCGGGCCTGGTCCGGTGAGTATTTCCTCGGTGAGTCGATCTACCGTCCTGGCCACCGCCGCGACCATGCTTGAATAGCGTTCCCTCTGCCGGATGCAGGCGTCGGCGATGCGTCGAAGATGCCGGATCCGACGCTGCCGACTCGGGAACCGGACGCCGCCCCCCGCGCGAAGGACGCGCTGCAAGTTTGCGCCGATAATGCGCGCATGAGCATTCGAGAACTGACCCCGCAGCAAGCCCGCGAGCGTGTGGCCCAGGGCGCGCGACTGATCGATGTGCGCGAGGAACACGAGCGCGCCGCCGGCATGGCCGAGGGCGCGCTCGGCGTGGCCCGCGCGCAGTTGCAGGACGACCCGGCCACGCATGTCGGCGCGGCCGACGCCGAGACGATCCTGATCTGCCAGAGCGGCAAGCGTTCGCACGAGGCTGCGCTGTTCCTGCAGCAGGCCGGTTATGCCGCGGTCGCGTCGGTGCTGGGCGGCACCACGCGCTGGCAGCGCGACGGATTGCCGCTGCAGCGGCCGGCGCTGGCGCCGGAGCAGCAGGATTTCTTCGAGCGCTATTCGCGCCACCTGCGCCTGCCCGAAGTCGGCATCGACGGCCAGCGGCGGCTGCAGGCGGCGCGCGTGCTGTTGGTCGGCGCCGGCGGGCTGGGTTCGCCGGCCGGCTTCTACCTGGCCGCGGCCGGGGTCGGCCAGCTGCGCATCGCCGACGACGATGTGGTCGATCGCAGCAACCTGCAGCGGCAGATCCTGCATACCGAAGCGCGGGTCGGGCAGCCCAAGGTGGCGTCGGCGGCCGCGGCGCTGGCCGCGCTGAATCCGGGCGTGCAGGTCGAGCCGGTACGCGAACGGGTGACTTCGGCCAATGTCGAACGCCTGTTGCAGGACGTGGACGTGGTGCTCGACGGTTCGGACAATTTCCCTGCCCGCTACCTGCTCAACGACGCCTGCGTGAAGCTGGGCAAGCCGCTGGTGTACGGCGCGGTGCAGCGCTTCGAGGGCCAGGTCAGCGTGTTCGACGCCGGCCGCCGGCGCGGGCAGGCACCGTGTTACCGCTGCCTGTTCCCGGAGCCGCCGCCGCCGGAGTTCGCGCCCAGTTGCGCCGAGGCCGGCGTGCTCGGCGTGCTGCCCGGCATCGTCGGCTTGCTGCAGGCCAACGAGGTGCTGAAGCTGCTGCTGGAGATCGGCGAGCCGCTGCGCGGACGCCTGCTGTACTTCGACGCGCTGGCGATGCGCTTCCGCGAAACCCGCCTGGCCGCCGATCCGCAGTGCCCGGTATGCGCGCCCGGGCTCGCGTTTCCCGGCTATATCGACTACGCGAAGTTCTGTGGCGCGGAGTAAGCCCCTCTCCCCTCGGGAGAGGGGGGTGGGGAGAGGGTCCGGAGCGAAGCGCTCGCGCTGTTCGATCGCCAGGCTTCGCCCGTCCCCTCATCCGCCGCTGCGGGGCACCTTCCCCCGAGAAGGGGGCCATGGTCCCGGCGGGAGAAGGAAAGGGCGATCGCTGCCGTCTTTGACGGCGCGGCGTCTGTCCATGCGTGATGCGTAACGCGCTACGACACTGCATGCGCGCGCCGTCGTGCTCCGTCGCCATGCCGCACACCGATGCATGGGGGCGCCCCGGCCTTGTGGGTAGAATCGGCGCATGACCAGTGCAGCCGACAGCAGTGAATTGATCAAGGTGGTGGCGTTGCTCGGCGCCGCGGTGGTGGCGGTACCGGTGTTCCGCCGCCTGGGCCTGGGCTCGGTGCTCGGCTATCTGGCCGCGGGCCTGGCGATCGGGCCGTTCGGATTCGGCTGGTTCGCCGATCCGCAGGCGATCCTGCACGTGGCCGAACTGGGCGTGGTGATGTTCCTGTTCGTGATCGGGCTGGAAATGCGGCCCTCGCACCTGTGGAGCCTGCGCAAGCAGATCTTCGGCCTGGGCACGGCGCAGATCGTAGTGTGCGCGACGGTGCTGACCGGGGTGGGGCTGGCGTTGGGGCTGTCCTTGCCGGTGGCGTTCATCGCCGCGTCCGGTTTCGTGCTCACCTCCACCGCGGTGGTGATGCAATTGCTCGGCGAGCGCGGCGACATCGCCTTGCCGGCGGGGCAGAAGATCGTCGCGATCCTGTTGTTCGAAGACCTGCTGATCGTGCCGTTGCTGGCCGTGGTGGCATGGATGGCGCCGGTGCCGGTCGCCGCCGATGCGCCCTCGCGCTGGATCGGCATCGGCATCGGCGCGGCGGCGATCGTCGGCCTGCTGGTGGCCGGGCGCTGGCTGCTGAATCCGCTGTTCCGGTTGCTGGCCGCAGCCAAGGCGCGCGAAGTGATGACCGCCGCTGCGCTGCTGGTGGTCCTGGGTGCGGCATTGCTGATGCAGCTCGGTGGGCTGTCGATGGCGATGGGCGCGTTCCTGGCCGGCGTGCTGCTGTCCGAATCCACCTTCCGCCACCAGATCGAGGCCGACATCGAGCCGTTCCGCGGCATCCTGCTGGGGCTGTTCTTCCTCGGCGTGGGCATGGCCCTGAACCTGGCAGTGGTGGCGGCGAACTGGACGCTGATCCTCAGCGGCGTGCTCGCGTTCATGGCGGCCAAGGCCGCGTGCATCTACCTGGTCGCGCGGCTCACCGGCAGCGGCCACGCGCAGGCGTTGGACCGCGGCGTGCTGATGGCGCAGGGCGGCGAGTTCGCGTTCGTGCTGTTCGCCGCCGCCGGCGCGGCCGGGGTCATCGATGCGCAGGTCAACGCCAACCTGACCGCGATCGTGGTGCTGTCGATGGCGCTGACCCCGCTGTTCGTGCTGCTGTACCGGCGCTGGGCGCCGGTGGAAGCGCCGTCGCTGGACGGCGTGGAGGCGGCCGACGGGCTCACCGGCAGCGTGCTGATCATCGGCTTCGGCCGTTTCGGCCAGGTCGCCAGCCAGTCGCTGCTGGCGCGCGACGTGGACGTGACCATCATCGACAACGACATCGAGATGATCCAGAGCGCGGCCGAATTCGGCTTCAAGATCTACTACGGCGACGGCACCCGCCTGGACGTGCTGCATGCCTCCGGCGCGCACAGCGTGCGCGCCATCGCGGTGTGCATCGACAACCGCGAGGCGGCCAACCGCATCGTCGAACTGGCCACGCAGGAATTCCCGCACGCCAAGCTGCTGGTGCGCTCCTACGACCGCGAGCATTCGCTGAAGCTGATCGCCGCCGGCGTGGACTACCAGATCCGCGAGACCTTCGAGTCGGCGGTGGAATTCGGCCAGGCCGCGCTGATCGAACTGGGCATGGCCGAGGACGAGGCCGCGAGCATCGCCCGCGAGATCCGCCGCCGCGACGCCGAGCGCCTGGAACTGGAGATCGCCGCAGGCGACGTGCGCGCCGGCAGCGGCCTGATGTACGGCAACATCGCCCCGGCGGTGCCCAAGCCGACTCCGTTCACTCCGCCGCGGCGCGAGAGCCGCACGCTCAATCCCGAAGCGGTGCCGGCGGCGGAGGCGGTGGACGAGCGCCGCAACGACTAAGCCACCGCCGCCCTGTAGGAGCGGCTTCAGCCGCGACCAGGCATCACCGGTGATGCCCGGTCGCGGCTGAAGCCGCTCCTGCAGTGGCTGCGGACTGCGAATGTCCTAGCTGAAACGCCTCAGCGCAGAAATGCGCGCAACGCCTGCGCATAACGCGGATCGGCGCTGATGTCGTCGTGTCCGGCGCGCGGCATCGCGACCACGCTGGGTGTCTGTGCCAGGGAATCGAGCAGCCGCTGCGTGCTCGACGCCGGCACCACCTGGTCGCGGCCGGCGCGCAGCACCAGCAACGGCCCGCGGTAGGCGCGCAGCGCGCTGGCCGAGTCGTAGCGGTCGCGCAGCAGCCAGCGCACCGGCGCCCACGGGTAATGCGCCTGCGCGGCCGAGGCCAGGCTGTCGAACGGGGTGACCAGCACCAGCCGCGCCAGCGGCCGCCGCGCCGCCAGCTGGCTGGCGACGCCGCTGCCCAGGCTGCGTCCGAGCACCGCGATCTCGGCCTGCGGCTGCGCGGCGCGCACGTGGTCGTACAGCGCCAGCGCGTCGCCGATCAGCGCCGCCTCGTTCGGCGTGCCGTCGCTGGCGCCGTAGCCGCGGTAGGCCAGCAGGTACACGCTGTAGTCGGGCAGCAGCGGCGCCAGCTGCGCGCGCGCCTGGCGCAGGTCCTCGGCGTTGCCGCCGAAGTACAGCAACACCTTGTCGCGGCCGGGATTGACCCGCCAGCCGCGCAGGCGCAGCACCGGGCTGCGCTGCAGGACGAAATCCGTCTGCGCCGCGGCCACCCGGGTCGCCTGCGGGAAATACAGCAGCTCGCGCTGGCCCAGGTAGAGCAGGGCGCAGACCACCAGGTAGGCGACGACCGCGATCGCCGCGACGATGCCCAGGTGGCGCAGCATCTATCCGTGCCGGCGCTGCGCGTCGGCGAAGGCCGCCAGTTGTTCCGGCGTGGCCTCGGCCTGGAACTGCGCCTTCCAGTCGGCGAACGGCATGCCGTAGACGCGTTCGCGCGCCTGATCCTTGCTCAGCGTCTCGCCTTCGGCGGCGGCCGCCTCGCGGTACCAGTCGGCCAGGCAGTTGCGGCAGAAGCCGGCCAGGATCATCAGATCGATGTTCTGTACGTCGCTGCGGTCCTGGTTGAGGTGCTGCAGCAGCCGCCGGAACGCGGCGGCCTCGATGCGGGTGGTGTCGGTCATGGCGGAATCGGGGACAATAGGGGTCCCCAGACTCTACACCCGCTCGCCTCGATGACCGATTCCGCGCCCGTCTCCTCCGTTCCGGCCCGCATCCTCGACGGGCGGCGCATCGCCGACGAACTGCTCGACCAGCTCAAGCTGCGGGTCGATGCGCGGCTGGCGGCCGGACAGCCGCGGCCGGGCCTGGCGGTGGTGCTGGTCGGCGGCGATCCGGCGTCCACGGTGTACGTGCGCAACAAGCGCCGCGCGGCGGAAAAGGTCGGCATCGAGGCGTTCGACTACGACCTGCCGGCCGGTACCGGCGAAGCCGACCTGCTGGCGCTGATCGACCGCCTCAATGCCGACCCCAAGGTGCACGGCATCCTGGTGCAGCTGCCGCTGCCGGGCATTCCCGATGCCAGCCGGCTGATCCATCGCATCGATCCGCGCAAGGATGTGGACGGTTTCCATCCGGAGAACGTCGGCCACCTGGCGCTGCGCGAATTCGGCCTGCGCCCGTGCACCCCGCGCGGCATCGTCACCCTGCTCGGGCATACCGACCAGCCGGTGCGCGGCCGCAACGCCACCATCGTCGGAGTCAGCAACCACGTCGGCCGGCCGATGGCGCTGGAACTGCTGATCGCCGGCTGCACGGTCAGCTGCTGCCACAAGTTCACCCCGCCGGACGTGCTGCAGGCGCGCGTGCGCGATGCCGACATCCTGGTGGTGGCGGTGGGCCGTCCCGGCCTGATCCCCGGCGAATGGGTCAAGCCCGGCGCGGTGGTGATCGACGTCGGCATCAACCGCCTCGACGACGGCCGCCTGGTCGGCGACGTCGGCTTCGACGCGGCCGCGCAACGCGCCAGCTGGATCACCCCGGTGCCGGGTGGAGTCGGGCCGATGACCGTGGCCACGCTGATGCAGAACACGATCGAGGCCGCTGATGCGGCCGGGATTCGGGATTCGGAATTCGGGATTCGTTAAAGGCAACGGCAAAGCGCGTGCGGCGGTCGATCGCTGTTACATCCGAGATCGGCCGGCTGTTGGCGTCCAGGCAAACATGCAAACGGCCGGCTGCGGAGGGCTTCGCCGTTGCGAATCCCTAATCCCGAATCCCCAATCCCGGCCCCAAATGCGTTAAAATGCCGCGCTTCCCCACATTCGGGTCCGCCGATGCTGCGCATCCAGGCTGAAGCTTTAACGTACGACGACGTTTCGCTCGTCCCCGCCCATTCGATCGTCCTGCCGAAGGACGTCAGCCTGGAAACCCGGCTGACCCGCGACCTGCGCCTGAAATTGCCGATCCTGTCGGCGGCGATGGACACGGTGACCGAACACCGCCTCGCGGTGGCCATGGCCCAGCTCGGCGGCATCGGCATCATCCACAAGAACCTGACCCCTGCGCAGCAAGCGGCGGAAGTGGCCAAGGTAAAGAAGTTCGAAGCCGGGGTGATCACCGAGCCGTTCACCGTCGGTCCGGAAACGACCATCGGCGAAGTGCTGAAACTGACCCGCGCGCGCAACATCTCCGGCGTGCCGGTGGTCGATGGCAGCGAACTGGTCGGCATCGTCACCAGCCGCGACATGCGCTTCGAGAAGAAGCTCGACGATCCGGTCCGCCACATCATGACCAAGAAGGATCGCCTGATCACCGTGCGCGAAGGCGCCAGTGACGAGGAAGTGCTGCAGCTGCTGCATCGCAACCGCATCGAGAAGATCCTGGTGGTCAACGACAGCTTCGAGCTGCGCGGCCTGATCACGGTCAAGGACATCCAGAAGAAGACCGACAACCCCAATGCCGCCAAGGACGCGGCCACGCGCCTGCTGGTCGGTGCGGCGGTCGGCGTCGGCGGCGACACCGAGCAGCGCATCGAACTGCTGGCCGCGGCGGGCGTGGACGTGGTCATCGTCGATACCGCGCACGGCCACTCGCAGGGCGTGATCGACCGCGTGGCCTGGGTCAAGAAGACCTATCCGCAGCTGCAGGTGATCGGCGGCAACATCGTTACCGGCGATGCCGCGCTGGCGCTGATGGACGCCGGCGCCGACGCGGTCAAGGTCGGCGTGGGTCCCGGCTCGATCTGCACCACGCGCGTGGTCGCCGGTGTCGGCGTACCGCAGATCACCGCGGTGGACATGGTCGCCGAGGCGCTGCAGGACCGCATCCCGCTGATCGCCGACGGCGGCATCCGCTATTCCGGCGACATCGGCAAGGCGCTGGTCGCCGGCGCCTCCACGGTGATGGTCGGCGGTCTGTTCGCCGGCACCGAGGAAGCCCCGGGCGAGGTCGAACTGTTCCAGGGCCGCAGCTACAAGAGCTACCGCGGCATGGGCAGCCTGGGCGCGATGGAGAAGGGCAGCAAGGACCGGTATTTCCAGGACGCCTCCGACGCCGACAAGCTGGTGCCGGAAGGCATCGAAGGCCGCGTGCCGTACCGCGGTCCGCTCAGCGGCATCATCCACCAGCTGATCGGCGGCCTGCGCGCCACGATGGGCTACGTGGGCTGCGCGACGATCGAGGACATGCGCACCAAGCCGAAGTTCGTCACCATCACCGGTGCCGGCCAGCGCGAGAGCCACGTCCACGACGTGCAGATCACCAAGGAACCGCCGAACTACCGCATGGGCTGACGCCCATGCGCGGGATTGGGGATTCGGGATTGGGGATTCGTAGTAGCCCGCCGCGTCTCCACCGGCAGTGCACATCGCCGCCATCCCGCTGTTGCGAATCCCCAATCCCGCATCCCCAATCCCGGCCCCAATGACCAACATCCACAGCGACAAAATCCTCATCCTCGATTTCGGCGCGCAGTACACGCAGCTGATCGCGCGCCGTATCCGCGAACTGGGGGTCTACTGCGAGATCTGGGCCTGGGACCACGATCCGGCCGAGATCGCCGGCTTCGGCGCCAAGGGCATCATCCTGTCCGGCGGCCCCGAATCGACCACGCTGCCGGGCGCGCCGGTCGCGCCGCAGGAAGTGTTCGACAGCGGCCTGCCGGTGTTCGGCATCTGCTACGGCATGCAGACCCTGGCCGCGCAGCTGGGTGGCGCCACCGAGGCCGCCGACCAGCGCGAGTTCGGCCATGCGGAAGTGGAGGTGATCGCGCCCGACGCGCTGTTCTCCGGCCTCAGCGACCATCCCGGCGCCGCGCGTTTGAACGTGTGGATGAGCCACGGCGACCACGTGTCCAAGGTGCCGCCGGGCTTCACCGTCACCGCCGTCACCGAGCGCATCCCGGTCGCGGCGATGGCCAACGCCGCCAAGCGCTGGTACGGCGTGCAGTTCCATCCGGAAGTCACCCACACCCTTCAGGGCCAGACCCTGTTGCGCCGCTTCGTGGTCGACGTCTGCGGCTGCGAGACCCTGTGGACCGCGGCCAACATCATCGACGACCAGATCGCGCGCGTGCGCGCCCAGGTCGGCGACGACGAGGTGATCCTGGGTCTGTCCGGCGGCGTCGATTCGTCGGTGGTCGCCGCGCTGCTGCACAAGGCGATCGGCGACAAGCTGACCTGCGTGTTCGTCGATACCGGCCTGCTGCGCTGGCAGGAAGGCGACCAGGTGATGGCGATGTTCGCCGAGCACATGGGCGTCAAGGTGATCCGGGTCAACGCCGCCGACCGCTATTTCGACGCGCTGGCCGGGGTCAGCGATCCGGAAGCCAAGCGCAAGATCATCGGCAACCTGTTCGTGGAGATCTTCGACGAAGAGTCGAACAAGCTGGCCAACGCCAAGTGGCTGGCGCAGGGCACGATCTATCCGGACGTGATCGAGTCGGCCGGTAGCAAGACCGGCAAGGCGCACGTGATCAAGAGCCATCACAACGTCGGCGGCCTGCCCGAGCACATGAAGCTGGGCCTGGTCGAGCCGCTGCGCGAACTGTTCAAGGACGAGGTGCGGCGCCTGGGCGTGGAGCTCGGCCTGCCGCGCAGCATGGTCTACCGCCATCCGTTCCCGGGTCCCGGGCTGGGCGTGCGCATCCTCGGCGAAGTGAAGCGCGAGTACGCCGAACTGCTGGCCAAGGCCGATGCGATCTTCATCGAAGAGCTGCGCAAGGCCGAACTGTACGACACCACCAGCCAGGCGTTCGCGGTGTTCCTGCCGGTCAAGTCGGTGGGCGTGGTCGGCGACGCGCGCGCCTACGAATGGGTGATCGCGCTGCGCGCGGTGGAAACCATCGACTTCATGACCGCGCACTGGGCGCACCTGCCGTACGACTTCCTCGGCACCGTGTCCAACCGCATCATCAACGAACTGCGCGGCGTCTCGCGCGTGGTCTACGACATCTCCGGCAAGCCGCCGGCGACGATCGAGTGGGAGTGATTTTTGCCGATCCGGGCGTATCCGACCTGCGCGACGGACCTCGCCCATATTGACCCGCCGCAAAATCGGAAGTGCCGTCAGGAGAGGTGAGCTCTTGACGGTTTCCTCGACATGAGTGTCTGAAGACGGTCATTTCCCGCCAAGACTCACTCAAGATCGTATTCCGGTACTTTTGCAGGCGACGCGCAAATGCAGCCGGATGCCGCGATCAAGGCTCTGAAGCCGCGAGACGACTGCGGATCTTCCGGCGTACCCGGACGAACTTTGCGGTTGCTGTGTTCTTCGGGTCAGGAGCGCTGCCGTTGCGGGCGCTCCATCACCAGCAGGGTCGAGGTCGCGCTGGCATAGATGCGCGCGTTGGCGTCCTTCAGCGTCGCCTCGGCAAAGGCGGCACGGCGGCCGACGGATAGGACGCGGCCTTCCGCGCGGAGCGGGCCGGTGTCGGCGGTGATCGGGCGCAGGTACGAAACCTTTAGTTCCAAGGTGGTGTAGGCCTGGTCCGCCGACAACTTGGAATGCACGGCGCATCCGCACGCCGAATCGAGCAGCGTCGCGGCATAGCCGCCATGGACCGTGCCGATCGGGTTGTAGGCGTGCACGCCGGGCGTGCCTGAGAAGACCGCCCATCCATCGCCGGCTTCGACGAAAGTGAAGTCCAGCGAATCGCCGATCGGCGGTCGGCCTCCGGCAGCGATCAGCGCCTGCAGGGTCTCAAGCCCGGAAAGGCCGGGGGCAATTTCGTCGACGAGATTCACTGGCATGTCTCCAATGTGGGCCGGCGCAGGGGCGCGGACGGCTTCAGCAAGATTGACGTCTGCGGGGCGCATCGTCTTTGCTGCTTATATGATGACCATAATATATGACCGTGCCAAGCGGCGGTCCTGACCGGGTGCGTGGCCGACATTTGTCGATACAAAAGCCGCGACCCGATCGCCGGTCAGCAGGGCAGGGCGGCGGTAGCGCTGGCGACAAGCAGCGGAGGCTGGATCATTTTTGACGCGGCGCCAGCAGCGTCCGCGGTCGATCCGGTTGCCCCGCGATCCGCTCCAGGGCGGGTAGCGCAACGTACCCTTGCCAAGGAGCCAGGCCGAGACAACGTCGAAGTCGTCTCGGCGGATCTCGTGGCGATGCCGGAGACGATACAGCCAGCGGATGTGCTGTGGCTGCACCTGTTCTACCCCGATCTCCATACCGCGCTGATCCAGGCCAGGGGCGCGACTGCGGCCCGCTTCAATCGAGCCGTCTACGAGCGGCTGCGGCATCGCTTCGCCTATCGGTTCGTGAAGCCTTGATCAGCGCGAAGGTTCCGGCCTGATCCGGAACCAGATGGAATACATCGCCGGCAGGAACACCAGGGTCAGGATCGTCCCGGCGAAGGTGCCGCCGATCAGCGTGTAGGCGAGGGTGCCCCAGAACACCGAGTGGGTCAGCGGGATGAATGCCAGGATCGCGGCCAGGGCGGTCAGGATCACCGGCCGCGCCCGCTGCACGGTGGCTTCGACGACCGCGTCGAACGGGCTCAGCCCTTCGCGTTCGTTGTGGTGGATCTGCCCGATCAGGATCAGCGTGTTGCGCATCAGGATGCCCGACAGCGCGATCAGGCCGACCAGGGCATTGATGCCGAAGGGCTGCTGGAACACGAGCAGCGTCGGCGCGACGCCGATCAGGCCGAGCGGACTGGTGGCGAACACCATGACCATGGCCGCGATCGAGCGCACCTGCAGGATGATGATGAGCAGGGTGAGCGCGACCATGATCGGGAACAGCGGCAGCATCGCCTTGGTGGCCTTGCCGGCCTCCTCGATCGAGCCCGCCTGTTCGATCCGGTAGCCGGGCGGAAGCGCGCCGATGATCGGCTGCAGCTGGGCCAGGATGGCGGTGGAAACGTCCGGGGGCTGTAGGCCTTCGGCGATGTCGCCGCGGACCGTGATGGTCGGCGTGCGATCGCGGCGGCGCAGGATGGGATCCTCCATGCGCACATCGACGGTGCCGGCCTGGGACAGCGGAATGCGCTGTCCCGCCGCTCCGACCAGCGTGAAGCCGCCGATCTTCGCAGGATCGAAACGGATCTCGCCGGCTGCGCGTCCCAGCACCTGCACCGAACGGATGTCCTCGCGCACCTCGGTCAGGGGCACGCCGCTCAACAGGAACTGCAGCTGCGAAGCCACGGCGCTGGAGGTCAGTCCGACGGCCTGGAGCCGGTCCTGGTCGAGCGTGAAGCGCAGGGTGGGGACGCGCGGTCCCCAATCCGTGTTGACCGTGCGCATCATCGGGCTGGCATGCATGACATCGGCGACGTCGCCTGCGATCTTGCGCAGCACGTCCGGGTCGGGGCCCATGACGCGATACGCCACCGGAAACGGCGAAGGCGGGCCGAACACGATCTGGGTGGCGCGCACCTGCGCCTCCGGCGCCAAGCCGTCGGCCACCGCCCGGCGCAGCCTGAACTTGAGCGCTTCGCGTTCCTTGTCGTCGCCCGCAAGGACCACGATCTTGGCGAACGACGGATCGGGCAGTTCGGGCGACATCGCCAGGAAGAAGCGTGGCGCGCCCTGGCCGATGTAGGACGTCACGATCCGCGCTTCCTTCTGTTTCGCCAGCCAGGCTTCGACCTTCGCCGTCGCGGCGCTGGTCTGCTCGATCGAGGTGCCGTAGGGCATCTGCACCTCGACCAGCACCTCGGGCCGGTCGGAGGTCGGGAAGAACTGCTTGTTGACCACGCCCATGCCGACGACGGACAGCGCGAACAGCCCGAGCACCGCGCCGGCGACCAGCCATTTGCGCGCGATGACGCGCCCGAGCACTTGCCGGAAGCGGTTGTAGTGGCGGGTGTCGTAGATGGCTGCGTGGCCGCCTTCGATCTTCTTGATGTCCGGCAGCAGCTTCACGCCCATGTAGGGAGTGAACGCCACCGCGACGACCCAGGATGCGATCAGGGCGATGCCGACGATCCAGAACATGTTGCTGGTGTATTCGCCGGCCGTGGAGCGCGCGAATCCGTTGGGCATGAAGCCCACGGCCGTGACCAGCGTGCCGGACAGCATGGGCGCCGCCGTATGGCTCCACGCATAGGCCGAGGCGGCGACGCGGCTGTAGCCTTCCTCCATCTTCACCACCATCATCTCGATGGCGATGATGGCGTCGTCCACCAGCAGGCCCAGTGCCAGGATCAGCGAGCCGAGCGTGATGCGGTCGAAGTTCTTGCCGCTCGCGGCCATGACCACGAACACCGCTGCCAGCGTCAGCGGCACCGCCGCCGCGACGACGATGCCGACACGCCAGCCCATGCTGACGAAGCACACCACCATCACCACGAGCAAGGCGACGAAGAACTTGACCATGAACTCGTCGACCGCCGAGCTGATGTTGACGGCCTGGTCGGTGACCTTGCTCAACGTCATGCCCAGCGGCAGCCCGGCGTTGACCTTGGTCACTTCCGCCTCCAGCGCCTTGCCCAGATCCAGGCCGTTCCAGTCGTCGCGCATCACCACGCCCAGCAGCAGCGCCGGTTCGCCGTTGTTGCGGACCAGGAAGGTGGCGGGATCCTCGTAGCCACGTTCCACGGTCGCCACATCCGACAGCTTCAGCGTCCGTCCCTGCGCGACGATCGGGGTCTGCCGGATCTTCTCCAGGCTGTCGAATGCGCCATCGACGCGCAGGAACACCTGCGGTCCCTTGGTCTCGATGGAGCCGGCGGGGGTCAGCACGTTCTGGCTGTTGAGCGCGGCGAAGATGTCCTGCGGCGCGACGCCCAGCGTGGCCAGGCGGTCGTGGGAGAAGGAGACGAAGATGCGCTCGGGCTGCTCGCCGATGATGTTGACCTTCTTCACGCCCGGAACGTGCAGCAATTGCTGGCGCAGGGTCTCGGCGTCGCGCACCAGCAGCCGTTGCGGTTCGCCCTTGGCCTTGAGCGCGAACAGCGCGAAGGTCACGTCCGCGTACTCGTCGTTGAGCATCGGGCCGATGACGCCGGCCGGCAGTTTCCTGGCCTCGTCGCCGAGTTTCTTGCGGGCCTGATAGAACTCCTCCTGCACCTGCGCAGGCGGGGTGCTGTCGAGCAGCGAAATCATGGTGAAGGCCAGGCCGGGGCGCGTATAGGTTTCCGCGCGGTCGTACCAGCGCAGTTCCTGCAGGCGTTTTTCCAGCGGTTCGGCGACCTGGTCCTGCATCTCCTGCGCGGTCGCGCCCGGCCAGGCGGTGACGACCGTCATCTGCTTGATCGTGAACGGCGGATCTTCCGCGCGTCCGAGCTGGAAGAACGCGAGAACACCGGCGACGGAGATCAGGAAGATCAGGAACAGCGTGATCGAACGCTCGCGCACCGCCAGCGCCGACAGATTGAAACGCCCCTCGCTCATGGACGCGCTCCGCCAGCCAGCGCCTGGCCCTGGCCGATCGGCCTGACCAGCTGGCCTTCGCGAAGCAGATGTGCGCCCAGCGACACCACCTGGTCGCCAGCCTCGAGATTGCCCTTCACCTGCGCTACCTCGTCGGTCAAGCCAAGCACCTGGACCGAGCGCCAGACAGCCTTGGCAGGCTTGCCCTCGACGGCCCACACGCCCGGGCCCTTGCCCGGATCGAACACGGCGCCGATCGGGACTTGCAGCGAAGCGGCGGCGTCCGTGCCGGTCGGGATCTCGACGGTGACGGTGGCGCCCAGCGGGGCGCGGGCCAACGCGCCGTCGAGCACGTACCTGGCTTCGTAGGTGCGGGTCAGCCGGTCAGCCGCATCGGACAGCTGCCGCAAGGTCGCCGGCATCGCGGTCTGGCGATCGCCGTACAGCCTGGCATGCGCCAGCGAACCCGCAGCCGGCCGCAGCGTCTCGGGCAGTTGCACGATGGCTTCGCGCTGGCCCGCATGCGCCAGGCGCATGACCGGCTGCCCGGCGCCGACCACTTGCCCCGGCTCGGCCAGCGTGTCCACGATCACGCCATCGGCGTCGGCGAGCAGGACGGCGTAGCCCGACGCGTTCCTGGCGACGCCGGCTTGCGCCTCGGCCGCCTTGAGTTGCGCCCGCGCCGTGTCGGCGGCGGCCTTGACCTGATCGTAGGCGGATGCCGAGACGGCCCCTTCGGCAACCAGGTCGCGATAGCGCGCCGCCTCGTCGGCGGTCTGCGTGGCGCGCGCCCGGGCTGCGGCGACCGTTTCCTGCTGCGCCTGTGCCTGCAGGCCCAGGTCGATCGGGTCCATGCGCATGAGCGCCTGGCCGCGTTTGACAGTCTGCCCGGTATCGACCAGGCGCTCGAGCACCTTGCCCGGCACGCGAAACGCCAGATCGCTTTGGATTCGAGCCGCGACGACGCCGGTGAACGACCGCGGTGCGTCGGCACCGCCCTGCACGGCCCCGACTCTGACCAGCGGCGCTTCCGTGCGCGGATCGGCGGCGTGTTTATCGCCGCATGCCGCTAAGACAAGAGGTAACAGGCAAATGGCATACGGGACACACTGGCGCCGAAACATGGGAACCCTTCCTGACGGGATAGGGCACCCATTCTATACTTGTGACCAAGATGTTCAATAGTCACAACGAAGGGCTCAGGGCGACAGGCTGCGCAGGATCAGGCCCGACAACTGGGCCGTCGCCTCGGCGGCGTTGTCCAGGTTGTGCTGCAGCAACAGCGGATTGATGAATGGGCGCATGACCAGATAGATGGCATTGGCTGTCTCGTCCAGCGGGGTCTTGCGCTCGAATTCGCCCGCTTCGCGACCGTCGCGCACGATCTGCAGGACCAGGGCCTTGACGTGCTCTTCGTAGGCGCGGGCGGAGGGCCAGGATTCGGCGGCCGAGGTCCTGGCGATGTCGTAGAGCTTGCGATCGTCGAAGAACAGTTCGCTACTGGACTCCACCAGGGCCTTGAAAACGCGTCTTAAGCGCTCGGGGGCGGAAGGCGCGCCGGCAACGGCCTCGCCAACCGCCGCCATGATCGCGCTGAGGCGATTGGAGCATATGACCTCGCCGATCGCCTGCTTGGAATCGAAGAACTTGTAGATGTAGGCCTTGGAAAAGCCGATCGCTTTCGCCAAGTCGGAAACGGTCGTCTTGTCGTAGCCGTACAGGCTGAAATATTCGGTCGCCGCCTCGACGATCTGGTCTCGGACATCGTGGTCCGAAGGTCCCCTGGGTTGGGGCGCGGGAGAAGGGGTCTTGGTCATTGTCACAGGGTACCGCGCCGCCCGTGGATTTGACAAAAAGTGACCATTTCGTAATATGGTCACAACAAGCCAGCTTTCAGGATCGCCATGCAGTTCCGTCGCTCTCTCGTCCTTTTGCTCTGCGCCAGCGTGACGGCCGGCTGCGCGGTCGGCCCCGACTACCGCCGGCCCGAGGCGCCGCTGCCCAGCCACTACCTCGGGCAGACACAGGCCGGGCAGGATGGCGGCCCGTCCGCGATCGACCTGGCGGCGTGGTGGCAAGGCTTCGACGATCCGCTGCTGACGCGGCTGGTGGCGTTGGCGCTCGAGCAGAACCTGGACCTGGCGCAGGCGGCCGCGCGCGTCGCCCAGGCACGCGCCGGGCTTGGCGCGGCCAATGCGGCCCTGCTGCCGTCGGCAGCCGTCAGCGGTTCGGCCGCGCGCGCCCGCCAATCGATAGAAACCCCGTTGGGGCAGGTGCTCGATGCCGCGCCCGGATACGACCGGTGGGGAAGCGCCTACGAGCTGGATCTGGAGGCAGGCTGGGAAGCGGACGTGTTCAGCGGTCTGCGGCGTGGTCGTGAGGCGGCATTGGCCGACTATCAAGCCTCGCAGGCCGGTGCCGGAGCAGTACGGCTGGCGGTAGCCGCGCAGACCGCCGACATCTACATCACCATTCGCGGCCTGCAGACGCGCCTCGCCATCGCCCGGCGCCAGGTCAGGACCCAGCAGGACCTGCTGGCGAAAGTGGGCCTGCTGTACAAAAGGGGATTGGCTGCCGAGTACGAAGTGCGGCAGACGGAAGGCGCGCTGTCGCAAGTGCAGGCGGCGGTTCCAGGCCTGCAGACGGGCCTCGATGCGGCAATGAATGCCTTGGATGTGATGCTGGGAGTCCCGCCTGGGACGCATCGGGCCGAACTCGACGCCGCCGCGCCGATTCCGGCGACGCCAGGAATCGCCGGGATGGGTTCCCCGGCCGACCTGCTGCAACGTCGCCCCGACCTCGTCGTCGCAGAACGCCGGCTTGCGGCGGCCAATGCCCGCATCGGCGAGGCGGTCGCGGAGTACTACCCGAAGTTCTCGTTGAGCGGCTTGCTGGGAAGCGCCACCGCGGTATCCAGCGGCAACCTGTTCACCAGCGGCGCGAGCCAGGCGGCAGGCGTGTTGGGACTGCGCTGGCGGCTTTTCGATTTCGGCCGCATCAATGCGCAGATCGATCTGGCCAAGGGTCAGGATGCCGAGGCCTTGGCCGCCTATCGCCAAGCGGTGCTGCGCGCGACCGAGGATGTCGAGAACGCCTTTTCGGCATTGGTCAACCGTCGGGACCAGGCCACGCTGTTGAAGCAGGGCGAGGCATCGCTGACTCGGGCCAGGGGATTGGCGTTTACCGCGTACCAGCGCGGGACCGCGAGCCTGATCGACGTGCTGCATGCCGACGCATCGCTGTTGAACGCGTCCGACGCGAGAGCGCAGGCGCAGACCGAATCGGCGCGAGCCGCCGTCGCCGCGTTCCGGGCGCTCGGTGGCGGCTGGCAGCCGCTGTCTTCCGACGCGGTGGCGGCTCGTGGATCGTGAGGCGCGAATGACTGCTTGACGGTCATGCCGTCGGGGTAGATCGCAGGCATGGTGCCGCCGCAGACCGATGCGATCCCATATGCCGAGCCCGCATGGATGCAGTTGCAACCTTCGGTTGATCGCGCGAGCGCAAGGCGTACACTTTTTTCGGAAAGCGAACGCCATGCGCCCGCGACGGGCGACGAGGGAGCGGCAGATGCGGATGGGGCGACAGAGGATTGTGGCGGCGGCGTTCCTGGCCTTCGGGCTTTCGGCATCCATCCCGGCATCGTTCGCTGCCGGTACGAAACAGGCCGCAAGCGCGATGGAGACCGGCCTGGATGCGCGCGGACACCTGCGCGCTGTCGCGACCGGACGCGGCGAGTCGTTCGCGTACACGCGGCTGCAGCAAGGCGTCCAGGTCCGCATCGGCCAGATCGCCAAGAACGTGATCTTCTACGGACCGCAGACCGTTCGCGTGAATGCGAACCTGGGAGAGAACTACTGGACCGCCCCCAGCCTGGCGGTGATCGGCACGCCGCAACCCATCGCCTTCGCCACCGGCGAGACCGAGGACACGCTGACGCTCAAAAGCGCCGCACTGCGCGTTGAAATCAGCAAGAGGACCGGCGCGGTGCGTTTCCTCGACGCTGCGGGCAAGCTCTATACGGAAGAGAACAGCGACGCACCGCAGACATTGAAGAAGGTCGTCGTGTCGGGCGCGCCGACGTTCGAGGCGGCCAACAGGTTGACCTTGCGCCCGGACGAAGCGATCTATGGCCTGGGTTTCCTCGGCGAGCAGAGCAGCAATCGGCGCGGCAAGGAACTGCTGCTGGTGCAGACCAACGTGGGCATCGTCATCCCCGTACTGATGTCCTCGCGCCGCTACGGGATCCTGTGGGACACGTACTCGCAGATGCGGTTCAAGGACGATGCGGACGGCGCCTCGATGTGGGCCGAAAGCGCGCCCGGCGGCGTCGATTACTACTTCATGGGCGGCGATACCCCGGATGCGGTGGTCGCGGCCTACCGGGCGCTGACCGGCCAGGCGCCGATGTATCCCAAGCAGGCGTTCGGCCTGTTCATGAGCAAGGAACGCTACAAGACCCAGGAGCAGCTGCTCGACGTCGCCCGCAGCTTCCGCAACGACGGATTTCCGCTCGACTACATCGTGCAGGACTGGCAGTACTGGGGATCGGACAAGGACGGCAGCTGGAGCGGCATGACCTGGGATCCGGTCCGCTATCCCGACCCTGCCGGCATGGCGCGCCAGGTGCACGACCTGCACATGAAGCTGATGGTGTCGATCTGGCCCTCGGTCGGCGACGATACCGCGCTGGCCCACGAACTGGACCAGCACCGGTTGCGTTTCGCGCCGCTGCACTGGATCTCCAAGCATGCGCGCGTGTACGACGCCTACAGTCCGCTGGGGCGGCAGATCTACTTCAAGCACATCAAGTCGGGCCTGCTCGACAAGGGCGTCGATGCGCTGTGGATGGACGGCACCGAGATCGAAGTCAGCAGCGCCATGTGGAACGCGCAGGACAATATCCGCGACACCAAGGCGCTGGGCTCCAACGCGCTGGGCGACTTCACGCGGTATCTCAATCCTTACTCGCTGCTCACCACGCAGGGCACGTACGACGGCCAGCGCGCCACCAGCGACAAGCGCGTTTTCACGCTGACCCGCTCGGCGTGGGCGGGCGCGCAGCGCACTGCCGCGGCGTCCTGGAGCGGCGACATCTACGCCAGTTGGAAGACGCTGAAACAGCAGGTCGCCGAAGGCGTCAATGTGACGGTGACCGGCAATCCCTACTGGACCCAGGACACGGGCGGCTTCTTCGTCGCCGATTTCCCCGGCGGCGAAAACAACCCGGCCTGGCGCGAACTCTATGCGCGCTGGCTGCAGTTCTCGGCGTTCAATCCGCTCATGCGGATCCACGGCACCAACGTCGAGCGCGAGCCGTACCGGTTCAAGTCGATGGACCCGGCGGTCTATGCCTCGCTGCTCAAGAGCACGCAACTGCGCTATCGCATGCTGCCCTACATCTACAGCCTCAGCTGGAAGGTGACCGCGGACGGCTACACGCTGATGCGGCCGCTGATGATGGATTTCCCCGACGATCGCGCCACCGACGCCATCGACGATACCTTCATGTTCGGCAACGCGTTCCTCGTCCATCCGGTGACGCGGGCGATGTACCACGTCGAACCGCCGCCGGCGACCACCATCCCGGGCGAGGTGCTGCGCACGCCGGACGGGAAGCCGGGCCTGGCCGGCCAGTATTTCGAAGGCGAGCATTTCCAGACGCCCAGGAGCCGCTTCGTCGATCCGAAGGTGGACCACACCTGGCCCGATCCGCCGCTGGCCGAGGTGCCGGCCGGCCTTTCCGGACTGATGCACTTCTCCGCACGTTGGCAGGGCACACTGACCGCGCCTGAAGAAGGGGAATACGAGATCGGGGTCGAGGGCGACGACGGCTTCCGGCTGATGCTCGACGGCAAGACCGTCGTGCAGGACTGGGACGCCGGCGCTGCGCGGTACAAGGCGACGACGGTCGCGCTGCGCAAGGGCCAGGTCGTCAAGCTCGGGCTCGAGTACTACCAGGGCGATGCCGAGCGCATGCTGCGCCTGGCGTGGAGAACGCCGAGCGAGCGGCAGGCGCTCAGCGCGCCGCGCGGCGCTCTCGACGACAATGTCGACACCTATCTGCCCAAGGGCGCGGACTGGTACGACTTCTGGACCAACCAGCGCTTCGATGGCGGCCGCCACGTCGTCCGGCGCGCGCCGCTGGATCTGCTGCCGCTCTACGTGCGGGCCGGATCGATCGTGCCGATGGGGCCGCAGGTGCAATACGCCACGCAGGCGCCGCAGGCGCCCTACGAAGTCCGCGTCTATCCGGGCGCGAACGCGCGCTTCACCCTGTACGAGGACGACAACGAGACCTATGCCTATGAAAAGGGCGCCTATGCCACCTACGATCTGGTCTGGAACGATGCGGCCAGAACGCTGCGCATCGGTCCGCGGCGAGGCGGCTTTCCCGGCATGACCGCGCAGCGCGAGCTCGACGTCGTACTCGTGGATGGCGCCGCCGGCGGCGGCATGGAGCCGGCGCCGGTCACCAAGCGTATTTCCTATACCGGAAAACCTGTCACGGTCCGGTTCTGAAATCCCGCGTCGTCGTTGTCCGCAGGAGTACAGCCTTGTCGAAGCCTGCCTTTTTCGCCGCGCTGGTCCTCGCCGTCGGCCTGCCGCTCGCTGCAGCGCGCGCCGACAATCCCATCGTGCAGACGCGGTTTACCGCGGACCCGGCGCCGCTGGTCCACGACGGCGTGGTGTATCTCTACACCAGCCACGACGAGGACGATGCCGAAGGCTTCAAGATGCTCGACTGGCGGCTGTACCGGTCCACCGATCTGGTCAACTGGACCGACCGCGGCGTGGTCGCCTCGCTCAAGACCTTTCCGTGGGCGGTGCAGAGCAACGATGCCTGGGCGCCGCAGGTGGTCGCGCGCGGCGGCAGGTTCTATCTCTATGTGCCGATCAGCGTGGCCGGTTCGCCCAAGAACGTCATCGCGGTCGCCGTGGCCGACACGCCCGACGGGCCATTCCGCGATGCGCTGGGCAAGCCGCTGATCGCACCGGCGGAGGGCTTCTTCGACCCGACCGTGTGGATCGACGACGACGGCCAGGCCTACCTGTACTGGGGCAACCCGGACCTGTGGTACGTCAAGCTCAACCCGGACATGGTGTCCTATTCCGGGCCGATCACCAAAGTGCAGAGCAAGCCGGCGGACTACCAGGAGGGGCCGTGGTTCTACAAGCGCGGCGGCCACTACTACATGGCCTACGCATCGACCTGTTGCCCGGAGGGGATCGGCTATGCGATGAGCGACGGCCCGACCGGCCCCTGGGTGCACAAGGGCAAGATCATGGATCCGAACCAGGGCTCCACCGGCAACCATCCCGGCATCGTCGACTACAAGGGCGGCTCCTATCTGTTCGGCTTCAACTACTGGCTCAACTTCGAAACGACGCCGATCCATCACGAACGCCGCTCGGTCACCCTCACCAGGTTCCAGTACCGGCCAGACGGCACCATTCCCAAGCAGCCGTGGTGGGACCGCAAAGGGGTGGCGCAGCTCGGCACCGTCGATCCGTACACGCGGGTGGAGGCCGAGACGATCGCGTGGACGTCGCGGCTCAAGCGCGACCGCGACCGGCCGTACGACTGGGCGCCGGGTGTCAGCACCGCCGGTGAGGCGCGCAGCGGCGTGTATGTCACGCGCATCGTCGACCGCAGCTACATCAAGGTCGCCGGCGTCGACTTCGGCACGCCGGGCGCCAAGCGCTTTGTCGCCAGCGTGGCCAACGCGGTTGCGCCGTCGTCGATCGAACTGCGGCTCGACGGCGTGGACGGTCCGCTGATCGGCACGCTGCAGGTTGGTGCGAACGATGCCGTGGGTCGGTGGCAGGAACGCACGGCGTCCGTGTCCGGCGCTGTCGGCACGCACGATCTGTACATGCTGTTCAAAGGCGGCGCGGAGCCGTCGCTGTTCGATTTCGACGATTGGCGTTTCGCGCGTTGAAGCCCGCCCAGGGCGGCACCGGCGTTGGACGGTCCGCGCCATTTGCTATCCGACTGGACGCGCGCGCAGCAGTCGCAGTCGCCAGCGGCCGCCGGGTGCGGACGTCCGGACCGGGCGTCACCGGAACCTCGCCGTGTGAGTCGCGCAACGACTGAACCGCGGGCCGCAGCGAGGTGCTCGGCGCCACGCAGCGAGAGGACCGCGCAGTCCACAAAAAACTAACAATTGGCTGGCTATTTTTGGCCGACTTCACCGCCTCATCTGGCTTGAATGCGCACTCCGCTCGCAACCGAAGCAGACCGTCTGCTCCTGCAGAGCGTGACTGACTACGCGATCTACATGCTCGACCCGGAAGGCTTCATCCTCAGCTGGAACACCGGCGGCCGCCACATCAAGGGCTACGAAGAAGCCGAGATCGTTGGCCAGCACTTTTCCAGGTTCTATACGCCGCAGGACGCCGCCGCCGGCTTGCCGCGCAAGGGGCTGGACGCGGCCAGGCGCGAAGGCCGCTACGAGGCCGAAGGCTGGCGGGTGCGGAAGGACGGTTCGCAGTTCCGTGCCAGCGTGGTCATCGATCCGGTCTGGAAGGATGGCGCGCTGGTCGGCTATGCCAAGGTCACCCGCGATGTCACCGAGCAGTTCAATGCCGCGGAAGACCTGCGCAAGGCCGAACGCGCCCTGGCGCAGGCGCAGAAGGTGCAGGCCATCGGCCGCCTGACGCTGGGCATCGCCCACGATTTCAACAATCTGCTGGCGGTCATCGTCGGCAGCCTGGACCTGCTGGCCAAGACCCAACACGACGCGCGCAGCAAACTGCTGATCGGGGCGGCGACCGATGCGGCCGAGCGGGGCAGCAGGTTGTCGCAGCAGATGCTGGCCTTCGCCCGCGGGCAGGACCTGGTCCCCGAACCCAACGACGTCAATGCGCTGATCGTCGGGGCCGCCGAGCTGTACCGGCGCGTGGCCGGCGATGCCATGACCTGCGAGTTCGCGTTCGCCGATGCGTTGCCGCCGGTCGTGGTCGACGCCAGCCAGTTCGAAGCGGCGCTGATGAATCTGGTCGCGAACGCGCGCGACGCGGTGCGGCAGGGCCGGATCGTGATCTCCACGCGGCTGTGCCGCTCCGACCTGTCCCTGCACGCGGAAGCCAGGCCCGATCACGACTACGTGTGCGTGGCGGTGCAGGACGACGGCCCGGGCATGTCCGAGGAGGTGCGGCTGCGCGCCATGGAGCCGTTCTTCACCACCAAGGATGTCGGCAATGGCAGCGGCCTGGGATTGAGCCAGGTGTTTGGCTTCGCCGGCCAGTCCGGCGGGTTCGCGACCATCGACAGCGGGCAAGGGCAGGGAACCCTGGTCACCATGTACATTCCGGTTGCGATGACGCCATGACC
This sequence comes from Xanthomonas bonasiae, assembly GCF_014836395.1. Lineage (NCBI taxonomy): Bacteria > Pseudomonadati > Pseudomonadota > Gammaproteobacteria > Lysobacterales > Lysobacteraceae > Xanthomonas > Xanthomonas bonasiae. Next base: position 447,475 of record NZ_JACSQX010000001.1, read on the forward strand.
ACGAGAAGGATCCTCTATGTCGAGGACGATGCGCTGCTGCGGATGGTGACGGTCCTCGCCCTGAAGGATGCCGGGTTCGACGTCCTCGAAGCGGTCAACGGCATCCAGGCGCAGGCGGAACTGGCCAGTGGGCGGTTCGACTGCGTGATCAGCGACATCAGCATGCCTGGCGGCGTCAGCGGCATCGAGGTCGTGCGCACCGCGCAGGCGATGAATCCGGCCTGCGTGGCGATCCTGCTGTCCGGCTATGCGCTGTCGCAGTTGCCGCCCTTGCCGCCCACGGCGCGTTTCCTGTCCAAGCCGTATCGCATGCACGAACTGCTGGGGACGCTGGATCCAGAAGGCCACGCATGAACGCCGCCAGCCCAGGGCCGCGCACGCCGGGCTTCCCGGGTCTTGGCGAACCGCCAACCGGCTCGGGCGGGGCGGTTTCGGGACCCGGCGAGGCATTCGTGGTATTGGGCTTGGCCGTCGCTCGACGATGTTCGCGACCCGTTTTTCCGCCCTGCAAGACGCAGGCTGTGCCTACACAACAACATCACTTTGCCGAACGTAGTGTGTTTTGGCGTCACTGAACCGTGAGCGTTGAGGCACGCCCAGGTGAGCGGGCGCCGGTCGCGACATCCATGCAAGGCGTGCTGGCGAAAGGGAGACTGCTGATGCGAGTTGCTGCGCGCGGTCCTTAGCAAGACAGCTGCAACACATTACGTTCGATCCACACGCAACCTTCAAGGACACCTATGACCCCCCACCGGCAACCCGATCACGCGCACGGCGACGACCTGCCGCGCATCTCGACCGGCAGTGCGGGCCTGGACAATATCCTCGGCGGTGGCGTCGACCCCAACCGCCTCTATCTCTACGAAGGCCGCCCAGGCACCGGCAAGACCACGATCGCCTTGCAGTTCCTGCTGGAAGGCGCCCGGCATGGCGAGCGGGTGCTGTACATCACCTTGTCCGAGACCCAGCGCGAACTGCATCTGGTGGCTGCCCGCCACGGCTGGAGCATGAACCAGGTCGACGTGTTCGAACTGGTGCCGCCGGAGATCGTGCTGGATCCGGAACGCGAACTCACCGTGTTCCATCCTGCGGAAATGGAGCTGACCGAGACCACCAAGCTGATCTTCGACAAGGTCGAACAGCTCAATCCCACGCGGGTGGTCCTGGACAGTCTCTCCGAACTGCGCCTGCTCGCGCAGAGCCCGCTGCGCTATCGCCGCCAGGTGTTGGCGCTGAAGCATTTCTTCGCCAGCCGGCAATGCACGGTGATCCTGCTCGACGACCTGTCCTCGCAGGAAAACGATCTGCAGTTGCACTCCATCACCCATGGCGTGGTGTTGCTGGAACAGCTGGCCATCGACTACGGCGCCGAACGCCGGCGCCTGCGCGTGGTCAAGATGCGCGGCATCCAGTTCCGCGGCGGCTATCACGACTTCACCATCGAGAAGGGCGGGCTGGAAATCTACCCGCGCCTGATCGCGGGGGAATACAAGCACCACCATATCGAGGAGGTCGCTCCCAGCGGCAACGCCGAACTGGACCGGCTGCTCGGCGGCGGACTGGAGCGCGGCACCAACGCCTTGCTGTTGGGCGCGGCCGGCGTGGGCAAGTCCTCGCTGGCGTTGACCTATGCCATCGCCGCGGCCGAGCGTGGCGAACACAGCGTGTTCTTCGCCTTCGACGAGGGGCGCAGCACCGTCGAGGCGCGCGCTCGCACGCTGGGCTTGCCGCTCGACGAAAAGCTCGACAACGGCCTGATCCGTTTCCAGCAGATCGATCCGGCGGAGATGTCGCCGGGCCAGTTCGCGGCCAACGTGCGCCGCAGCGTGGAAGTGGACGGCGCGCGGGTGATCGTCATCGACAGCCTCAACGGCTATCTCAACGCGATGCCGGACGAACGCTTCCTGATCCTGCAGATGCACGAACTGCTCAGCTATCTGGGCCAGCAGGGCGTGCTGACCATCCTGGTCCTGGCGCAGCACGGACTGGTCGGGCCGATGGAAACCCCGCTGGACCTCAGCTATCTGAGCGATTCGGTGCTGATGCTGCGCTATTTCGAAGTGGACGGCACGGTGCGCCGGGCGCTGTCGGTGGTGAAGAAACGCAGCGGCAGCCACGAGACCACCATCCGCGAGTTCCGGCTCAGCGGCAACGGCCTGGATATCGGCTCGCCGATCAAGCAGTTCAGCGCGATCTTCAGCGGCACGCCGCGCTACGGCGGAAACGATCTGCCTTTCATGGATTCCGCTGCGCATGAGCAGCAGTGACGCCATCGAAAGCCGGGTCCTGGTCTACGCTCCGATCGGGCGCGATGGCAATGCGTCGGTAGAACTGCTGCGGCGTGGCGGCGTGGTGGCATGCAACTGCGCCGACCTGGGCAGCGTGGTGCGCGAACTGAACATCGGTGCCGCTGCGGTGTTCATCGCCGAAGAAGGCCTGTTCGGCAAGGATGCGAGCGCGCTGTTCGCCTGGGCCGACGCGCAGCCGCCATGGTCCGATCTGCCGTTCGTGGTGCTGACCAGCCATCAGGAACAACCGTCCGTGGTGACCTGGCGGCGCAAGCTCGTGGCCTCGCTGCGCAACGTCGCCCTGCTCGAGCGGCCGGTGCAGGCGATCACCTTGACCAGCACCATCAAGGCCGCGCTGCGCGCCCGTACCCGTCAATACGAAGTGCGCTCGCTGTTGCGCGAACAGGCGTCGGCGGCGCAGAAGCTGGAGGCGCAGGTGGTGGCGCGCACGCGCGAGCTGGAGCAGGCCAATCGCCTGCTGCGCACGCAGATGGACGAGCGCGCGCGGGTCGAGGAAACCCTGCGCCACGCGCAGAAGATCGAGGCCATCGGGCAATTGACCGGCGGCGTCGCGCACGATTTCAACAATTTGCTGATGGTGATCTCCGGCGGCCTGGCGATGCTCGACACCCAGGCCGATCCGGCCGTGCGCAAGCGGCTGATGGATGGCATGCAGAAGGCCGCGCAGCGCGGCGCCGGGCTGACCCGGCAGTTGCTGGCGTTCTCGCGGCGGCAGGAGCTCAAGCCGGAGCCGGTCGACCTGACCCGGCAGATCGGCGGCATGCGCGAACTGCTGGACCGCAGCCTGCGCGGCGACGTGCACGTGGATTTCGATTTCGCCGACGGCCTGTGGCCGATCGAAGTGGATCCGGGCGAGCTGGAACTGGTGGTGCTCAATCTGGCGGTCAACGCGCGCGATGCGATGCCCAATGGCGGCACGATCGTGGTGCGGGCGCAGAACGTGCCGGGCGCGGGCAAGACCGATCCGGACTTCATCCGCCTGTCGATCGTCGATACCGGCGTCGGCATGGCGCCGGAAGTGAAGGCGCGGGTGTTCGAACCGTTCTACACCACCAAGGACATCGGCAAGGGCTCGGGCCTGGGCCTGGCGCAGGTGCACGGGTTCGTGCAGCAATCCGGCGGTTCCATCCACATCGACAGCGAACCCGGACAGGGCACCGCGATCCATCTGCTGTTGCCGCGCTCGTTCCGCGCGCCGGCGCCGGACGAACGGCATCTGGTGGACCTGCAACAAGTGGCGCGCCGCGCCCCGGGCGACGCCGGCTACGTGCTGCTGGTCGAGGACGACGACGAAGTCGCCGCCCTGGTCGGCGAAATGCTGCGCCAGCTCGGCTACCAGGTCACCCGCGTGGCCAGCGCCGCTGCCGCGCTGGGTGCGTTGGCCAACGAGCGCGTGGTGGACATCGTGTTCTCCGACATCATGATGCCCGGCGGCATGAACGGCCTGGAGCTGGTCCACGAGATCCGCCTGCGGCGCCAGAAACTGCCGATCCTGCTCACCAGCGGCTACGCGGAAGCGGCGAAATCCGCGGCCGAGGCTGAGGGCGTGCAGATCCTGTCCAAGCCCTACCGGCTGGACGAACTGGCCACCGCGTTGCAGCAGGTGCGGGCCAATCCCGGCGCCCAGGACAAACCGGAAGCGGCGCCCCTGTATTCGTAAGCGCAGGCATCGTTGGCCCGGCCAGCGCGCCTGCGCCGAGTCGCCGCGGCGGCCGCGTCAGCGCGGTGCCCGGGTTCTTGCGCCGGCTCAGTGCAGCAGGGTATCGCCGAGCAGCTTCACGTTCAGCGCCACGATCAGCGCGGCGATGATCCACGACAGCCAGATCAGCCAGCGCGGCGCGACCAGTGCGCCCATCTTGCGTTTGTCGGCGACGAAGCGCACCAGCGGGATCACCGCGAACGGCAGCTGCATCGACAGCAGCACCTGGCTCAGCACCAGCAGCTTGGCGGTGCCCTGCTCACCGTACAGCCAGGTCACCACCACCACCGGCACGATCGCCAGGCTACGGGTCAGCAGGCGCCGCGCCCAGGCCGGGATGCGCAGGTGCAGGAAGCCTTCCATGACGATCTGCCCGGCCAGCGTCGCGGTCACCGTGGAGTTGATGCCCGAGGCCAGCAGCGCCACCGCGAACAGGGTCGAGGCCACGCCGACGCCGAGCATCGGCGCCAGCAGCTCGTAGGCCTGCTCGATCTCCTCCACGTCGGTACGGCCGTGCGCATGGAACACCGCGGCGGCCAGCACCAGGATCGCGGCGTTGACGAACAGCGCCAGGCTCAACGCGATGGTGCTGTCGGCCAGCGCCCAGCGCAGCGCCGAGCGGCGGCCGTTGTCGTTGCGCTCGTAGGCGCGGGTCTGCACGATCGATGAATGCAGGTACAGGTTGTGCGGCATCACCGTCGCGCCGATGATGCCGATCGCCAGGTACAGCGCGGCCGGGTTGGTCACCACCTCGGCGCGCGGGATGAAGCCGGCCAGCACCTCGTGCAGCGGCGGCGCGGCCATCGCGATCTGCACCACGAAGCAGGCGAAGATCACCAGCAGCAGCGCGATCACGAATGCCTCCAGGGTGCGGAAGCCGCGCCGCATCAGGTACAGCACCAGCAGCGCATCGATCGCGGTGATGATCGCGCCCAGGGTCAGCGGGATGCCGAACAGCAGCTTCAGCGCGATCGCGGTGCCGATCACCTCGGCCAGGTCGCAGGCCACGATCGCCGCCTCGCAGGCCAGCCACAGCAGGAAGTTGACCGGCCGGGAATAGTGCTCGCGGCAGGCCTGCGCCAGGTCGCGGCCGGTGGCGATGCCCAGCCGCGCCGCCAGGCCCTGCAGCACGATCGCCATCAGGTTCGACAGCAGGATCACCGACAGCAACAGGTAGCCGAAGTGCGAGCCGCCGGCGATGTCGGTGGCCCAGTTGCCCGGATCCATGTAGCCCACCGAGACCATGTAACCCGGCCCCAGGAAGGCCAGGAAGCGGCGCCAGCCGAGCCCGCCGCTGGGCACGGCGACGCTGCCGTTCATGCGCCCGAGGCTGCGCCGCGGCGGCTCGCTGGCCTGCGGCCAGGCGGCATTGGAATCGGGCAGGGGCAGGGGATCGGCCATGGCGGAAACGTGCGTGGGAGGAGCGCGATCCAGTATATAGCACTTGCTATTCTGTTTAGCATTGGCAAATCGGATCGCTGCGATAGGCGCGATTTCGGCCAGAATAGGCAGCGGCCGGCGTTCGCCGGCACCGGACAAGGGCGTTGCGATGCAGAAAAGCGGGAAGTTGACGGCACCGGGGGCGGTGCTGCTCGACGCCGAAGTGCAGGTCGAGAGCTTCCGCCAGGTGCGCGAGGCGCACCGCCTGGAGCTGATCGAGGACTATGTGGAGCTGATTTCCGACCTGCTGGCCGACGGCGGCGAGGCGCGGCAGGTGGACATCGCCGCGCGCCTGGGCGTGGCCCAGCCGACCGTGGCGAAGATGCTCAAGCGGCTGGTCAAGGGCGGCTGGGTGATCCAGCGGCCGTATCGCGGCGTGTTCCTGACCCCGGACGGCGAAGCGCTGGCGGCGGCCAGCCGGCAGCGGCACCAGACCGTGGAGCAGTTCCTGCTGGCGCTGGGCATCGACGAGGACATCGCGCGGCGCGATGCCGAGGGCATCGAGCACCATGTCAGCGAAGCCACGCTGGCGGTGTTCGCCGAGTTCGTGCGCAAGCACGCCGCGACGCGATGAACGGCGACAGCGACACCGCCGCGCGCGACGAGCGCTGGATGCTGCACGCGCTGGCCCTGGCCGACCGCGCCGAGCGCGAGTTCGACGAGATTCCGGTCGGCGCGGTGCTGGTCTCGGCGCAGGACGAGGTGCTGGGCGAGGGCTGGAACCTCAACATCGCCGAGCACGATCCCAGCGCGCACGCCGAGATCGTGGCGCTGCGCCAGGCCGGGCGCCGGCTCGGCAACCACCGCCTGGTCGGCAGCACCCTGTACGTGACCCTGGAGCCGTGCGCGATGTGCGCGATGGCGGTGGTGCATGCGCGCGTGGCGCAGCTGGTGTTCGCGGCCGCCGATCCGAAGACCGGCGCCTGCGGCAGCGTGTTCGATCTGCTCGCCGATCCGCGCCACAATCACCGCGTGCAGGTGCGCGGCGGCGTGCTGGCGGCGCCGGCCGGGCTGCGCCTGACCAACTATTTCCGCGCCAAACGCGGCAAGCCGCTGCTCGGCGGTTGAGCGCCGCGGTGCGGCGCTGGCGGGACGTGAACCCGCCGGGTCACGCGCGGTATCATGCACGACCGATACGAAACCCCCGCGCCGGCAGCGCCGCCGCGAACGACTGGATGGTGATATGGCGGAACCGCACGTGGACAACGATCGTCTGATCTGGATCGACCTGGAAATGACCGGATTGGACACGGACAAGGATTCGATCATCGAGATCGCCACGGTGGTCACCGACAGTCAGCTCAACGTGCTGGCCGAGGGCCCGGAATTCGCCATCGCGCATCCGCTGCAGACGCTGCAGGCGATGGACGAGTGGAACCGCAACCAGCACCGGCATTCCGGACTGTGGCAGCGCGTGCTCGACAGCCAGGTCACCCTGGGCCAGGCCGAGGCGCAGACCGTTTCGTTCCTGGCGCAGTGGTGCAAGCCGGGCGCGTCGCCGATGTGCGGCAACTCGATCTGCCAGGACCGGCGCTTCCTGCACCGGCAGATGCCGCGGCTGGAGCGCTTCTTCCACTACCGCAACCTGGACGTGTCCACGCTGAAGGAACTGGCGCGGCGCTGGGCGCCGTCGGTCGCGTCGGGATTGAACAAGACCTCCTCGCACACCGCGCTCAGCGACGTGCACGATTCGATCGACGAACTGCGCTACTACCGCCCGTTCATGGGTGCGCTGGGCGGGCAGGGCAACGGCGCACGCTGAGTCGCGCTGCGCGACACGCAGGCCGCGCCTGCACGGCGCGGCCTTGCGGCAAGGCCAGCGTCACCGGGCCAGCGGCGGCCCTTGCTTGGTCTCGCCGTCGTCGGTCACGCCCTTCAGCAGCAGCTCGGCGATCGGACGCCCATCGGCGTCGTGGTGGTACACGTGCAGATCGCGCTGCGGGTAGGGAATGCTGAGTCCGTTCTCCAGCAACTGGTTGCGGATGTTCTCCAGCGTGCTGCTCTTGGCCGCGCCGAAGTCGCCGTTCCTGGCGTAGGCGAACAGCATCAGGTCCACCGTGCTCTCGCCCAGGTTGGTGACCTGCACGAACGGCGCCGGCGTCTCCAGGATGTTCGGATTGTCCTGGGCGATCTGCAGCAGCAACTGCTGCGCCTTCTTCAGATCGTCGCCATAGCCCACGCCCACCGTGATCTCCAGGCGCCGGTTGGGCAGGGTGCTGTAGTTGACGATCGGCGCGGTGGTGATGGTGCTGTTGGGCAGGGTGATCATGCGCTCGTCGAAGCTGCGGATGCGGGTCTGGAAGATCCGGATCTCGTCGACGATGCCTTCCTGGCCCGCCACCACCACGTGGTCGCCGTCGCGCATCGGCCGCAGCACGATCAGCATGACCCCCGAGGCGATGTTGGACAGCGAATCCTTCAGCGCCAGGCCGACCGCCAGCCCGGCCGCGCCGAGCACGGCGAACAGCGAGGTCGGCGGCACGCCGATCTTCTGCAGCGCGGTGACGAACACCAGCACCAGCAGCAACGCATAGGCGACGTTGCGCAGGAAGTTGCTGAGCGTGGTCTCCACCCGGGCGCGGACCAGCGCGCGCTGCAGCCACAGGCTCAGGCGCTTGGCGATCCACATCCCGAGCACCAGGATGATCAGCGCCACGCCCCAGTTGAGCGCGTATTGCGCCCAATCCAGGTCTCTCCAGTTGAACGGCTGCTGTGTCCGCGCCGCCGGTGCGGCGGAAGTCGCCGTCGCGACCGCCGCCAGCAACGTCGTTGCCGTGCCCATCAGCCGGCGGCTTTCAGCTTGGCCAGGCGCAGCCAGGTGTCGACCACGGTGTCAGGATTCAGCGACACCGACTCGATGCCTTCCTGCATCAGCCATTCGGCCAGGTCCGGATGGTCCGACGGCCCCTGGCCGCAGATGCCGACGTACTTGCCCTTGGCGCGCGCGGCCTTGATCGCCATCGACAGCAGCTTCTTGACCGCCGCGTTGCGCTCGTCGAACAGGTGCGCCACGATCGACGAATCGCGGTCCAGGCCCAGGGTCAGCTGGGTCAGGTCGTTGGAGCCGATCGAGAAGCCGTCGAAGATCTCCAGGAACTCGTCGGCCAGCAGCGCGTTGGACGGCAGCTCGCACATCATGATGATCTTCAGGCCGTTCTCGCCCTGCTTGAGCCCGTTCTTCTCCAGCACCTCGATGACCTTGCGGCCTTCTTCCAGGGTGCGCACGAACGGGATCATCACCCACATGTTGTCCAGGCCCATCTCGTTGCGGACCTTGAGCACGGCCTTGCACTCCAGCGCGAACGCGGCCGAGAAGCTCGGGTCGACGTAGCGGCTGGCGCCGCGGAAGCCGATCATCGGGTTCTCTTCGTGCGGCTCGTAGTTGCTGCCGCCGATCAGGTTGGCGTACTCGTTGGACTTGAAGTCGGACAGGCGCACGATCACCGGGTTCGGCGCCACCGACGCGGTCAGCGTGGCGATGCCTTCGGCCAGGCGGTTGACGTAGAAGCTGACCGGATCGGCATAACCGGCGATCTTCTCGTCGATCTTCTTCCTGGTCGCCGCGTCCTGCTTGGCGTATTCCAGCAGCGCGTTGGGATGGATGCCGATGTGCGCGGCGATGATCATCTCCAGCCGCGCCAGGCCGATGCCGGCATTGGGCAGCTGGCCGAAGTCGAACGCGCGCTCCGGATTGGCCACGTTCATCATGATCTTCAGCGGCGCCGGCGGCATGTTGCCCAGATCGGTGGTGGTGCGGTCGAACGGCAGCAGGTCGGCGTAGATGAAGCCGGTGTCGCCTTCGGCGCAACTCACCGTCACCTCGCGGCCGTCCTCGATCAGCTCCATCGCGTTGCCGGTGCCGACCACCGCCGGCACGCCCAGCTCGCGGGCGATGATCGCCGCGTGGCAGGTGCGGCCGCCGCGGTTGGTGACGATCGCCGAGGCGCGCTTCATCACCGGCTCCCAATCCGGATCGGTCATGTCCGCGACCAGCACGTCGCCGGGCTGCACCCGGCTCATGTCGTCCAGGCTGCGCACCACGCGGGCGACGCCGGCGCCGATCTTCTGGCCGATGGCGCGGCCTTCGGCGATCACCGTGCCGCGCTGTTCCAGCGCGAAACGCTCGATCTGGGTGGCGTGGCCACGCGATTTCACCGTCTCCGGGCGCGCCTGCACGATGAACAGCTTGCCGCTGACGCCGTCCTTCGCCCATTCGATGTCCATCGGCCGCTGGTAGTGCTTCTCGATCACCAGCGCCTGCTTGGACAGTTCCTGCACGTCCTCGTCGCTGATCGAGAAGGTGTTGCGCAGTTCGGCGGGGGTGTCTTCGATACGCACGCGCTCGCCGGGCACGTCCGAATACACCATGCGGATCATCTTGCTGCCCAGCGAACGGCGCAGGATCGCCGGCTTGCCGGCGGCGAGGGTGGGCTTGTAGACGTAGAACTCGTCGGGATTGACCGCGCCCTGCACGACCATTTCGCCGAGGCCGAAGCTCGAGGTAACGAACACCACGTCGCGGAAACCGGATTCGGTGTCGAGCGTGAACAGCACGCCGGCGGCGCCGACGCCCGAGCGCACCATCAGCTGCACGCCGGCCGACAGGAACACGTCCTCGTGCTTGAAGCCGTGGTGCACGCGATAGGCGATGGCGCGGTCGTTGTACAGGCTGGCGAAGACTTCCTTGACCTTGTGCAGCACGTCGTCGGCGCCGGTCACGTTGAGGAAGGTCTCCTGCTGGCCGGCGAAGCTGGCGTCGGGCAGGTCTTCGGCGGTGGCCGAGGAGCGCACCGCCACCGCGACGTCGCCGCCGCCGTTCTCGGCGCACAGCTGCGCGTAGGCCTCGCGGATCGCCTGGTCCAGCTCGGGCTGCAGCGGCGCATCGATGACCCAGCCGCGGATTTCCTTGCCGGCCAGGGTCAGCGCGCCGACGTCTTCCACGTCCAGCGTCGCCAGCTTGTCGAAGATGCGCTGATAGAGATTGTTGTGGGCGACGAACGCCTTGAACGCTTCGGCGGTGGTGGCGAAGCCGCCGGGTACCGAGACTCCCAAACCCGCCAGGTTGCCGATCATTTCGCCGAGGGAGGAGTTTTTGCCACCGACGCGGGCCAGGTCGGTCAGGCGCAACTCGTGCAACCAAAGGATGTTCTCGTTCAAGCGCGATGCTCCGTTGGGCCATCGCCCGAGGCGGGCAGAGTGGCCGCGTCCGTGGGGGAAGAAGCCGATATCATGCAGTGCGCACCCGAGTCGGCACAAGCTCGGCGGGGTGCATCCGTTGGGTTTCAGCAAGGAGAATCCAGGCAATGTCGACGATCCGACCGGTGTTCTACGTGTCCGATGGAACCGGTATCACCGCTGAAACCATTGGGCATAGCCTGCTCACCCAGTTCAGCGGTTTCAGCTTCGTCACCGACCGCATGTCGTTCGTAGACGATCCGGAAAAAGCGCGCGAGGCGGCGCAGCGCATCCATGCCGCGGGCGAGCGCTATCAGGTGCGGCCGATCGTGGTCAACTCCTGCGTCGATCCGCAGCTGAGCATGCTGCTGTCGGAAAGCGGGGCCTTGATGCTCGACGTGTTCGCGCCGTTCATCGAGCCGCTGGAGCGCGAATTGAACGCGCCGCGGCATTCGCGGGTGGGGCAGGCGCACGGCCTGGTCGATTTCGAGACCTACCACCGCCGCATCAACGCGATGAATTTCGCGCTGACCCACGACGACGGCATCGCGATCAACTACGACGAGGCCGACCTGATCCTGGTCGCCGTCTCGCGCGCCGGCAAGACGCCGACCTGCATCTACCTGGCGCTGCACTACGGCGTGCGTGCGGCCAACTATCCGCTGACCGAGGAGGATCTGGAGCACGACCGGCTGCCGCCGCGGTTGCGACCGTATCGCAACAAGCTGTTCGGGCTGACCATCGATCCGGATCGGCTGCAGCAGATCCGCCAGGAGCGGCGGCCGAATTCGCGCTATTCCAACCTGGAGACGTGCCGGCGCGAGGTGTCCGCGGCCGAGACCATGTTCAGGATGGAACGGATCCCGACCCTGAGCACCACGCATACCTCGATCGAGGAGATTTCCAGCAAGGTGCTGGCGACGCTGGGGCTGCAGCGCGAGATGTTCTGAAACGCCGCGGGGCGGAGCGGGCCGCCTGCGTGGAATCGGCAGAACGGCGGGGCGGTCGCACCGCCGCGCCGAGACTTCCAAGGTAGGCCGGCGCGGGCGATCCGTCAATGCTGCCGCGCCGGCGTTGCAACGTGTAGCATCGGCTCCATGCAGCACGCCCTGACCCGCAGCGAACGCATCCCCCGGCTGAGCCGATTCGGCTGGCTGATGGGGCTGTACGCCGAGAACTTCGTGCACCTGAACCGGCTGTTCGTGCCGTCCGACCTGGCCGTGGGCAGCTACCTGTCCTCGATCGGCGACGGCCTGGACCTGCGCCTGGACGTGATCGAGCACCACCGCTACACGGTGGAACTGCGCCTCACCTACGACCTGTGCGACCCGCTCACCGGCGAGCCGGATCCGTCGGCCTATGTGCGCCTGTACCGCGACGCGCGCCAGGCCGAGACCACGCATTGCTACGTCGGCCGCCGCTGGCAGGACGTGATGGGGCTGTATCCGCCGCCGGCGGAACTGATCAGCCACCGCATGCGCATGAACACCTTCCTCAGCAAGTGGCTGGAATACCTGGCCGAGCGCGGCCACGGCGTGGCCACGCTGAAGCCGGCCGGCCCGCTGCGGCGCCCGGCCGAGAACGCGACGCCAGCCGCGCCCTGACCGTTGGCCGCGGCGGATGCGGCATACTGCGCGCCCGCCGACTCGCCCGCCCGCCGCATGCCCTACACCCCGATCGTCGCCACGCTGGGCTACGTGCTGTCGCCCGACCGCTCCAAGGTGCTGCTGATCCATCGCAATGCGCGGCCCGGCGACCACCACCTGGGCAAGTACAACGGCCTGGGCGGCAAGGTCGAGGCGGACGAGGACGTGCTGGACGGCATGCGCCGCGAAATCCGCGAAGAAGCCGGCATCGAATGCGACGCGCTGCAACTGCGCGGCACGATCAGCTGGCCCGGCTTCGGCAAGCATGGCGAGGACTGGCTGGGCTTCCTGTTCCTGATCAGCGCCTACAGCGGCGAACCGTTCACCGAGAACGCCGAGGGCACGTTGGCCTGGGTGCCGGTGGCGGACATGGAAGCGCTGCCGCTGTGGGAGGGCGATCGCCACTTCCTGCCGCTGGTGTTCGACGGCGATCCGCGCCCGTTCCACGGGGTGATGCCGTACCGCGACGGGCGCATGCTGTCGTGGCGCTATTCGCGGGTCTGAGCACGCTCGCGCCTGCGCCCGGCTTGTCCACAGCGGCTGTGGATCGATCCTGCACAAGCCTGTGGGCAAGCACGGCAAGTCGCTGAAACTGCTGCTGCATTTTTCCGGCTGGCGAAAATTTCACCATTGCCGCCACGCTTCTCCACAGCGGGTGTGGATGGAACTGGCCGAACGCTGTGGATAAGGCCGCGATCGCGTTGCAGCGCAACGCCGGTCACCAGGCTGGCGAAAATTTCGCCAGCATCGAGCGCTGTTCCGAGCGGCGTCCATCTCGCCGAACGCGCCGCACGCTACTGCGCGGTCCAGCCGCCGTCGATGGCGATGGTCTGCGCAGTGATGTTGCGCGCCGCCGGCGAGGCCAGGAACGCGACGCAGCCGGCCAGTTCGTCGTAGTCGATGAACACGCCCTTGGGCATCGGCCTGAGCATCACCTGCGCGATCACGTCGGCTTCGGAAATGCCGCGGGTGCGCGCCTGGTCGGCGATCTGCTTGTCCACCAGCGGGGTTTTCACGTAGCTGGGGCACAGCGTATTGATGGTGATGTCGGTGTCGGCGGTTTCCAGCGCCACGGCCTTGGAGAACCCGACCAGGCCGTGCTTGGCGGCGACGTAGGCGCTCTTGTACGGGCTGGCCACCAGCGAGTGGATGCTGCCGATGTTGACGATGCGGCCGAAGCCGCGCTCACGCATGCCCGGCAGCACGGCCTGGGTCAGGCGCGCCACGCCGGTCAGCATCACCTCGATCAGCAGGCTCCATCTGGCCATCGGGAAGTCCTGCAGCGGCGCCACGTGCTGCAGCCCTGCGTTGTTGACCAGCACGTCCACAGGCCGCGAGATCGCCGCCAGCGCCGCGCCGATGCTGGCCTCGCTGGCTACGTCCAGCACCACCGCCTCGGCCGAGCCGCCGGCTTCGCGCAGCTGCGCGGCCACTGCCGCGGCCGCGTCCGCGTCCAAGTCGCTGACGACGATGTGGCGGCCGCCGGCGGCCAGTTCGCGGGCGATGCCGGCGCCGATGCCGCTGGCGGCACCGGTGATCAGGACGGTCTGCATGGGAAGCACCTGTCGGGAAGGGAAGGTGCGCAGCGTAGCAGCGCGGGGCGAGGGCGCCATGGCACCGGTCCTCGCCAGTGCGGTGGCGCCACGCTACCCTGTGCCGGTCGCACCCTTCTCACGCCGGATCCGCCACGCTATGCCGATGAAACGCCACTTTTCGATGCTGCGCGAATTCCAGTTGGCCGACTGGTTCACCCTGGCCAATGCCTTCTGCGGCACCGGCGCGGTGTTCGCGTCGATGCGCTTCCTGCAGGAGGGACGGCGCAGCGACCTGCTGATCGGCATGGCGCTGATCCCGCTGGCGTTCGTGTTCGATGCGCTGGACGGGCGCGTGGCGCGCTGGCGCAAGTCCTCGTCCACGCTCGGCCGCGAACTGGATTCGCTGGCCGACGTGATTTCCTTCGGCGTCGCCCCGGCGGCGCTGGCCTACGCCTGCGGCATGCAGGGCGGCTGGGACTGGCTGGTGCTGAGTTTCTTCGTGTGCTGCGGGGTCAGCCGCCTGGCGCGCTACAACGTCACCGCCGAGCAACTGGCCGGCGACGGCGACAAGGTGCCGTATTTCGAGGGCACGCCGATCCCGAGCAGCCTGGCGCTGGTGATCGTGCTCGCGGTCGCCGCGCACCTGGGCCATCTCGGCGATGCGCTGTGGTGGGGCGAATGGCGGCTGGGACCGTGGCTGCTGCACCCGCTGGTGCTGCTGTTCGCGCTGTCCGGTTCGCTGATGATCAGCAAGACCCTGCGCATTCCCAAGCCTTGAGCGGCGGCAGGTTGCTATCATCCCCGCCTGACCTGGGAGGGTGGCGATGAAGGCTAGCGGCGGCAGCGGTGCCGGCGATTTCGAAGCGTTGGCGCGGCAGTACTGGGGCGCGTGGAGCGATGCGTTGCGCCAGAGCGGCGCTGCGGCCGCGCAACAGCCCGCCGATGGTGCCGGCCACGGGTCGTGGCGCGAGGCGATCGACACCTGGGCGCAGTGGTTGCCGCGCGGCACCGGGGCGCAGGCCGAGGACGCGGTGTCGCAGTTGCAGCAGCAGGCCGGCGAGTGGTTCGGCGCGATGCAGCAGGTGGCCGCGCAGTTCGCCGGGCGCGATGCCAGCAGTGCCGACGTGGCCGAGGCCTGGAAGCAGCAGGTGCAGGGCCAGCGCGAGCAGATGCTGCAATGGCTGCTCGGCACCGCGCGCGGCGCCGGCCAGGCCGGCGTGGATCCCTGGCTGCAGCAGGCGGCGCAATGGCTGCAGGGCTGGCAGCGCGACAGCGGGCCGTGGCTGCAGATGCCGGGTTTCGGTCCGGGCCGCAACCACCATGCGCGCTGGCGCGCGCTGGCCAAGGCGCAGCAGGACTACCAGGCGCAGTTGCAGGCGTACATGGGCCAGTTGCAGGGCGCGATCGATCGCGCCTTCGGCGTGTTCGAGGCCAAGCTGCGCGAGCACGAGGATCCGGGCCGCCAGCTGACCAACGCGCGGGCGATGTTCGACCTGTGGATCGACGCCGCCGAAGAGGCCTACGCCGCGTCCGCGTTGTCGGAAGAATTCCGCGAGGTCTACGCCGGCTTCGCCAATGCGCAGATGCGCCTGCGTGCGCTGCTGCAACGCGAGACCGAGCAGCTGTGCGAGCAGTTGGGCCTGCCCACCCGCACCGAGCTGGATGCCGCGCATCGGCATATCGCCGATCTGGAGCGGCGGCTGCGCCGGCTGGAGCGGGGCGCTGCGCCGGCCGCCGCGGCGGCGCCATCGGAACGAACCGCGAGCGGTAAGGCAGCGTCGCGTCCGCCGTTGCGATCCAGGCCTGCGCCCGCTGCGCCGTCCAAGGCGGCTGGCACGAGGACCAGAGCCGCTGCCAAGCCCTCCGTTGCGCGCGCCGCTTCAACGTCCAAGCCACCGGCCAAGTCCAAGCCCGTTGCGAAGCCGAAGTCCAGGCCCGCCGCGAAACCCAAACCCGCTGCGCCCAAGCCGGCACGCGGCAAGTCGGGCGCCGCGCCGCGCCGGAGCCGCGCATGAAAGGGCCATTGAGCTTCAGCAGCGACGACCTGCTGCAGGAAACCCTGGAGCTGCAGCGCAAGCTGATGGAAGGGCTGCGCGTGCTGCCGGGGCTGGACGACGTGCAGTACGGCGTCACCGAGCGGCAGGAGGTGTGGCGCGACGGCAAGGTGGTGCTGTACCGCTTCGTCGGCGAGCGGCCGCCCACCGCGAAGGTGCCGCTGCTGATCGTCTATGCGCTGGTCAACCGTCCGTACATGGTCGACCTGCAGGCCGACCGCTCGCTGGTCAAGGGCCTGCTGGCGCTGGGCGAGGACGTCTACGTGCTGGACTGGGGCTATCCCGACCGTTCCGAGCGCTACCTGACCCTGGAAGACTATCTGCTGCGCTACATCGACGGCGCGGTCGATCACCTGCGCGAGGCCGCTGCCGGTGCGCCGGTCAACGTGCTCGGCATCTGCCAGGGCGGCACCTTCTCGCTGTGCTACGCGGCGCTGCAGCCGCACAAGGTCCGCAACCTGGTGACGATGGTGACGCCGGTGGATTTCCACACCCCGGACAACATGCTGTCCAACTGGGCACGGCAGGTGGACGTGGACCTGTTCGTGGACACGCTGGGCAACGTGCCGGCGGACCTGATGAACGCCAGCTACCTGATGCTCAAGCCTTTCCGGCTGAACCTGCAGAAGTACGTGGGGCTGCTGGACATCCTCGACGATCCGCGTGCGTTGGAGGATTTCCTGCGCATGGAGAAATGGATCTTCGATTCGCCCGACCTGGCCGGCGAGACCTTCCGCGAGTTCGTCAAGCAGTTCTACCAGGACAACGCGCTGGTGCACGGCCGCGCGCGCATCGGCGAGCACGCGGTGGACCTGGCCAAGGTCGCCATGCCGGTGCTCAACATCTACGCCGAACAGGACCATCTAGTGCCGCCGGACGCCTCGCGCGCGCTGCGCGGCCTGGTCGGCAGCGACGACTATGCCGAACTCAGTTTCCGCGGCGGCCACATCGGCATCTACGTGTCCGGCCGCGCGCAGCGCGAAGTGCCGGCGGCGCTGCATCGCTGGCTGGCCGAGCGCGATGGTGGCGAGTGAAGGCGTGATGCGGCGCGCCGCGCCATGTCCGCGCAGGCTCGGTGCGCGCCTGCTGGCGTTCGGCCTGGTCTGCGTCTGCGCGGTCGCCGCGGCCGCGCCGTCGCCGGTCGCCGAACGCGAAATCGACGCGCTGCTGGCGGCCTTTCAGGCCTCGCCGTGCCGGTTCCAGCGCAACGGCAGCTGGTATCCGGCGGCGGAGGCCAAGGCGCATCTGCAGCGCAAGTACGACTACCTGCGCAAGCGCGACCTGGCCGCCAGCGCGGAGCAGTTCATCGAGCGCGGCGCGAGCCGCAGCAGCAGCAGCGGCAAGGCCTACCGGGTGGCCTGTCCGGGCCAGCCGGAGCAGGACGCGGCGAACTGGTTCGCACAGCAGTTGGCCGCGCTGCGCCGTCACGCCGCATCCGCGCCGCCGCGCCCAGACTGAGCGCGCATTCGTCGCAGGAGCCGCCGCCATGTCCCAGTCCACCCCAACCCTGTCGCGCTCGCTCAACGACCGCATGCTCGCCGGCGTGATCGGCGGCATCGCGCACCGCTTCGGCTGGAGCGCGACGCTGCTGCGCGTGGTCTACGTGGTCGGTTCGATCGCCTCGGCCGCGTTCCCCGGCATCCTGGTGTATCTGATCCTGTGGCTGCTGATTCCCAACGAAGCCGATTGACGCGGCAGGCGCTGGCCGCGCTGCGCCTGGCCGGTTTCGCGCTCGGCGCGCTGTGGACCTCGCCCAATACGCTGCTCGGCCTGGTCGCCGGCGTCGCCGGCATGCCGTTCGGCGCGCGCGCGCGGATCAGCCGGCGCGAGCTGGCGCTGGTGTTCGACCGCTTCCCCTGGGGACCGCGCGGCGCGTTGACGCTCGGCACCGTGATCCTGGTCAGCGCCGACGACCTGGACGTGGCCTGCGCCACCTACGAACATGCCGCCGGCCGCTGCCGGCATCCGAACGTGCGCCTGGGCGACCACGAGCGCGCCCACGTGCTGCAATATCTGCTGCTCGGTCCCTTGTTCCTGCCGGTGTACTTCGCCTGCGGCGGGATCGGCGTACGCAACCCGTTCGAACGCGCCGCCGACCGCTACGCCTTGCGCGGCCGCGGCTGGTGGCCGGGACGGCGCTGAGGCTCAGTCGAGCCGGCCGAAGCCGAACAATCGCTTGAGCGGATGCGCGCGGCGCTCGATCTGCGCGCGCAGCAGGCCGGCGCCGAGCATGCTGTAGGTGATGCCGTTGCCGCCATAGGCCATCGCGAACTGCATGCGCGGCCCGTGTTGCGGGTGCGGGCCGAAGAACGGCAGGCCATCGGCGGTCTCGGCGAAGGTGCCGGCCCAGGCGAAGGTCGGCTGCAGTTCCAGCCCCGGCATCGCCTTGGCGATCTTGCGGCACAGCGTGCGCGCCTTGCTGTCCACGCGTGCATCGCGGCGCGCGGGAATGTCCACGCTGTCGTCCTCGCCACCGGCGACGATGCGGCCGTTGCCGGTGCTGCGCAGGTACAGATAGGGGCGCGCGCTTTCCCACACCATGGTGTCCTTCAGCGCACCGAGCTGGGCGTCGTCCAGCGGATCGCTGACGAAGGCGTAGCTGCTGCGGTTCCTGGCCACGCGCTGGTCCAGCCAGCCCTGGCTGGCATAACCGGCCGCCATCACCACGTGCCCGGCGCGCACCTGCACGCCTTGCTCGGTGCGCAGGGTGGCGCCGCGGCCGTTCACCTGGATATCGGCGATGCGCGTGCGGTCGTAGACGCCGGCGCCGCGCTTGTGTGCGCGGCCGAGCAGGCGGTAGGTGAGGCGATACGGATCGACGCGCGCGGCCTGGTGGCTGAGGATCGCGCCGTGCGCCTCGACCCCGTACACGCTGCGCAACGCCTGCGCATCCAGCCATTCCACCTCCAGGCCATGGCGCGCGCGCAGCTGCAGTTCCTGCTGCAGCACGCGCACGTGGCGACGGCGGCTGGCGTAGTACAGGCTGTCGTTCCAGCCGAAGTCGACGTCGCGCAGCGGCCGCACCAGCGCACGCAGCTGTTCCAGCGCCTGCGCGCAGGACCGGTAGGCGAGGGCGGCGGCGTCCTCGTCGTAGCGCTTGGCCAGGTCGAGCATGTGCGTGTCGATCTCGTACTGCAGCAGCGCGGTGCTGGCCGCGGTGCTGCCCCAGCCGATGTCGCGTTGCTCCAGCACCGCGACATCATGGCCATGCGCGACCAGTTCGTCGGCGATCAAGGCCGCAGTGATGCCGCCGCCGACGATCGCCACGTCGCAGCGCAGTTCGCTGCGCAACTGCGGGAAGCTCTGCATCAGGCCGTTGCGCACCGACCAGAAGGGGTAGCCGCTCTTGAGATCCATACATGCCGATTGCGGTGGGAGGTGCGCGACTAACGCTCAGATTCGGTTAAACCGGCGTGAGGCCGGCGTAAGTCATGTGCGGGCAAACAGCCGCGATTAACCTGCGTGGAGAAAGTCCTCACGATGCGCTGTGTAGGCTGCGCGCCAGTTCCACGAATTCCCAGCAGAGGAAGTGTCATGTCGGTCGTTCTGTATATCGGTGGCAGCAAGGATGGCCAGAAGGGCGTGATGCCCTATGGCTTCAGCAAATCGATGAAGGAAACCGACGAGGGGCCGGAGATCTATGTCGAGCGCGTGCTCGCGCTGAGCGATCGCCGGGTCCGGATCATGGCGCTGGAATCGCTGCAGGAGGAGATCGTGGTGGAACGCTTGCACCAGTACTATTCGCGTTGACGCCGGCATGCGAACCCCGGTGTGGTCGCCCGCCTAGCAGGGCCAGCAGCGGTTCGCATCGATCTTTTCTCGACCATGCCCGCACCTGACTCCAGCAATCTGCCGCGCGTCACCGTCCACGAAAGCACCACGGCCGATCTGTCCGAGCACCGTAGCGACATCTTCTTCGCCGCCGTGGAAACCACGCGGATGCCGATGATCGTCACCGATCCGCGGCAGGCGGACAATCCCATCGTGTTCGTCAACCGCGCCTTTCTGGAAATGACCGGCTACAGCAGCGAAGAGCTGCTCGGCAACAACTGTCGCTTCCTGCAGGGGCCGGACACCGATCGCGACACCGTGGACAGCGTGCGCGAGGCGATCGCCGCGCGCAACGAAGTGGCGGTGGAGATCCTCAACTACCGCAAGGACGGTTCCAGCTTCTGGAACGCGTTGTTCATCTCGCCGGTCTACAACGAGCACGGCGAGCTGGTCTATTATTTCGGCTCGCAGCTGGACGTCAGCCGCCGCCGCGATACCGAGGACGCGTTGCGCCAGGCGCAGAAGATGGAGGCGCTGGGCCAGCTGACCGGCGGCATCGCGCACGACTTCAACAACCTGCTGCAGGTCATGTCCGGCTACCTGGAATTGATCGAGCATGGCCTGGAGCGCGAGCCGCTGGATCCGGCGCGGCTGCGCAAGAGCGTGGAGCGCGCGCGCGACGCGTCCGGCCAGGCCGCAAGGCTGACCCAGCAACTGCTGGCCTTCGCGCGCAAGCAGAAGCTGGAAGGGCGCGTGCTCAACCTCAATACGCTGGTCGCCGGCATGAGCGACGTCGCCGAGCGCACCTTGGGCGACGGCATCGCGTTCGCGCTGGACCTGGCGCCGGACCTGCGCAACTGCCGCATCGATCCGACCCAGGCCGAAGTGGCGCTGCTGAACATCCTGATCAACGCGCGCGATGCGATGGCCGAGCAACCTGCGCGGCGCTTAGTGATCCAGACCCGCAACGTCACGATCCGCGCCGACGAGCCCACCACCTACGACAATCTGCTGCCCGGTCACTACGTCTGCGTGTCGGTCACCGACAACGGCAGCGGCATGTCCGCGGACGTGCTGGCCCACGTGCTGGATCCGTTCTTCACCACCAAGGACGAGGGCAAGGGCACCGGCCTGGGCCTGTCGATGGTCTACGGCTTCGCCAAACAGTCCGGCGGCGCGGTGCGGCTGTATTCGGAGGAGGGCCACGGCACCACGGTGCGGCTGTACTTCCCGATCGACGACAACGTCGAGAACCTGGCGCCGCGCGACGCGCGCGCCCGCCGCGCCTCCGACCGGCAGGGCAACGAGACGATCCTGATCGTGGAGGACCGGCCGGACATCGCCGAGCTGGCGCGGCTGTTCCTGGAGGACCAGGGCTACGCCACCCACGTCGTGCACAACGCGCGCGAAGCGCTGGAACTGGTCGACAACGGGCTGCAGGTGGACCTGCTGTATTCGGACCTGATCATGCCCGGCGGCCTCAACGGGGTGATGCTGGCGCGCGAAGTGCGGCGGCGCCGGCCCAAGATCAAGGTGCTGCTGACCACCGGCTATGCGGAGACCTCGATCGAGCGTACCGATGCCGGCGGCACCGAATTCGACGTGCTGTCCAAGCCGTACAACCGCCAGGAGCTGATCCGCAAGGTGCGCATCGTGCTGGACGGCCCCACTGGCGTGAGCTGATGCGGACAAGTCGGCCCGCGGCGTGAGCTGACGCCGACAGGTCGGCGCGCCCCTGTCAACGGGTTCCCGGACGGCGCCGGCACTGCGAAAATGGCGTTTTCCGCAAGGCGGCTTCGGCCGGATGCAATGCACGACACTCAGCTCGCCCAGCAGATCGCCAAGACCATCGCCGCCGAGATCGGCGCGCAGCCGGCCCAGGCCCGCGCCGCCATCGCCCTGCTCGACGAAGGCGCCAGCGTTCCGTTCATCGCGCGCTACCGCAAGGAAGTCACCGGCGGCCTCGACGACACCCAGCTGCGCAACCTGGAAACCCGCCTGACCTATCTGCGCGAGCTGGAAGACCGCCGCGCCGCGGTGCTGGCCAGCATCGACGAGCAGGGCAAGCTCAGCGCCGAATTGCGCGCGGAGATCGTCGCCGCCGATACCAAGTCGCGGCTGGAAGATCTGTACCTGCCGTACAAGCCCAAGCGCCGCACCCGTGCGCAGATCGCGCGCGAAGCCGGCCTGGAGCCGCTGGCCGACGGCCTGCTGGCCGATCCGTCGCTGACGCCGGACAGTTTCGCCGCCGGCTTCGTCGATGCCGACAAGGGCGTGGCCGACGTCAAGGCGGCACTGGAAGGCGCGCGCGCGATTCTGATGGAGCGCTGGGGCGAAGACGCGGCGCTGGTCGGCGAACTGCGCGGCTGGCTCGCCGAGGTCGGCGTGATCCGCGCGCGCGTGGCCGAAGGCAAGGAGCAGGAAGGCGCCAAGTACCGCGACTACTTCGACCACGCCGAGGCGCTGGGCAAGATTCCCTCGCACCGGCTGCTGGCGCTGTTCCGCGCGCGCCGCGAGGAAATCGTGTACCTGGAGCTGGACCCGGGCAGCGATGCCGAGGCCGGCCACCAGTACGCCGAAGGCCGTGTCGCCGTGCGCGCCGGCATCGCCAACCAGGGCCGTCCCGGCGATCGCTGGCTGCTCGACGCGTGCCGCCTGACCTGGCGCGCCAAGCTGCACATGCACCTGCTGCTGGACCTGTTCAACCAGGCGCGCGAGAAGGCCGAGGCCGAGGCGATCGCGGTGTTCGGCGACAACCTGCAGGACCTGATGCTGGCCGCGCCGGCCGGCGCGCGGGTGACCCTGGGCCTGGATCCGGGCATCCGCACCGGCTGCAAGATCGCGGTGGTCGACGCCACCGGCAAGCTGCTGGCCACCGACACCATCTATCCGCACGAGCCGCGCAAGCAGTGGGACCAGTCGCTGCACACGCTCCGGCAGCTGTGCACGCAGCACGGCGTGGAGCTGATCGCGATCGGCAACGGCACCGCCAGCCGCGAGACCGACAAGCTCGCCGCCGACCTGATCAAGCAGAACCCGCAGCTGACGCTGGAGAAGATCGTGGTCAGCGAGGCCGGCGCGTCGGTGTATTCGGCGTCCGAATTCGCGGCCAGGGAATTCCCGCAACTGGACGTGTCGCTGCGCGGCGCGGTGTCGATCGCGCGGCGCCTGCAGGATCCGCTGGCCGAGCTGGTCAAGATCGAGCCGAAGGCGATCGGCGTGGGCCAGTACCAGCACGACGTGGACCAGTACCGCCTGGCGCGGGCGCTGGATGCGCGGGTGGAGGACTGCGTCAACGCGGTCGGCGTCCACGTCAACACCGCTTCGGCGGCGCTGCTGTCGCGCGTGTCCGGGCTGTCGGCCAGCGTGGCCGAGAACATCGTCCGCCACCGCGACGACAATGGCCCGTTCAAGCGCCGCAAGGATCTGCTGAAGGTGCCGCGGCTGGGCGACAAGGCCTTCGAGCAATGCGCCGGCTTCCTGCGCATCGCCGATGGCGACGAGCCGCTGGACGCCTCGTCGGTGCATCCGGAAGCGTATCCGGTGGTGGAGCGCATCGTCGGCGCCACCGGCAAGCCGATCAAGGCGTTGATCGGCGACGGCGGTTTCCTGCGCGCGCTCAAGCCGGACCAGTTCACCGACGAAAAGTTCGGCGTGCCGACCGTGCGCGACATCCTCAAGGAACTGGAGAAGCCGGGCCGCGATCCGCGCCCGGAGTTCAAGGCCGCGCGCTTCGCCGACGGCGTGGAGGACATCAAGGACCTCAAGCCGGGCATGGTGCTGGAAGGCGTGGTCAGCAACGTGGCCGCGTTCGGCGCCTTCGTCGACATCGGCGTGCACCAGGACGGCCTGGTGCACATCTCCGCGTTGTCCGACAGCTACGTCAAGGACCCGCGCGATGTGGTCAAGGCCGGCGATATCGTCAAGGTCAAGGTGCTGGAAGTGGATGTGGCGCGCAAGCGCATCGCGCTGACCCGGCGCCTGGACGATGCGCCGGCAGCGGCATCGGCGCGTGGCGGCGAGCGCGATGGCGGCGCGCGTCCGGCGCCGGGCGCGCCGCGTCGCGAGCGCGATGCGCGCGGCGGCAATGGCGGCGGCAACGGCAAGCCGCGTGCACCCGCTGCGCCGCCGTTGAACAGCGCCTTGGCCGACGCGTTCGCCCGCGCCAAGCGCACCTGAGCGGACGCGCGCCGCGGCGGCCGCGGCACGCGTTCGGCGTCGCGGCGTCGCGCCGGCTCAGGCCGGTTCGGCCTGCGCGTTCGGGTCCTGTTCGGTGGTGCTGTGCGGCTGCGCCAGCGAGGCGGCCAGCGCGATCAGTTTGACCGGATCCACCGGCTTGCCCAGATGCGCGTTGAAGCCGGCATCCAGCGCCAGCGAGCGATCCTCGCCGCGCACGTAGGCGGTCAGCGCGATCGCCGGAATGCGGCTGACCGCGCCGGCGCCGCGCGCGCGCACGCTGCGGATCAGGCTGTGTCCGTCGCGGCGCGGCATGCCCACGTCGCTGACCAGTAGATCGTACGGGCGCTCGCGCAGCAGCGATTCGGCATCGTCGGCGGACACCGCGGTCTCGACCACCGCACCGGCTTCCTGCAGAAAACGCTGGGTGACCCCGCGCGAGTCCATGTCGTCGTCGACCACCAGCACGCGCACGCCGTTCAGGCGGATCCCGCCGCGCTGCAACGCCGCGGCGGCGTTCGCCGCGCCATCGTTGCGCCGCGCCGGATCGAGTCGCTGCAGATCGTTGCGCGGCAGCAGCAGGGTGAAGGTGGCGCCCATGCCGATGCCTTCGCTGCTGACCGACAGCTGGCCGTGGTGCATTTCGGCCAATTGCTTGGCGATCGCCAGGCCCAGGCCCAGGCCGCCGGCGCTGCGTGTGCTGCTGGCGTCGGCCTGGCGAAACCGGTCGAACACGTGCGGCAGGAACAGCGGATCGATGCCGACGCCGCTGTCGCTGACGCTGACGCGCAGATGGGTGGTGCTGTTGTCGAGCGTCACCGTGATCTTGCCCGCGCTGGGGGTGAACTTGATCGCATTGCCGATCAGGTTGGTCAGAACCTGCTGCAAGCGTACCGCGTCGCCGAGATAGGGCAGCACGGGGGCGTCGCTGCACGGGGTCAGCGCGATGTCGATGCCTTTGCTCTCGGCGCCGGGCCGCGCTGCATCGATCGCTTCGCCGACCAGCGCGCACAGATCCAGTTCGGTGGCTTCCAGCCGCACCTTGCCGGACAGGATCGCGCTCATGTCCAGCAGGTCGTCGATGATCTGCGCCTGCGCATGGGCGCTGCGCTCGATCACTTCCAGGCCGCGGCTCAGGTCCTTCTCGCGCACCGCCTCGCCCTGCATCAGCCGCGACCAGCCCAGGATCGCGTTGAGCGGGGTGCGCAGTTCGTGGCTCAGCGTGGCCAGGAATTCGTCCTTCATGCGGCTGGCGCGCTCGGCCTCGCCGCGCGCGCTCTGCTCGGCGGCGAGCAGCTGCTGCAGGCGCTGGTCGGTTTCGCGGCGTTCGATGATGATGCCGGCCAGGTGCGAGGCCGAGCGCGCCAGGTCCTGCTCGTGCACGGTGGGGTAGTGCACGAACGGGTGGTACAGCGCGACCACGCCCAGCACCTGGCCGTCGCTGGCCAGGATCGGCGTGGAGCAGCAGGCGACGATGTCCGCTTCGGCGGCCGCGACCAGATACTCCTGCCAGTTCGGATCCACGCGCACGTCGCTGCACAGCACCTGCCGGCGCAGGAACGCGGCGCGCCCGCAACAGCCGCTGCGCTCGCCGATCGGCAAGCGGTGCACCATCTTGCGGAACGCGGCGGGCATGCTCGGCGCGGCGCCTTCCAGCAGGCACTGGCGGTGTTCGTCGACCAGCATGATGGTGCAGCGCAGGCCCGCGTCGCTCTGCGCCTCGATGCCGCGCGCGATCGCTTCGAGCACCGCGGTCAGCGGCTTGCCGGTGGTGATCATCTCCAGCGCCGCACGCTCGGCGGCGGTGGCGTTCTCGATGCGCTTGCGCTCGGCGATGTCCAGCAGCGAGCCGATGAAGCCGAGGAACTGGCCCGACGAGCTGAACCGCGGCGAGGCGGTGTCCACGCACCAGCGGTACTCGCCGTCGTGGCGGCGCAGCCGGTATTCGATGGTGAAGGCGCGGCGATCGGCGGCGGCGCGGGCCAGCGTACGCCCGACCGCCGCGGCGTCGTCGGGATGGATCTTCTCCATCCAGCCCGAGCCCATCGCCTCCTGTTCGGTCTGTCCGGTGAACAGGTACCACTGGCGGCTGACGTATTCGCAATCGCCATCGGCGTTGGCCATCCAGATCAGCACCGGCGCGTTGTCGCACAGGTTGCGGAAGCGCAGTTCGCTTTCCTGCAGGCGCTGTTCGACCACGCGGCGATCGTGGATGTCGGTATTGGTGCCGATCCAGCGCACGATCCGGCCGCCGCCATCGCGGATCGGAAGCGCGCGGCCCAGGTGCCAGCGATAGCTGCCGTCGTGGCGGCGCAACGGGTATTCGATCTCGTAGGGCTGGCCGCTGCGCACGGCGTCCGGCCAGGCCTGCATCGCCCGCGCCAGCCCATCCTCGGTATGCACCTTGCGCCAGCTGTCGTAGCCGGATTCGCCGACCGGCAGGCCGGTGTATTCGTACCAGCGCCGGTTGAAATAGTCGACGTTGCCGTCGGGCGTGGCGGTGAACACGATCTGCGGCATCGCGTCGGCCAACTCGCGCAGGCGCGCCTCGCTGCGCGCCAGGTCCGATTGCGCGCCGGCGCGCTCCATCGACTCCCAGCAGCGCGCCGCGACCAGCCGCACCAGTTCGATCTCCGCCGAGGTCCACACCCGCGGCCGCAACTGGTGCACGCCGATCACGGCGACCAGGCGGCCGGCCTTGTGCAGCGGCGCACTGAGCATCGCGCGCATGCCCAGGCGCCGGTAGCCGGGGTCGTCGACATGCAGCGGCGGCGCATACGCCTCGGTGTCCTGCACCACCCACGGCCGGTTCTCGCGCATGCATTCCAGCAGGTCGCTGCCGAACTCGCTGAAGCGCGCGCGCCCGGTCAGATGCGCGGTGCCGTCGACATAGTCGGCGCGCACGTCGAAGGCATCTTCGTCGGCATCGACGATCGCATACGCGCAGCGGTTCGCCTGCAGGTGCCGGCCGAGCAGTGCGGCGCCGGTCTCGCAGATGGCCTCAGCGCTGTCGAGGTTCTGCAGCGCGTCCTCCAGCATCAGCAGGAAGCTGTCGTGGGCCTGCGCGCGGGTCTGCTCGGTGCGGTCGATGCCGTGGACCAGCACGCCGGTGACCTTGCCTTCGGCGTCGCGCATCGGCTGGTAGACGCATTCCAGCGTGGTTTCGGAGACCGTCTCGTGCGGCGTGCGGCGCAGGTTGAAGGTCATCGACTCGCCGGTGAAGGGCAGGCCGCTGGCGCGCACGTTGTCGAGCAGGCGGATGAAACCCTGCTGCTGGATCTCCGGGATCGCCTCGGCCAGCGGCTTGCCGACCACCTCGCGCGGCCCGACCAGTTGCTGGTAGCGCCGGTTGACGCTTTCGACCACGTAGTCCGGGCCGCGCAGGATCGCCAGCGCCGCCGGCGACTGCTCGAACGCGTCGGCCATCTGCGTGCGCTGCGCATCCAGCGCCTTCAGCAACGCATCGCGCTCGCGTTCCAGCTTGATCCGGGCGGTGTCCTCGGTGCAGACGCACAGCACGCCGCCGATGCCGCCCTGGTCGTCGAACAGCGGGCTGTAGGAAAAGGTGAAATACACCTCTTCGCTGTAGCCGTTGCGCAGCATCACGAACGGGACGTGCTCGTTCCAGGTCGATTCGCCGGTGGCCATCACCTGTTCGGCCTGCGCGCCGACCGTCGGCCACACGTCGGGCCACACCTCGGCCACCGCGCGCCCGAAGGCGAAGGGGTGGCGCATCCCCAGGATCGGAATGTAGGCGTCGTTGTAGAGGTTGATCAGCCGCGCGCCCCAGCGGATCACCATCGGGAAGCGCGAGCTCAGGCAGATCGACAGCGCCGAACGCAGACTCTGCGGCCATTCGTGCAGCGGTCCCAACTCGTGGCCGGACCAATCGATGGCGCGCAGCAACTCTCCCGTGACGCTGTTGGCGGGCAGCCAGACAGGAGGGGGCGATCGGTCATGAGCGTTGATGGCGATATCCCTCGAATCGATCCCTGCAGGGCAGGCTCCTGATCCGGGATTCTCAAGGGCGAGCGGTCATTTTCGCGTGAGCATCGCCCAGCGCCTTGATCAGCTGTTCCGACAGATACGGCTTGGTCAGCACCACTCCGGCGGCGAAACCGGCAGGAAGCGATTCGGCCGCCACGCCGGTGGCCAGCACATACGGGATCGCACGCTCGGTCAGCATCCGCGCGACCGCCTCGCTGGTCTCGCCGGCGGCCAGGCGGAAGTCGAGCACCGCCCGATCCGGCCGTTCCTGGTCGATCAGCAAAAGCGCTTCCCGCACCGACTCGGCCGGGCCGATGACGTCTGCCCCGGCCTGGGCAAGCTGCAATTCCAGCAGCGTGGCGTTCATTTCGTCGTTCTCGACCACCAGGATACGCAGGCCCCGCAATGCCGACATCGCTTGCTCGTTAAGGTTTGGGAACGGAAATTATAGCGGCAGCCGCGATGGCGCTTGTTGGATCGCGATCCCAACGAAGATGAAGGGTTTACCCCTGTCGCAGGCCGTTGCGGTCGGCTATACTTCGCGGCCGCGCCGAAGTGGCGGAATCGGTAGACGCAGCGGACTCAAAATCCGCCGCCCTTAAAAGCGTGTGGGTTCGAGTCCCACCTTCGGCACCAGGAACCTACGGCAGCTTCGGCTGCCGTTTGTTTTTTTGCGCGATGGGTCGTGGGTGCTCTGCACCGACCTGCGCTTGTGCCGATGGCGCTGGTCCGCGACGAGCGCATCGACACCATGGCTTCTGGAAGGGTGGCGCCGGCCGTTTGCGCTTGCGAAGGCGAGCGGGGCATCTGTCCGCTCCTCACCGGGGCGGACCCTGGATCCGGATTGCCACCAGTGCCTCGACCCATGCCGCGGACGCGAACTCCCGCGGGACGCCGATACGAAGTTCGTCTTACACATCTCTAGGTGTGCGATGGACGAGGCAGTGCTTCGCTGTCGGCCCGGCATGTCTGGTCATGCACGCCGATGTCGCCTGGCTGCTGGCGATCGAATGCGATCGAAGGGCAGTGCATCGAGCCGATGGACGCATGCGGTCGGCGCTTGCGCCAGCCGATCGCCTAAATCGCGCGCTCCGCCGCGTTAAAAAACTTCAAAAAA
Source organism: Xanthomonas bonasiae (assembly GCF_014836395.1). NCBI lineage: Bacteria > Pseudomonadati > Pseudomonadota > Gammaproteobacteria > Lysobacterales > Lysobacteraceae > Xanthomonas > Xanthomonas bonasiae. The sequence goes on from NZ_JACSQX010000001.1 coordinate 476,384, forward strand.
CGCTTGCGCAGGCAGGACGCCGTCGCTAATATTCCGCTCCTCGCAGCACACGTGGGGCCATAGCTCAGCTGGGAGAGCGCTTGCATGGCATGCAAGAGGTCGCCGGTTCGATCCCGGCTGGCTCCACCAACTTTTTCGGGCACTAGGCCTGTCCGCAGAAGCTACATCGTTATCAGCGTCCCCATCGTCTAGAGGCCTAGGACATCACCCTTTCACGGTGGCGACCGGGGTTCGAATCCCCGTGGGGACGCCATTTTTATTTGCAAGAAACCTGAAGTCCGGCGATGCCGGACTTTTTTTGTGCGGGGTTTGTACATGCCGCCGGAATCGAGTAAGATTCCGCTTCTGCCAGTACACGTGGGGCCATAGCTCAGCTGGGAGAGCGCTTGCATGGCATGCAAGAGGTCGCCGGTTCGATCCCGGCTGGCTCCACCAACTTTTTCGGGCACTAGGCCTGTCCGCAGAAGCTACATCGTTATCAGCGTCCCCATCGTCTAGAGGCCTAGGACATCACCCTTTCACGGTGGCGACCGGGGTTCGAATCCCCGTGGGGACGCCATCTACACCAAGACACCCGGCATGGCCGGGTGTTTTTTTGTCTGCGTTTCGCGCGCCGCCGGCACCCGGTCGGCGGCGTTGTCGCTCGCCGCTGCGGTTCAGCGCAGCAGCTTGCGGATCTGCAGGATGGCCTGCGGGGTTTCCTGCACGCTGTGGCCGGAGGCGATCACGGTTTCCGACGCCGCACCGTCCAGGTGCGCGCTCCAGTAGGGCACGAAGCCGTCGTCCGATTGCGCCAGCGGCACGCGCGGATCGCGGCGGGCGATGATCGAGTGATAGCTCACCTTCGGCGAGATCTTCAGCTGCGCCGCGGCTTCGACGAAATCGTCGTGGTCGTCGAGGTTGTCCATGCTGGTCGGCAGCTTGCCGACCAGGCCGGTGCCGGTGATGTCCTTGAACTGGTCGAGAACGCGCGCGGGCAGGCCGATCAGGCGTCCCACCAGGCTGCCGAGCATGCCGGTGGCATGCGGGGTGCCGCGATGCGGCGAGGCCAGGAAAATCGCCTCGGAGACTTCCGGCATCGGCTCGAAGTGCAGCATCGGCGACAGTGTGTCGCGCAGCGTCCGCATCGCCTGCGGCGCGAGCGTCGCGTTGCCGAACAGGCGCTGCCAAAGCCGGTCGCCGTCGCTGGAGGACACCATCAAGCGTGCCAGCACGCCGCCCATGCTGTGCCCGACCAGCACCATGTCGTGCGCCGAGGCGCTGCGCCGTTGCGGATCGAAATGGTTCAGCGCCTGCTCCAGGCCGTTGCGGATTTCCATCTGGTTGTAGGCGATCGGCAGGTTGGTCGGGTAGTAGACCAGCCAGATCTGATAGCGGGCGCGCAGCTGTTCGTCGCCGAGCAGTTCGTTGGCCAGGTTCACCCAGGCCTCGGGACTGCTGGCCAGGCCGTGCAGCAGCACCAGCACCCGGCGGTCGGGATCGTAGGGTTGGGTCAGGAAGATGTGCGGCCGGTCGATGCCATGGGCCATGCCGAACAGCGTGCGCAGCGATTGCTCGGCGAAACCCGAGCGCGCCATCCAGACCCCGTAGCCGGCACTGAAGTCGCCGGCCAGCGGTACCGCGTAGCCGCCCAGCGTGGCGCGGGCGCTCAGGTACGGATCGTAGGCTTCCACCCGCACCGCGCGGCTGGCCAGTACCTTGGCCAGCGTGTCGCCATCGAAGCGCAGCAGCACGGTCAGGCTCGGCGTCGGCATTTCGCTGTAGACCGGGCTCGTCGCGTCCGACGCGCTCGCCTCGTTCCGCAGCGACGTCGCGTCCGGCAGCACCGCGACCATCTCCGCGCCGAATCCGTCGCGCCGGTAGACGCTGCGCAGCCCGGTGAAGCGCAGGCCGCTGGCCGGCAACATCGCATCCGGCATCGGCATGTCCTGCAAGGCGCCCAACCGGCTCACGTCCAGCGCGATCCTCCAGCCGGGCAGGGCCGACAGTTCGGCTGCGCTGTCGGCCCGCTGGCCCTGTTGCTGGAAGCGCACGAACAGCGCCGACACCGCCTGTTGCACCGCATAGTTGTAGTAGTCGCGGACCTGGGTCTGGCGGTCCTCGAAGGTGCGCTCGCCAGGCGCGCGCTCGCTGAAGAACAGGTAGGCGTAGGCATAACGCGCGGTCTCCAGCCAGGCGCTCAGTGCCGCGTCGCTGCGCGGCTGGCGCTTGGCCAACCGCAGCGAGGCCTGCAGCCACAGCTCGGCGACGGTCGCCAGTTTGCGTTCCTGGACCACGCCGTCGTTGTCGAGCAACTGCTCGGCGCATTGCCGGGTTCGGGTGCTGCATGCGCTTTCGCTCAGGCCGATCACCGCGAGCGTCTCGATCGCCGGGGTGCTGAGGTGGCCGTTGCCGAGCGGGTCGCCGCGCCTGGCCTGGATGTACTCCGCCGCGCTCACCGGTTTCAGCGTGACCATGGCGCAGCCGCTGGCGCCCGACGCCAGGCACAGCGCGGCGAACATGCGCCAGGCCAGGCGGCGGCTGCGCTGGCCGATCATGCCGCGGCCGTCCGCAGTGCGCTGCGGCCGGTGCGCAGCGAGAACAGCAGGTCGTACAGCACCGGGATCACGCCCAGCGTGACCAGCGTGCCCAGCGCCAGCCCGCCGATCATGGTGATCGCCATGCCGGTCCACAGCGGGCCGGCGAACAGCATCAGCGGGACCAGGCCGACGATGCAGGTCAGCTTGGTCATCACGATCGGGCGCAGGCGCTTGACCGCGGCCGCGACCACCGCGTCGTGCCGGTCCAGGCCGTCGGCCAGTTCGGCATCGATGCGCTCCAGCAGCAGCACCGCGTTGTTGACGATGATGCCGGCCAGCGCGAGCAGGCCGAAGGTGGCCATGAAGCCGAACGGGTAGCCGGTGACGAGCAGCGCCAGCGCCGCGCCGATCAGCACGAACGGAACGCTGGCGACGACGATGAACAGCTTGCGGAACGAGTTGAATTGCCAGATGAACAACAGCAGGATCGCGCCCAGCGCATGCGGCATGTACTGCAGCAAGGCCTGGTTGGCCTCGGCCGAATCCTCCAGTTCCCCGCCCATCTCGATGCGGTAGCCCGGCGGCAGGCGCAGCGCGGCGACCTTGCCGGCCAGCGCGGTCACCACTTCGTCGGTGGTCATGCTCGGGTTGTGCCCGGTGACGGTGATGGCGCGGCTCAGGTTGCGGCGCTGGATCGCCGACGGCTCGGAGGACAGGGTGATCTCGGCGATCGCCGACAGCGGCACGGCGGCGGCGCCGGACGCGGGATAGAGCAGGGTGCTGCCCGGATCGCTGGTCGCGACGCGTTCGTCGGCGCCGCCGCGCAGCACGATCGGCACGTTGACGCTGTCGTCGCGGATCACCGAGGCGTCGATGCCGCTGTAGCGCAGTTGCAGGGCCTGGGCGATGTCGTCGCTGCCGACCCCGGCGCGGCGCGCCTTGACCTGGTCGACGCGGACCTCGTAGCGCGGAATGCGGATCTCCCAGTCGTCGCTGACATCGATGGTGCCCGGCAGCTGGCGCAGCGCCTGGGCGATCCCGGCGGCGATGCGGCGCAACTGCGCTTCGTCCGAGCCGACCACCCGATAGATCGCCACGCCGGATTCGGTCGAGCCCATCGAGAAGCGCTTGGGCTCGGCGCGCACGGCGGGATAGCCCTGGCGGATGTGCTGGCGGACGCGCGCGATGACCGCGTCGAGGTCGGTGCCGGGGCGCACGCTGACGGTGAAGTAGGCGATGTTGGCCGCGGCCTGGGGCGGATTCAGGCCGAGCACGATGCGCGGTCCGCCGTCGGCGACGTAGCCGATGCTGTCCACGATCTCGGGATTGCGCTTGCGATCGGCCAGCCAGCGGCTGATCGATTGCACGGTGCGCAGGGTTTCGCGCGAATCGCTGCCCGGCTGCAGGGTCACCGGCATCTGGAACTGCAGGCGATCGGACTTGGGCAGGAAGCTGTACGGAATCGAGCCCAGGATGGTGGCCGCCACCGCCAACAGCAGCAGCATGCTGCCCAGGAACAGCGCCTTGTGCCCGAGCAGGGTTTCGATGATGCGCCGGTAGCCGCGGTACAGCCTGGAATCGTAGTGGTCGGCGCCATCGGCACCTTCGGCATGCGCGCTGCGGTGCGCGCGCGCGAAGTACATGCACAGCAGCGGGGTCACGGTGACGCTGAGCAGCCACGAGCCGAGCAGGGTCACCGCCAGCACGATCGCCAGCGAACGCATGTACTCGTTGGTGCTGGTCTGGCCGAAGAAGAACGGCGAGAACGCGAGCACGATGACCAGCGAGGAGGTCAGCAACGGCAGCGCCAGCGTGCGCCCGGCGGCTTCGCAGGCCTGCCGGCGTTCCTCGCCGGCGGCCAGGCGGCGCTCGATGTCCTCGGCGATGACGATGCCGTTGTCCACCAGCAGCCCCAGCGCCAGGATGATCGCGGCGATGGAGACGGTCTGCAGTTCCACGTCCAGCGCCCGCATCACGATCAGCGTGCCGAGGATGGTCAGCGGCACGATCGCGCCGACGATCAGGCCGGTGCGCCAGCCCAGGAACAGCATCACCACCGCCATCACGATGAGCACGGTCTCGCCCATGACGTGATGCATCTTGCCCATTTCGCGTTCGACCACGTCGGCCTGGAAGGTGACCACGTGCTGGGAAAAGCCGACCGGCAGCATCCGCGCGGTCTCGCCGAGCTTCTGCCGCAGCGCCTGGCCGACTTGCGCGATGTTGTAGCCGGGCGCCATCGACACCGCCACCACGACGGCCGGCTGGCCCTGGTAGATCGCGGCGCTCTCCGGCGGATCGGCCGGCATCAGCGCGATGCGGGCCAGCTGCGACAGCGGGATCTGGCGCGCGCCATCGGCGCCGGAAACCGAGATCGGCGTATTGCGCAGCTCGTCCAGGGTGCGGATTTCGCCGGAAGTGGTGACGGTCATCGCCAGCCCGGACGCGGCGATCTGGCCGCCGCTGGCGACCACGTTCTGGGTGCGCAGCTGTTGCGCGACCGCGCTGGGCGTCAGGCCGGCCTCGCTCAGCCGGGTCCGCTCGAAGGCGACGTAGATGCGGTCCTCGCGCAGCCCGTGGAAGCTGACGCGTTCCACCCCGGGCACGGTGTACAGCTGTTCGCGCATCTGCCGCAGCGGCGCGCGCATCTCGCTGGTGGCGAAGCCGGGTGCGGTCACCGCGATCGAGGCGATCGCGACACGGCCGAAATCGTCGTCGACGAACGGCCCCTGCGTGCCCGGTGGCAACTCGGCGCTGGCATCGGCCGCTTTGGTGCGCACCCGCTGCCACAGCGCGGGCAGATCGGCGACGTCGTCGCGCGCGGTCAGCTGTACGATCGCGCTGCCGGGCCGCACCGTGGTGACGATCTTCTTGATGCCGGTCAGTTCGCGCAGGTGTTCCTCGAGCGGGCGCGCGATCATGTTCTCGACGCGCTCGCTGGGCATGCCGGGAAACGCGACCTGCACCACCGCATCGCGGACGGTGACGCTGGGTTCCTCCTGCGACGGAAAGCCCAGGAAGGTGACGATGCCGCCGATCAGGATCAGCGCGGCGGTGAACAGCGCGAAGCGGCTGGAAGCGAGGGTGGCGCGGGTCAGGTTCATGGCGAGGCGGTGCCGGTCAGGCGCGTAGCGGGATGGAAAGGGACGACGGTCTGTCCGTCGCTGAGGAAGGCCGCGCCGGCGGCGACGATGCGTTCGCCGGCGCGCAGTCCCTGGCGGACCTGCACGCGGTCGCCTTCGGCATTCCCGGTCACGATCTGGCGCCGGCGCACGCTGGCGTTGCTGTCCTGGTAGACGAACACCATCGGCTTGCCATTGCCCATGCTCGGCACCAGCGCGCTGAGCGGGACGCTCAATGGCTGCGTTTCGGCGTGGGGCAGGGCCAGCAGCAGGTTCTCGCCGCTTCGCAAGCCAGCGGCGGGATCCGCGGCACTTTCGAACAGCGCCTGCACGGTGGCGCCGCCGTCCAGGCGATCGGACACGCTGCGCAGCCGCAGCGGCAGCGCCTGCTCGGGCGCGCCGGCCCGATACGCCGTCGCCGCCTGGCCGGGATGCAGCGTCGCTGCCAATGCCGACGGCAGCGCGACCGTCACCTGCGCACGCCCGCGGCCTTCCAGTTGCAGCACCGGCTGGCCCGCTGCCACGTTGGCGTCGGGCTGCTGCAGCCGCGCCACCACGCTGCCGTCGAACGGCGCACGCAGCTCGGCCTGGCGCAGGCCGCGGCGCGCCAGCGCCAGGTCCGACTGCGCGCTGCGCACGCGCGCCTGTGCGCTGGCGAAGGCGGTCTTGGCGGCGGTCAAGGTGGTGGCGGACGCGGCGCCGTCCTCGAACATGGCCTGCTGCTGGGCGAGCTGGGTCTGCTGCTGTTGCAGATCCGCCGCCGCGATACGCAGGTTGGCCTCGGCCTGCTCGGCACGCAGGCGGATCGGTTCCGGATCCAGCCGCGCCAGGACCTGGCCCTGGCGCACGCTGTCGCCGACATCCACCGCGACCGAGGCGATGCGGCCGCCGCCTTCGAAGCCCAGTTCGGCGCGCTGCTCCTGGCGCACCTGGGCCACGAGGCGATCGTCGGTGCCGGCGCTGCTGCCGACGGCCTCCAGCTTCACCGCGCGCGGGGCTTCCGCAGGCGGCGTCGGGTCGCGGCTGCAGGCGGTCAACGCCACTGCCGCCAGCGGCACGCAGACGCAGAGAAACATCGCAAGACTCGGTTTCATGGGCATTCTATGTGGCGGGTCAGAAGGTGTAGGTCACGGCGCCGATGGCGCTGGCGAAGGCGCGGCGCTGCACGATCGGGCTGCCGTCGGCGTTGTCGACATAGCGCGTACCGGCGACCGTCAGCGAGGTGCTCCAGTGCTTGGACAGCGCGTGGTCCCAGTTGGCGCCGACCGAATAGGCGTACAGGCCGGAGCCGGCGCTGTAGGCGGCAAACCCGCTACGCGCGCTCTGCGCATCGGTGACCCCGAAATAGGCCTGGTTGTAGCGGCGGTCGCCCCAGTGCGCGTCCAGGTTCATGGTCAGCGTGTCGCGGTCGTTCTGCAGCAGGGTGAACTTGGCCCCGGCGCGATAGTTGTTGCGACGCGCACCGTCCTTCAGGGCGAATTCGGCTTCGGCATCCAGCATCAGATACGAGGTGAACTGCTGCGCGATCATGGTGCGGCTGGTGATCGAACCGGGCACGTCGCCCATGCCGGCCAGGGTTCTGGAGCCCGGGCGCCAGCTGCTGTTGCGGTCCAGCCGGCCGAGGTCGTAGCCGAACGACTGGCTGACGTAGAAGCCGCCATCGCTCTGGAATTGCGCGCCTAGGCCACGCACGCTGTCGAAGAACAGCAGGCCGCTCTGCGCCGCGAGCACCGGGGCGAATTGCACGCGGTCGTCCCTGGAGCCGAAGTAGCGCGGCGCCGCCACTGCGGCGGCGCCGATGCTGAGTTCGGTCTGATGGCCGAACAGGCGGAAGCCGGATGCGTCCGCATCGGCGGCGTTGGCCACCAGCGGCGATACGGCGCAGGCCAGGAGCGGGAACAAGGCGATCATTTTCATGGACGTTCTCTTCGACGTGGAGGGATCAGGAGGCGTGCGGCAGTTGCACGCCATAGAACGCGCGGAACAGCGCGATACGGTTGAGGATCAGGTCCTGGCGGGCCTGCAGGTGATCCAGGGCGGCCTGCTCGGCGGCGATGCGTTCGCCGAGCAGCGCGGGGCGATCCTGCAGGCCCTGCGCGACGCGGCGCTGCATGCGTTGGATGCGTTGCCGTTCGCGATCGCGGTTGGCCCGCTCGCGCTGTTCGCGTTGCTGCAGGACAGGGCCGGCATCGAGCGCATCGGCCACTTCGCGGAACGCCGATTCGATCGCCTTCTCGTAGTCGGCGACGCCGGCCTGCTTGCGCAGCTGCGCGATGTCCAGGTTGGCGCGGTTGCGGCCGAAGTCGAAGATCGGCATGGTCAGTTGCGGAACGAAACTCCAGGTGCGGCTGCCGGCGGCGAACAGGCCGCTGAGCACATCGCTGGCGGTTCCCAGCGAGGTGCTGAGCTTGATCGACGGGAAGAATGCGGCGCGCGCAGCGCCGATGTCGGCATTGCGCGCGCGCAACTCGGCTTCGGCCTGCTGGATGTCCGGACGCTGCAGCAAGACCGCCGAGTCCAGGTCGCGCAGCGCCATGCTGCCCGCGTCGGTCGGCAGCACGTCCTCGAGATCGCCGGCGCTGGCCGGTGCGTCGTAGCCGGCGACCAGTTGCAGCGCGCGGCGCGCGGCGGCGTGGTCGCTGGCCGCCTGCATCGCGCGGAATTGGGCCTGGTCGGTCTGATGGCGCTGGCGGTCGAGCGCGTCGGTGGAGATCAGCCCGACATCGTGCTGGTCGTCGGCGACTGCCAACAGCGCGTTGCTGTCGTCGGCGATGGCCTGGAAACGCGCCTGCGCCTGGGCGGCGGCGCGTTCCAGCGTGTAGGTGCGCAACACCTCGGCGACCAGCGCGCCGCGCGCGGCCTGCTGGCCGGCGCTGGACGCCAGATAGCGCTGCTGCGCGGCAGCGGACAACGCGGCCAGCTTGCCGAACAGATCCAGTTCGAAATCGTCGATGCCGACCGCGGCGGTGACCAGCTTCTGCCCGTAACGCTCCTGCTGCCGCGGATCGTCGTAGCTCTGCCGGGCCTGCTGCGCATCGATGCCGAGCTGCGGCAGCTGCTGCGACCGCTCGATCCGGTATTGCGCGCGGGCCTGCTGCACTTGCAGGACGGTGTTGCGGAAGTCCGGATTGTGCGCCAGCGCCTGCTGCACCAGCGGCGCGAGGTCGTGGGCCGGCGAGAATGCGCGCAGGAACCGCCGTTCCTGCTCCGACAGCGCGACCGCGGGCGCCGCGCTCGCTTGCGGCAGCGGTGGCGCCGCTGCGCCGCCCAGCGTGCTCGGCACGGTGGCCTGCGGGCGCTCGTAGACCGGCGCCAGCGAGCAGCCGCCGAGCAGCGCCGCCAGCGCGGCGACGAGGAGGCGAGGGCGGTACGGACGCTTGCCTGCGGGCGATACAATCATGGGGGTCAGTCGGGGTGGCCAATCTCGAGTGATAGAGTCGGCCGGCAAGTTCAAGCTGGCTTCTAGGAATCTTCAAGATTCCGTCAAGACGCGCGACCAGGGCGGCACAGGGCATGAGTTCCAAGAAGATTCTTGTCGTCGAGGACGACGCCGACAGCGCCAGCATCCTTGAGGCGTATCTGCGCCGCGACGGATTCGACGTCGCCATCGCCGGCGACGGCGCGCGCGCGATCCAGCTGCATGCGCAGTGGAAACCGGACCTGGTGCTGCTGGACGTGATGCTGCCCAAGCTGAGCGGCACCGAAGTGCTGTCGACGATCCGCCGCAGCGGCGACACGCCGGTGATCATGGTGACCGCGATGGGCGACGAGCCGGAGAAGCTCGGCGCGCTGCGCTATGGCGCCGACGACTACGTGGTCAAGCCCTACAGCCCGAAGGAGGTGGTCGCGCGCGTGTACGCGGTGCTGCGCCGCGCCGGGCCGGCCAGGACGAGCGAGGAACCGCTGAAGTACGAGCGGCTTACCGTCGACACCAACGCGGTGCTGGCCACGGTGCAGGACGCCGACGGCCACGACGTACCGCTGGATCTGACCCCGACCGAATTCAACATCCTGGCCACCTTGCTGAAGACGCCGTTCAAGGCCTATACGCGCAGCGAACTGCTGGAAATCTGCCTGCCGGAAAGCGACGCGCTGGAGCGGGTGGTGGACGCTCACGTGCACAACCTGCGCAAGAAGCTGGAGAGCGAACGCATCACCGATGTGCTGGTGACAGTGCGCGCGATCGGCTATCGCTTCCGATGAAATGGCCGTTCGCCCGGCGCAAGGCACACACGCCGCTGTGGCGATGGGCGGGCCTGCGCATGAGCGCGCTGGCGGTGGTCGCCATCCTGGCGATCGTGTTCGGCATGTGGCTGCGCTTCGCGATCTGGGACATCCTGACCCTGCACCAGATGCCACCGGCGGCGCGCCAGGAGATGATGGAACTGCGCGAGGATCCGCACAGCAACGAGCAGCGCCTGTGGCAGCTGTTCGCACGCTACTACGACGTCGCCGATTTCCTGCCTGGCTTGGCCAGCCGCGACTGGCTGCTGCTGGCGGTGCTGGTCATCGCGTCGATTCCGGTCATCGTGGTGTGCGGATTGCTCGCGTCGCGGCCGTTGTCGCGCCAGTTCTCCAATGTGGCCGAGGCCGCCCGGCGCATCAGCGAGGGCGACTTTTCCGCGCGCGCCAAGGTGATCCCCTCGGCGCCGGACGAACTGGCCAGCTTCGCGATGGACTTCAACGGCATGACCGCGCAGCTGCAGCAGTACGAGCGCGAGGTGCGCGATTCCAGCGCGATGCTGGCGCACGAACTGCGCACGCCGTTGAACGCGGCGATGGGCCGGGTGCAGGGCATGCTGGACCAGGTCTTCCCGTGCAGCGACGAACAGCTGCAGATGGTCCATCGCCAGCTGGAACAGATCAATCGCCTGGTCGGCGACCTGCATCTGCTGTCGATGGCGCGCGCCAATCAGCTGATGCTGGAGCCGCACACCTTTCCGCTCGATGTGCTGATCCGCGAGCGCCTGGCCTGGCTGGCGCAGCCGCTGCAGGCGGCGCAGATGGAGGTGGAGGTGCGCCTGCCGGGCGGCGTATCGATCAGCGCCGACCGCGACCGCATCGGCCAGGTGCTGTCGGTGCTGATCGACAACGCGCTGCGCTATGCCGCGGCCGGCAAGCATCTGCTGATCGAAGTGAGCGCCGGCGCCAACGACATGCTGATCTGCGTCTGCGACCGCGGCCCGGGCGTGACGCCGGAACTGTTGCCGCGGATGGTCGATCGCTTCTGGCGCGCCGAGGATTCGCGTGCCCGGCACTCGGGCGGCAGCGGCCTGGGCCTGTCCATCGCCGCGGCGATCTGCCATGCCCACGGCGGCGCGCTGGAATTCGGCAACCGCGACGGCGGCGGCTTGTGCGCGCGGGTGCGGTTGCCGCGAGTGGCGTAAATCCGACTCGGCAACCCCGGACACTGCGGTCGTGCCGTGCTGCAGCAGCCCTTGTTCGTGTCCCCTAACACTGTTAGATTTCGCCAACTAACAGCGTTAGGCTAGGCATGCGCAAGACCCTCGGGCGCGAACAGATCGTCGACGCGGCCTTCCAACTCCTGGACGCAGCCGGCATCGAAGGCGTGAGCCTGCGCAAGGTGGCCTGCCAGTTGGGCATCCGCGCGCCGTCGCTGTATTGGCACTTCAAGAGCAAGCAGGCGCTGATCGATGCCATGGCCGATGCCTTGATCGAGGACGTGGCCCGCGACATCCCGGCCGGCCAACCCTGGCGGGCGACCCTGCGCCAGGTCGCGCATGAATTCCGGCTCGGATTGAAGGCGCACCGCGACGGCGCGCGCGTCTATGCGGGCACCTACATCGCAAGCGATAACGTGCTGCGCCTGGGCGAAGCCATGATCAAGGCACTGGCCGAGGCCGGTGCGCCGGTCGGCTTCGCCGCCACTGCGGCGATGGACCTGGCCTATTACGTCATGGGCTTCGTCATCGAGGAACAGGCAATGCCCGACTATCGCCACCTCGAGGACGTGGGCAAGGCGTTCCTGGCGTTGTCCCAGGCGCGCTTTCCCTACTGCTGGCAGGCCAGGCATCTGCTGACCGAGCCGGATTTCGATCGGCGCTTCGAACAGGGCCTGGGATTGATGCTGGACGGCATCGAACACTGGCTGGCCCAGGCCGACGCGCAACCCGACCAGCACGGCGACCTCCCTGCCCAGGCACGGGCCGCCGTTGCGCCATGACCGCCATCGCGTCCCGCTTCCCCTCCCGCCAGCCATCGCCAGCGTCCACTCTTTCAGCGCCCTTTCACTGTGGGCTACAGGCGTCCTCCATGCGTATCCAGATTCTGCGTTGTGCTTCCCTGATCCTGATCGGCGTGCTGCTGTCGGCCTGCGGCGGCACGGACAAGAAGGCCGATGAGGCGGGCGCTGCGTCCGCGCTTGCGGTCACCGTGGCGGCCGCGCAGACGCAGACGCTGGCACGCACGGTGGTCGTGTCCGGCCCGGTCTCGGCCTACGAGGAAATGCAGCTCGGGGTCGAACTGTCGGGCCAGCGGGTGACGGCGTTGAAGGTGGACGTGGGCGAATGGGTCAAGCAGGGCCAGGTGCTGCTGGAACTGGACCACCGCACGCTGGACAGCGAGCTGGCGCAGGCGGACGCCGCGCTGCACCAGGCGCAGACCGCGCAGGAGCTGGCGCGGCTCAACTACGAACGCGGCGCGAAGCTGGCGGCCGAGCGGCTGGTCAGCGCCAGCAGCCTGGACGAACTGCGCGCCACGCGCGTGGACGCCGAGGCGCAGACCGCCACCGCCCGCGCCAGGCGCCAGGCGGCGCAACTGCAGCGCGACTTCGCGCAATTGCGCGCGCCCGCCGACGGCGTGATCTCCAAACGGCTGGTGCAGGCGGGGCAGGTGGTCGCGGCGGGCAACGAACTGCTGCGCTTGATCCGCGATGGCCGGCTGGAATGGCGCGCGGAACTGTCCGAGGCGCAGCTTGCCGGCGTGGCCGTCGGCAACAGCGTCGAACTGCCGTATGCCGGGCAGATCATCGCCGGCCGCATTCGCGCGGTCAGCCCCGGCGTGGACGCGCAGACGCGCACCGGCACCATCTATGCGGATCTGCCCGCGCCCGGCCCGCTCAAGCAGGGCATCTACGTGGAAGGACGCATCGTCACCGGCGATGGCCGGGCGCTGACCATTCCCAGCGCCGCGATCGTGCAGCGCGACGGGCACAGCTACGTGTTCACCGTGGATGCCAGGCAGCACGTGCAGCGCCTGCGCGTGCGCAGCGGCCAGACCGTGCAGGGGCGCACCGAGATCGTGGAAGGATTGAAGGAAGGCGACCGGGTGGTGGTGGATGGCGCCGGTTTCCTGGGCGAGGGCGACCGCGTGCGCGTGGTGGCCGAGGCGAAGGCGGCCGCGCGATGAATATCTCCGCCTGGGCGATCAACCGCCCGCTGCCTGCGATCCTGGTCTTCTTCGTGCTGTGCGTGGCCGGCCTGTGGGGCTTCCACCAATTGCCGGTGGCGCGCTTCCCGGACATCGCCTTTCCGATGACCACGGTCACGGTCACCCAGCCGGGTGCCTCGCCCAGCCAGCTGGAGGCCGAGGTCACGCGCAAGATCGAGGATTCCGTGGCCACGGTGACCAACGTCAAGCGGGTGATGTCCACCGTCAGCGAAGGCGTCAGCACCACCACCATCGAGTTCCAGCTCGAGGCCGACCTGGCCACCGCGCTGGACGACACCCGCGATGCGGTGACGCGCATCCGCACCGACCTGCCGCAGGACATCCAGGAACCGGTGATCTCCAAGGTCGACATCGGCGGCTCGCTGATGACCTATGCGCTGGTGGCGCCGCGGATGACGCCCGACGAGGCCAGCTGGTTCGTCGATCGCGAGATCGCGCGCGCCATGTACGGCGTACCAGGCGTGGCCCGGGTCACCCGGGTGGGCGGCGTGCAGCGCCAGGTGCGCGTGGACCTGGATCCCAACGCCTTGCTCGCCTTCGGCATCACCGCCGGCGACGTGTCCAAGCAGCTGGCGCAGATCCAGGTGGAGCGGGCAGGCGGCAAGGCCGAACTCGGCGGCGCGCAGCAGACCATCCGCACCCTGGGCACCGTGGGCGACGCGCAGGCCCTGCGCGATTTCTCGATCAGCCTGCCCGACGGGCGCGCGGCGCGCTTGTCCACGCTGGCGCGGATCACCGATGCCGCCGCCGATCCCAGCGAAGCCGCCTTGCTGGACGGGCGCGACGTGGTCGCCTTCTCGATGTCGCGCACCCGCGGCTCCAGCGAGGTCGAGGTGGAGGCGGGCGTGCACAAGGCGCTGGACGCCATCAAGGCCGCGCACCCGGGGATCGACTTCCGCCTGGTCACCACCGCCATCGACGAGACCCACCGCTCCTACGAATCGTCGATGACCATGCTCTACGAAGGCGCCGCGCTGGCGCTGCTGGTGGTGTGGCTGTTCCTGCGCAACTGGCGCGCGACCTGGGTCTCCGCGCTGGCGCTGCCGCTGTCGATCATTCCGACCTTCGCGGTGATGCATCTGTTCGGCTTCACCCTGAACATGATCACCTTGCTGGCGCTGTCGGTGGTGGTCGGCATCCTGGTCGACGACGCCATCGTGGAAATCGAGAACATCGTGCGCCATCTGCGCATGGGCAAGCCGCCGTTGCAAGCGGCGCGCGACGCCGCCGGCGAGATCGGCAACGCGGTGATCGCCACCTCGCTGACCCTGGCCGCGGTGTTCGTGCCGGTGGCGTTCATGCCCGGCATCGCCGGCAAGTTCTTCCGCGAATTCGGCTGGACCGCGGCTACCGCGGTGCTGTTCTCGCTGCTGGTGGCGCGCCTGCTGACGCCGATGATGGCCGCCTACCTGCTCAAGCCGCATGGCGAAGAGCAGGCCGATTCGCGGCTGATGCGCTGGTACCTGGGCTGGGTCGACGCGGCGTTGCGCCATCGTGCGCGCACCTTGTGGATCGCCACCGGCCTGTTCGCGGCCTCGCTGGCGCTGGTGCCGCTGATCCCGGCCACCTTCATCCCGCAATCGGACCTGGGCCGCAGCAATTTGAACCTGGAACTGCCGCCCGGCACCCGGCTGCAGGAAACCGTCGCCGTCGCCGAGCGCGCGCGCGCGTTGCTCAAGGACATTCCCGAACTCAAACAGGTCTACACCGCGGTCGGCAGCGTGCTCGACCTCGGCGATCCGAACGCCACCGGCGTGGGCGAGGCGCGCAAGGCCACGCTGGTGCTGGACTGGGGCGTTGCCGACCACCGCGAGCGCGATCAGCGCGTGCTCGAGCGCGAGGCGCGCGCGCGCCTGGCGGACATGCCCGGCGTACGCGTGAGCTACGTGAGCTCGGAACCGGGCAATCTGTTGCAGCTGGTCCTGGCCGGCGACGACCCGCAGCACCTGCAGGACGCCTCCACCGCCCTGGAGCGCGACCTGCGCGGCATCTCCGGACTGGGCAGCGTCACCTCCACCGCGTCGCTGCTGCGGCCGGAGATCCAGATCGTCCCCGATCCCGCGCGGGCCGCGGACATGGGCGTGGCCACGGCCACCATCGCCGAGGCCGCGCGCATCGCCACCGCCGGCGATTACGAGCAGCGCCTGGCCAAGCTCAACCTGCCCGACCGCCAGGTCCCGATCCGGGTCGGCTTCGCCGAATCCACCCTCGCCAACCCGGCCCTGATCGGCCAGTTGCGCGTGCCGGGCCGCTATGGGCCGGTGCCGCTGGCCGCGGTGGCGGAGATCCGCATGGGCAGCGGCCCGTCGCAGATCTCGCGCTACCAGCGCCAGCGCAACGTCACCCTCACCGCCGAACTCAACGGCCGGCCGCTGGGCGAGGTGATGGAACAGGTGCAGCAGCTGCCCAGCGTGAAGCAACTGCCGCCGGGGGTGAGCTTTCTCAACACCGGCGATGCCGAAGTGTTCGTGGAGCTGTTCGTCGGCTTCATGCTGGCGATGGCCGCCGGCCTGGTCTGCATCTACATGGTGCTGTTGCTGCTGTTCAACCATGCGCTGATGCCGATCACCATCCTGGTCGCGGTGCCGCTGTGCGCCGGCGGCGCGTTCGGGGCCTTGCTGCTGACCCAGAATATGCTCTCGCTGCCGGCGCTGATCGGCTTGCTGATGCTGATCGGCATCGCCACCAAGAATTCCATCCTGCTGGTGGACTACGCGGTGATGGCCGAGGACGAGCACGGCATGAGCCAGCACGACGCGCTGATCGACGCCTGCCGCAAGCGCGCCCAGCCCATCGTCATGACCACCCTGGCGATGGGCGCCGGCATGATGCCGATCGCGCTGGGCTTCTCCGGCGATTCCAGCTTCCGCGCGCCGATGGCGATCGCGGTGATCGGCGGCCTGATCACGTCCACGCTGCTGAGCCTGATCGTGATCCCGGCCGCGTTCACCCTGGTCGACGATCTCGGCGAGTGGATGTCGCGGCGCTTCCGCCACCGGTCGTCGCATTCGGCTGCCGGTTGAGCAAGGCTGCCCAGGTGCGCGCGACGTGCGCGCGCGCTCGCGTGGCCGCAACGGCGGTGCGCGACGCGGGCGTCGACGGCGGCCCGATCGTGGCGGATTTGGCGGTAAAGTTGTGCCTGGCCGTTGCAACCGGCCAACCTGGATCTCCATGACCGGACAAACGCATTGACTGCAAAGCGCCCAGCCGGCCCGACCGGCACGACCCGTTCACAGTGGCAGGCGATCGAGCGAGCTGCGGAAGAGGAACTGCAGCGCCGCACGCGCGAGGCGCACGCGGCGATCCTCGCATTGCTTCAGCGCCATGCCCAGGATTTCAGCCCGCGGCAGATCGCGGGGCTTCGGCGACGCTTGCGCAAAGGGCGTTGAGCGCAGGAACGGGCGTGCGAACCGATCGGCGCGGAAGCATCGCGCAATGGATGGATCGTCGCGTCGAAGCGGTGCATCTCGGGCCTGCCCGCTGCCCGGCCCCTTGGCCGGGCATGGAGCTGGACAGCGCCTCAGCCCGTCTCCCGCTGCACGCGCGCCCGGTACGCGCGCACGTTGTCGCCGCGGATGCGCCGGTCCTGCGTACCCGTCACCGTGCCGACCTTGCTGTCCGAGCCGGTCACCGGCTTGGCCTCCACGCTCGTCTCCCGCTCGAAGGCATGCGATTTGTCGGTGTTGCGGTAGTACCGGTACAGGGCCCAGTACAACGCGCTCGCGCCGGCCGGGCCGGCCAGCAGCAACCAGAGTCCACTGTCGTCGCTCATGAGGTGGTCACCACGATCCAGAGGGCGATGGCTTCGATGACGCTGCCGGCGGTGAGCGCGGCCAGCAGCAGCTTCCACTGCTGCACCGGCACGCTGCCCATGGTCTCGCCGGTGCGGCCGTTCACCGCGATGTAGTGCAGCATGCCGCCGTTGCGGCCGGGCTGGTGGTACGAATACAGCCACACCGGCAGGTACATCGACACCCAGCGCGTGCCGTGGACCTCAAGCCGCTCCTGCTCCCAGCGCACGCCGCGGTCGTAGCGGTCGACGGAGTCCTCGACCTGGGCGCGGGCGATCGACAGCAACTGGTCTTCCAGCCGCGGCCGCAGGTGTTCGACGTCGCGGTTGCGCTTTTCCGAGGTGAAGCCCGCCAGGTACGACGCGTTCCACTGCACCGCGTTCTTGGTGTCGAACGGCAGGATGGTGTTGATGATGTTGTTGGTGTTGGCCTGGGCATCCAGGTTGCCGCGTTCGGAAGACGATTCCAGCGGCAGGTCGTCCACGGTGAAATCCACGTGCCGTTGCACCTGGTACACGTCGGCGTCGTAATACGTGGTCTTGTTCTTCTCGGTGCCGCGCGTGTATTCGCGGGTCTTGATCTCGCCCTTGCCGGCCACGCTGGCGCTCACGTTGCCGTCGACGATCATGTAAGGCAGGTACACGCCGACCACGTTCGCGGGCGTGAACTGCTCCTTGAAGGCCTTCAGCGCGAACAGGCGCCGCTTGTCCACGAACTGGCGGATGCGCGCGACCGCATCCTCCTTCTTGATGTGGAAGGGCAGCACCGCGTCGGGCACCGCGCCGTTGGCGACCTGCTCGTTGACGCCGAACACGTGCCGGCACCAGTGGCAGCGTGCGGTCATCGTGCTCTCGGTATTGACCGTGACCTCGGCACCGCAGCCGCTGCACTTGAAGCTCATCAGGCTGGCGGCGTCGGCGGCGATATCGCGCGCGCCGGAGGCGATGACGGTGCCGCGCAGCTCGCCGATGCCGGCGCCGAACCCGAAGACCTCCTCGACCCGCGCGCCATGCCATTCGTTGCGGCAGTACTGGCAGACCAGCAGGTCGGTGCCGAGCTTGGGACGGATGTCGGTGGCGCCGCATTTCGGGCAGCGGTTGAGGCCGTCCTTCAGCTCGTTGGCGGCGGTGTCGATGGCGAGCGGATCGGGCGCCTGCAGTTCGTCGCGGATCGGCGCGGGCAGGGTGGCCGGATCGAGCGGAAAGCTGCCGGGCAGGGGCGGCACGTCCTGCGGCGAGCCGGGACCGGTCACGGCCGCCGCAGGCAAGGTCGGCGGCACCGGCGGCACCGGCGGCGGGGTTCTGGAGTCGGACATGATCGCGGCGTCCGGCGGCTTACAGGCCCAGCGCCTTGGCCTTGGCCGCGTCGTAGTCGCTTTGGGTGATCAGGCCCAGGTCCAGCATCTCCTTGGCCTTCTTCAGCTTGGCCACCGCATCGTCGGCGGCCGGCGCGGCGGGCGCGACCGGCTGCTGCAGACCGCCCACGCCGCCGACCATGCCCGTGGCCATGCCGACCCCGACCAGACCCGCGGCGCCGCCATGCTCGCCCGCCGACTGGATGCCCTGGGCGACGCTCGCCTGCAGGTTGGAGTTGCCGCGCGCGCCGGCCAGCGCGTCGGCGCGCTGCACGGTCTTGAGCAGTTCCCGCGTGTTCGCGTCGTACTCGATCGACACGATCGCGGTCTTGACGATGGCCAGGCCGCGCTCGGAGCGCCACTGGTACGCCTGCTCGACCGCATCGGACAGGCTCTTGGCGAAGCCGAGCGAATCCTGCTGCAGCTTGGTGATGCGGTTGCCCTTGCCCGGGTCGTTCGTGTACAGGCTGAAGGCCGGCGCCAGCGACCCAATCACCTCGTTGAACAACTGGTTGGCGGCGGCGTTGTCGAGGTCGGTGAAGTCGAACACCTGGCCCGGCTGCAGATAGCGCGCCGGCACGAAGTTCTTCACGAACAGGATCGGGTCGACGATCTTCAGCGTATACGCGCCGCGCGTCACCGCGCCGACCTGGGTGCCGAGGAAACCGTCGTCCCAGTAGATCTCGGACTGCGTGCCGAAGCGATTGTCGGGCAGTTCCTTCAGCGAGACGAAGAACGCGGCCTGCTGCGACCCCGGCTGGCCACCGAACTTGAAGCGCTCCCAGCTCTGCCGGATGAGCGGCGCGACCAGGCCGTCGCCGGCGAAGATCGACTGCGAATTCGGATCGTCGGAGCGCCATTCGTAACCGCCCGGCTCGGCGACGAAACCGGTGATCGCACCGTCCTGGATCAGCAGCAGCCCGTAGCCCTCGGGCACCACGATCTTCGACCCGTTGCTGATGATGTTCGACGACGCGCCGGTGTTGGAACCGCGCCCGGCATTGGTGCCGTGCGGCACCGCGGCAAACAGCGCCGCCGTCGCCGGCAGGCCGGCCGGCACGGTGTAGAAGTCCTTCCACTGATCGGCGAGAACGCCGCCGACCGCACCTGACACTGCCTGGACGAGACCCATGACAACTCCGTTTGATTCGTGGACGGGCACCATGCCCATCGTGCTCGCCGGACTATATCAGCAGCGGGCACCGGGCGAGGGAGGGCGCGGGTCTGGCGCCGGGGTGTCGCTGGCTTTGTGCCGAAGAGGCTATCGCGGTATGCGGCACGCCAAAAACAAGGCCCCGCGCGAGCGGGGCCTTGTTCGAGGAACGGGGCTTCAAGGCGCGGACCGGTGCAGCGCCGGTATCGGCCTTACGGCAGATTGCACTTGAGCTTGCCGTCCACGTAGTAGGGCTTGGGAACATCCGGGTTCTGGCTGGTCTTCTCGAACACCACCTCGAACGATTCGAGATCCGGCGTGCCCTTGCGCGACGTGCAGGCCTCCTGCAGCTTCTTTTTCACCGCGGCGATGCCGGCGTCGCGATTGGCGCCATCGGCGCTGTTGGTCAGATTGACGACCTCCGCGGATGCCAGCGGGCTCAGGCCGAGCAGGCATCCGGCGAACACGAGTACGTGCAGCTTCTTCATGGAGTCTCCTTTGCGATGTCGATGTCCGTTGGTGGCCGGCGACGTGGTGTGTGCTCCACGATCCACGCGAGGACGTGGCGGGCGTCGTGCGGCGCGTCGGTAGGATAGGGGGTGGGAGTTAAGGCTTCGTGGGCATGGGAAGGCGCCCTGGTATTTCCGCTTGCGTCACACGCCAGGTATGCGTATCGGATCAATGAGCGGGATCTGGTGATCGTGTGTGCGGTCGGGCGGATAGATGCGACTGAGGAGGTCTATCGGGAGTAGATGGATCCGGGCAAACAGACTGGAACTAGGGATCATTGTCGGAGTAGCGGTGTGTCTGCTTTGCTCGGAAGCGAACAGATCGCGCGAATGACATTTCTTCCTGGGAACTCTGCCGCGAAAACGTTGCAACTCGCTGGAGGGACGTCTTCACCAGCACCCTCAACAGCCATGATTTCTGCAGCTGTCCAACCTCGGCTATCATCCTCCGCAATCTGATGTGAGTACGGATATGGAAGTGCGACTCACGCGCGAGCAGGTGCTCGCGCTTGCGCCTGATGCATCGTCAAGCAAGGCGGCCGGTGGTCTGGCCACAGACGGAAAGTGGGGCCTGCTCGGCGCCGACGCCGAAGCCCTGTGGGGTGAATGCCAAGGCAGCGGCGCCAAGCCATACCAGACCCAGGTGGAGCTGACCACGCTGGTGAGCCGTTGCTCGTGTCCCAGCCGCAAGTTCCCTTGCAAGCATGGCCTGGCCTTGATGCTGCTGTATGCCGCCGGCAACCCGCGCTGCGTGCCGAGCGAGCGCCCGGCCTGGGTGGACGAGTGGATGCAGGGCCGCCGTGCCCGTGCGGTCCGGAAGGAGGAAGCTGCCGCCAGCGTGTCCCCGCCGGATCCGCAGGCGCAGGCGGCCGCTGCCGCCAAGCGCGAACAGGCACGCTGGTCGCGCATGGAAACCGGCGCGGCAGAACTGCAGCGCTGGGTGGCCGACCAGTTCCGCCAGGGGCTGGCCAACCTGGGCGCGGGCTTCGAGCAGGAAGCCCAGCGCATGATGGCGCGCATGGTGGATGCCCAGGCCCCGGGACTGGCCAGCCAACTGGAACGAGCGCTGGGCGGGGGCGGGCGCGACCTCGCCCAGCTGGCCGAACTGGGCGAATGCCTGGGGCTGTTGCAGCTGCTCACCCAGGCGGTGCCCCGCATGGAAACCTTCAGCGCTGCGCGTCAGGCGGACCTGCGCACTGCACTGGGCTGGCCGATGGAGCGCGACGCGGTGCAGCGGGAAGGCGAGACCGTGCGCGACCGTTGGCACGTGCAGGGCCAACACATGATCGAACATCCGGGCAACTTGATGGAACGCCGCGTGTGGCTGCACGGGCTGGAAAGCGGGCGGGCCGCGCTGCTGCAGGACTACAGCCACGGTGGGCGTGGTTGGGAGCAGCATTGGCGCAACGGCCACGTTCATGCGGGCACGCTGCATTTCCACGCGGGCACGGTACCGCTGCGCGCGGTGCCGGGCGAAGTGGAAGCGGGGATGGACGCCGCTACGGCGCCGCCGCGCGAAGACACGCTGGACGCCGCCGCGCAGGCGTACGCCACCAACCCATGGCTGCCGCAGGTGCCCATGCGCCTGGGAGTCGCGCATGTGGCACACGATGGCCGCAACGCCTGGGTACAGCACGCCGAAGGCACGCTGCCGCTTCGGCTGCCGCCGATGCAGGGCTGGGCGCTGATGGCATTTGCCGGTGGCCACCCGCTGTGCCTGATGGGCGAGTGGGATGGCCAGGCGCTGCTGCCACTTGCCGCGTGGAACGCGCCGGGCGAGCGCTGGGAAAGGAGCGGGGCATGAACGAGGCATGGTTGAAGCCGGCCCTGCTGGGCATAGACCGCGCGCAGGCCATCCCCGCCGAAGGCGCGCTGGGCGAAGTGCTCGCCGCCGTGGCCACGCAGGAAGACGCCGCACTGGGCTACAGCCGGCAGGTGGGCGTCCTGGCTGCCTGCCGGCGCGCCGCCTTGCGCATGGCCGCGCCGGTGGCCCTGCCGCCGCCTGCGGAGGTCGATCCTCTGGTGCTGCCCGCCGGTCACGCCTGGGCGCCGCTGTTGAAGGGACTATTCAGCGCTGCACAGCCGTCGCCGTGGATGAAGCGCGCCCGTTACGAGGCCTGCGCGCAGCTGGCCGCACGCAACCGGCACCTGCCGGTGGCAGTGCTGCCGCAGGCGCTGGAAGCCGGTGCGCGCCTGAGCGCGTTGCGTCCCGGCCTGCGCCCGGTGCTGGGTGTACGCGGCCGCTGGCTGGCGGCCTGCAATGCAGACTGGGCCTACGCGGCAGAGACGGCGGTCGAAGCGGATGCACCGGCGGACCTGGAGCAGATGTGGAACGAAGGCGCGTTTGATGCGCGCCTGCTGGCCTTCCGGCAACTGCGTGCGCACAACCCCGAGGACGCCCGCGCGCGCCTGCAGGGCACGTTGAAAGACCTCTCCGCGCGCGAGCGGGTGGACTTCGTCGCTGCGCTGCAGCCGCAGCTGAGCGAGGCCGACGCGCCGCTGCTGCAGCCGCTGTTGAAGGACCGCAGCCGCGAGGTGCGCCTGCTGGCGGGCCCGATGCTGGCCCGGCTGCCGTCCACGCCGCACGCGCAGTACGTGCAGGCGCAGATGCGCGCTTTGCTGCGGCACCAGCCCGGCGGGCTGATGCGCCGTACGACCTGGACGCTGGAAGCCCCCGCGGCGGCCGATGCCGGCTGGGCCGACGCCGCCATCGACAGCAAACGCCCCAACAACGACCTGCTGGGTGAGCGTGCCTGGTGGCTCTATCAACTGGCGCGCCAGCTGCCGCTGGCCTGGTGGTGCCATACCCTGGAAAAAGCGCCAGCGCAGGTACTGGCCTGGGCGCGCAGCACGGACTGGTACGACGCGCTGTTGCGCGCCTGGCTGGAGCGTGTGGACGCCAGCGAACCAGAATGGGTGGAAGCCCTCATCGGTGTGGAGCAACGGCACATGAGCCTGGGCGACCTGCTGGCCATGCTCCCGCCGACGCAACGCGAACGGCATTGGCCCACCAGTGCGACCGAACTTCAACAAAAGCGCCTGTTCGGCGAAGTGCTGGACAGCACGGGCCTTGGCCAGACTCTCAGCGCGGCCTACTCGCGGCAATTGGCTGCCGGGCTGGGCGCGCTGTTTGGCGAAGAGTTCCTGCGTCATGACTACACCCTGCGCGACGCGCTGCTGGAGCTGTTGGCGGTGCTCGACCCCTCCGCGCTGTCGCAGGTGCAGGTGGCCGACGCACCGGCCGACGCCACCGAGGCCATGCGCGACTGCGTGCACCAGGCACGCCAACTTCTGGCCTTGCGCCAGGCCCTGCGTTCCGCTTTCTAATCATCACGACCTTTCATTGGAGCCAACATGAGCACTGCCGTCCTGCGCCAGCACGCCGAACAGCAATACGCGGAAGAATTGGAAGAACTGCGTCGCCAGGACACCCGCCAGCGCCCGGCCAACTGGATCCTCTCGCCGTGGGCGGTGGTGACCTATCTGTTGGGCGGCACGCTGGAAAACGGCTTTGTGGTCAGCCCCAAGTACATCGGCGACCGGCGCCTGATGGAAGTGGCCGTGGCCACCATCGCCACCGACCGCGCCCTGTTGCTGTTCGGGGTGCCGGGCACGGCCAAGTCGTGGGTGTCCGAGCACATGACCGCGGCCATCAGCGGCGATTCCACCCTGCTGGTG
Organism: Xanthomonas bonasiae; assembly: GCF_014836395.1. Lineage (NCBI taxonomy): Bacteria > Pseudomonadati > Pseudomonadota > Gammaproteobacteria > Lysobacterales > Lysobacteraceae > Xanthomonas > Xanthomonas bonasiae. Next base: position 499,920 of record NZ_JACSQX010000001.1, read on the forward strand.
CAAGGCACGGCCGGTACCAGCGAAGAGCAGATCCGCTACGGCTGGAACTACGCGCAACTGTTGGCCAATGGCCCCAGCGAGAAGGCGCTGGTGCCCAGCCCGCTGATGAACGCCATGCGCCTTGGCAAGATCGCGCGCATCGAAGAACTCACCCGCATTCCGGCGGATGTGCAGGACGCGCTGATCACCGTGCTTTCCGAAAAGACCCTGCCGGTGCCGGAGCTGGGCAGCGAAGTGCAGGCCGTGCGCGGCTTCAGCGTGATTGCCACGGCCAACAACCGCGACAAGGGCGTGAACGAGCTTTCCAGCGCGCTCAAGCGCCGCTTCAACACGGTGATCCTGCCGGTGCCCTCCAGCGAGGAGGACGAAGTGGCCATCGTGGTCAAGCGCGTGGCCGAAATGGGCGTGGCGCTGGAGCTGCCGGCCGAACCGCCGGCGCTGCAGGAAGTCGCGCGGGTGGTACGCATTTTCCGCGAGCTGCGCAACGGCGTTACCGAAGACGGCAAGGCCAAGCTGAAGAGTCCCACCGCCACGCTTTCGACCGCCGAGGTCATTTCGGTGATCAACAACGGCATGGCCCTGGCCGGCCACTTCGGCGACGGCGTGCTGCGCCCGGGCGACATGGCCGCCGGCATGATCGGTGCCATCGTCAAGGATCCGGTGCAGGACGCGCTGGTGTGGAAGGAGTATCTGGAAACCGTGGTGAAGGAACGCGACGACTGGAAAGACCTGTACCGCGCGTTCCGCGAGCACGTCTGAGCGGCCCGCGCCAATGAGCGAAGGCATCTCCCTTTTCGGCATCCGCCACCACGGCCCGGGCTGCGCACGCAGCCTGCTGGCCGCGCTGGAGGCGCTGCAGCCGGACTGCGTGTTGATTGAAGGCCCGGCGGGTACCGAGGCGCTGCTGCCGCACGTGTTGGAGGCGGGGATGCAGCCGCCGGTGGCGTTGCTTTCCTATAGCGTGGACGACCCGCAGCTGGCGGTGTTCCATCCCTATGCCTTGTACTCGCCGGAATGGCAGGCCATGCGCTGGGCGCTGCGCAACGGCGTGCCGGTGCGCTTCATGGACGTGCCCCCGGCGCTGACACTGGAATGGCAGGCGCAGGCCCGCGCGGACCGCACGGTGCCGGAGGCGGCCGATGCGCTGGACACAGCGGATGGAGCAGCGGTGCAGCCCCACGGCGACGCCGGATCTGCCGCTGAAGAAGACGCCGAAGCGCGCCCGGCCGATCCACTGGACTGGCTGGCGCGCGCCGCCGGCCATTCCGACGGCGAGGCCTGGTGGAACCACATGGTGGAAGAGCGGGGCAACGGGCGGGGGCTGTTCGACGCCATTGCCGAGGCCATGGCCGCCGTGCGCGAGCACGCGCCGGAACACCCCGGCCTGCGCGGCGAGCACGAGGCCGTGCGCGAGGCGCACATGCGCACCGCCTTGCGCAGCGCCAGCAAGGAATTCGCGCGCGTTGCCGTCGTGTGCGGGGCCTGGCACGTGCCGGCCCTGCAGCCGGCCGCCCTGCGCGCCAACAGCGCCACCGCAGACAACCGCCTGCTCAAGGGCATGCCCAAGCGCAAGACGCAGAGCACCTGGGTGCCGTGGACCTACCGCCATCTGAGTGCCGAAAGCGGCTACGGTGCCGGCGTGGACGCGCCAGGCTGGTACGACTACCTGTGGCGCAACGCCGGCGCGCACGACCAGCGCAGCGTGGGCTGGTACGCCCGCGTGGGCCGGTTGCTGCGCGAGCACGGGCTGGATTGCTCCCCGGCCCATCTCATTGAAGCCACGCGCCTGGCCGACACCCTGGCCGCGCTTCGCGGCCATCCTTCGCCGGGGCTGGAAGACATTGCCGAAGCCAGCCGCGCCGTCATCTGCAATGGCGACGACGCGCCCATGCGGCTCATCCGCGAACGCCTCATGGTGGGCGACGCGCTGGGCCAGGTGCCCGAAAGCGTGCCGGTGGTACCGCTGCAGCGCGACCTGGAAGCCCAGCAGAAACGCCTGCGCCTGAAACCCGAGGCGCTGGAAAAAACCCTGGATCTGGACCTGCGCAAGGAGAACGACCTGGCGCGAAGCCACCTGCTGCACCGCCTGCGACTGATCGGCGTCGAATGGGGCAGGCTTGCGCGCACGGGGCATTCCGCACGCGGCACCTTCCACGAGGTCTGGCAGTTGGCATGGCAGCCGCACTTCCTGGTCGATCTGGTGGAGGCCAGCCGCCACGGACAGACCCTGCGGGACGCCGCTTCCAGCAAGGCCATCGCGCAGGCGCGCAAGGCCGAAGCGTTGCCGGAACTTTCCGGACTGGTGGACCAGGTGCTGCTGGCCGATCTGCCGCAGGCGGTGCGCGCCATTGCCGCCGAGCTGGAGGCGCGCGCAGCCACGGATGCCGATCCGCTGGCCCTGCTCGGCGCACTGCCGCCGCTGGCCAACATCCACCGCTACGGCAATGTGCGTCAGACCGAGGGCGTGCAGGTGGCGCACCTGTTCGACAGCATGCTGGAACGTGCGGTCATCGGCCTGACGCTGGCCCTTTCCAGCCTGGACGAAGCGCGCGCCGAACAGGCCCGCACCGTGGTGCTGGACGCCGACCGCGCCATTGGACTGCGTGACGACGCAGACGGCAGCGCCGGTTGGCAGCATGCATTGCTGCGGGTGGCGCTGTCGTCTTCGTGCAGCGCGCTGCTGCGCGGCGTTGCGCTGCGCTTGCTGTTCGACACCCAGGCGGTGGAGGCCGAACTGGTGCACGTGCAGCTGCAGCAACAGTTGTCGCCGGGTGCCGAGCCGCTGCAAGCCGCGCAGTGGCTGGATGGCTTCCTCAACCGAAACGCCACCGTGCTGCTGCACGACGATGCGGTGTGGCGGATGATCGACGCATGGGTGGTGGCGCTGGACGAGGCGCAGCTGGTGCGCGTGCTGCCGCTGGTACGGCGTACCTTCGCGGCCTTCGAGGCCGCCGATCGCCGTGACCTGGGCACCCGCGTGAAGCGGGCCCCGGTGCAGAAATCCGTGGCCGTGCTGGCCCCGGATTGGGATGCGGCACGCGCCGAACGCGCGTTGCCGATGCTGCGTGAACTGCTCGGGCTGCCCGCATGACCGATACCACCGACGCACTGGACACCCCCACCTCGCGCGAGCAGCGCTGGCGATTGATTCTGGGCCAGGAGGCCGATCGCAGCTGCGGCGCGTTGCCACAGAGCCTGCAGGGCATCGACCAGGCCCTGGCCGCGCTGTACGAGCCCGATGGCCCCGGCGGCCTGGGTCGCCGCGGTGGGCGTGGGGCGTCCTCCCCGAACGTGGCCCGCTGGCTGGGCGACATCCGCCGCTATTTCCCGTCATCCGTGGTCCAGGTGATGCAGCGCGACGCCCTGCAGCGGCTGGACCTCACCCAGATGCTGCTGGAAAAGGAAATGCTGGAGCAGGTGCAGCCGGACGTGCACATGGTGGCCAACCTGATCGGCCTGAGCCGGGTGATTCCGACAGAGACCAAGGAAACCGCACGCATGGTGGTGCGCAAGGTGGTGGACGACCTGCTGCGCCAACTCGAGGAACCCATGCGCTCCGCAGTGACCGGTGCGCTGGACCGCGCCCGCCGCAACCGCCGCCCGCGCCTGGCCGAGATCGACTGGCACCGCACCATCCGCAGCAACCTGCGCCACTGGCAGCCGGAACTGCGCACCGTGGTACCGCAGGAGTTGGTGGGCTATGGCCGCAAGGCAAGGAAGCCGCAGCGGGAAGTGCTGCTGTGCATCGACCAGAGCGGTTCCATGGCGGCATCGGTGGTGTATTCGAGCATCTTCGGCGCGGTGATGGCCTCGTTGCCGGCGGTGGCCACCCGCCTGGTGGTGTTCGACACCGAAGTGGTGGACATGAGCGAGCAGCTGGACGATCCGGTGGATCTGCTGTTCGGCGTGCAGCTGGGCGGCGGCACCGACATCCACCGCGCGGTGAGCTACTGCCAGGGCATCATCCGTGAACCGCACAACGCCATCCTGGTGCTCATTTCCGACCTGTACGAGGGCGGGGTGGAAGACAACCTGATGGCCCGCGCCCGCGAGCTGCTGGAGGCCGGCGTGCAGTTCATCGTGCTGCTGGCACTCAGCGACGAGGGTGCGCCGTCCTACGATCGAACCTTGGCCGGCAAGCTGGCGACGCTGGGCGTCCCGTCGTTCGCCTGCACGCCGGATGCATTTCCGGGGCTGATGGCCGCTGCGATCCGCTGCGATGACATCAACCAATGGGCAGGCGGGCAGGGGCTGTTGACGACGCGTTGAGGTCTTCACTGGATCGCGCAGCGAGGCATGGCGCACAGACGGAGCAGGGCAGCGCGAACGCAGTACGATTAGGAAGGTCTATCGGGGTAATGAGGAGCCAGATGCCGGATGCCAGTCATGAGCGATTGCGCCGCTTGGCCATGTAGCCGCCCGGCGAGACGCCCAGCGCCTTGCCGAACGTCGTGACGCAGCTGCCTGCGCTTGCGTAGCCGAAGTCATCGACGATCTGCTGTGCCGAGCCCCCGTGCTCAACGATTTGACGGCGAGCATCAGGGCAAGCTGCTGGCGCCAACACCGAAGCTCATGCCGGTCTGGTGCATGAGCAGGTATGCCAGAGTATGCTCGTTCATGCCCGCGCGTCGCGCCCAAGTCTCACCGTTCCGCGTCCCCTGCACGATCTTGCGAAGCCGGGTATCGGTCGGCATCGGCAAGCGCAGGAGGAATGGGGTTGGAACTACTGTTTCTGAAAGGTCTCCGGAGAGGTAGAGATGCCAGTCAGAGGCGTTGGCGCCAAAGCGCTGGAGTTGGCGCACCAGGAATGCTCGGACATCGTTGCAGCGCTGATCCCGGGGACCGACGTCCACGAAGGAGTGCATACCGCGCGCAAAGGCATCCGGCGCCTGCGGGCTCTGTTACGGCTTTTCGATGGCACCGCTCTGGATTTGGCGACAGAGGACCAACGCCTCCGTAGGATTGGAAAGGGCCTTTCGGCGTTGCGGGACAGCCACGTGGTGGTCGATTCGGCGCGATGGATGGAGAAGAAGCGTCAAGGCTTGCCGTGGGGAGCGCTGTTGCGGCGGCTGGAGGTTCGACGTGAGCACGTGCTTGCCGCTGAACTTCTCAAGGATCCGGGCTTCTCCCGTCGTCGGACCGCGGTTCAGAAGGTGGCTGAGCTGCTGAGGATGCAACCTTGGGCCGAGGTTAAAGCCGATGCGATCTGGGCTGGTTACAAACGCAGTGCACGACGGCTGGTGAAGGCGCAAAAGAAAGCAGCTGGCTCGGAGGACGCGGAAGTCCTCCATCGATGGCGAAGGACGGTTCGCCGGCTGCGTATGCAGATAGAAGCGATGCAACGCCTCGGCATGGATGTGTCCTCGGCTGGCAAGGCCAAGAAGGCCGTCGGCAATGCCAAAGTGCTTCGTCAGCTGAGCGACAGCCTGGGACGACGCCAGGATCTGCGGATGCTACGCAACCTGGTCAGAGGGATGACCGGCATTGAGCAGCGAAAGCTGCTCCTCGCTGCCATTGACGAAGAACTGGACCGCGCTCTGCCCAAGTGAGTTCCAGCCCAGCTCTTCGATGTTTCCACTCAATCCATGCCAGCAGTACCTGGAGCGTTCCGCCGAGCGCTAGGCGTTCGGGTTTTTGGGGACTTGAAGCGGCGTTATGGCGTGAAGCAAGCGCCTTGGACTGCCGAGCAACAGGGCGTCCGGCTCGCCTACATCCAGTATCTCCTCGCTGGCAAGACGTCCGGCCACTGGCTACTGAATCCACTGGACTGCACGTCAGCGCGCATGGTGTCGCGTGCCTGGATTACTACAGGGCCTGCACAGACGGGGCAGGGTAGAGCGAACGCAGATGTTTACCGAGGGCAGGCCGGTCCGCGCGAATAGGCGCGGATTCCGGATGTCTATTGCAGGTAAGAGATTCTGAAGAGCGTTTCGGATGACGCATACCCCTTCGGACCACACTGGATGCTCGGCAGGTCGCAGCGCTGCCGACACTGCGCGCCGCAGCGCGCTCGCCTTGATCGACACGTTGACTGCGTGGAAGCAGGCGCTCGACCCGCCCATGACGTGATGGAACGCGGACCTTCCGAAAAACTCTTCTCGAGCCCTGAAGGCACGCGCCTTCCGGGCGATGCCAGGGCGCAAGGGACTACTCGGTGCGCGGCGCCTTGTAGTCCTGGCCCGGCTGCAGCGTAGTGACATAGGGGCCGTTCCAGTCGCGGTCGAAGATGTGCGTCAGCGTGTCGGCCGGGCCCTTGCCCTTGACGAACACCGAGGCGTCCACGGCGGTGTTGAAGTAGCTCCATTCCCAGTTGCCGGTGCCGATGAAGCTGCTGCGGTCGTCGGCCACCGCGTACTTGGCATGCTCGACGCGCGCATACGCAATGAAGCCTTCCGGTGCTGGCGGCAGGCTGCTGAACTTCACCGTGATGTTCGGGAGTACCGCCAGGCTTTTCAGATACGCCTGCATCGGTTCGCGCAGCGCCCAGTCGGCGACGACGATGTGCACCTGCACGCCGCGCGCGGCGGCATCGCGCATGGCGCTGTCGACCGGCGCCCACCAGCCCTCGGGCCCGAAGCTGCGGATCGCCGAGAGTGTCATCACCTGGATGCGCAGCGCATGCCGGCTGGAGCGGATCATGTCGACCAGGGCCGGCTCCTCGGCAGTGACCCATGCGGGCTGCAGCGTCGGCGGGCTGAAGGCAGGGAAGGCGATCAATGGCGCGTCGCTGCCGGCATCCAGCAGCACCGGATCGCTGGCGGTGGCCGGGGCGAAGTCCGGCGGCTGCACGCCGCGCGCCTGCGCCTTGGCTAGCTTGCCTTCGTCGGCCAGGCGCCAGCTGAAATCGAAGCTGGCGGCGAAGGTTTTGGCGAAGCGTGCATCGTCGATGCGCGCACCGATCTCGTGGATCTGCTCCAGCGCACGCCAGTCCCAGTTCTGGCTGCCGACGAACACGCTGGCGTCGTCGACGACCATGTACTTGGCGTGCAGCACGCCGCCGGCCAGCGTATCGACCGGCAGCACACGCACCGTGATGCCCGGCACCTTGCCCAGCCAGGCGACGCTGTCCGGGTTCTTGGCCAGGAAGCTGTGGTCGACCAGCAGGTGCACCGTCACCCCGGCGCGGGCGCGGGCGGCCAGTGCGTCGAGCACCGGGGTCAGGCCGGTACCGGGTTTTTCGGAGAGATAGAACGCGGCGATGTCGATGCGGCGCTTGGCACCGTTGATCATCGCCAGCCAGGTCTGCTGGGTGCGCGGCACACCGGGCTCGCCGTAGAGGCTGGCTTCGGGCACGCTTTCGACGATCTGGAACTGCGAGGGCTGCGGCCGGGCCTCGATGCCGGTCGTTGCCGACAGCAGCAGGCAGGCCAGGGCGGCGTGCAGGGAGCGGCGCGCGGGACGCGCGCGAACAGGGGACGAAAGAGGCACGTTTGGAGTCCTTGCGATGACTGGGGAAGTGGACGCCATGCGGCTGTGCGCTCGCACGCTGCCGGCGTCGTGGGGACTGGCCTAGCGCACCGGTGGCTGCAGCGCGTCGGCCAGTGCGGTGGCGTTGTAACGCATGAGCTCCAGATAGGTCGGTGCGAGCCCGTCCCCGGCCGACAGCGCATCCGAGTACAGCGTGCCGCCGATGCGCGCACCGGTCTCGGCGGCGATGCGGTCGAGCAGGCGCGGATCGCTGATGTTCTCCAGGAACAGGGCGTCCACGCGCTGCTCGCGCGCCAGGGTGATCAGCGCGGCCACGTCGCGTGCCGAGGGCTCGGATTGCGTGGACAGCCCGCGCGGGGACAGGAAGCTCAGTCCATAGGCCTGGCCGAGATAGGCGAAGGCATCGTGTGCGCAGATCACGGTGCGGCGATCGCGCGGCACTGCGTCCATGCGCGCGGCGAGCTGCCGCTGCAGCGCGTCCAAGCGTTGCTGGTAGGCGCGGGCGTTGGCGGCGTACACGGCGGCGCCGGCCGGGTCGGCGGCGGCGAAGGCACGGGCGATGTTGCCGACATAGATGCGGGCGTTGTCCAGGCGCTGCCAGGCGTGCGGGTCGGGCGTGTCTGCGGCGTGGTCATGCGTGGCGCGGCCGTCGTCGTCGTGTGCGTGCGCATGCGCGCTTACGTTGGCCGCCAGCGGCGTGATGCCGGCCGTGGCGACGACCACCGGGCCGCGGTAGCCGGAGGCCTCGATCAGGCGGTCGATCCACCCCTCGAAGCCGAGGCCGTTGACCAGCACCACGTCGGCGGCGGCGACTGCGCGCGCATCGGCCGGCGTGGGCTCGTAGGCATGGCTGTCGCCGCCGGGGCCGACCAGCGTGGTCAGCGCGATGCGTTCGCCGCCGACATTGGCGGCGATGTCGGCGAGGATCGAGAAGCTGGCGACCACCTTCAGCCGCGCGGGTACGGCGTTGGCCGGCGGCGGGGCGTCTTCGTGGCAGGCCGAGACGGAAAACAGCAGCAACAGCGCCAGCACGGCTGCGGCGCCCTTGGAGAGGAGACGGAAAGCGGACATGGGAGCGATCAGCAGGAAGCGTAGTGGAAACGCCGCAGGGCCAGCCCACCGACCGGGCCGATTACCAACGAGGCCAGGTAGCACAGGCCTGCGGCCAGGATGATGGCTGGGCCGGATGGCAGACCTAGCCGATAGGAAACGAGCAGCCCGGCGACCGAGGCGAGCACCGCGATGACCATCGCCAGCACCAGCTGCGCGGCCAACCGGCGCACCCAGAAGCGCGCCGCCGCCGCCGGCAGGATCATGATGCCGACCGCCATCAGCGTCCCAAGCGCCTGGAAGCCGCCGACCAGGTTCAACACCACCAGGGCGAGGAACACCAGGTGCACCGGCATGCTCCAGCGGCTCATCGTGCGCAGGAACATCGGGTCCACGCATTCGAGCACCAGTGGGCGGTACAGCAGCGCCAAGGTCAGCAGGGTGATCGCGCTGATCGCGCACAGCAGCGCCAGCGCGGCATCGTCCAGCGCCAGGACCGAGCCGAACAGCACGTGCATCAGGTCGATGTTGGAGCCTTTCGACGAGACCAGCAGCACGCCCAGCGCCAGCGAGATCAGGTAGAACGCGGCTAGCGCCGAATCCTCGCGCTGGCGTGTGGCGCGCGACACCGCACCGGTGAGCAGCGCCACGGTCATGCCGGCCAGCATGCCGCCGAGGGTCATCGCGCCCAACGAAAGGCCGCAGACCAGGAAGCCGACCGCCGCGCCGGGCAGGATCGCGTGCGCCATCGCATCGCCGGTCAGGCTCATCCGCCGCAGCTGCAGGAATACGCCGACCGGCGTGGCGCCCAGGCTGATCGCCAGGCAGCCGAGCAGGGCACGCTGCATGAAGGCGAATTCGGCGAACGGGTGCCACAGCGCGCTCATGCCGGCGCTCCATCCGCGGCGAGTGCGTTGTCCGGATCGCGGGCCATGCCGGCGCGCTGCAGCTGCGGTGCCGCCAGCACCTCGGCGGTGGGGCCGTAGAGGACGAGGTCGCCGGACAGCAGCAGCGTGCGCGGGAAGTGGCGACGCACCAGCCGCAGGTCGTGCAGCACCACCAGTTGGGTGCGGCCGTCGGCATGCCAACCGTCGATCAGCGCAAGCAGGTCGGCCGCGGTGCTGGCATCGATCGCCGTGAACGGCTCGTCCATCAGGATCAGCGCGGCGTCCTGCAGCCACAGCCGCGCGAACAGCACGCGCTGCATCTGCCCGCCGGACAGCGCACCGATCGGCTGGCGCCCGAGCGCACGCAGTCCGACCACATCCAGTGCGCGGTCCACGCGCGCCCTGTCGTCACGATCGAGGCGGCGGAAGGCGCCGATGCGCGACCACAGCCCCATCGCCACGAACGTCTGCACATCGATCGGAAAACTGCGGTCGACTGCAGCCAGCTGCGACAACCAGGCCAGCCCGGCGGCACGCACCACTTGCCCCGCCTGCGGCCGCAGTTCGCCGGCGATGGTGCGCAGCAGCGTGGTCTTGCCCGCACCGTTGGGGCCGACCACCGCGACCAGGCTGCCGCGCGCGATGTCCAGGTCCAGCGCGGACAGCACCGCGCGCCGGTCGTAGCAGACGCTGACACCTTGCAGACTGAGCGCGGTCATCGGATCAGGGCGTAGCCCATCCACAGCAGCAGCGACACCGCCGCGGCCAGCGCGACCCGCGGCACTGCGCCCAGCAGCAGCGGGTCGCCGGCGTTCGACGGCTCAGGCGGCGTGGCGACGGGCACGGCGGCCGCGGGCGGCGAGGGATGGCTCACGCGCGACCGTCGGCGCGTTCGGCGTGCGCCTGCGCGAACCACTGCAGCACCTGCTGGCGAAGCGGTTCCCCCCAGCAGCGCACGAACTGCTGGGTGTGGTGGTCGTTGTGGTCGTTCAGCGCGGCGATGCGTTGCTCGATATAGGCCTGGTGCAGGCTCAGGCCGCATTCGACCTCGATGCAGTGGCGCCAGGCGGCGTAGCTGTCCGGGATGATGAGAAGAGACATGGGATGTCCTGTGCTTGCGGCGCCAAACGAGGGGCATGCGCCCGCCGTGCGGTGGGGTCTGTTGGTGGCCGGAGGCGAACCGCGGCTGACTGAGGGCAGCGTCAGGCTTGCATCGCCGGCCTGTTTTTCAATAGTGTAATATTATAACTTAACCCGCGTGGTCCGTATGCGACATCCCATTCCGTTGTTCCTGCTGGTCGCCTCGGCCAGCCTGCCCGTCGCTGCCAACGCGGTCCGTCATCACGGCCCGCACGTGCACGGCCAGGCCAACCTGGATGTCGCCGTGGATGGCACGGCCTTGGAGGTTCAGCTCAGCGCGCCGGGCATCGGCATCCTCGATTTCGAGCATCCGGCGCGCGATGCCGACGAGCGCCAGCGCCTGGATGCCGCAGTCGCCACGCTGCGCGGTGCCCGCTGGCTGCAGTTCCCGGTCGCTGCGGCCTGTTCCTTGCGCAGTGCGCAGGTGAACACCGAGGGCTATGACGTGGCGATGGCGGATCCGGACGAACCCGGCCATAGCCATGCCGAGTTCCACGCTTACTACGCGTTCCAGTGCGCGCATCCGGCCCGGCTCGATCACCTGCAGGTGCTGCTGCCGCAGCGCTTCGCGGGGCTGCACAAGGTGGTGGTGAACGTCGCCACCGCGGCGGGCCAGGACCGCACCGAGGCGGTGGCCGGGCAGACCCGGGTGAACCTGCCGGGATGAGCCTGCACCACGTCGTCGAACTGAGTGATGTGCGCTTCGGCTATCCCGGCGCCGCCGCCCCGGTGCTGGAGATTGCCGCGTTCGCGCTGCCGCGCGGGCAGCAGTTGTTGCTGCGCGGCGCCAGCGGATCGGGCAAGAGCACCTTGCTGGCGCTGATTGCCGGTGTGCTGCAGCCCGATGCCGGTTGGGTGCGCGTCGCCGGGCAGGACCTGGCGGCGTTGCGCAAGGCGGCGCGCGACCGTTTCCGTGCCGACCACTGCGGCGTGGTGTTCCAGCAATTCAACCTGCTGCCGTTCCTGAGCACGCGCGACAACATCGCACTGGGCCTGCAGTTCTCCGCGCGCCGCGGCCGGCTGGCGACCGGCACCCAGGCGCTGGACGCGGAGATCGAACGGCTGATGGTCGCGCTGGGGCTGGACGTGGCGGCGCTGTGGTCGCGGCCTGCCAGCCGCCTCAGCGTCGGCCAGCAGCAGCGGGTGGCCGCCGCGCGCGCGTTGATCGCACGGCCGCCGTTGCTGCTCGCCGACGAGCCGACCTCGGCGCTCGATCCGGTCGCGGCGCAGGCCTTCCTGCAGCTGCTGTTCGCCGAATGCCGGCATGGCGGCACCAGTTCGATCGTGGTCAGCCACGATCCGTCGATCGCGCCGCTGTTCGACGTCCAGGCCGACCTGGCCACGCTCAACCGCGCCAGCGCCGGAGGTGCGCGATGACCCTGTTGAAGCTGTCCCTGGCCAGCCTGCGCAGCCGGCGCCTGGGCGTGGCGTTGACCGTGCTGGTGATCACCCTGAGCGTGACGCTGCTGCTGGGCGTGGAGCGCATCCGCGCGCAAGCGCACGAGGGCTTCGCCAGCACGGTGTCGGGCACCGACCTGATCGTCGGCGCGCGCTCGGGGCCGGTGAACCTGTTGCTGTATTCGGTGTTCCACATCGGCGACGCCACCAACAACGTGTCGTGGAAGAGCTACCAGGACCTGGCCGCGATGCCCGAAGTGAAGTGGGCGGTGCCGCTGTCGCTGGGCGATTCCTACCGGGGCTACCGGGTGGTCGGCACCAGCACCGGCTTCTTCGCGCACTACCACTACGGCGCGCGGCATGCGCTGGCGTTCGCGCAGGGCAGGGCGTTCGACGATCTCTACGATGCGGTGATCGGCGCCGGGGGGGGGGGGGGGGGGGCCGGCACGTCGGCGACGAGATCGTGCTGACACATGGCACCGGACGGATCAGCCTGGCCACCCACGCCGACAAGCCGTTCCGGATCGTCGGCCTTCTGCGCCGCACGGGCACGCCCGTTGACTCCAGCGTGCTGGTGTCGCTGCAGGCGATCGAGGCGATCCATATCGACTGGCATTCCGGCGTGCGCCTGCCAGGCCAGCACGTCAGCGCCGAGCAGGCGCGGACGATGAACCTGACCCCAGACAACATCACCGCCTTCATGCTCGGCCTGAAGACCCGCATCGCCACCTTCTCGGTGCAGCGGCAGATCAACGAATACCCGGAGGAGGCGATGCTGGCGATCATGCCGGGCGTGACCCTACAGCAGCTGTGGAGCACGCTGGGCACCGCCGAAGGCGCGCTGCGCATGATCGCCTCGCTGGTCGTGCTGCTCGGCCTGGTGTCGATGGTCGCGCTGCTGGTGGCCACGCTGCAGGAGCGCCGGCGCGAGATGGCGATCCTGCGCGCGGTCGGCGCGCGGCCGCGCGACATCGCCGGGCTGCTTCTGTTCGAGGCCGGCCTGGTCACCGTGGTGTCGTGCGCACTGGCGCTGCTGGTGGTGAGCACGGCCAGCTGGCTGGCGCGCGGCTGGGTGCTCGACCATTTCGGCCTGGCGATCAACCGCATCGCGCCCAGCGCGGTGGAATGGGGCTGGCTTGGCTGCGTGCTGCTGGCCGGCGTGCTCGCCGGCATCGTGCCGGCCCTGCTGGCCTATCGCCGCACCTTGGCCGATGGCCTGTCGCCGGAGCTGTGACCATGCGCCGCTGGATGCTTCCGTTGCTGGCGCTCGCGCTGCTGTGCGGTTGCGGCCGTCAACCCGCCACCGCAAAGGCGCAGCCGGCGCCGCTCGCCGACGCGCCGATCGACCCGCCGCTGGGCGAGCCCGACGCCGACGGCTACCGCGAGCTGGACTGGACCGCGATGCTGCCGCCCGCCGACCTGCAGGCACTGGAAAACACCGGTGAACCGCAGGTCGACCACAGCGGCAATCATGCGATGCCGCAGACCGGCACCTACCACACGGTGGCGGCGGTGCTGGCGCGCAAGGTGCGGCTGCCGGGCTACGTGGTGCCGCTGGACAGCGACGATGCCGGCCGCGTGCGCGAGTTCCTGTTCGTGCCGTACTACGGCGCCTGCATCCACGTGCCGCCGCCGCCGCCGAACCAGATCGTGCATGTGCGCCTGGACACCCCGATCGACCCGCCCGACATGTACAGCCCGTTCTATCTGTCCGGCCAGTTGCGCGCCGAGACCCTGCACGGCGAACTCGCCGGCACCGCCTACACGATGGAGCAGGCCCGTCTGCATCCCTATGAAAAAGATTGATCGCCATCTGCCGCTGGCCGCGGTGCTGTGCCTGCTGGCGGCCTGCCACGGTCACGACGGGCAGACCGGCACGAGATCCAAAGCGTCGACGGCAGCGGCGAACGCGACCGCGGCGACCGCGGCGGACACCGGTGTCGCCGACACGGTGGAGCGCTGGGAACAACTGGCGCCGGCCAACGACATCTACCAGCGCCCACCGCCGCGCATCAGTGCCGGCTGGGGAGGGGACAGCACCGCGATGGACCAGGCGGCCGGCGACGATGGCCCCTCGATGGTCAACGGCATGCCGATCGACCACTCCGGCACCCAGCGCGCCGCGCAGTTCGGTTCGTCGGAAGTGGTGAAGGCGTTGGAAGGCAAACGCTTCGCCCTGGACGGCTACGTGGTGCCGCTGGAAAGCGACGACCAGGGCAAGGTCAGCGAACTGCTGTTCGTGCCGTTCTATGGCGCCTGCATCCACGTGCCGCCGCCGCCACCGAACCAGATCCTGCACGTCGTGCTGCGCACGCCGATCGACGTGCCGGAGTTGTGGGACCCGTTCCATCTGCAGGGGCGGCTGCATCTGGCCAGCTTCAAGGCGCATATCGCCAACGCGACCTATGACGCCGAGGACGCGTCGATCACCCCAGTGAAGGGCTGAGGGCGCGGATCGATGCGGCCTACATCGCCAAGCATGCGCTGGATCGCGCTCGCCGCATGCGCGCTCGCCGTCGCTGGCGGTGTGTTGCTGGCGCTGCGCGCACACCGGCAAACGGAACCGACGTCGGGCGCGGCGACCGCGGCGGTCCGCACGCCGGTCGCCCCCGCATTCCATGTCGCGCCATTGCCCGACGATGCGGCCGGCAAGCGCATCGCCACGTTGTTGCACAGCGATGCCGCATTCGCCCGCGACGTGGCGTTCCTGCTGGCGGCCAGCGTGCGCGAACGCTGCGCGCCGGCACATGCCGGGGAACTGGCGAAAATGGCCAACCGCGCGCGCCTGCCAGTGCTGGCCGCGACGTCCGAGGTGACTGCGCGCGAGCAGGACCTGGACCAGCCGATCTACCAGGCGATCCAGCGCATCGCCGCAGCCGCACCGTGCGGGCGCGCGCTCGACCTGGCAGCGACCGGCCTGCCGCTGCAACTGGACCCGGAGCGCTATTCGGCGGCGTTCCCCGACAGCTATTACCAGCCGACGCTGGACACGGTACCGCACGAGTATGCCGGCCAGCCGCTGGGCGCACGCGCCGCACAGGAATGCCAGTCGATCGCCTATACGGTGCTGCCGCTGGGCCGCAGTGGCTGGCAGTGCAGCGCGCTCTGGGCCGGCACGCGCGCGCGGATCGTCAGGGCCTGCGAACAGGCCCGCAGCGAAAGCGGGCTGCGCGCTGGCGACGCGATTCCGCCCGAGGTCGCCAACCGGCTGACGCCGGTGGTGGCCGGCATGCTGGACAAGTTGCCCGACTCCTGCCGCTGAGTGCTGTTGCTTCTTCTGTTGCTGTGGTTGCTGGATCTGGGCAGATCGCGGTGGCCCCGAAGAGTTGGCGTTCGCGGCGCCGTACCTGAGCCCGACAAGCGAGCCGGCTTTGCAGCGGAAGTGCCCGCTGCCGTAGCATTTGCCGTGGCCGTGGCTAACAATGCATCCAAGCCGGCACCGCTTCGCGGCGCGGCTAAACTCAGGTACGACTCGCCGATGCAACTTTCAGCGTTTCTAGTGGCATTGCTTTCCGGCGTTTCGGCGCTCGCCGGCGTTGCATTGGGTCATATATTTGCGGCCAAGCGCGCACGCCAAGATGAGCTCGCGGCAATGAGGATGGCTGCCTATGTAGACTTCCTGAGATCGACCTCACTTTTGTTCACCGCACGCCGTGCGGGACGCACTAAAGATGAAGTCGAAGAACTGGCCCATCTCAATGACGCCAAGACGCGTATCTTGCTGACGGCGGATCTTCCTGTGGTCAAAAGCTTGCAGCAATTCTGGCTACAAGGCGGCACTTTGGAAAAAGAGCAAGAGATACTCGCTTTCCGCAACCTCTGTAATGACATGCGCGAAAGCCTTGGCAAGGAACAGTTGGCGCTGCAAATGGATCTTGCCGGGGTTCTGTTTAAACTTGAACCATCAACGTATTCGTTCAAGGTCAGTGATTGACGGCTAACCGTTCTTCAAAGCAAGCGCCGCTCGCCATGCGGGTTAATGCATTTCTAAAGCAGGCATGTCCCGCTCCCGTCCGGGAGCGCACCAAATCGGGCAGAGAGATTAGGGAGCGTTATCGGGGGTAGGGCACATGGCAGCTACCGACCCGAAGCGGACATGACGGCCTCCACCAAAGGTTGCTGGCCGGCACCTACTGCGCCTGGAGGTCGACCGGAAGCAGTTGTGGGCTGTAATCAACGTGACGGTAGCGGGCCATAACATTCCCTTGCCGTGATGGATCGGGTGTAGCAGCATGGGCAAGGTCTTCTTCAGCTTCGTTCGGCGCAATCCTCCCAATTTAGTCGGCCCTGGGAGTTCTGCCAGCGCTCAGCCAAAGAAGGCCGCGTAGCCGGCGCGGCTGTGAGGTAGATTGACGGCATCCCAGTATCCGGGTCTTGTCGACGCCGGCGGCCGCAGCGACGCGCTCATGGCGCTGAATCCGCCCGCACACCACCACGCCGACAGGCGCAAAAAACACGGCGCTAATGCCGCGACGCGGCATCACCCACGCTACCGGCTTCGGGCCTGTTCAGCCTCCGCCCCGGCCGCTGCGAGCGCCGGTGGGCGCTGGCGAATGCCGCCGTAGCTCAATCGCCGCCACAGCCACTCCACCGGGCCGATGCTGAAGCGCGCCAACCACCAGCGGCTGCTGATCACCTGCAGAGCGAACAGCAGCACGCCCAGCGCCAGCGCCAGGTCGAGCGGCATCCGCCCGTACTGGCCCAGACCGAAGCCGTAGAAGATCCATGTGCAGACCAGCGACTGCAGCAGGTATTGGGTCAGCGCCATGCGACCGAGCGGCGCGAACACACCCAGCCACACGCGCCAGCGCGATCGCTGCAGCAGCAACAGGATGCCGGCCGCGTAGCCCAGGGTCAGCGCGAACTTTGCGAAGAAGAAGGTCGCCTTAATCAAGACCCGCAGCGGCTGCAGCGCAAGCTGATTCACCCAGGCATGCAGCGCCTCCTGCGGCACCGCGTTGGCCACCAGCCCGAAGCTGAAGCAGAGCACGAAGACCTGCCGCAGCCGGCGCCGATGCGCGTCCGGTGCCGAAAGCCATCCGCCCTTCCAGGCCGCAACGCCGACGATGAAGAACGGCGCCAGGATGACGAAGCGATTGGCGATACGCATCGGGCCGATCACATGCAGCGTTTCCCACCATCGGTATTGCAGGGCGTCGAGCCACCCACCTTGCCCGTAGTGCTGGAGACCAAGGGCGTAGGTTTGCGCCGGCGGCAGATCCGTTGCAAGCGCCTCCATCGGACCGGCAATCACCGCCGAGACGATCAGCACCACCGGGATCGCCCACAACACCCGGCCGGCCGACAGCCGCAGGAAGGGCAGAACCATCAAGCTGATCAGTGCGTAGTCGAGCAGGATGTCGACGTTCCACAACAAGAACGTGTGCACGCTGCCCAGCAGGGCGAGCACCGCGCTGCGACGCAGCGCAAATGGCCAGCGCGACTGACCCTTGTCGGACGCACGATCGGCCTGGATGGCGAGGCCAGCACCGAACAGGATCGACAGCAGCGCCGCCGCCTTGTTCTCCAACAGCACCCTAACGAGGTCGCCGGCCAAGCCGCCGAAGTCTCCCAGCGGATAGGCGACCCCGGCTTCCCGCGCCAAATCGGCACCGCAGAAGTAACCGATATTGACCAGCAGCACGCCGAACAAGGCCAGACCGCGCAGCACATCCAATTGCAACAACCGTTCGCCGCGAGCGACAGGGCCTTGCGACACAACTTCCGCAGACATAACTACTCTCTCAGTAAGACACTGACTCAGTTCGCCTGCGCGATGCCGAGCACCCGCGCCGCCATGTTTTTTGCCCGCGTGGCGGGGGTCGGGTTTCCTTCGCGAACCGCGGTGACCACGGCCCCGTCGAACAGCAGCATGAGATCGCCGGCCGCGCTTTCGTCCAGCCCGGCCGCTCGCAACAAACGGGCGAAGTAGGCCTCGAAGCGGTGCTTGTGCGCAGCCGCAGCCCGATGCAGTGCGTGGCTGGGCAGCGGCGTCTCGGCGATGGTGTTGAGGAAGGCGCAACCGCGGTAGTCGGGGCTGGCCAGGCGCATCGCCAAGGCGTCGAACACTGCCAGCGGCCGCAGATTTGCATCGGGCGCCAAGCGCTCGACCTCCTGCTCGAACCAGGCGCAGAGTCGTTCGTCGCGCCGCTCCAGCACCGCCAACGCCAGACCTTCCTTTGACCGAAAGTGCCGATAGAAGCTCATGCGGGCGACTTCCGCGTTGCTGATGATGGCGTCCACGCCAACCGCCTGAATCCCCTGCCGATAGAACAGATTGGTGGCGACATCCAGGATGCGCTCGCGAACCTTGCTCATGATCACTCCGGCGGTGGATTCCCGGCGGATGATATAGACTGGTCAGTATCATTTCAAGTCAAGCGCAGGCGGACCCTGCCCACGACATCGCCGGGAGCAGGCGTGGCATCGCGTTTGGCTTGGCTGGCCCGGCGCTTGAACTCAGGCGTGTTCGGTGCTGGCGGCAAAGGTCCAGGCCTTGCCGTGGATCGTGCTGATCCTAGCCATCACGGAGTACGCGGGGCAGGGCCAAACGTTCGATCGATGTGCTACTCCCCATAGTGGCCGGAAGGGATGCTCAGGGTTGCGAAGCGATCAGTAGCAACCTCCTGAGGTTCCCTCTTTCGGGCGAGGTCTCGCAGCACTTTTTGAACTTCTTCTTCTGGCCACTCCTCGACCTTGCCGGTCGAGGAGTGGCCTCTTGGGCTTAGACATCCGTTTGCTCGGCGATCTCTAAGGCGTCGTCGACCTCGATGCCTAGGTAGCGCACGGTGCTTTCTAGCTTCGTATGCCCCAGCAATAGCTGGACCGCCCTGAGGTTTCGTGTCCTGCGGTAGATCAGCGAAGCTTTGGTCCTGCGCATCGTGTGGGTGCCGTAGGAGCCGGAGTCGAGGCCGGCTTCTTCCACCCAGCGGTGGACAATTCTGGCGTACTGCCACGTTGATAAGTGAGGTGAGTCCGATACTCGGCTGCTGAAAAGGAAATCCGAGGCTTTGAGGTCAACATGGGTGATCCAAGCCTGTACGGCTTCCCGTGTCAGTTGGGTGATCTCGAAGTGGACGGGCCGGCCGGTCTTCTGCTGCATGATCATGGCGCGGAACGCAATCTGTCCACCGTGGGCGACATCCGACACCCGCAGCTTTACCAGATCGCAAGCGCGGAGCTTGGAATCGATCGCTAGATTGAACAGGGCGAGATCACGGATCTTGTGGCCAAGCTGTAGCCTGATGCGGATGGCCCAAATGTCTTTCAGCTTTAGCGGCGCCTTCTGGCCGATCAGCTTTCCTTTGTTCCAAGCCTCGTGAGGCTGAGATGTGTAAAGAATTGCCATGACTAACTCCTGATGAAGGGTTGGTCAGGCTTCTCCCAAGCCTAGAAGCATGGCGTGATGCGACCCGAAGCGGACATCTTCACGTCTCTCGGCGCGAGCCGGGTTGAGCAGGAGGAGCTTCCCGCCCTTCAAATCTTCGTGATGCACTCGGCTAGTGATTCCGACTCCTTAAGGTCGTCACTAGTTCGGCGCTGCTTGTAGGTCAGCAGCTAGCTTTCTGATCTGTGCAGGGCTCTTACCCAGCGTAGCTGCCAATTTCAGGTAGGCAATTCTGGCATCAGCATGGAGAGATTTGATGCAATCAGTTGCTGCCTCCACGCTATCTGCATCAAAGTTCTTCGGGTCGTGGTTCGGCGCTGTGAGGGTTCTATAAATTCCCTCCAGCGCGGAAAGCGAAACCAAGAAATTTGTCAACGCGATTGTCGTTTCTGAAGGGAGGGTCCCCAAGACCTCGATGAGCCTCTCTAAACGCGGAGTTCGTATCTCCATTATCAGGGGCAATCCCTTCGCGAACTCCTCTGGGTGGCCTGCAAAGTGGTCGTTCACGCTTGGAACTTTAGTTCCAAGCTCCAAGAGCTTGAAATACACAACTTGAGCTTTCATCACGCCAGTGGAGAGTTCGCCAAATAAGAGGCTTGCGAGGGCTCGTGCATTTGCGTCCCTGTCGTGCTTCCGATATGCACGATCTCGCAGCCAAATCACTAGGGCGATAACCGCAGCCGCTGCAGTTCCAATTGCAGAAAATATGGAGCCAACAGCAGACGCCGCGTTCCAGAAGATTGCGTCATCTATTCCAAATATCTGCATGCCCGGACTTCCCTGTTGAAGTCCGCAGGATTGTATCCGAGGTGTGTCATATCAGGCTGCCCAAAGGGGAACAGAGTGTGAAAGGCAAACACTTGAGGCCACCGTCGCAACGGGGGCCCAGACGGTAGTGCACCCACTCAAGACTGGGTCTGTCTTCACGGCGACGGGCGACCACTTCGAGCTGGCGATTGCCCGGGCGGTGGTGGCGTTTGGGGTCGCATCGCCTGTGGCCTTTGCCAAGGTGATTGGGCCGCTTATTGAAGGGCGGTCTAACTGCGCGGATCGTTCTGGATGTGAGAACGAAATGACATTTCGAAAGAGGGTAGGTACTCCCGCAGTCCGCTTCTGGCCGGAAGCGTACATCGGCGGGGCGGCGGATTAGGAAGATTTATCGGGGGTAGGGAAGGGCAACTTCAGACCCAAAGCGGACTTAGAGACGGATGACACCGACAAGGATCTTGCAGAGCTTCAGGGACCACGTGGGTTTGCAGCGATCCATCTAAGTTCAGGCAATTGGCACTCCGGGCATGCTGCGCAAGTATCGAGATTCAGGCCAGCATACTGAGCGGGACGAAGTGCAATCCCTGTAGCGCGGGATTGCTGACCACCGCGAAGTCCCGCCACACGATCAGATCACCAGGACAGCTGCGTCCTTCGCCCAGATAGACGGAGGCCTTGGGCTCTAGGGATTCGCGATCTAAGCTGACCAGTTCGCGGTTGTTGCGGCTCACGCTGAGCAACAGCGAGCCAGCAATTACTTGGCGCAGCGGGTCAACCCAGGGAAATGGCGTTGTGTTGTTCGAGGTGCGTTCAAACCGCACGTCCCGGCGCCACGCGCCCGTGTCCGGATCCAAGACACAGATCCCACGACGCGAATGGAACATGCCTACGTACACCCGTTCGTAGATGGCGTCGTAGGTCAGGCACGCCGGTGTCGCGTCGTCGGTCTGGCCATTGGTGACCTCAGCCAGTTGCGCCGTACTGATGTAGTCCCGTCGCGCGAGGTCGTATGTCGCGACGTAGCAGTTCGCATGAGGGTACGCTCGCCCCGCGATGCGTCCACCGCGCGATATGCCGATGTAGAGCAGCGGTTTGGTTGGATGCCGCAGTAGGGACATACAGCCGCGCCCGCCCTGTGGGTAGGGCACCACCTCGAACGCGTAGGTGGCACTGTCAATAATGAAAAAGTGGCTGGTCTTGTTGCTGGCGAAGTAGACCGTCTTCTGGTCTGGCGAGACTGCCATCTCGCCTTCGCCCCCACCGGGCACCGGGATGCGCTTGATGATCGCTTGGGTAGCGAGATCAATGACAATCACGACCTCGGAGAACACCTGGCCAAGGAAGAGGCGGCCGTCCGCGAGTACCAAGTTGCCGGGTGGATGCGTTCGAATCACGCGGGCGCCGTCACCCGGCGAAAACGCCTCGTACTTGTCGAGCTCAAAGGTACGAGTAATGACTTTTCTCGCCGGGTCGACCAATGAAATGCTGCCGTCTTGCCAGTTGGCCGTGATTAGAGTGTCTTCAACCACGAGCAGTTCGTGCGGCGAGTGCTGTGGAAACCGGTAGAGCGGAATTGAATCGCAGGCGCTGACCAGCGCCAGCGGGGCCTCGGACGTGGCCGCCAACGCAGTGCGCTCGAACTCTTGCAAAGAGGTCACCAAGGTGATGTTCGTACCGCGGGCAGCATCCTGCGCCCCGGACTGGAAGCCCATTTCGCTAACGATGATGCCGCGGTCCGCGCCAACGTCCTCGAGGATGCTCTTGAGGGCGAGCACCTTTTCCTTGGTCACTCGTGACTTCCATAACTTGCACTCGATGATCCATGTGCAAAGGATGCCTGCGCGGAGAAAGGTGGCGTGGACGTCGACCGCGTGAGTCGCCCGCAGGCCCGCAACCGGCAGATCCTCTTGCGCGTTGCAACCTAGCCGACGGAATACGTCGGCCGTGGCTTGCTGGTAACGCTTCCACTCCGGTTCGCTCATCAAGCGGACACTCTCGAGACACTGGTTGCAGTGTATCTTGGTTGGCCAAGGTTACCGAGCCGGCGGGCCGGGACCTCTACGGGCACACCTACCAGTGGAAAGCGCGCCAACAGGCGTCGCAAACATAGACAGCCTGATCAGGATAGGATTGGAAGCAAGGTGGTTGGCCAGTGCTTTCCTGACAAGCAAGGCGCGGTGACGTTTCAGGGGGGCTAGATGTCAGTAGTCCGACAGGACTCGGCTAGCCGGTGAAGACGGTATCCGGCTGGGACAGCCGCCGGGCAGCGGAGCGGCAACGATGGGTGCGGTGCACGACGAGTATTTGCGATACATGCAGCTGCTGGGGGCAACGGAGGAACCTGCTGACGCCAAGCGGATTGCGCGGATCGTCCAGGACAACCTAGATGCCCTGATCCCTACGGTGAACAACGGGGGGCAGCGGGCGACTGTGCTGACGCCCTTGCTGCGTCGGGACCTAAACAACACGCCCGACGTGATCGAGCCGGCACAGGCCGATGCGGCCGCCGCCCAACTCCCCTGGACACGGTTGAAGAAGCTGACGATCGGACCATTCCGTGGATTCCGGCGTGAGGAAGAATTCGACCTGTCGCAAAACATCGTGCTTTTCCAAGGGCCCAATGGCAGCGGCAAGAGTAGCCTGTGCGAGGCTCTGGAGTTTGCACTGCTGGGCTATGTCGAAGAGGCATCAGCGAAGCGCATCGAAGATCTCGGGCAGTATTTCAACAACATCCATGAAGGGAGGTATGTCGCGCCTCAGCTGCTGGCAGCCAGTGGCGCCAATGGTGTCCCCGTCGCACCCAATGCCGAATTGCTGCGCTTTGCCATCGTGGAGAAGAACCGCATCGAAGGCTTCGCGCGGTTGGCTGCACGCACGCCGGCACAAGCCGGTGCCCTCATTGCCACGTTGTTTGGCTTGGATGGCTTCAACAACTTAGTTGGCAACTTCACCGCCAGCCTGGACAACCAGCTGCGGCTGGGCACGCCCAAGAAAGACGTATTGGCGCTCAAGCAAGCGGCTCTGGTAGCCGCACGGCAAAAGGTCGATGGCAATGCTGAAGCACAGGTGGCCTTCGATACTGAGCAGGCCCAGCTTGCCAATGGGTTTGAAGAGGAGCTGACCTACGAGCTGCTGTTGCGACGCCTTGGCATGGACGGGCAGGAGGGGCGGTTGCAAGAGGTCAATGCCACCCTGCAAGAGCAGATCCCAGCACAATCGGGGCTGACGGTTGCCTCATTTGCTGTCTTGCGCAGGAGCATGAGGAAGAAGCTTGCCGAGGTGGCCAGGACGCAGGCGAATCTGGACGCCCGGGCCGGCGAGGTCTCGTTTCTCGCACTGTATCGAGCGGTGGCGCCGCTAGCGGCAGAAAGCCCCGACAAATGCCCCGCCTGCGACACCCCATTGGCCAACGTGGTGCGGGATCCATTCGTTCGCGCGCGTGATGGGCTTGAACTCCTGGCAGACCTTGCTGCGCTTGAGGCATCGAGAACGCGCTTGGCTCAGGAATGCCACCAGCTGTCCTCGCAGTTGCATGGAAAGGTGGCGGCAGCGCACGCCTATGCGCCCTTGAATGGTGGAGATCTTGAGCCATTGGTGCAGTGGGTGGCGCAAGACCAACCCATCGAGGCCTGGTCAGAGGGCTTGTTGACCAAGACCACTTGGAAAGCGGTGTTGGCGAGAGTGCGGGCACTTGAGGAAGGCGACGCGGCTATTCGTGCAAGGCAAGCTCAGCGTGCCCCGCTCAGGGAAGAGCAGCAGGCGCTTGAAGCGATCAAGGAACAGGTCGATGCACTTCGACTTCGCCGTTCGATGTATGACCAACAGGTCGTGGCAGAGCAAGCCAAGATCGACGGCTTCGATGAAGCCAACGCGGCGCTGATTGTAGAAGCGGCGGATGAAGCGGCTACCGTGGCCTTTGAGAAGCGGATTCAGGACGGATATGCGTCTTTCCTCGACAGTCTGAAACGGTATCGCGACGGGCTGCCTGAGGGCCTGTTAGCCGACTTGAACGAGACGGCCCAGGATCTCTACAACCTGTTCAATGTGGACGACCACGATCATGACAAGCTGGCCAAGCTCGATCTTCCGCTTCGTGGGGGTGAGCGGATCCGGGTTGCCTTTGTGGGAAGCCAAGGCCAACTACACGATGCGCTGCGCGTATTGAGCGAGGGGCATCTGCGATGCCTGGGGTTGGCTATCCTGCTGGCCAAGAACATCAAACTGGGCTTGCCGTTGCTTGTGTTTGACGATGCCGTCAATGCCATCGACCACGACCACCGCAAGGGGATACGCGACACGTTGTTTGGCGATGCAAGGCTCAACGGCAAGCAAATCGTGATTACCTGCCATAGCCCCGAGTTCATCACCCAAGTGCAAAACGGCCTGGGGCAGGGAGCTTCGAAGCTCTACATCCTCAAGCATCATGGCGGCGACCATCAGCCAATCATTAAAAACGGCAGCGATCGCCACTACCTGCGCCGCGCCCAAGAAAGACTTGACGAGGCCGATCAGCGCCAGGCACTGGCGTCCTGCCGGCAGGCACTGGAGAACCTGATGACCCGGGTCTGGAAGGCGCTGGGCAAAGCCGACGATTCACTAGGACGGGTATCGCTGGTTTTGCGCAGGCCTGATGGCGATCCCGAGCTGCGCAACCTCGTGGAGGTCCTGTCCAGAGCCGTCAATAGCGGAGTTGATCAAGGGCGGTTGGCGACAGCGGCCTGGACGCAACGCAAGGAGGCGTTCCAGGAACTACTGGCTGTGCCTGAGGCCGCTCTGTCGTGGAAGTATCTGAACAAGGGCACGCATGATGGGGATGGGGAAGACTTCGAAATTGGCATCGTCCACCAGATCCTGACGGCGCTGAAGAAGCTGAGCGCTTCCTTTGGAAACTAGCTTCATGCCTTGGAAGCGCCGTCTTACCCCATAAATTTGTTTCAAGAAACTACCAAGATGCCGAATCCAAAGGAGGATTGCATAAAAACAGGGGGCAGAGTTCGGCTTTCCACTCAGTGCCCGCTTCCGGCCGAGAGCGGACATTGGACGGGGCAGGGATAAGGGAGCGTTATCGCGGGTAGGAGGACAGCCTGATTTCGACCCAGAGCGAACATATGAACTATATGCTCAACGACGTGCACCCAGGTTACCTTGGGATTCCCAAGAAATTCAATGCATAGCCAGGCCATTTTGGCGGATTAATGCCAAAATCGCATCAACAAGATCTTTTTATGCCTTCACACGCTAAGGTCCTACAACTCGACGTTCTTGGAAGTTTCGACTTCTACAACTTCGGCATCACTCTGGACGCGATTGAATCGACTGAGTTCGAGCGCCTAAGGCATCTCCTTGGTCCAGTGCCCAGGGACCGCGCACTCACACTTGACCAATTTCATGCATTGGATCGCGTCATCCCATTGGTCGCGCATGAGCTCACCCACTTCATTGACGCCACTTCTACCTGCTGGGGTATGCGCCATCTCAAGGTTCTAGACAATGCCTTTCGGGCTAACCAATTTCAGCAGGAGCAAGAGTTCCACTACCTAAAAGCTGCGTCAGACCACGTGCGCACGCTGCGGTTGCCCAAGTACTACACTCTAGTGAATGAGACCGACGAAAAAGTGATCCGGCCGTGGACGTACCAAGTCACCATAGGGTTGCGTTTCACTGCTAGCGGATCGATCGAAGGTGCCGTGCCTATCGTTTTTTGCAGATTTGGAACGCTCACCGGGCAAAACTTAGCGCGCTCGCCATTGTCGGCTGTATCTCTGCTCGAAACATCGGCCATGTCTCAGGAGTTAGTCCAGCGATTTGCCCTACTGACCGCAGTCCAAGGCCCAGAGGCAATCGTCGAGAAGCACAGCCAGACAAGCAAAGCGCTTGAGTACCTATACAACCATCGTATCACTGAGTACTCTGCGTGCGCACATCTGATCGCCAATCACCAGCAGTGCAAGGACGTTATCCGCGCCTATCGTCTTGGCGGTCGCCTCAGTCGCTTTGTGCTAAATATTCCGACCAAGAGTTTCGCGGAGATGGCAGACTTACATCGCCTCGCAGCAATTTTTGGTGTACCCCCAGAGCATGACTACGTACAGCGTGTTCAGCAGGGCTTGCTTCGGTGCGATGCCGGGATGCTGTATCGCGTCCTATGCGCTGCGATTCCTGAGAGCAGTTTCAGCACGGAAGACGCAGGGACCAGGGGGATCGAAGCGGCCCTCGCACGTCTTGGTACGTCAATGGGTCAGGTAAAGCAATTGGCCCAAGATGAAGTTTCAAAGATCGCGGCAAAGTTGGCGCAGAGCCCCAGTGCGGTCTTGCGACGGTTGTCAAACGCTGGGGAGCAGAATTTCGAGCGGCTCTCGCAGATGGGAGAGATGCTGCGGTTCGACGAACTGCACCTGCCGCAAGTATTGTTCGGCGACTACGAGTCATGCACTACCTTTGGTTGCGAAGGCAATCTGCTTGGGGACTTGGATCTTGATACTTGTTTCAATGAGCTCAACCCTCTGGAGCAGGCAATCCACAACTTCGCCGAGGCCTGCGTCTGAGGCGACCGCTCCTCACGGCATGACGAATTGCTCGGCTAACGTCCGCTCATGGCCAAGAGCGGACCTCGGGAGGGCTCTGCGCCAGGAGTTGGTCTCTCAGCGGGCAAGGGCGGACGCGCTCGATGCTCAGCTTGCACACTTGCGAGATTTGCCCGCTGTCTTGGAAGCTGCCTGGCTCAAACGAGAGCAGCTCCCGACTTCCAAGAACGTACGAGCCCAAAAGCGTCGTGCTAAGAGCACATCCTAATGAGGAACTAGGCGTGTCAAACGGACCCACGCGATCGTTGATTGGCAGGATCTGCCATGTAAGCGTCTGCCTGCTCAATTGCGCGAATATCTACACCGTGTCGGAGAGGCTCGATTACTTCCTCGACCGTTAACGCATTATTGAATTGATTCCGCGTGGTTTCAACCAGTGCGTTTCGAATCATTTGAACCCGATGGCCATCGAGACAGGGGGAGCTGTCCGCGTCGCGCAGCATCTGCATCTGGATTCCGGCACGGCGCGCCATGCGCTGCCGATGGTAGTGCGGCAGATCAAACTCAATGCCTTGTATCAGGGCTTGGTTGCGCGTCATCACCCTATCTTTAGTCAAACATGATCCAGCCGCAAGGCGAGGGCTCGTGTTTTGCTACCCGGAACGGCGTCCATTAATGCCGTGGCTGATCGGCGAGCCCCAGCCCAGGGGATGGCTTAGGCCTGACCGCGCCTGCAGTGAAGGTTCGATACATACGCCCAGGGATGGACAATTAACTATTGCAAGGAAGGACATCCTCTTTGGAAAACAACATGCCGGTTGGGCCGACCCTTGATTTCGCATAATGTATATTATGTAAAATCAACGTGGTGCTGCACTGTGCTGCTGCGGCTCCTGCTGGAATCTCTCTTACCCTGGCAGCCTATCAAGTCACCTCACCAAGCCCCACACCCAGCTCATCGACCAATAGATATCGCCGGCAACTCGACAGACGGCCGGCAGCGCAGATAGTTACGCTGCTGATCGAGCGCTTGCTCCCAGCCATTGCCCACCCTGCGGATCACACGGCCCTCGGAACATGAGACGCCAGAAGCCTTGGCCTCAGCGGTACCAAGCGCAGGGATATCGAGAAGAACCGACGATGGCCGAGGACGTCCCCAGGCGCGGGACATGCCGTCCTGCATCGCGAAGTCGACATGCTCGCAATAAGCATGCACCCATGGCCGAGGATCGCTAGCGAGAAGCTTGCGACAATCGAGCTTCGGAACCGCAGCGACGTTGCGATTCGGGTTCACACGCTCGACGCCACGGCCGGCAGCCGAGCGCGTCTGCGCCGACACGGCGGATGCCGACAACAGTAAGAACAGCCCCACGACACGAACATCCATGCTCACCCCCGTGGAAAGGATGATATGGGACGGGCGAAGCGCACGCTTAGACAGATGCGGCACCCGTGCGCCGGCAGGCACATGGCAATTCGACCAGCTGCAGTCCATTCACGCCGACCCGCAATCTGGAGCTTCCAGCTCGGAAATTATGTGCATATTGCACTCTTCTCCCAAGAAGCATACGCTGCCGCCCAGTTAAGTGCGTTTTGCACATATGGAGGCGACATGAACGACGAAGGCAATCCGTTGGATGTCCTGATCTGCGGCGCTGGCGCCGCGGGTCTGACCCTGGCCTTGGAGCTGGCGCGGCGCGGGGTCGGCTTTTGCCTGATCGACAAGATCGACGAGCCGTTCGGCGGGTCCCGCGGCAAGGGCATCCAGCCACGGACGCTGGAGATCTTCGAGGACCTGGGGATCGCCAATCGGCTCGCCGCGGTGGGCGGTCCCTACCCGCCTGAGCGGAAGTACGGCGAGGACGGCAGAGAGTACGTCACTGCTGCCGAACAAGCGCCGCCAGCGCGGCCCTCCGAGCCTTACACGCTGCCGTTGATGGTGCCGCAGTTCCTGACCGAGCGCGTCCTGCGCGAGCGGCTGGCCGAATTCGGGCATGCCCCTCGCTACGGGTGCGAACTGGTGGATGTGCTGCAGGACGCCGACGGCGTGACCGCCCAAGTGGTCGACGCTGCTGGCACGCATCGCATTCGCGCGCGCTTCCTGGTCGCGACCGACGGCGGGCGCAGCTTCGTGCGGCACGCGCTGGCGGTCGATTTTCCCGGCAAGACGCTGGGTGTTCGGGCCATCGTGGCCGACGTCGCCTTGGGCGGTCTGGATCGGGCTTGCTGGCACCGCTTCAACGAAGCGTCCATGCAGCGCCACGTCTCGCTGTGTCCGCTTGCCGGCACCGATCTGTTCCAGGTGCAGGCGCCGATTCCGCTGGAGGGCGAAGTCGACCTGTCCGCTGCCGGCATCGATGCCATGATCGCGGAGCGTACCGGGCGCACCGATATCCGCATCCACCAGGTCTTCTGGGCATCCGCCTATGCGATGAACGCCCGCCTGGCCGATCGCTATCGCGTCGGCCGCATCTTCCTGGCCGGCGATGCTGCGCACATCCATCCGCCGACTGGCGGACAAGGCCTCAACACCAGCGTGCAGGACGCCTACAACCTGGGCTGGAAGCTGGCCGCGGTGATCGCCGGTGCCGCCGACGCGTTGCTGGACAGTTACGAGCAGGAGCGGCGCCCTATCGCCGCAGGCATGCTCGGCCTGTCGGTCGAGCTGCTGGGCGCGGCCAAGCAAGGCGACATGCGCCGGGGCCGCGAGACCCAACAGCTGGACCTGTACTACGACGCTTCGGTCCTGGTGCAACCGGCCATGTCTTCTTCCAGGATCGCCTCGGGAACGCGTGCGCCCGATGCGCCGCTGCTCGGTGCGGCAGGCCAGATGACGCGCCTGTTCGAGCTGTTCAAGGGGCCGCACTGGACGCTGCTGGGCTACGGAATCGAACACGCGGCACTGCCGGCCCGTCGCGGTGTGCAGGCGTATACCGTTGGCGAGCGCGGCGACGTGCGCGACATTGGCGGGCATTTCGCCGAGGCCTACGGGCTGTCGCCGGGCGATGTGGTACTGGTGCGGCCGGATGGCTATGTCGGCATGACCGCGCAGGTCGGCGAACTGCATGCGCTCGCCGATTACCTGGCGGCGCTCGGCCTCTAGTCTGCGGGCAGCTTGCCTTTGATGTCGTCGGCGAACTTGCACATGAGCCGGACCAGTTCCTCGACATCCCGATCCTCCCAGTCGGCGAAGACCGAGACGCCGATCCGCTTGCGCGCCTCGTCGACACGGTCCGTCATCGCCTTGCCCTTGTCGGTGACGACGGCCTCGCGGATGCGGCGGTCGCTGGCGCTTTCCCGGCGATCGACCAAGCCGTGGCCTTCCAGCTTCGCGACCTGCCGGCTGACGGTGGTGTAGTCGCGCCCCACCCGATCGGCCAATTCGACCACCCCGATCGGCCCGAGCCGCTCCACCAGCACCAGCAGCGGGAACAGGGCGCGTTCCAGGGAGATTCCCGCTTCGCGAATCATCGCCTCGTCGCGCTGCGGCCTGTTCATGACGCCGACGATCTCGAGCAACGCCCCGTGCAGATCGCCGAATCGATCGTTGCGCTGTGCCTGTTTCGCCTTCTTCATCGACCCTGAATCAGCTTTCTTCGATGCGTGCATGCTACACCCATGCACTTGGGAACGACGTCTCAGGCGGCATGCACGGCCAGCGTTCGCGCCAGCACCGCAAGCACCGCCAGATGCCCCACGTAGTAGATGTAGAACGCCCAGCGCGTCCGTGGAATGGGGAAATCGCGGTTCGCCAGCAGCACCACCATCGGCAATGCCAGCAAGGCCCAGCCGTTGCCGTTCCACCAGCACAGCGGTCCGAACGCCACGACGAGTACGGCGATGCGCGCATAACGGTGTTCAATCACGTCGCGCAAGCCGTGCCGGGGCGCGCCCTGGCGTGGCGCGTGCGGCATCGCGCGCAAACGGAACACCCACCAGGCGGCCAGTACCAGGATCAGTCCGGCCCAGTTGTAGTCCACCAACGGCGGCGCCGCCAGGACGCACATGCCGAGCAAGGTCCATTGCCGTCGCTGGATACTCCAGATCACCGCCGCCGCCAGGGCGAAGCTCAGCAGCACGTTGAACGGCATCCAGTAGCCGAACGCCAGTCCATACGCCGGCTGGGCCAGGATTCCCCACAGCAGCAGCCTGCGCACGGACTTGAGCAGGTCGGCGCCAGGCTGGGCCAGGTTGTAGGCCATGACCAGGGCGAACAGCGGGAACGCGACGCGACCGAGTTCGGACACGATCGGGATATAGCCGTGGACCAGCACCTTCGCTGCGTGATCGCCGGTCATCAGCAGCAAGGCGATCCATTTCAACAGTTCGCGGGCACTGCTGGTCATCGTGTCGTTCAGAACGCCGCTCCTGGCGGCCAAGTGTCCGCCCTGCCCCTGCCTTGCCGCCATTGCCTGTGACGGCGGCGCGGCGCGCATCGCGGCGGTTCGGCGAGCAGCCGGCGCGCATCGCTGTCGAAGCCATGGACGGTAGACTGTTCCGCGCAAGTCGGCAATACGGGCGGCTGCGTTTCCCGGCGCGGCGCGCCATCGCGGATCGCGCCATGGATGCGGCCGCGGTCAGTGCGGCTGTGGCTGCGCCATCGGCAATGGTGCGGAAGCCGGGCGCGCCATGTGCAGGCAGCGGTCGGCCACGGCGGACAGGCTGGTCCGGTGCGACACGACGACCAGCGCGGTGCGCGGCAGGCGTTGCCGCAGCGTCGCCAGCACGTGCTGCTCCGAGACCGCGTCGAGAGCGCTGGTGGCCTCGTCGAGCAAGGCGATCCGCGGTTGCCTGAGGATCACCTGCGCCAGCAGCAAGCGCTGCAGTTCGCCGCCGGAGAGTTTGGCGGCGGCGCTGTTCAAGGTGGTGTCCAGGCCCTGCGCGCCAGCCTGCAGGCGCGCGGCCAGGCCGACGTCGCGCAGCGCCTGCCACATCGCCGCTTCGCTGGCGTCCGGCTCGGCCCAGGCCAGGCAGTCGCGCACCGTATGCTGCCACGGCCGCACGCTCTGGCCGACATAGGCGCCATGCCGCACCAAGGCGCGGTACGCCGCGAAATCCAGCGTTTGCCCATCGCATTGCGCCGCGAACACGCGCGGTTCGACCATGCCGGCGAGCACGTCCATCAGGCTGCTCTTGCCGGCACCGGAGTGTCCGCAGATCAAGGTCATGCTGCCGGGCGCCAGGATCAGTTCGCCGATCACGACCGCGGCCAGCGGCGGCGCCAGGCCGATCCTGTGGATCCGCAACGGGCCATGCATGGGCGCGGCCGCGTGCGGCGTTGCCGGTGTCGCCCTCGCCGCCCCCAGGCCCACATAGTGCTGCCACAGCTCCAGCGCCGGTGCCGCCGAACGCAGTTGCTGGAAGCTCTGCCGGGTCGAGACCAGATACGGCAGCAGCCGTCCCAGCAACAGGCCCACGGTGATCAACGCGCCGCGGTCGATGCCGTGCCAGAAGCCGGCCAGCAGCATGATCGCCGCGATGGCGGCGACGGCGCTGAGTTCGAGCAGCAGCCGGCCCGAGGCGACCAGCGCCTGTTGCCGCCAGTAGCCATGGCTGAGCCGGCTGGAGATCGCGTCGTAGCCGCTTTTCTCCAGGTCTTCGCGTTCGAACGAACGCACGTGGCGCAGGCGCCGCGGGAAATCCTCGCTGAGCCAGAACAGCCGGGTCATGTCGGCGACGTACTGTCGGCTCACCCGCGCCTGTTCGTGGCCGGAAATGCGGAACGCGAGCACGGCCAGGCCCAGCAGCGGCGGCAGCGCCAGCACCAGGGTCGGCGACACCAGGAAGGCGATGCCCAGGCTGACGCCGGCGGTGATGGCGGCCACCAGCAACTGCAGCAATGCGCTGAAGCCCTGGACGATGATCTCGATGTTGTAGGTGAGGACGTTGGCGATTTCCGCCGAACTGGCATCGGCAAGCGCCGTTAGTGGCGCGTCGAGCAGGCGCGCGTGCACCATGCGGCGCAGGCGCGCCGCATGGCCGCTGGCCAGGTCGGCGGCCTGCCGCGCGCCCGTCCAGCGCAGCAGGGCGAAGCCGACGCTGGCGACGACGAAGATCGCCGCCTGGGCGAGGACGCCGTCGGGCAACGCGAGCACGCGGCCGCCGAGCGTCAGTGCATGCCCGGGTTGCACCAGCGGCACCAAAGCGACCGTGGCGACGCCGCCGGCCAGCGCGCAGACCAACGACAGCACGACGTAGACACAGATGCGCATCCGCTCGCCACGATCCAGGGTGGCGATGAAGGTACGCAGCAGCGGCGCCGGGTCGGGCGCGCTGTGGCGGTGCGCGGTCATCGGTGCCGGCCCGGGGACGGCGCCCGTTCGCCGGTCAGCGTGGCAGGCTGCGGCGCGCCAGCATGCCGCGCCACTGCGAGCATGGTGCCGCGGCCGCCCTCGCCTGCGCGCGACGTCGCCGTTCTCATGGCCAGCATACGTTCGTCGTCGCCGCACTCATCGCAGCAACTGCAGCACGGCGTCGACCGAAGCATCAGGATGCGTGCCGCGTTGCAGTTCGTGCACGCCCAGTCGCTGCAGCTGGCGTGCGAACAGCGGCCATCCCGGTTGCGCGGCGGCATAAGGCTGGTCGGCGGTCAGGCGCTCGAGTACCTCGGGCTCGGCAATGGGCCGCAACAGCTGCTGGGGATCCGCGGCAGCCGTGCTGGAAACGAACACCGCACCGGCAAGCTGCAACGGCGCGGGCGCAAGACAGGCGCGACCGTTGCGGATATCGACTTCGTGCTTGACCGCGCCGCTGCGGCGCCGGATCGTCGGCGCGGCGGCGATCCAGGCGCGGGTCCGCGCGTCGACCAGTCGCAGCAGATCCGGCCGCAGGTGCAGGAAGTTGCCGATGCCGGTGGCGAGCATGCGCTGCGGTTCGACGAACAACGCGTCCTCGGCGAGGAATTCCAGGCCGCGCAGCAGGCTGTGCAGGGCCAGTGTGGACTTGCCCGCACCGCTGGCGCCGAGCAGCAGCACGCCGCGCCCGCCGGCGCCGACGCAGGCGCCGTGCAGCGGCACCAGGCGCATCGCGCGCGCCGCCAGCACGAACACCGCGAACTCGATCAGTTCGTAGCGCACATGGTAGGGATGGGCGAGCATGTCTTCCGACACCACCAGCAGCGCCCTGCCCTGGTACGGCATCAGCACCATGTAGTTGTCGGCGTCGATGACCCCGCACAGCACGCCGGCGCCGGAATGGGTCTGCACCGGCGGCGGCTGCAGCGCGAAGACATAGGGGGCGTCGTGGCGCGCGACCAGGTTCAATTCGATGCAAAAGTCGGCTGGTTCCGGCAACTGGTGCGGCGGTACGCCGCCGAACGCCGCTTCGACCAACTGCAGCAAGGCCTCGCTGTTGCTTTCGAAGCGGAAGCGACCGCCCAGCAATTGCTTGCTGAGCACGTGGTCGCGCCGCAGCCGGTCGTGAAACGGATCGGCGGCGACGCCAGCCTGCGTTGCGGCAGTGCTGGCCGCAGGCTCCCAGCGTTGCGTGCGCATGGTCGAGAGCTGCATCGGGGATGGGTCCGTGGGGTCGATGCGCGTGAGTGCGTGCAGCGGCAGGAAAGGTTGCGCGGGTCATGCGCGACGACGCGCCTGCGCGGCGTGCACAACCAAAGACGGCGCCGGCGGCACTTACGGCACGGCCACCTGTGCGCGGCCACTGCTGCATGCGCCGCGGCATCCGTTGCCGGCGCCGAACGAGACCCTTCCGCCGATGCCAAAGATCCAGGTCAGCCACTCCTATTTCCTGCGCTACGACCCCAAGCAATGGGAGCGCGGAAAGCCGTATCCGCCGCTGGCCACGCTGCAGGTGGCCACGCTGCTGCGCCGGCACGGGCACGAGGTGACGCTGTTCGACGCGATGCTGGCCGACGGCGTGGAGGACTACCAGGGCTCGCTGCGCGCGGCGCAGCCGAACCTGGTGGTGTTCTACGAGGACAACTTCAATTTCCTGACCAAGATGTGCCTGAGCCGGATGCGCGAGGCCGCCTGCCGGATGATCGCCGAGGCGCGTGCCGGCGGCAGCCGGGTGATCGTGGCCGGCTCCGACGCGTCGGACCATCCCGAAGCGTTCCTGGCCGCCGGCGCGCACGCGGTGCTGATCGGCGAAGGCATCGCGCCGCTGCTGGAACTGGTCGAGCGGCTGCAGCGAACGCCCGACATCGATGCCGCGGCCTGGGTGGCGGACGTGGCCGATGTCGCCACCGCTGCGCTGCCGCAGCTCAAGCGCGCGCAGATCGGCGCGCGGCCGCCGGATCCGCGCCTGTCCGGGCTGGCCGCCTGGGACCTGGTCGATATCGAGCGCTACCGGCGCCTGTGGCTGCAGCGGCACGGCTATTTCAGCCTGAACATGGCCGCCTCGCGCGGCTGCCCGTTCCGCTGCAACTGGTGCGCCAAGCCGATCTGGGGCAACCACTACAAGCGTCGCAGCGCGCCGGAAGTGGCCGCGGAAATGATCCACCTCAAGCGCGCCTTCGCCCCCGACCATATCTGGATGGCCGACGACATCTTCGGCTTCCACATCGAGTGGGTGGAAGAATTCGCCGCGGTGCTGGCCGCGGCCGATGGCTCGATCCCGTTCACCATCCAGACCCGCGCCGATCTCGGCAGCGAGCGCATGGCCGCCGCGCTGGCCCGCGCCGGCTGCGCGGAAGCGTGGATCGGCGCGGAAAGCGGCAGCCAGCGCATCCTCGACAAGATGACCAAGGGCACCGCGGTGGAGGACGTGATCGCCGCCCGCCAGCGCCTGGGCGCGCACGGCATCCGTGTCGGTTTCTTCCTGCAGCTCGGCTACCTGGACGAGCAACTGGACGACATCCTCGCCACCCGTGCGCTGGTGGCGACGGCGCGTCCGGACGACATCGGCGTCAGCGTGTCCTACCCGCTGCCCGGAACCAAGTTCTACCAGCAGGTGAAGAACCAGCTCGGCCGCAAGACCCATTGGCAGGACAGCGACGACCTGGCGATGATGTTCCATGGCGCCTACGACTCGGAGTTCTACCGGCGGGTGCGCGATCTGCTGCACCGGCAGGTGGACCTGCAGCGCAGCGAGGCCACGCGGCCGCCGCAGGACTACGCGCGGGACTGGGTGGCACTGGATGCGCAGTGGGACGCATTGATCGCCAGCGAAGGCCGGCACCGGACCGACGCCGCCCTACCGGCCGCAGCCACGGCCTCCGACCGCCGCATCCCGCTGGTGCAACGCCAATGACCGCGCAGGCGACGCCGCAAACGCATGCGCCCTCCTCCGCCGATCCCTTTGCCGAGCGTGCGACGCAACCTGCGTTGAAGCATGTCGGCACCGGGTTGCGGCTGGCGACCGAAACCCTGGCGCGCGAGCTGGCGCGGCCGGGCAACGCGATGCCGCAGTGGGACCGGCTGCAATGGCAGCTGGCCGCGGCGGCGACCGCCGCGCACGGCATCGGGCCGTTGCTGAGCCGGCTGTCGGTATGGCCCGATCGCGACTGGAGCGCGTTCCTGGCCGAGCAGCGCGAGCACGTCGCCCACCGCTACCGGCGCATCGCCGCGCTGCTGGAGCGGATCGATGCGCTGGCGCAGGCCGCCGGCGTGGCGATCGTGCCGCTGAAGGGCGCGGCCTTGCACGCACAAGGCCTGTACCTGCCTGGCGACCGGCCGATGGCCGACATCGACCTGCTGGTGCGCGCCGAAGATGCGGCGCAGGTGGGTGCGTTGCTGGAAGAGCTCGGCTACGTGGCCGAGTTCGCGCAGTGGAAGCACCAGACCTTCCGCCCCGCGCAGGCGCACTCCGTCGCCAGCCTGGGCGAGCATCGCGACACCCCGATCAACATCGAGCTGCACCTGCGCATCCAGGAGCGGCTGCCGCTGGCCACGGTCGATATCAGCGAGCGGATATTCCCGCGCGACGGCCGCCCGGGGCTGAACCCCTACCCGTCCAACGGCGCGCTGATGAGCCATCTGCTGCTGCACGCGGCCGGCGGCATCTGCAGCCGTAGCCTGCGCTTGATGCATCTGCACGATATCTCGCTGCTGGCCACGCGGATGAGCGGCAAGGACTGGCGGGTGCTGTGCGACACCGCCGATGGCGCGGCGTGGTGGGCGTTGCCGCCGTTGCAGCTGGTGCTGCGCTATTACCGCACGGCGATTCCGAAGACGGTGCTGGCGCAGCTGCGCGCGCAGTGTCCGCCGCTGCTGCGGCTGGTCTCACGGCGGCTGGACCTGACCCGCGCCTCGTGCTCGCAGCTGTGGCTGCCGGCGCTGCCCGGGATCGAGTGGGCGCGCTCGCTCGGCGAGGTCGTGCGCTATCTGCGGCAGCGGCTGCAGCCTTCGCAGGAAAGCCGGCAGGAACGCGCGGACATGATCCGCACCCAGCTGTGGCTGCAGGGCCAATCCTGGGTCGCCCTGCCGCAGCGTCGGCGCGTGCTGCTGCGCCTGCTGCGGCCGGTGCCGCGCATGGATACGCTGTATGCGGTGCGCAGCGCGCTGCAGGGATATGCGGCGGCGCGTTGAGTGATGTAGCTCCCTGTAGGAGCGGCTTCAGCCGCGACAGGCATCACCGGAAG